>JABIAY010000035.1 GCA_018653085.1 Nitrospina sp.
CACGTAGTAAAGGACTGCAAGAAGGTAACTATTGGTGATAACGCCAACAAACAAGTTCCAGCAAAACTTATCAATACAGATAGTAGTAATGACCTTGCCCTCTTAAAACTGTCGACTCTAGAAATGGCATCTGCTGAAAGTAAGTCCCTTATCCAGAAACTTAGCATTGTAGTTGTCCCTCTTGCGTCTAAGGGCTTGTTGCGATCTGAAGATGTTAGGCTTGGTGAGAAGGTGCTGGTTGCGGGTTACCCGTTTGGTGATTTCTTCAGCAACAGCATAAAAGTCACAACGGGCGTTGTAAGTTCCACACGTGGTGCTGGCGATGATTCAGGGCAGTTGCAACTGGATGCCGCAGTGCAACCTGGTAACAGTGGTGGCACGATCTATGACAGTAGTGGAAACATTGTAGGAGTTGTTATCTCCCAACTGGACAAACTGAAGGTGGCTAAAGCCATTGGCTCCCTTCCAGAGAATGTGAACTTTGGCATCAAAGCCTCTACTGTCAGACAGTTTCTTATGTCCAGCGGACTTCCTTCCAAGAAGTCTAAAAGAACAGAAGATAAATCCACCGAACAACTGGCAGAGATTGCACAGAACCAAGCATTAATGGTAATGTGCCTTGAATAGCCGAAGCTCAAAAACTGGCGAGGGAGTGGATGAAGATGGAGACGCATAAATGAAAAAACATACCTAGTATGGGGATAGGGGGAGAATGATTGGCAAGGGATTTACTATGACTGGGCTGGTAGTCTTGGGTTGCTTGGTAATAGGTGGCTGCGGTATGAAAGTCAACGAGTCAGGAAGAAATATTATGATTGAATTTCACCCGGGTGATTCTTCGCCGGCTTATAAGAAAGCACAGGAAATCTGCGAAGCCAAGGGAATGAACGTTAAACTTGAAAGAACTGATTGCCCCCAACGTTGTGTGAGTACCTATGAGTGTGTTCCCAAAGATTAATAAAATATTGGGATAAATGCTATTGGCACTTGCGAGAAGTTAGATGCCCCCGAATGAATTCATAATTCCCCAGGAAACCTACCAATGCACGTCCAAGTGCTGTCCTTGTGGTGACTTATTGGTGACTTTATAGAAAAAGGGCTTGCGAGATAAACCCGCAAACCCTTGTCCTATATGATCGGGACGAGAGGATTTGAACCTCCGACCCCTTGACCCCCAGTCAAGTGCGCTAACCAGGCTGCGCTACGTCCCGTTATTCTTTTGATTCTGAATTGTAAATCCGGATGTGCCCTCTGTCCTGCCTGAAAAGCACAGATTTGAAGTATCCCCCAAAATAGTGGATCGTAATGGCGATGTCAATTAAATAGGGCGGAATAAAAACCACTGAACCTGTTTTTTTTGGTCGGATGCGGCTTCTATGTTACCATCTCTAACTCTATGAAATTTTAGGGTTTTTTGTGCGCTATCGGAAGATAGCCTCTTGGCCCTTGGTGGAAATTATCGAACAAATAGAGATCCTATAAATCCATTAGCGGAAACTTGCACTATGACAATGAAAGTGGTCAATGTTCGGGATGCGGTTGAGTTCAATCCCGAAAAAATGAAAAAAGTCAGCCTGTTTGATACGGAACATTTCTTTTGTGATATATACTGTCTCGAACCCGGTCAGTTCCAGAAAGTCCATTCTCACGAGGGCTCGGACAAGGTTTATTATGTGCTGGAAGGGCAGGGTAAAGTAACAGTTGGTACGGAAGAAAAGGTGCTTTCGCAAAACGAAATCACTATGGCTCCGTCAGGTCAGGATCACGGTGTAGTGAACCACACCAATGACAAACTGACCATACTGGTATTCATGGCTCCCAAACCCAACTAGGCGTTGGGCCAACTGGCAATAGCTTTTTACTGCTAGCAACGATGGTCTCGGCGCAATCAAGTTTTTGCCCAGTTGCCTCCCCTGTGAAGGGGTGGTGAGCAGAGAATTATCTCGGCTTAATTGAAATATTGGACGTTTATTAAAATGATTTATCTGGTTTTCCCGACATCCTGGCATCCTTCGCAACCTTACCTGAGTTTGCCCAGTCTGAAAGCGTTCCTCAATATGCATGGGGTGCACGATGTGGTTCAGCGCGATCTGGCGATTGAACTGCTCAATGATCTGTGCACCTGGGAAAAAACCAAACCGCTCTACGAACGAATCATCCGGGAACTGAACGAACTTCGCTCCCGGCCCCGGCTCACGCAGATGGAGGCGGAAAAGTTTAACAAGCTTCAGGAAGCGGAAGAGATTGTCATGGCCCTGAAAGACCAGATCGACTCTGCCGTGGCCTCGCAACGCAGTCCGGAGTTTTATGAGATTGACCAGTACATGGAAAATCTCAAGATCATGGATGTCTGGCTGGATAATATTCTCGCGCCCTATTATCCGTCGCAGTTAACCGTTATTGGCAGTCAGATGCGGTTTTCTCCGTATTCGTCCGAAGAGGTGATCGACTCTTTCAATCACCCGGAAGAAAATTTTTTCTATGACCTGTATCAGCAATGGTATCTACCGGGAATCCTGGAAGAAGATATCGACATTCTTGGCATCTCCATCACCTCAGTGGAGCAGATTATTTCCGGCCTGACTCTGGCTTATCTGGTCAAGCAGAACCGGCCCGAAATCCATATTACTATCGGGGGAAGTGTGTTCACCAAATTGGTGGATCGTTTGGAGAATAAAGGTTCGCATCTCTTCAATTTTGTCGATAGCTTCGTTGTGCATGAAGGTGAGACACCGCTTCTCAAGTTGGTCGAACACCTTCGCGGAGACGGCGACCTCAGTAAAGTTCCCAACCTGATTTACAAGCAGGATGGCGAGGTCAAAGTGAACCGACCTTTTGCTAAAGAGGAACTCAATGCCTTGCCGACACCGGACTTTGATGGTTTGCCGCTGGATCTTTATCTTTCCCCGGAACGGGTTTTGCCGGTGATGGGTTCCAGAGGGTGTTACTGGGAGAAATGCGCATTCTGCTCCATCCCTTTCGATCACATGACTTTCCATGTGCGTTACGCCGAGAATGTGGTGAACGATTTTAAGACGTTGCAGAAAAAGTATAACTGCAATAATTTTTTCTTCACCGATGAGGCACTTCCCATCAATTTTCTCAGAACCTTTGCCGCCAAGATTATCGAGGAGAAGGTCGATGTGCAGTGGACGGGCGAACTCAAGTTCGAGAAGAGCCTGCTAAGAGATGATCGTATGGAACTGTTGTATAAATCCGGTTGCAGAAAACTGATTTTTGGATTGGAGTCCTACAACCAGCGTGTTTTGGATTCCATGAAAAAAGGTGTTGAGCTGAGTTGGGTTGATGAAACGGCGGAACAATGCATGAAGTTGGGCATCGCTATGCATTTTTACCTGATTTGCGGATTCCCGACCGAAACCCGTGAAGAGGTGATGGACTCGATCAATTTTATACTCAATAACCAGCGCTTGCTGGACTCCCCTGGTTTTTCCGCCATCCTTTCCCAGTTTGATCTGGAGCGAGGTGCGCCAATAGAAAATAATCCCATGGAGTGGGGCATCACAAAACTGTATACCCCGCCGGAGCATGATTTGAGTCTGGGTTATTCTTATGAAACATCGATAGGAATGAATGCCGAAGAAACCAACGAACTGTACCAGCAGTTGATCGAAAAGCTAGGGCGTGAGGTGACGACCTTCCCGCATAATTATTCTCTGTCCGATGGCTTGCTTTACCTCGCTCACCACCAGCGCAATTCCTTGACTGAAAGACTCCTCACTCTCGCCTAACCACCACTTGGCGTGGGGCCAGTGTGCATCGCTTCATTTGGCTGGAAAAGAGTGATCTCGGCTGAATAGAGCATCAGTTCAATACTTCCCTTTGTAATGTCTGGATTGTTTTTTATTGGGCCGCACGCCCAGTGCCGTTTTCTTGAAGTTCTACTTGGGCATCTTTGAAAATGCCGAATGAGGATTGCAGGATCAGTCCTGCGATGACAACTCCGACTGCCAGGTCGGGCCAGTGCGAACCTGTCCATGCCACACCGCCTGCGGCGGCTATGACCCCAAGGTTAGCCAACACATCGTTGCGTGAACAGAGCCAGGCCGAACGCATATTGACATCATCATCTTTGAACCGCAGGAGCAAATAGGCGCAGAGCAGGTTTGTGGCCAGGGCCAGTCCGCCGATAATACCCATTGCTGACGCGTCCGGTACTGTTTGGTGATAAACCCGATAAATAGCAGAACCCAATATGCCAAGTGCGAAAGCACTCATGATGACTGCCTTAAGAATTCCGGCGCGGGTTCTCCAAACCGGATCGTGTTGAATCACGAAAAGGGAAAATCCGTATATGGCGGCATCGCCCAGCATATCGAGAGCATCGGCCATTAATGCGTTGGATTGAGCCAGCCACCCGGCAATGCCTTCGACAAAAAACATAACGAGATTGATAGCGAGTACCAGCCAAAGAATTCTCCGTTTGGAGCCCTTCGCCAGTTCCTCTTCTATTTCGCAACAACCGTCACTCATGTCAGGCCTTTTTCCAGAATCGGGTGATGAACAAAGACAATAGGTAGAAGGCCCCGGCAACCAGAATGATAGTGGGACCCGGTGGCAGGTCGGGTTGATACGATATTGCCAAACCTCCTGTGGTGAAAGCCACGCCCAGAAGTGTGGCTAAAAGCATCATCAGATTTAGTGAGCGGACATAAAGACCGGATACCGCCGCCGGAAGTGTTAACAGGGCGATGACCAGAATCAGTCCGACAATCTGAATCAAGATTACGACGGTCAGGGCAACGAGAACGAGAAAGAGCAAATAAAATCTTTCAACGGGAATGCCGCGCAGGCGGGCAAACTCTTCATCGAACGATACCGCCAGAAATTGTTTATAGAATAGAAAAACGATGAGTAGGATCAGGACATCCAGTCCGGCGATCCAGAAAAGGTCATCGGAGGAGATCATCAAAATATTTCCGAACAAAAAGCTCATCAGGTCAACGTTGTAACCGGGAGTCTGCGAGATGAACAATATTCCAACAGCCATGCCTCCTGCCCACAATGCGCCGATGACGGTATCTTCCTGCTGTTGCATTCTGAGACTCACCCAACCGAGGATCACTGCAAAAACCAGGGCCGCGACCAGTGCGCCCTCAATGGGAGGTCTGCCCAGGTAATAGGCGATGCCCATTCCGCCCAGCACCGAGTGGGCGATGCCGCCAGCCAGATAACCGATGCGTTTTACCACAACGTAAGAGCCCACAACGCCACAAGCCACACTGGCGAGAATGCCGCCGATAATAGCGTTTTGCATAAAAGCCTGGGAAGAAACTGCATCGAAAAAATTACTCACAATTTGTTCCCTTCCTCGTGCTCATGATGGTGGTGCACCATATGCATATGGGTGCCATACATATTTTCAATTGTTTCTCCGGTCAACTCTGAAGTGGGATGGCAGATGAGGGTGCGGTTGATGCAGGCTACCCGGTCAATGTATTGCGAAATAAAACCGATGTCGTGAGTCACCACGATGATGGTAACGTTCTCGTTCAATTGCTTGAGCAGGTCGAAGATGTCTTTTTCAACCTTCATATCGACATTAGCCGTGGGCTCATCAAGAATCATAATTTGTGGTTCGCAGGTGAGGGCTCGGGCGATCAGAACCCTTTGCAGTTGTCCGCCGGAGAGAGAACCGATAGCCCGTTTGCGAAGATCCAGAACTTCGACATCGTTCATGGCTTTTTCAGCCGCGCGTTTATCAGCCTTGTTAAAAAAACCAATGCTCGAAGTTTTACCCAAACGCCCCATCAAAACCACTTCTTCCACACTGATCGGGAAATCGCGGGAAAACGGTGTCAACTGCGGCATGTAACCAATTTCTTTAACCGAATGGGAAGGGGGGGTGCCAAGAACTTTAACGGAACCTTTGTCGGGAGTCAAAACCCCCATGATAATCTTTAGCAGGGTGGTTTTTCCGCTTCCGTTCGGGCCGACCATGCCGATAAATTCGTTCCGATGGATATCAAGCTCGATATTTTCAAGTATTTTTGGGCCGCCATAACTGAAATGAAGGTCCTTTATTTTAATTACCGAATCCATACTCACTGTGACGCTCCAGAAATGGCCGTAGCGGTCCGCCGCATGTTTGCCAAGTAGTCTTCCGCCAGAGGGTCCATTTCACGGACGGTGGCACCCATCATTCTCGCGATTTTCTCAGCAACGGAAAGACTGAATTGTTTCTGTACAAATATTACCTTAATGCCAAGCTTTTTGCCCTTTTCAATTATCTTTTGCAATGACCGGGCTCCGGGTTCTTTGCCTCCGGTTTCAATGGAAACCTGTTCCAGACCATAGTCCTCAGCAAAATAAGACCAGGCGGGATGAAACACCATGAAACGATGAGTATCGCTTCTGGCTAGGATTTTCCGGATGTCCCTGTCCAGAGTATCCAGATCATTGTGGAATGCTCGAAGGTTTGCTTCAAAGTATTTTTCCTGGCTTGGCTTTGTGCGAGCCAGAGCTTCCTTGATTTTTTTTGCCAGGAGCTTGACCTTTGCCGGGCTGGTCCAGATATGCGGATCGCTGGAACCATGGGCATGGTCATGATCATGATCGACTGCTGGGTTCTCGTTGTCGTGCAAAGGAACGAATTGTAAGTTTGAGTGGATGGACTGAATCCGGTCGATCCAAATGGTTTCAAAAGGCACACCGATGCTGAAGTAGAGTTCTGCCTGGGACAGGAGGCCCATCTTTTTCGGGTTGGGATTAAAAGTGGCAGGACTCTCTCCAGGGTTCACCATGACCTCAACCTTGACCTGCTCTTTGCCTATTCGTTCGACAAAATATTTTTGTGGAACAATGCTGACAAAAACCGGGATCGGTTCGGTCCAGCCTTTATCAGGGAAACAGAGTAGTTGTGCCAGGGCAACTATAAACAGGCCCATTTTAAGAAAATGATTCATTTGTTTGCCAGTATTCTCAATCAAAAGTGGAAAGCTTTCAGTATAAAGTATAGCGGTCACCGGCTATAGGTTTATTTTAACCAATGACCCCAGTCCAGGTGATTCCTGAGTTTGAAGTGGATCTGGTAGTCGCTATTCCTATAGGCGCTTAATGGTAATTCTGCACCGAGGGCTGCTTGCCAGCCGCTGACCGGGCTCCATAACTGGATGCCGGGTAAAACTGTGAGGCTGTCATTTTCTTTCTCCAGTCCGCTCACAATATTTTCCGAGATCAATTCCAGGCTGAGAACCGGGACGATGGGTTGGTTGGGTTTGGAAGGGGCGACTCCCTGGTCGGTGCCTTTTATTAATGAATAGCTGACAGCAAAGGCCAGCTCCACTTCGGTTTCGGTGGGACCCGACACGACAGACTCGAACTCGGCGTTGGCCCCGAAAAACCAGTTTCTCCAGGCTTGATCGAAAAATAATAACGCTCCAAGTTTCGTCTGCTCTTCTCCAAACCCATAAGTTTTGTCGCCGGTGGGCAGGCTTATGCTCATTGCTCCAGTCAAAATAGTTTCCGGTTGGTTTAGAAAGGCGTACTTGATAGGCCAGATTTCAATGTCCCCGAGAGCGTAGCGATCGTCACCGTTACCCTTGTTTGAAAAGGGGATTAATACTTCAGATCCAAGATTGAAGTCATCGTTCCAGGTCGTTGCTAATTCCAGCGAAGATTCAAAAGCAAAGCGTTTGTTACTGTCTTCCTCTTTCTGAAAGTTATCAGAGAAAGAAAAATTGAGGCTCTGCTCATCTTCGATATGGGCATGATGAACCTTTATAGGTTCGCTGATTGCGCCGGAAAAGGGTGCTCCCTCCTCATGCCCGAATGTGGTGCCTGATGTTGAGAGGATAAAAACCATGCATAAAATAAATCGAACAGATTTCATAGGTGCCTTTCCGTAGAGATGCATTCCCGCAGCTCTATCGAATACAACAGACCGTCCCCTTGTTTCTGTCAACAGAAGCCAAGGACTATCGTGCGGGAATATATATTTTGTGAGTAAAAGAAACGCTATCTATGAAAAGGTGGGGGGAGCCCGGCTCGAAAAGACTGAGGAAACGCTTGTGGCAGTTCGGTCGTTCAGTTTTTGAGGAGTGAACGTTTTGAATGAAAAATTGAAAGTTTCAGCAAGCGGGGTTGTGGTATCCAGGTTCACCTGGGTCCAGCCACAACTGAAACAATCTTCGTGGGTATCCTCGTCCAGATCATGATTGTGCAAAACGGGTTCCAGTCCGGCCAACCCTGTCAGGCAAGCAATGACCAGAAGAACCAATATTTGTTGTTGCAGTTTGGTTAGAGCAGTTTTCATGAACTCATCAGTGGATTTGCTGGGTAGACATCTGTATTTATACTAACCTGTTAAATCAGCCAGAGCAAGCTGAAGGGCAGGGTGAATAAAAATAGGCCAATCAGTATGTTGACGATCTGGAATATGAAAATGCTGTCGGTAATTGGGGCGATCATGACCTCTGTTCCGACTCTTCGTACAGCGTGTTCGATATCGGCGGAGGTGATTTCTCCCTTATCCTTTTTGTGCAGTTCTTCCACCACCTCATCCAGGAAAAAAAAGCGTAATGCCTTGAGTATGACTGCAAATAGAATTCCGGAAGAAAAACCTGCCAGGCCTCCCCGTTGTTTCAGCTTTTGGCGCAGTTCATTCCCGATCTGGTCATACTTTTCTGCCAGTTCATGTTTTGGAATATTTTTTTGAAACTTTGGGAAACGCCCAATCACCTCGCGTGTTAACCAGTCCAACAATTCCTGTAGTCCCGACAAGGCTTCCCGCATTTTTTTGCTTAGAAGATGGAGGCTACAGGCTATCCAGCTGTGAAACACACCCAGGGCAAGATAACCTCCTCCTACTAGAATGAGAAGGGCTCCTTCCAACCAGATGCTCCACTCGGTGACATCGAGCACTTTGTGATCAAATACAAAGATGGCGAGAGCACCCAGAGAAAAACCCGCAACGCCGAACAAAAAAAGGTTCTTGAAGGTGCCGACCAGAAGATCTTTGAAAAATTCGATCCAGAAATCGAGGACTTGTTGTTTGTTCATTCTTTGGTGGGACTCATTTTAGGGTCAACCTGGATGGAAAGAATCAGGTCTCCGCGTTTCCCGTCCTGAGTTTTCCCTTTCTCGCGTATGCGAAGTTTTCCGCCTGAAGGAAAATTCGGCGGGATGCGTACCATCAACTGTTCCGTATTGCCGTTAACCTGATAGGAAATTTTCTTGCGGGACCCGTTGAGAGCTTCCCCCGGGGGGATGGAAAGGCAGAAGTCCATATCCAATGGGGACTTGGATTCTTTCTTTCCGAACATTCCCTTTAAACCCTCTACCATAGGGTTGCCGGTTTTTGTGGAGGTCGGTCCCTTTTGCTGGTTCATTTTATGTAGTGCGTACAGGGATGAGCCGACCACTTGAGCCAGCCTTAATCCCATACCAATTCTTCCAATCGGACCCGGCACCATTCTGAGAATTTTTCCCAACCCTCCTACAGCACCGCCGAAAAACAGGCTTTGGAAAAATGGGTTTCCGGAGCGAAATCCGGAGCGGCTGAACTCCCGGTTGAGCTCCTCAAAAATTTCACGGGTATTTTCACCGCGGAACATGCTGGAAAAAATGTCTTCCTGGGAATAGCGAAAATCAGAAGACCCTGTGGCGCGCCCGGCGAGATGATCGGCTCGAAACCGGTCATACTCTTTTTTCTTTAATGGATCGCTCAATACTCCATAGGCCTCCGTGACCTCCTTGAACCTCTCTTCACTTTCAGGATCATCAGGATTGTGGTCGGGATGAAGTTCAAGAGCCAGTTGGCGAAACGATTTTTTGATCTCCTCCTGACTTGAACTTTGAGAAACTTTCAGGATGGAGTAATAGTCTTTAAATACTTTTGTTTGGCGTGACATGGGTGCTTACATTCCCAGTTTCTGGGGATAGATGGCTTCTGCCACCTCAGGGCCTTCCAGCCGGGTTTTGTGTTTCGTGGTGGATATCAGGTAGGTCTCGTCCGAATGCAGGCGTTGCTCCAGATTTTCAAAATGAACTTTAATAGGTTTGGATGAAATATCTTCATCCAATTTCTGCGGGGCGATTATAAAATGTTTTTCCCCTAGTACATCCCGGTACTTGCGTTTCATATTCATTTTATAGGACTGGTAACCTGGAAGAACCTCTGCGCCGGCATAGGGCGTTTCGTTCAAAACTTTATAGTGATCAGGAATATAAACATTGGCAAAATAGTCGGAGCCGAGGGAATGATGAACCGTAGTCTTGACCTTCAAAATCCTCAGGTTCTCCTCAGTAGGAATCATATCCATTTTTACCCAATAGGCCCGGTCGTGAAAATTAAGGTTTTCAAGAAATACGATGCCATACAAGGCGTTAAACTTGAATTGCAAAAAAATGCCTAAAAATACCCACCCAAAGACTCTCCAGAATTTTCTCACTGCGATAAACCTCGTCCCTTTTTGATCTTTAATTGAGAAGGGCAGAATTGTACCCTTTAATACTCCTTCGGCAAATTATTATCCGGAAATCATCGCAGAAAAGCAACTGGGTGTGAGGCTCGGAGTCACGAAATACACGGACTGATTGTGTGGAAATATTAATTTACACGATTGTGACCAATTATTGGTAGCGAACGGTTGACAGATTTACACTTAAAATGGTAGAAATTCCGCTTCTTGTGCACAAATGGGATATTAGAATTACACGGATTTTTTTGGCCCTGACTGTTCGTGTTTATTTTGAAACTCTTGTCACTTTTAAGATGATCACTCGTTAAAAACACTGAACGACTACCCGGAGCCCTTGAGATGAAAACCTTGACCATTCAACAGAAAGTATATGGTGCTATTGCCATCTTGTCTCTTTTGGTGATTGCTTCCGGTTTTGTGATTGATCATTTTTCATCCAAAATTGCGAGAGATACAGATGTTATTGAGGCTCTGGGACGTCAAAGAATGCTTTCCCAGGCAATGGGAAAAGCGGCCTTTGGGTATGCCATGGCCCAGGGTCGCTTAAAAACTATAGAGAACAAAACCCTGGCGTTGAACTCTTACATTACAAATATGCGGGGTGCTTACGCCAAGTCAATTATTAAAACCGCAAAATCCGTTAAGCTGGCTATCAGTATGGATCCTGAGGGGGAGCCGCATCCTGCCGTACCTTTTCCTGCAACCTTTACCAGGGTGGTCAATGAGAAGTTTGGTAAAACCAGCGATTTGACAGTGAATATTATTTCAGAGCAACCGATCAATCCCGCTCAAAATTTAAAATCGGACAGTGACCGGGCGGCCAATGATTTTTTAAAGCAAAACCCGGATAAAATTTTTACCCGGACTTTTGAAGAAAACGGAAAGCTTTATGTTGGCATGTATACGGCTGACCTGGCTGTAGTGCCTGTCTGTGCGAGTTGTCATTCCAAGATGATGGGGAAGGATTTTAAAGTAGGGGATATGCTGGGTATTCGTAGTTATAAAACGGTTTTTTCTGAAGATATTGCTATCGGAAAAGCTGAATTGCATGTCCAGCTGGATGAATACGAAAACGCAAAAAAAGTATTTACTCAAACCTTACAGGCCGCAAAAAGCGGAGGAGAGTATCCTGCCAACCTGGAAATGACAAAAACGGCAAGGTTGGAGGCCATTGAGGATCCAGATGTACGGAATTTAATTACCGTGATTGAAAAACAGTTTGCAAAATTTTCCCGGTCTGTGGATAGTCTCGTCAAATCAGAGGTGAACTCTCCCCCTTACCGTAAGGCGCAGGTTGATATCCAGACTGGCTCGAATGAGCTTCGAAGAGAGAGCCACGAATTGGTCAGCCTTTATCGTACTCATATCAATGACCTGAATCGGCGCAATATGGATTGGGCTAATACGGGTTCTGGACTGTTGGCACTGGTGATTCAAATAGGAATCGCTCTGTTCCTGACGAAAGTGGTCATTCGTCCTATCCAGCGCACCTCCGCGGTATTAAGTCACACGGCCCAAGGTGACTTGAAGCAGGAAAGACTGCTGGTCACTTCTGACGATGAAGTAGGGGTATTGAGTCAGTCCTGCAACACATTAGTTGAAGGGCTACAGAACTTCATCCGATATTCAGAGGAAATTCTGGCGGGAAAAAGTAGTCGATCTGAGTTTGGCTTGAAGGGAGAGTTTGAAAGTTCCCTGGAAAGAATGGTTCAGCAGGGAGAAGAAAAGAAAAAGGCGGAAGAAAGAGAAAGAATGCTGGCCATCGAAACCCAGGAAAAAGAACGCCAAGAAGTCCATGAACAGGAAGAGAGACAAAAGCGGGAGAAGCAAGAGGTTCAGGAAAGGCAGGAAAAAGAAAGAAAATTAGCTAACGAGCTTCAGGCCAAGGTGGATAGCATGCTCGAAGTTGTTAGTGCCGCGGCTCAGGGGGACCTCACGAAAAGTGTTCCGGTAAAGGGGAGTGATGCCATCGGACAGATGGGAGAGGGACTCGGCGCTTTTTTTGAAGATTTGAGAGGCAGTATTTCCAAAATGGCTAAAACCGCGCAATCCCTGGGAGAATCCTCGACAGAATTGTCTTCGGTCAGTCAGCAAATGGCGGGTAACGCTGGTGAAACCTCCGCCCAGGCCAATGTGGTTTCCGCCGCTTCCGAGGAAATCAGTCGAAACGTGCAGACGGTAGCCACCGGGACCGAAGAGATGAGCGCGAGTATCAAAGAGATATCAAGTAATGCCCAGGAAGCGGCAAGGGTGGCGGGTTCAGCGGTTAAAGTGGCCGAGACCACCAATGAAACCGTTGGTAAACTGGGAGAAAGCAGTGCGGAAATTGGAGAGGTTGTCAAGGTGATCAATTCCATTGCCGAGCAAACCAACCTGCTGGCGTTGAACGCGACCATTGAAGCGGCTCGGGCAGGGGAGGCGGGGAAAGGCTTTGCCGTTGTTGCCAACGAGGTCAAGGAACTGGCTAACCAGACCGCAAGAGCCACCGAGGAGATAGGCGGGAAAATCCAGGCCATTCAGACCGACGCCAAGAGCGCGGTAGACGCCATTGGTGAAATCAGTATGGTTATCAATCAGATCAACGATATCTCCAACACGATTGCCAGCGCAGTTGAAGAACAAACTGCGACGACATCCGAAATTGGCCGGAATGTTAACGAAGCGGCCAAGGGCAGTTCCGAAATCAATCAAAATATTGCTGGCGTGGCCCAGGCGGCAGAAAATACTTCCGCCGGGGTCAGCCAGACTCAAAAAGCCGCAGAACAATTACTCGCCATGGCCAGCGACCTGAAAAACCTGGTTGGTCAGTTTAAATACTAGCCCCTTGGCAGGGGAGGCAGATAGCAGAGACTCGTCAAGCTAAGAGTATCGTTGCTGAAAGTACATGGCATTCTGCCGTAGCAGTTATGACCTCTTCACCACCCTTCATGTTTCGCATGGGGTAAATTAGCAATAGCCCTGCTAGCGGACAACAACTCACCCCGGCAGATAAAGTGCCTGCCAGTAGTCACACGCTTGGTGGTTCCTCCCTCTCAATACTTCTTGTTGTACAAAATCCCATTTTTTTACAGGTATTTTTTTTTGCTTGCCTAAATAGTGTCTTAGTGTATAGTCCGTCTACCGCCACTGAATTACATTGGATTGCATTGATTATTAATTGGGGCGGCATTGTCTTTTTTTCTGACTACCAAATAAAGGGTAGGGTTTTGTCGCTGGATTTTTGATTTACTTATCAAGCAATAGCATTCGGGGAGGCTAACAATGAACGAAGATATTTTAAAACAACATTTGGGAAAAATCATGTTCTCCATTGTAGGAATTTTGGGGATCAGTCTTGTTGGTTTGATCATTTATATCTCCAATGCGAGCTTGAGTAATACCATCAACGCCAGTAAAGAGAATGCGGTTTCCATCATCGATCAATATAAAACCCTGCGTGGATATTATGTGAAAAGCATCATCAAGAAGGTTAAAGCCAATGAGACGGGCTTGAAAATTTCTTACGATCATAAAAAAATGAAGGATGGCATTCCGCTTCCCGCCACCTTGATTCACGATATGAGTGAACTGCTGAGTAAAAAAAGTGGAGAAAATGTCAAATTAAAACTTTATAGCGAATACCCCTTCCCGAACAGGGCGGATCGGAAACTGGATGAGTTTGGCAAACAGGCGATGGCATTTTTCAAGAATGAGCCTGACTCTCCATTTGTGAAGCAGGAAAAATACGAGGGCATGGATGTGGTTCGCGTTGCGGTGGCAGACAAAATGATCGCCAAAGCCTGTGTGAACTGCCACAACAGCCGACACGATACTCCCAAAAATGATTGGAAGCTGAACGATGTCCGGGGCGTGCTGGAAGTCATTTCTCCCATCAGTAGTCAGCTTGCCAATAACAGTTCCATGCTGAACAAGGTGATCGGCATAACTTTGTTTGCGGTAGCCCTTGTAGTCCTGATGGTAGCCGGGATCTGGTTTTTCATGAAATCAATGAAGAGGACCGAAACCGAGACGGCGAAAATCGTATCGATGATGGAAAATACCACCAGTGCCACCCTTTTCGCCGACAGGAATTTTGACATTCAATATATTAATCCTGAGTCGCAAAGGCTACTCGAAAAGTTGAGGGATGTTCTGCCTGTTAAACCGGATCAGATATTCGGCCAGTCCATGGATATTTTTCACAAAAATCCTGCGGCACAGAGAAAAATTTTGGAAGACCCGAGAAACCTGCCTTACAGCGCCACGGTTATCGTTGGGGTGGAGACGATTACCCTGACGGCCAGTGCGGTCATCGACCAGAACAATAATTACCTGGGGCCGATGATTTCCTGGGAAGTTGTGACAGAGAAAGTGAAAGCCGACCAGGCAATGGCGCAAATTGTGGGACTGGTCGAAAACAATCCTGTCAACATGATGTACGCCGATAAGGACTTGAATTTGGCCTACCTCAACCCAGCTGGTCAAGCTGTCTTAAAAACTGTGGAAAATGTGATCGGCATAAAAGTGGATGATATGGTGGGTAAATCTATAGATGTGTTCCATAAGAACCCTGCCGGAGCCAGGAAAATTCTCTCGGACCCGAGAAACCTTCCCCACAGGGCAGAGATTATGGTGGGCGAAGCCACTCTCGATTTGTTGGTATCCGCTCTTTACGATGACGAGCAAAACTATCTTGGGCCGATGGTCACCTGGGAAAACATCACCGAGAAGCTTCAGAAAGAACAGGAAACCCGTGATCTGATTGAAAGAGACCGCCAGCAGGCTGAAGACTTGCAACATAAGGTTGATGGCATGCTGGTGGTGGTGGACTCTGCCGCACAAGGCGACTTGACCAATGCTATTGAGGTCAAGGGAGAGGATGCCATTGGCAAGATGGGAGAAGGACTCAATAAGTTTCTTACCGATATGCGGGGCAATGTTTCCAGCATAGCCGATATGGCAAAAAACCTTGCGGGTTCCTCTGAAGAAATGAATGCGGTGAGCCAGGAAATGGCGGGTAATGCCGAGGAAACCACAGCCCAGGCAAACGTAGTATCTGCCGCATCGACAGAGATCAGCAAGAATGTTCAAACGGTGGCCACCGGAGCAGAAGAAATGGGGGCCAGTATCAAGGAAATTGCCCAGAATGCCAACGAAGCGGCAAGGGTGGCTGGCAGTGCTGTGAAAGTTGCGGAAACCGCCAATGATACGGTCGGGAAACTGGGCCAGAGCAGTGCCGAAATTGGTCAGGTGATCAAGGTCATTACCTCGATTGCGGAACAGACCAATCTACTGGCCCTTAACGCCACCATTGAGGCGGCCCGGGCAGGGGAGGCTGGAAAAGGCTTTGCGGTGGTTGCCAACGAGGTTAAAGAACTGGCCAATCAAACTGCGCAAGCGACCGATGAGATCAGTTCAAAAATCCAGGCGATCCAGACGGATACGGAAGGCGCGGTTGGAGCGATCGAAGAAATCAGCAAGGTGATCAACCAGATCAACGATATCTCCAATACCATTGCCAGTGCGGTGGAGGAACAAACGGCCACGACAGCTGAAATCAGCCGCAATGTCAATGAAGCGGCAACAGGGTCGGATGAGATCGCCCGTAATATTTCCGGGGTGGCTCAAGCCGCTCAGGATACCTCAGCAGGGATCGGTAGAAACCAGGCCGCCGCCAATGAATTAGCCAATATGGCAGATGAATTGCAAAAACTGGTTAGCCGGTTCAAATACTAAAGTTCCGAGCAAACTTGCAGATTTAAGAGCCCCGGTGAGGTGGGTACAAGCGTATCCAACCTGTCGGGGGCCTTTTTAGGCACTCTTTTTGAAAAGTCCGTGTTCCAATCGTAATAACTTTTACTGTTTCTGTGAAAAAAGTTGCTAAATACAATTGACATACCTATAGTGTAGTAATAATCCTACATTGTTGCCGGGCGTGTTGTCAGGCTGAAATATATTTGTTCCATAAGTAAGATCGGGAAGTTCCGGTAATGCTGGTACTTTCAAACCTGTAAAATTATTTGGAGGGAGATATTATGGGAAGGAATAGGTATTTCACAAAAACCCTGCCTTTTGGTTTGGCGCTCTTTATCGTGTCGCTTTTCTTTTCGGTTCCTGCGGCTACCGCTTTATCCGATGCTGATAAAACCGCTATCGGAACGGAAATCACCACGATTTACCGGGCCGCACGCGGTGTTATCGCCAAAAGCCAGAAATTGATCAATGATGCTTCAAAAGGGGATAAAGGACTTTCTGCAGATGCGGTCATCGCAAAAACAAAAGAAAACTATAAAAAAGCAACAGGTGGCGATTTCAAAATGGCCGATGCCGGAAGCCTGAAGGGACAAACCCAGGCGGCGTTGATAGATGCCATCAAGAATGTCATGAACGATGCCCAGTCACTGATCAATGAAAAGGGTAAAGGATTAAAAGGATTTCTCCCTGCAATATTTGCCAAACAGATGGGAGATGGTTTCAATAAAAACATTAGTGGCAAAGCTTATATCAAACTGACGGCGCCCAAAAGTTATGTGAGGAACCGGGCCAACCGCCCAGACAAATGGGAAGCCAATGTCATTGAAAAAATGTTCAAGAGTGCGGGTTATGAGAAGAATAAAGTTCATACTGAAAACGCCAAGCATAAAGGCAAGGATGCGTTTCGACTCATACTTCCTGAGTATTACAAAAAAGCCTGCCTGAATTGCCACGGTGAACCCAAAGGTGAGAAGGACATTACCGGTGGTAAAAAGGAAGGTGGCAAGCTGGGTGAGTTGGGTGGAGCCATCAGCTTTGTGATTTATAACTAGAAAAAGGGGGGCGATTCGCTATGAAGGGCTTTAATTTAAACATAGGAGCAAAAATCATACTGCTCAACGGTTTTGTTCTCCTTTTGTTGGCCGGATCTCTCCTTTATATTTTTAGCGAACTGGGTAAAGCGAATGCTGTGATCCAGGAACAGCAGGACACTATGGCGCATCTGGAGGCGGTTAGCACCGCCTCCAGTACTTTTTCACAATTGCGTTATTGGATGACAGATCTGGCGGTGAGCTGGCAGAATGAAGCCGAAGACAACGCTATGGCCAATAAGGCAAAACTGGATAAAATTTTAAAAGGTTTAAAGAAATCGGAACCTAAGTTGGTGGCTAAAATCCAGCCCAAGGTCGAGAATTTCACAGAAAAACTGATGTCCTCGGTTGATGCTTATATCGATGAAAACCGTGTGCTGGGCAATTCCATGGTTTCCGATGGACGTAGTGAAGCTGTAAGTATTGATGAGGAATTGAACAAGTTATTGTTGAAATCAAAAACCAGTGTTCATGCAGCGGGTAAAAGGGTGGTGGAAGCCAACGCCGCAATTCGAAATGTTTCCCTTATTTTAATCGTTGTAGCCATTGTTTCTGGAGCTATTTTTTCCATTATGTTTTCACGTAACATCGCTAGAAGGCTTCAGAGACTTATGGTGTCCATGAAGACCATAGCTGAAGGCGATTTGAAGCAGGAAAACCTGGTCATTGAATCCACGGATGAAATTGGCCAACTGGGAATGGCCTATAACGATATGACCGATTCCATGCAACAGATTGCCCGGCAGGCTGAAGACATTGCGGCAGGTAAGTTGGATGGGAATTATGATTTGAAAGGAGACCTGGCTGTTGCGTTCGAAAAAATGACTGAAGAGTTGGAGGAAAAGAAAAAGTCAGACGAAAGAGAAAGAGAACAGGCTATCGAACGCCAGGAAAAAGAGCGTCAGGAAGCTCAGGACTTGCAGGAAAGGCAGGAACGTGAGCAACGCGAGATTCAGAAAAGACAGGAGCAGGAAAGAAAAGTGGCTCAGGAACTTCAGCATAATGTGGATAGCATGCTTGAAGTTGTTACCGCCGCCGCCGGAGGTGATCTCACCCAGGAAATTACAGTCAATGGAGATGATGCCATCGGTCAAATGGGCAGTGGGTTAAAGGCTTTTTTTGATAATCTCAGGAAGAATATTAAACAGATGGCTACCACGGCCCAGACTCTGGCTTCCTCTTCAGAGGAGATGACCTCAGTCAGTCAGGAAATGGCTGGAACGGCTGAAGAAACTTCGGCCCAGGCCAATGTTGTTTCGGCCGCCTCCCATGAGGTTAGCAAAAACGTGCAAACAGTTGCTACGGGAACGGAGGAAATGGAATCCAGCATCAAGGAGATTGCTCAAAATGCTAATGAAGCGGCAAGAGTAGCCGCATCGGCGGTTCAGGTTGCTGATTCTGCGAATACCACGATTTCAAAATTAGGTGAAAGTAGTGCTGAAGTGGGGCAGGTCGTCAAGGTAATCACTTCCATTGCAGAACAAACCAACCTTCTGGCCTTGAATGCCACCATCGAAGCCGCGAGGGCCGGTGAAGCGGGTAAAGGTTTTGCGGTGGTTGCCAATGAGGTTAAAGAACTGGCCACCCAAACTGCGAGAGCCACCGATGAGATCAGTTCCAAAATTCAGGCTATCCAAAATGATACGGGCAGTGCCGTTGATGCGATAGGGGAAATCAGCATGATCATCAACCAGATCAATGATATTTCCAATACCATTGCCAGTGCTGTTGAAGAACAGACTGCAACCACGGCTGAGATTGGTCGTAATGTGGGTGAGGCCGCGCAAGGCACTACTGAAATCACCGAGAATATCAACGGTGTGGCTCAGGCCGCCAAAGACACCTCGCAGGGAATTGGTCAGACTCAGACTGCTGGCAACGAACTGGCAAAAATGGCTGCGGACCTGCAAACTCTGGTAAGCCAATTTAAATATTGATTTGAACAACAACCATATCTTGATCCTCGCGGAATCGGCATAATAGCTGGTTTCGCAAGGTTTCCTACGATTTATCCCAACCTTCTTTTAAAGCTTGAAAACCCGCATCGATTTTATTACATTGCGCCCTTCCACTTACCATTAAATAATTCGTAAAAACCCTGTAGATTTTATAGACTGAGGGCAATTGGGAATTTTTCAGGAAGGACGACCTTGAAGCAAGGAACTTTAATTGTTTTTGAAGGAATAGACGGAACAGGAAAAAGCACTCAGTGTGGTCTGCTGGCAAAGTCGTTGAGCGAAATGGAGGTGCCCAATATTGCTTTGGCTGAGCCAACCCGAGGAGCATGGGGGATGAAAATTCGCAAGCTTCTCAGCGATGGCAGGCAAGGTATCAGTCCCCAGGAGGAGTTGAGTTGGTTTATCAATGACCGTAAGGAAGATATTGAAAAGAATATTATGCCGGCGTTAAAGGAAAATATAGCGGTACTCATGGATCGGTATTATTTTTCAACGGCGGCTTATCAGGGAGCTTTAGGTTTGGAGCCCGATCAAATTCGCCTGGAAAATGAAAAATTTGCTCCGGTTCCGGATCGAGTTTTAATTTTTTTGACTTCCCCTGAAAAATGTTTAGAGAGAATTGAATCATCCCGAGATCAGAAAAGTGCTTTTGAGAAACTGGACTATTTGAAAAACGTCCAGAAAATTTTTAAAAGTTTTAGCGGACCCAATATAAGGTTTATAGAGAGTGTTGGCTCAATTTCGGATGTTCATGAAAAAGTTTTGGCGGCGACAGATGACTTGTTTGATTTTGGCCTAAAATTATGAAACGAATTGTATTGGCAATCACAGGAGCAAGTGGGGTTTGTTATGGCAAGCGGCTTTTCGATTGCCTTAAAACCAAAGCAGAAGTTCATGTGATCATTTCGGAGCGAGGCGCTGAATTGTTGAAGCTTGAGTTGAACCTGGCTCCCTCCTATTTTTCTGGTGAGCAGGTGACCCTGCATAAAACTTCACGCATGAATAGTTCCATTGCCAGTGGTTCTTTTCATGTTGACGCAATGGTAGTGGTGCCCGCAAGCATGGGGACGGTGGGAAGAATCTCTGCCGGTGTGTCAGGAACCCTGATTGAACGTGTTGCGGATGTTATGTTAAAGGAAAAACGGAAATTGATAATTGTTCCCCGTGAAACTCCTTTTAGCACCATCCACCTAAAAAATCTTCTGGCCCTCGATCAGGCAGGAGCGGTGATACTTCCTGCATCTCCCGGATTTTATCAGGGGCAGGATTCCCTGGAAAGCCTGGTAGACTTTGTTGTCGCTCGAATTCTCGACCAGTTGGGAATGGAACAAGACCTTCTTAATCCCTATGAGCCGTAAAATGTGATGATTTACCTTGATAATGCCGCCACCACTCCTATGGATGAGGAGGTTGTAGGGCGGATGAATGATTCCATGCGCGATTTTTTCGCCAATAGCGGAACGCCTTACCGAATAGGTTTGGATGCGAAACGCCTCATTGAAAAATCAGCTGAATCGATTGCGGAATATCTCGGGATTCCTTCAACACACCGTATTGTTTTTACCAGCGGTGGAACGGAGTCCAATAATCTTTTCATTAAGGGATTGTGTTTCCCCGACAAGAAAACCGCTTTCCTGGATCTGGAGCATCCAAGTGTTACCGAGAGTCTTGCGTTCCTGCAACAGTTTGGCAATGAACCGTTTTCTCTACTGCCTTTTCAAAAGGAAGGTCGGCTTGACTTAAACTCGATTTCCACTTTGGGGGGGGAACGTGTGAAGCTTCTTTGCCTTTCTCATGTGAACAATGAGTTAGGCACGGTGAATGATCCTTTACAAATTATTTCTGCTTTGGCAAAAGAATCTCCACAAACCAAGCTGTTTCTGGATGGAGTGCAGGCAATAGGCAAACTAAAATTAGACCCCGATATGTGGAAGGGTCTTGCGGGTTATTCGATTTCGGGTCACAAGATTCATGGGCCAAAAGGCATCGGTCTGCTGATTTATGATTCAAGGCTGGTTCTTAATCCGCAAATGCACGGAGGAAAACAGCAGTTCGGTGTTCGTTCCGGCACTCTTCCATTACCGCTGATCGTGGGACTGGAAACAGCCATCAAACTTGCTGTAGCGCGAACCGAACAAACTCAAAAATATCTTCAGGGCCTATGCCGCCATTTGGTTCAAGGGCTTAAAAATATACAGGAACGGTTACCTGAACTGAAGATTTGTTTCAACTCACTTGTTGATGGAGATGTGACACGCCAGTCACCGGGGATGGTTAATTTTTCCTTTCCTCCCGTTGAGGGGGAAGTCATCCTGCATCACCTGGAGGAAAAAAATATTTTTGTGGGATTGGGTAGTGCCTGCAGTGCTCACTCCAAAAAACCTTCCAGAATTCTTATGGGAATCGGGTTGAGTGAAGAACAGGCCCGGTGCAGTTTACGGGTTTCCTTTTCTCACAACAATACAACTGATGAAATCGACCAGTTTCTGGAGGCTTTTGCGAAAGCCTATCAGGCTCTTTACGCAACTTTTTTGCATAAGGCGGAACATCGATGACGGATAGAAGAACTGTTTTGATCCGTTATGATGAGATCGGACTCAAAGGAGGAAATAGAAAGTTTTTTGAAAAATGCCTTCTGCGCAATATCAAGCGTGTGCTTTCTGGCACCAACGATATTATTTATCGCTCACCCCGTGGCAGAATTCTTTTGGACATTCCGGCAAGCCTTGGAGCGGAATGCACGGTCCGATTGAAGACCGTTCCTGGTATTGCTTCATTCAGTATTGGCATTTCCATGGCACCCGATTTCGATGCGATGGCGGATTTGGGAGTTCAATGGATTGAGCCTGCATTAGAATCTGTGAGTTCTTTGAAATTTTGCGTTAAGACCCGGCGTTCTGCAAAGTCCTTTCCCAAAACCTCACCGGAAGTGAATTTCGAAGTGGGTTCACGCATCATGACAAAATTGAGTTCAAGGGGGTTGACCGTCAACATTAAAGAAGCGGAATACGTTCTTGAAATAGAAATTGGAAGTTCAGAAACGGTGGTCTTTGATAATCGTGAGCCGGGACTGCGCGGGCTCCCTGTAGGGAGTTCCGGAAATGTGCTTTGCCTGCTGTCCGGGGGAATTGACAGTCCTGTTGCCGCTTTTATGATGGCGTGCAGAGGGTGCCGGGTGCATTTTGTGTTTTTTGATAACCAGCCATTCCTGGGCAGGGGAGGGTACGACAAAGTTTTGAGCCTGGCAAAAAAGATCAACCATTTTCAGGCCCGGGGAACCTTGTTTGTGGTTCCTTTTCAGGATATGCAGGCGGCCATTCGTGATCATTGCAATGAGGAAAACAGGATCGTTCTTTATCGGCGGATGATGTATCGCATTGCCGGAGAAATAGCTGAGCGCCATGGTTCTATGGCATTGGTCACAGGTGAGGCAATGGGGCAGGTGGCTTCGCAAACTCTGGAAAACCTTGCCGCGGTGTCCTGTGTCACTTCGTTAAGCGTGTTTCGACCTTTAATCGGGATGAATAAAGAAAGCATCATCAGCCGGGCAAAAGAAATTGGCACCTATGAAACCAGTATTGAGCCCCAACCCGACTGCTGCTCGGTTTTTATGCCTAAAAATCCAGTTACCCGGAGTAAGATTCCTTTTCTGGAAAGGGATGAGGAAAAAATCCCCTGGCAGGAATTACAAGATGACGCTTTGACCCGAATGGAAATCATCAAGGTGGATGACCTATGAAGTCGATAATACCTTTTTGACCTGAGGTGATTCTGGAAGTTCTTGCAACAGGGTATGAATCGTTTTATTTTCCACCGGATGCATATAATCTCCGGCAAACTCACTGAGCGGTAAAAGGACAAAACGTCTTTTCGTCATTTCCGGGTGGGGGAGTGTGAGAGCAGTGGTATGAATCACGCGATCCTCATAAGCCAGTATATCCAAATCGATAATCCTTGGTCCCCACTTTTCCCGCCGTTCTCTACCCAGAGTCTTTTCAATTTTAAAAAGTGCATTCAGTAATGCTTCAGGAGTCAGGGAAGTCCTTATGGCAACTGCCGTATTGACGAACCAGTCCTGCTCGATTTTGCCAACAGGTTCTGACTCGTAGAGGCTGGACCGGGCAATGACTTCAATTCCCGGCGGGGTGTGGAGAAGGCGAATGGCCTGCTCGCAGTTTTCCGCCGGGATTCCAAGATTTGATCCGATTCCGATGAAGGCTTTATATTGCATAAAAAGAATTCGCTCTCCTTATGTGGGCTAGCCCAAGGGAGCGACTGGACAAAGATTTCTTGAGCCGAGAACACGGTTGCTCACCAAATAAGGCGATTACCCCTTCGGGGCATGAGAGCCAAGGAAGAATATCACAGGCACATTGGCCCCACGCCTAGCCCACTCCCGTGGGATGGAACTGGCAAGAGCTCTTTCAGCCGAGATAACTCTTTGCTAGCCTGAGAGAGTTATTGCACATTGGCCCCACGCCTAGTGGTTAGAATTCAAACTCTACGGTGGAAAGACGGGTTTTGATTTCCTTCATGATCTGGGTTTCTTCCTCTTCGCCCTTGGCCGCGAACGTTGCTGAAAACCGGACGTAGTGGCCGACATCATCCCAAGGGACGGTGGATATCAACATTTCGGTGATCATGAACTGGGAAAATTCCTCACCGTTTGCAAACCGACGCCCACCCTTGATTCCTTTGGGTGCCCCCACATAGAGAAAGAATGAGCCGCCGGGCATTTTCGCGTTGAAACCAACCGAGTTAAGCAGTTCAACCAGCATGGCTAGCCGGCGTTTGTACTTGGCAACGGTTCGGTCGGTGATTTCCGGATGTTCCAGCGCATAAATTCCCGCTTTTTGGATTCCTGCAAACTGACCGGAGTCTATATTGTCTTTAACATGTGAGAAACCTTTCACAATGAGCTCATTACCAACAATAAAGGCAATGCGCCATCCTGTCATGTTATAGGCCTTTGAAAGGGAATGGAACTCAACGCCGACATCCATTGCTCCGGGTATCGATAAAAAACTTTCAGATTTCCCGTCATAAGTCAAAGATGCATAAGCCGCGTCTTGAATGATGATAATATTGTTTTGTTTCGCAAACTCAATGGCTTCCTCATAAAACTCGCGAGTGGCCTTGGCCCCTGTTGGATTATTAGGGTAATTCAATAACAAAATTTTCGCTCTCTTGCGAGTATCTGCATCGATGCCTTTTAAGTCTGGAAGAAACTGATTGGCTTCTGTCAGAGGCAAGTTGACAACTTCTCCACCCAGATATTGCGTGTGGGTTCCCATAACAGGATAGCCGGGAACGGTCATCAGAGTGATGTCCCCCGGGTTGATAAAGATTGCCGGTGTCATAGCCAGACCGGGTTTGGACCCGATGGTATGATTGACATGTTTGCCCGGTTCCAGTCCCTTAACGCCGAAAACAGTTTCCATATATTTGCAGGCGGCGGCCTTGAATTCATCGATTCCGTTATCTGTATAGCCTCTGTTTTCCGGTTTTTCCGCTTCCTGTTGCAGGGTTTTTACAACACCGGGATCGGCCATTTCGTCTGGTTCACCGACTCCCATATCGAATAGTGTTTTTCCCGGGTTGGCCTCCATTGCCGCCCGCTTAGCTCGTTTGATTTTTTCAAATTTGTAAACCTTGGTGTCTTTACCGAATTGACTGCCGCCCAAGTTGTCGGCAAAAAGGGATTGAATATAACTTTCATCTGACATTCTGAAACTCCAAATTATAATGAGGAAGATTTGATTGTGGGTTAAAAGAAGGGCTCAATCTAGCCAAAAATAGGACCTCTGTCAAGCGCTTCAAAGCTGATTTTTGAATGGCTGAATACTGAAATATTATTACTGTAAAGCGCAAGGTTTTGACACCCTTCACTCGCTTATTAATTGTCCCATTTTCCACAGGCGTCCTTTTTCGTCTGTATAGATCACTTCTCCGGTTCCGGTGAAGCTGAAGTTCAGAATACGATGGGACCCGGCAGAAAGGTTCCGGTCTTCAAAATAAAGGTTTCTGGATGCACCGTCTGTCAGATAGGCGACCTGACCCTGGGTGTTTAGTTTGAATGCCTTTACTTTGACAGGTTTCTGGAGGACTTTGTTTTTATTTTTGAACAAGCGCCCCAAATCATCCAGGTAAAATACGGTTGCCTGTGAATCGACCTTGAACTTCAGGACTTTTGCTGTATGAAGACTCATAGGTATCTGGTCGACATAGAGCAGGCCCATGTCGTTAATATAAACAGCTCGACCATTTTGGGTTATTGCCAGATTGGGAGCGGAAAAAAAAGCACGGCTGGACGTTTCGCTTGTCTGGTAGAGGACCTTTCCTTGATTTTGGTTAAGAGGTTTCCCGTTTTTAAAAACGATTCCCTGATCGTTCAAGTACACGACATCTCCATTGGTAGAAACGAGATAGACGATTACCGCCCCTCCCAGACTTTCCAATTTCCCTGACTCATCAGATAGAAACGGGCCATTTCGGGTACGATAATACACCTTGCCGTTTCTACTCACTTTGAAATCCAGAACGGAAAAATGGGAAATCATTTTTCCGTTTTTTATCAGGACTGCGTTGCGGTTCTGGAGGTAAACAACATCTCCCTGGCAGGACGACTTGAGGGTAGGGGTATCATTGAGAACCTGATTGTTTTTGCATAGAGTATTACTGACTGCTGAACGGGTATCATCCCTTGAGTCATCATTAAAGGCCAAGGCCGGAGAAATGATTGTAAGCAGTAACAGATAAGAAACGGGATAGATGCAGAGAGAGGAGAAACGCATCAGTCTTTGGCACTACCTGAAATGCCAGCACTTTGGAAAGTTGCCATCTCAGAGTATATTTTCACTGCGGCTTCTATAAGGTTAAAAGCTAATACAGCCCCGGTTCCTTCTCCTAGCCGCATTTTCAAATCGAAAAGGGGGGGAGCTTGAAGCAGGTCAAAAAACACCTCATGCCCAGGCTCTGCCGAGCGGTGTGAAGAAAAAATATAATCTTTTATCGCGGGATTTAGCTTGATGGCCAGAGATGCGCCGGCACTGGAAATAAAACCATCGATAACAACAGGAATATTTTTTGAAGCGGCACCCAGCAAAAGACCCATGATCCCGCCAATCTCGAATCCGCCTACTTTAGCGAGAATATCTATAGGGTCATCCAGGTCGGGGGCATGTCTTTCAAGTGCCTGCTGAATCACAGATATTTTTTTGTCCAGGGTCTTGTCATCAATGCCTGTTCCCCGTCCCGTAACTTTATTTACGGGAAGGCCACTCAACACAGAAAATATTGCGGAACTGGCTGTGGTATTGCCTATTCCCATCTCGCCGGTGGCCAGGAGGTCAACGTCAGTGTCGGCAAGTTGTGCGGCGATCTGGATACCAATTGCGATGGCTTCTTCGGCCTCGGCTCGGGTCATGGCAGGTTCTTTAGCCAGGTTTCGGGTTCCGAAGGCTATTTTTCTATCCAGCAATTCCGGATGCGGGGCGAACTTATGGTTAACGCCAATATCTACCACTAATATTTCCGCGTTCTGTTGTTTTGCCAGAACATTTACGGCGGCTCCACCATCAAGAAAATTCTGCACCATTTGAGGAGTGACTTCGGCGGGATAAGCACTAATGCCTTCCTCGGTGACACCATGATCCGCCGCGAATATAATGACCGACTTTTTGTTGATAGCAGGTTGACTGGTGTCGCGGATGGCCGCGTATTTTTTTGCCAGATCTTCCAGAAGGCCGAGGCTTCCCGGGGGTTTAGTGAGGGAATCGAGATGAGTCTGAGCCGTCTCAAACCGAAGCAGTGGGATCGGTTTTATTGAGTTCAGGGTGTCTTGAATGAGATCAAGCATGTTGATATGAGGTGATTGATAAAACCATCATTTTCCTTGTGGGGAAGGTGTTGTTTTGCTTTCCTCTTCATCATCATCTTCTTCCGGTTCGAGTCCCGCCGCTTTTTGCGAATAACGCAGGTACTTGATGATTTCTGTGATTTCCTCAGACGTCACGTTCTTTTTTTGCGAAGGCATTTTATCGGACCCGTCCAGCACCATTTCGCGGATATCTGTATCAGAGAAATTATCGGCAAGGTATTCCTCGTCAATGAGCCTGGGGGCCTGAGTATGCTTTCCCATCGCGTCTGAGCCGTGGCAATTTGAACAAACTCTGTGGAAAACCTGTTGTCCCTTTTTAAACGGTTCCGGAACGTCCAGTGTGGGTTTTGGGGCGCATGAAAAAGAAAAAAGTACGCAAAACGATAAAAGAAGAGAAGGTTGCTTCATGAGTCGGGGTCAGGGTTTCCTTTTTATAAGGTCTAGCTTTCCATCGTGGTTTCTGTCTACTTCAACGCGTTCCATTTTTCCGTACTCGTCAAAATATTCCCAACGGTCAACCTTGCCATTAAAGTTTGTATCGTGTTCCACTTTTATTAAGAGTGTAGAATTTTTAAAGTACTGCCACTGGTCCGGGTTTCCATCGTGGTTGATGTCGAAGTTGGTTGACTTCAGAGTCTCATCGTCCCCAAAAAATTCCCACCGATCAATTTTTCCATCATGGGAAGCATCATATTCCACTCGGTCCATATGACCATCCTCAGAAAAATATTGGAAGACATCCATTTTGCCGTCCTGATTTTCATCAGTTTCCAGAAGTATCACTTTGTTACCTGGCCCATAGACTTCGCGCCAGTCAATTTGTCCGGAAAATTTGGAGTCTTTTTCAATATGTTTCAGAATAAAGCCTTTGGCGTAATACTGCACTTGATCCAAAGTTCCATCAAAATTGCGGTCCAGTTCAACGCGGATGGGTTTTTCATTGCCGTCAAAAATATCTATCTGATCAACTTTTCCATCGCCGTTTTTATCGTATTCCACTTTCAACAGACGGTCATCCTCTGATTTATGCTGCCATTGGTCCAGCTTGCCATCGAAATCACTATCGACTTGGATCACCACAGCTTCCGCAAGGGAAGTCAGAGCTATAAAGAGGCATCCGCATAAAATACAAGTTTTCTGAAACCGGGTCGTCATCATGGTTCCGCTAGTATAAAGGAAATGGGGAGCTTAAATCTAATAGAATCCAATTTGAGTGCTTCCGGGAATTTTGGGTAAGGGACGGCATTTTTCACCGCACCCAGCGCGGCCTCGTTCAAAATCTCATAGGGCGAATAAGAGGCGATAGAAGAGCTTAAAAGTTCTCCATTGCGTGCCAGCCTGAATTCTATGATGGGTTTTCCTTCCCATCCCCGTTTTCGGGCCAAGGGAGGGTAATATTTTGCTTTTGCGATTCTTCCCCATACGCTGGAGGAAAATCCTTTACGAATAGAATCCAAGTCTTCACCGGAAGAATCTATTTCTCCGCCAGGAGGACTGGATTTTGAAGGTGCCGAGACTTGTAAAGCGTCTTCTCCCATATCATCAACGAAATCGGAGGGTATGGATGCTACCTGAACAGCATTAGTTTTTGAAGCCGTTATTCCAAGTTCCACCTTATGTATTCCTGGTGATGCTGTCATGGGAGCGGAAAAAATTTCTTCCGGTATCGCTCTGGCTGTAATCCCTCCCCGAGATGAGGGCAAGGAGTGTGCCGAATGGAAAGAAACCTTCGCAGGGTTCAAGTCGATTGTTCTGCCCAAACCGGGTGTAGGAGTCCGGGCGGTATAGGTTGTACTTGACTTGGCTCGCAGAACCGTTTTGCCAGTCAAGGGAGCCGGTTTTGTGGATAAAAACTCTACCAATCTGGGAGTGCTGGCTTGGATAGGCAATGGGCCTTTCCTTGAGACATTACTGGTATGTCGCTGGGCTGGCTGGAACGATTGCGGTGTTTCCAGTGTTGTGGGTTTACTTGGTTTTGAGGTTTCCTGATGAGCTACCGCTAATGTATTTACTCGGTTAATTTCTTGAGCAGACTTGATTTTTTCGGGCTCCAGAAAAACCGTTGCGATTTTTATAGGGGGTACTTCAGGTTTGGAGGCGGTTTTTTCCCAGGACAGGAATATCAAGCTGGCCATCAACAGAGCATGAATGCCAGTAGAGATACCCATTGGAAGGGCTAATAAATTTCTGCCTGAACGCCTGAATACCATACTCATAAATTTAAGAAATAACCGTTAATAAAGTTACTGAAATTATTATGGCCAATGCCAACAGGGAAGTTGTGAACATAATTTTATGGCTTTGGCTGATGTCGGATAATTCAAGTTCGCGCAAATTGTCCCCAATGAACGGTTTTACATTTATTTTTCCAGAATAAAAACTGGTTCCTCCAAGGCGTACTCCCAGTGCTCCCGCCATAGCGGCCTCGGGCAATCCTGAATTGGGACTGGGGTGTTTGGAGCCATCTCGCATTGCCATTGCAAGGGAATTTCTGCCACTCAGTCCGCAAAGGGCCGCGCTTACAGCAATGACAGGTAAGGCCAGTCTCGCTGGAAACCAGTTTGCCAGATCATCCAGACGGGCAGAAGCCCAACCAAAATCCCGATAGGTATCGTTTTTATAGCCAAATAATGAATCCATTGTGTTGATGGCCTTAAAAGCAACCGCCAACGGAGCACCTCCAAGCACGGCAAAAAATAAAGGGGCGATGATTCCATCTACGGTACTTTCTGCAACCGTTTCCACCGTAGCTCTAACAATTTCCCCCTTTTCAAGGTTGGTAGTGTCGCGCCCGACAATATTTGACAAGCTTTCTCTGGCTTTAAAAAGATTGGGTTCCTTGAGATATTGCAATACAGGCCGACTTTCATCAAAGAGGCTTCGCACGGACAAGGTGGTATAAATAAAAAAACCGGATGCCACCCAGCCCAGCCATGGTTGAACTTGGTCCAATCCTCGAACAATCAGCCATACTGATACAAAAGAGACGGCGACAACAGTTATTGTTGTGATTATTCCTGCTAGCCTGAGGTTGGAAAAAGTTTTCCGGGAAAAGGCTTCCACACCGCAAGCCAGACGCGCAATGATTTTTACAGGATGGGGAAAACCTTTAGGATCCCCTATTAAAAGATCGGCGATAAAGGCAATGGCGATTTGATAAGTCAAACTCATTTTTTTAAATCCGGTCCCGGGATGAAAAATATTCAGTCATCGAATGCAATAACTTTTGGTTGTCTTCTCGCTCCCTCAATGAAATTCGGAAAAAACTTTCATCGAGTCCGCGAAAGTTCCCACAGTTTCTTATAAGGAGAGACTGCGATAACAAATGCTGATATAAACCTCTGGCAACTTCGGCGCTTTGGTCTCGTGTGCGGATTAAGAAAAAATTGGTTTCAGAAGGAAAAGTTTCGACTTGCGTTACAGACTTTAAAGTCTCAAGCATAAAACTCCTTTCATGCCTGACCCAGTTCAGGGTTCTCTCCTTAAAGGCACTATCCAAAATAACTTCCGCCCCTACGGCCTGGGCTAAAGCGTTTACCGACCATGGATATTGGTAGGGGGCTATTTGCCGGATTCTTTCCGGGTGCAGGATGCCGTATCCAATTCTAAGCCCGGGAATCGAATAAAACTTGGTCAGGGATCGAACCAGAATCGTGTTTGGACTCCTCGTCAATAAGTTCCACGCGGAATTATCGACGGAAGAAAAATCGATGAAAGCCTCATCAATAATTAAAATAATATTTCGGTCCTCGCAGTATTCCTGAAAAGAAGGGAGAAATTCACTATAGAGTTTTCCGGTGGGACTGGCAGGGTGACCTAAAACAAGGGCTCCAAGTTGCTTGATGGCATCCAGTTTCGGGAATAACAGTGAAGGCTCGATTTGGAAACCATTGTTCGCCGCCAAGGCAATTGAATGAGGGCGAAAGCCAAATGCCGTGAAAGATTTTTCATATTCGGAGAAACACGGATCCAAGATAGCTACCTCTTGCCCTTCGCGGAGTAAATGGGGGAGAAGATAAATCAACTCTGTGGAACCGTTTGTCACCCGAATCCAATCCTCAGGAACTCCTGTAGTCTGAGAAATACTTTGCGTAACGACTGAGCAATGAGGATCTGGGTATTCCTTTAAGAGCCGTGGTGTTTCCAATAACAATTGAGATACACAGCCGGGCGGGGATAAAGGATTGATGCTGGCACTGAAATCAATGAGTGTATCCGGGTCGGTTCCGCAAGTCTTAGCGATGGCCTGCGGATTTCCGCCGTGAGTGGGATAGGGGGTGTCCGCTGATTGCAGATTTATAGAGGATTTTTTATCAATCATTTTTAGTTGAGTCAGGAAAACGAACCTTAAAGTCAGAGGCTGTTCCCTGCCATTTATTGTAGTAAATTAATTTTTCAACCGGCAGGCGCTTGCCCCACCCGGCCGTTTCGAGCATGGGTTTGGAATAAAACGCTTCCGTATGACCGATACACAAATAGGCCACGGGCTGAATATGATCAGGAATATCCAGGTCCTCCTTTAACTGATCATGTGATAAAATGCTCACCCATCCTACTGCGATCCCTTCTGCCCGGGCCGCCAGCCAGAGATTTTGCACTGCGCAACAAGTGCTGAACAGGTCCGTTTCGAAAACCGTGCTTCGCCCTAAAACATTGGGACCAAACCGTGTGCGGTCGCAGGTCACACAAATATTGACCGCGGCATCCCGAATTCCTTCCAGTTTGAGGGAATTGTAAAGCTTCTGCCGGTCGCCACTGAATTTTTGCGCCGCATCCTCATTGGCATTTTTAAAGTTCAATGCGATTTTATTTTTCACTGTGGGGTCAGTGATCACCAGAAAATTCCAGGGTTGCATGTACCCGACTGAACCGGCGTGATGGGCCGCATCCAGAATTCGGCCTAATTTTTCGGGGTCAATGGGTTTGTTGGTAAAGTGGCGCATATCACGACGTTTGTATATGGCTTCGTAAAGCCCCTGTTTTTTTCCGGGAGAAAACTCGTGCTCGGATGTTTTGTCTTCCGACTGTTCCGTGTTATTTGTTTTTGAACAAGTTTTTATGCTCATGGGAATTCCCGATACCATACTAACCACTTCATCGAACTCTGCCGCGAGTACCTGGTTGGTTTCACCTGCGATATCGCGAAAGGATCTCGCGGAAGGTTCCATGGGAATAATTCCAGAGCCTAACTCATTGGTGATGACAATAATATCGCTCGCGCAGTTTTTGCATTCACTGATAAATTCATGGACCCGTTGCAGAATGACTTCCCGTGTCATGTTTTTCATGACCATATTGCTCAACCATAAAGTCATGCAGTCCAGAACGATAGTCCCAGGCTTACCGCCTCTCTCTCTCAATACGCTTGTTGGGTCAAGCGGCTCCTCAATGGTGGTCCATTCTTTGCCGCGCTCGTTCTGATGTTTTTCAATTCTTTCCGCCATTTCCTCATCGAGAGGTTCTGCGGTAGCGAGAAATATTTTTTGGCCCTCAATAGTGCTCGTTAATTGGAGAGCATGACGGCTTTTCCCGCTCCGACTTCCGCCTGTAACTAAAACAGTTTTTCCGGACATAAAATCACCCAATTCCCCGTTAGAGGGCTCCATAAAATAGTGAAGTGCCGCCGATTAATAAAAATAAGGTCTCTATAATTTCTGTGGTGGCACCAAGAGTGTCCCCTGTGATGCCTCCAATTTTATTTCTAAAATGTAATAGTAAGCCGCTAAGTAATACGGCAAATATCATTAGGCTTGCCAATGCCATTACCCCGTCTATATACAGCAAGGCGGCGAAGGGCAGGGGACACAATGCTAAAAGATAATATTTCCCCTGCTGGTAAAAAGTTTCTGCCAGAGTTTTTTCGGACGGAACGTGGTTGACAAAAACCAGAGCAATAACCAGAGCCGTTCGCGCCAGGGCCGGAGCCATGGCAAGCCAGATTAGAGATTCTGCGCGAATTAGTCCAGCTACCCCCGCCAGTTTCAGGAGCACACAAAAAAGGATTGCCAGCACTCCCATCACGCCAATGCGTGGGTCTTTCATAATCTCCAGCATTTGTTCCCTGGGCCGGTGCGAGAAAAGTCCGTCTGCTGTATCGGCCAGACCATCCAAATGTAAAGCCCCGGATATAATGACCATGAACAACACATCCCCTACTATGCGAATTTCCGGGTAGGGTGCCAGGCTCAGTAGTTGGTCTAGGCCATAAAGCAGGCCTCCGATGAAAAGACCGACCAGAGGAAAATAAAGAACCTGCCTTCCATCGGTGCTGATCGCCGGAGACGGTACCGGGATAATGGTTAAAAAACCTATTGCGGATAAAAATTTCAAGTTTAAAGCTCTTCAATAGATTAAAATTCAATACCCTTTTGTGCGGGAATTCCCTGTTCCTTGAAAGGGTGTTTGATCATCTTCATCTCCGTAACCAGATCGGCTATTTCTATCAATCGGTCAGACGCATTTCTTCCTGTGCAGACAACATGAACCTTTTCAGGTTTGTTTTTGAGTAATTCCAGAAACTCGTCCTCAGGAAAGAACTGGTAATGCAAAACGTAGTTGATCTCTTCAAATATGACCATTTGATATTTTTCACTCAATAATTTCTCTTTGACGATTTCAAAAGCTTTTCGAGCGGTGGCTTTGTCCTGCTCAATATTTTCAGTGTCCCAGGTAAAGCCATCTCCCATAGGGATCACCTCTACATAAGGAGCCAGTTTTTCAAAAGCCTTACGTTCCCCTGCCTTCCATTGGCCCTTCATGAACTGCATGATGAACACATTCATTTTGTTTCCTGCGGCACGCATGGCCAGGCCAAAAGCGGCGGTCGATTTTCCTTTGCCATCGCCTGTATTGACGATGATCAATCCTTTACGTTTTTTTGGGTCTGCCCCTGAAGGTTTTCTCATGATGTTGGTCTCGTTAGATAATTCAGCCAATCCTTATTAGATGCCCAGTAGATATGTGTGTAAAAGGAGTGGCAGTTTTTTATGCGATACCCGTCCTTTAGAACCACGGGTTTCTTGCTATGACAATCCGTCCACTGCGTTCGTTCCTTATTAACTGTGAAAGTGGAATAGTGGAATTCATGGCCAAAGAGTACCGGGTTTTTATTCTTGCTTGAGGTATTGGTCAGTTTTCGGTAACCCAGAGTCAATTTTCTGGCTTTGATGGATGTAGCGAAGTTGAACAGTCCAGCCATGGAGAATTTTTTTCCTGTCTCGCTGGTGATATGTTTTCCGAGGTACATGAGCCCACCGCATTCGCCTAGTATCATTTTCCCGGAGGTTCCTGCCTTTTTGACCTCCTTTAAAAGCGACCGATTTTTGCTCAGGGCTTCAGCGTGTAATTCCGGATAACCGCCAGGGAAATAATACCCATCCATATTGGCTGGCAAATGGGCATCATGAAGTGGTGAAAAAAAGGAAATATTGAAACCCTGGTGGGACAGAAAATCCAGAGTGTCCTGATAGATGAACTGAAACGCTTCGTCTTTTGCCACAGCGATATTGTATGAACCCGATTTTTGTTTTGTCCTCCAGCGTTTTGGTTCCTGTTTCGCAGGAGAAATAGCCCGTGAAGGTTTTTTTAATTTAAAGAGTTTCAAAAAGGGGCTCAGGTCCATATGGGACTCGATATGCTTGGCCCATTTTTGATAGATGTCATTTTTTTGTTCAAATCCCTGATGCAGTCCAAGATGACGGCTGGGTATGCTTAATTCCGGTGATGTCGGCAGGCAGGCGAGAAGTTTTGCCGGAGTGTGGTGTTCAATCGCAGTTTTTATGATGTCCGCATGACGGGCACTGTTGACGTTGTTAGCAATGACGCCGATCAGGTTCAGTTTTGGGTCGAGCTTCATATATCCCAGGACCAGAGCCGCTGCGGACCGAGCCATGGCTTTGCCATCGATGACCAGTATAACAGGGAGGTTGAGCAGTTTGGCGATCTGGGCTGTAGATCCCTTTTCAGATTTTGGAGACGCGCCGTCATGCAGGCCCATAACCCCCTCAACGATTGCGAGGTCATTCTTACACATAATATCGTTGAATAAATCCTTGACGTATTTTTTACTGCACATGACAGTATCCAGGTTGTAACTTGGCTGGCTGCACGCCCTTTTGTGATGACTGGGGTCGATATAATCTGGCCCCACCTTGAAGGGTTTGACGGACCATCCCTTATTTTTCAGCAGACGCATGAGCCCCATAGAAACCGAAGATTTCCCGGCAGAACTATGAGTTCCCGCTACGACCAATCCCTGGTGTTTTTTTAAAGAGTTCGTCATTAGGGTTTACTTTTTTCAATCAAATAAAGTTTTCCTGTTTTGGGGTCTCTAAAAACATTGCCAAGAGATTCATAACCCTCTCCCATACCTTCGATGTTCTTCAGGCCAGGTGGCATGTCGGCGAGTTCTTTCCCCCGTTCTATTTTTTTAGCCGTTGTCAGGTGGTCTATCAAGTCCGGACTCAAGGCCGCCAGTGCCGCGATCAGGCCGCAGGCAAAAACAAGCATGATATCTACAAAATTGGCAAGAGGGCCCAGAGGGTCTTCCTCTTGTTGATCGAATCGACTGCTTCTCCAGGTCGGTGTTTTCATATATTCTAATTTGCGGAACGTAGAGCTTCATCATACCAGCGGCGGCGCAGGCGGCCGAGAATGAAACCGATAATTCCAGCCAGCAGCCCCAGAACTGTCGTGTCGAAAGCTATGGTTACCGAATCTGTTAATATTGAAAGATCGCCTTGACCCAATCCAGCCAATCCCGGGCCGAGGGGTATTAATGTCCCCATTAAACCGAGCATAGGAGACACCCGGGTGAGGATGTCTGTTCGTTCAATCCTTGTCCTGGCAGTGTTTTCAAAAATTTCCCGGTTGTTCTCGTTCAGAGAAATATTTTTAAGCACCCAAAACCGTTCGCCGATGGCGATTCCCATTTCCCATAAGGCCAGCAAAAGCATTACCCCGAGTCCGATAATAATAGGGTAAAGGAGTGAAGAGACGAAGTTGTGCATCACGGGCACTGCCCAGTTAGTAGTCATTAATTCTTCTCCCAGGGTTTTTGGCTTCCACGCCGGACTCCTGCCAGGATGAATCCCGCAATGGCGCTCCATGCCAGCCATTGATGTTTCATCAAACCATTTTGAATTCCTGCCAGTTCCGACAGGTTTTCCTGTGGATCATTTTCATCGGTTTCATCATATTCAACTTCTGCTATTGCGGTCACCATGGAATCTGGGGCTTCTTCCACAATGCGTGCATTGTCCAGAATTGTTTCGAGATTTTTCAATTGCTCGGCGGTAAGATGTGATGCGATCCAATCATAAATAGGGTGGCCGGGGTGGGTATGCCCACTCCCTGGTAAACCATTTTTGATGATCAGGTCGGCAAAGTTCCGGCTTAAATTTTTCAACGTTTCTTCATCTGCTTGCCAAAATCCTTTTTGCGCGGCAACCAGCATGATCGCCAGCATATTGGTTTTCACGTGTGCGTTATGCCCTTTTTCCAGGAACTCATCGAGCCCAAGTTCATACCGGTCATCCATATAGACCGATTTTACCTCATCCCACATCCAGCTCTTTATAATATCCGGGTTGGTGATTTGCCAGCCCCAGAGATACTCGAGAAATTCGCTACCTATGGTTCGTGCTCCGGCATAATCGTGCTCCATCAGAGGTTTCAGCCAGGCGGGATTGAGAAACTGTCCCCTGAGTTCTGCCATAAGGGCTTTATCCAAAGAGGTGAGGGTGGCGTTTTTCGGGTCGGCATGGTGTATCACTTTGGCGGAGGGGGCTTTTCCCGTCAGGCTTTCTACAGCAAGGCTCAAGCCGCCAAGGTAATCGAAGGCATCATTGTTATCCATCAGTCCGTAAAGGTTGCTGGCTCGTCCCAGATAGGTGTTTTTAACTTTTGCCAGATTGGCGGTGAAGCGTTTATTCATCCGTTGGCCGCGATAACCCATTCCATAAGCATGTCCCATGCGATTGAGATAAGTCTTGGCAACTTCCATTCTGTCCTGCCAGGCTCCGGACCTTTCGGCAAGTTTGTTGACTCCTGCACCATAGGAACCTGGAGCCGCGCCAAAAATACGCAGGCTTGCCTCGCGCCCCGCCTGACTGCCAGCTACGCCCTGAGAGAGCAACTCCCGAGTTTCCTGAACCCATTGCTGGGCCACCCGGTTTTCTACCAGATTCTCTGTGCCCCCTGTGGCAAGGTTTTCCAAAGGTGCGAGCGCCGAAGCAAGTGGCATAACCAGCTCAGGGAATTTTTCCCGGATCGTTGTGCTCGCTCCATCCAATGCCAGAAGAACGGATTTATCCAGCCATTCCAACTGGGCTCCATAAAGATCGCGAAATAATCCTGATGTTACGAAGACCACATCACGTCGCTTGCGGGCATTTTCCAAAGGAACCCGGCGTACGCCAGTTATTATACCTCGCCCGTTCCATACAGGCTCCAGGCCGAGCATATCGAATCCGAAAGCGATCATGGCACCTTCATCACGCACAGCGTCCGAGGCCCAGAGTATGACCGCTTCCTTTTCATCTTTTTCTGCTGGAGTCTCTTTGCGTGCTTTGGCGGCAAGTTCCTTGCCAAGGTTGTACCCAAGCCGGGTCGGGAGAAGGCTTCCATCGAGAGCATGAAAGTTTCTCCCAGTGGGCAGAGCCTCAGGAGTGCGGATAGGGTCATTGCCTTTGCCGGGTTCAACATATCCGCCAGCCAGTGCGTTGAAAAAACTTCGGCGTTCCTCGGCAGGTGAAGACGACAGGTCTGCCAATGCCTTTTTTCGTTTCTGGGTGTCCTTCTCATCGCCGAGCATGGATTTGAGCATCGTGTCGATGGCTTTTTGTTTCCAGTCGAGACCAAATATATGCAGGCCAAGGGGCATATAGTTTTCCTGCAATTGAGTGAGATAATGTCCTGTCTCGTGAACCAACAGCTCATCGTCCACTTCCTCAAAACGAATGCCTCGGACTTTCAATTCGGCGGCCATGCTTGCAGTCAATTCATCCTTCATATTAAGAGTGTCGATTCGTTCCCGAATTGCTGAAATGGCGCGCACACGTGCCGGGGAACCGGGATCAGGGTCTGCGGCTTCAAAACTTTCTACCAATTGTCTCAACCCCAAAAGATCATCATAGAGTTCGGTGGTGCTCAAGGGAGGTGTCAGGTGATCGATCATGACCGCCAATCCGCGTCGTTTTGCCTGAATGCCTTCACCCACACCATCGACAATATACGGATAGATTCCTGGGGTCTCCCCGGCGATATGCCAGGAGTAGTCCAAAGAACCGACGCCTGTACTATGGCGAGGTAAAAATTCGTAGGTGGAATGCCTGCCAACATGAATGATTGCGTCTGCCTTAAAAACGTGGCGTAACCAGAAATAAAATGCCAGATACTGGTGAGTGGGTGGAAAGGTTGTGTTGGCATGCAAAAGTTCTTCATTGAGTTCCCAGCCTCTTGGCGGTTGGGGGCCCATGAAAATATTTTCAAAACGAATGCCCGGGATGAGAATTTGTTCGTCATGAACCATGACTTTTCCCGGTGCGTCGCCCCAGCCGCGGATTGCCTCGATATTTGTTGCGCGAATGGCCTGGCTCAACGCTTCGGCTTTTCCCCAGTCCCCGTCACCTTTTAAAAGCTTGTGATACTCCTCTTCCAGTTGGTCCAGTAATGAACGTGCCCTGTCCCGGGCTGGATGACTGGTCCCCTCCAGAACAAACCTCACATCTCCCATGATTTTTTGTATGAGTCGCTCGGTAAGGAATTTTTCGCCGGTTTGCAATGCGGTTCGCAGATTTTCATGCAGGAAACCCAGTGGACCTTGTTCCAGTTCTGCACGTAACGTGGTGGGAAGTTGACCCAACCATTGCCGGTATTTATCCGGGGTGACGGTGATTCCCGATTCGGCCATTTCTTTTAACGCGTCTGCCTGCTCAGGAAGATTGATACCTCTTTCCTGAATGAGGTCCAAAAGGGCTGTCGGGTCTTTCGGCAGGGAGCCGGTTGAATAACCTTCGGCATTCATCAGGTTAAGAATGTTCCAAAGGCTTGCGGGAACATCAAGGTTGTCGGCACCGATATTATGCCTTCCCGGAGGATGGTTGTAGTAAATGACGGCAACCTTTTTGTCGGAATTATTTTTTGATCGCAGATTGTGCCATCCCGTTACCCGCCGGATCATGCGCTCTACCTGTTCGGGATGGGGCTCGGTGATGCTGAGACGCAAGCCTGTTTTTTCGTGCATCCAGGCTTTTGCGGCTGTGGCTAAAACCAATGATTGGGAAACGCCCTGAATTTCCGGCATGGCAACACGGTAATGCACCGAATTCCACGGAAGCCCATCTTCCGATAGACGCCATTGCTCTCGTGACCGATCTGTTAGTCGGATGCCTTTCAATACGGGAACATTTAACTGCTTTAAAACCTCTGTTGTTTCCTCGCGCCCCCCTCCACCACCGATGACAAAATCCTGTAGCGAAATAATTCCCGCCAGGGGAGCCTGTTTCGCAAAACCCAGTAAAGACTTCAGGCCCTGAGTACTACTTTTCCCCCACGCGGAAAGAATGGCAACGCAATCCATTCCCTCACTTTTTGCTGAGGAACATAAAAGATTTAGCAGGTCGATATTCCCTTTCCTGTCACCTGTGTCATGATCGACAAGTGCAACCCAGGGTCGCCCGGATTTTAAGGCGATTTTGTTTTTGCTGACAAAAGTACGGTTCTGGTAGAACCGGATCTTGTCCTGCGGTTTCATGGCACCCGGTTGAATGTCCGCGCCTGTGGTTTGAAGGAGCAGGGCGATCAGGTTTGCCAGGTTTTCCGGTCCGCGGGCATGCCAGTAGCCTTTGAGCTCAAGCCAGAGTTTTTGTTTTGGGAATTCATCAATTAGTTTTCCAATCCATTCGTGTGGATTTTCATTCTCACGGGCAGACCTGCCAATGCGCTTCATTTTTTTTCTGTCAAAATCCTGGAAAAGCAGATGCTGGTGATCCTGCGAGCGTTTAATGAGCGCGAGTGTTGAACTGAGGGCCAGAAAAGTGCGTGAATCTTTTACCTTGTCCATGAGCATTTGCAGGCGAACGGCTGTGTCGCCGAATACACCAACCGCCAGAACCGCATCGGCGGTACTCCATAGAGCAAGGATTTGAGCATCGGTCATGAGTGCTAACTGAGAGGTCGAGCGAAACTCCAGTTTATGATCCGCATGACGCTCAAGGAAATAGTCGGCCCCAGCCGCGAGTGCGGTGGAGGACCGGTCCGAGACAACGGCAAAAAGAACCTTCGCCGACACTTGCTCGGCGGTGCAAGTCAGGAGGATGAGACTCATGCAGAAAAACCGCATCCTCCTGACAATGCTAGTCTTTATGTGGTGCCGTATATCCATATTAGTTAAAGGTATAGGTGAACCCGCCATAAACGGCGCCATCGGAAGTTCCGCGCCTGGCTATTTCTTCGTATTCTTTATCAAGAATATTTTCACCCCGGGCATTCAGCTCCAAACTTTTATTGACCTTATACCTCATGGCAATCCGCACTGTGGCAAAACCGGGGACGGTTCTGGAACCGGAACTGTTATCCAAAACACCGCTTCTGGCCCTTACCCCCAATTGTGTGAAAAATTTGTTTCTCCAGCTATGGGACAATGTGGCCGAATACTGATGTTTCGGGCGGCGCCTCAAAGGAATATCATCGATTTCATCCACCGCTTCGGTCCACGTGTAGTTGTTGGAAAGGTACAAATTATGGGGCAGTTGAATTCCCACATGGGCTTCAATACCTCTGGATTTTGCCTTGCCAATATTGAGGGTAGGGGTAGAGGAAGTTTGAAATGCAATCAGATCTTCAAACTCGATATTAAAAAAGGCGAGTTCCAGCCGCACTAACTGGTTGAAGAGGTCCTTGTCCATCCCAATTTCAAAAGATTTCGATTTTTCCGGTTTTAAGTCAGGGTTACCACTTCCTGGAAAAGTAAGATCATTGAAAGTGGGTGCCCGAAACCCTGTTGCATAGGCACCACGCAGTCGGAAATCCCATTGCTTGAAATTATAGGATCCTTCAAACTTATATGTCAGGGAATCCTCAAATGTGTCACTTATATCTTTTCTGAACCCGGCAGTAAGAAGAACTCTATCCTGCCAATCGAACTGGCTCTGCAAAAAATATCCCTGGTTGAAGGTGTTCTCGGTAAATCCTCTCCCGCTATTCCTTGCATTTTGTGTGCGGAGCTCAACACCAAATACGGCTGAAATATTCTCATTGATATCGACATTGTTTTGCAGATCGGTAATATAGGTCCTGTTGAAAATTTGTTGACTTGCTGTATCCACTTCATTGGCATCGTAGGCTATATTGGGGGTTAATTTAATTTTCCACCAAGGGGTGATCGATTTTGAAATTGGTAAGGCGAGATAAAATGACTCAATTTCAGTGTCGCGGTTCTGGTCCCCGCTTGTGTTATCCACATCCGAATTTGAGCGCGTGTATCGCCCAATAAAATCTATTCTTCCATCTTCTGAAAAGCTCGTACCCAGTCGGCTGGTGAGAGAATTGTTTTCATAGCTGTCTTTTTCAGCTCTGCCTCCACTTTCAGCGGTCCTATTTTCATTGAAGTCTGAGTAACCGGAAATATCGGTTCGAGATGCTGAGACGGAGTAGTCGATATCGTTAAGAGTTCCAGAGCTTGCCAGGGTTTCTTTGAATGTCCCGAAATTGCCGGTTTCAAAAGACAGCGTGTGGGTGGGAGTGCCACGGCCCTTCTTGGTAACTATGTTGATCACGCCTCCTACTGCGTCCGCGCCCCAGACAGGAGTTTGTGAACCTCTTAGAATTTCAATGCGCTCAATATTGTCAGTGGTCAGGCTTCTAAAATCAAAACTTCCGGTTGTGTTTCCATTAGCCCTCACTCCATCTATAATTACCAATACACTTTTTGCGTCTGCACCTCGCATGCGAATGGTAGACTCCCCTCCTACGCCACCCTGTTTGAAGATGCCGATGCTCAGTTGGTCTCGCAGAACATCTTCCACCATGGTAGAGCCGGACTGCTTGATTTCCTCTTCCGTGATGATGCTGATGGAACCGGCGTATTTTTTGGCTGTAGTTTTCAGCCTGCTGGAAGTTATTTCGATGGACTGGAGTTCTTCTGCCGCTTCTTCGGAATATGCGGGTGAGACCGAGATGCAGAGGATGGTGAATGCTGATAAAAAACGGTTAATCTTTTTCAATTGCTTCTCCCTCGAGATTAAAAATCCGGCAGGTCTCCTGACTTCGGGCTATCTACTCACCGCGCCTTCCCATCAAAAATGACAGTGGCTGACTGCGGCTTTCGTTCCCTTTACAGTTGCGGGGCAGTGTTGGAATTTCACCAAGCTTCCCTTGACCGGATTTGGGTTGATGACATCTCTGTAAACAGAGATACTATTTAAAATAGTTAACGTGTTATTAAAGCTTCCTTTCAATTGTTTCCATGTCAATGGAGGTCTTAATTAAATCCGCGAGCCTGTCGAGCTCACGGGTTCTGAACTGTTCATAATCGAAACTGGTTTGCGGTTCAGGCAATCCTTTCTCGCTTCTTATATAGCGTAAAACGTTTTCCCGAAACAGGTCTTTGTCAAAAAAACCGTGGAGATAAGTGCCGAGAACAGTTCCTGTTTCGTTGATGATTCCAAAGCTCATGGGGTTGTCGCCATTGGAGGCCGAGAAGAGAGTCGGGTAGGGGGTCCCAAACGCGGTTTGCCCCATATGGATTTCATACCCTTCACACTGAATTCCCTCGGGAAATACACGGCTTTTGACAGTTTCAAGTTGTATCTGCCGGGTCAGTTTTTCGGCACCAAGCGTGGTTTCAAAATCGAATAATCCTAAACCTTCCACTTTATTTTCCAGACTTTCCAGGTTTTTAGGATCGTTTATTTTTTTTCCCAGCATTTGGAATCCGCCGCAAATTCCGAGGATCATACTTCCGGTCTGATGGCATTTTAGAATTTCACGGGTCAGGCATTGCTGGTTCAAAAAAACCATATCGTCAACGGTATTTTTACTGCCGGGGATGATAATCAAGTCAGGACTTCCCATTTGCGCAGGGTGACGAACATATCGAAGGGAGATAGATGGGTCGTGCGCGAGAGGGGACAAGTCGGTGAAGTTTGAAATCCGAGGGAGTTCGATAACGGCGATATCCAGAATCCCTTGTACATTTTTCTCCGCCGAATAAAATCTCTGTGGGATGGAATCCTCTTCGTCAATTACCATATCTTTAAAATAGGGGACGACTCCCAAAACGGGCTTGCCCACCATGTCTTCGAATTGCTCAATGCCCGGTTGCAAAAGTTCAACATCTCCACGGAATTTATTGATGATGAATCCCATTATTCTGTTCTGCTCATTTTTGTTGAGCAGGTCATAGGTTCCCTTCAACCACGCAAACACTCCTCCCCGGTCGATGTCGCCGACAAGAAGGACCGGTGCATCTGCCTTCTCGGCAATGAACATATTGACCAGATCCGTTTTCTTTAAATTGATTTCCGCCGGGCTTCCCGCACCCTCGATGATTATCAGGTCAAACTTGTTTTTCATTTCCTCCAGGGCAGAGAGCACGATTTGCTGGTGTTTTTGATACTGTGCGTAATAATTTTTAGCGTTTCGTGTTCCATTTGATTTTCCCATCAAAATGACCTGGGAATTATTATCTCCAGAAGGTTTTAACAGGATGGGGTTCATGGCGACTTCGGGTTTCAATCCGCAAGCCTCTGCCTGATAGGCCTGGGCTCGCCCCATTTCTTCGCCGCGTTCCGTTACGAAAGAGTTTAAGGCCATGTTCTGAGCCTTGAAAGGAGCGACTTTATATCCAGCCTGATAAAAATATCGGCAGAATGCCGCTGTTAAAAGACTTTTCCCGACACCGGATCCGGTTCCTTGAATCATTAAGGTCTTTGCTGTCATAAATTTAAACCTGCCTTTTTCTTTTTAGGAGCCAAACGAAAAAGGGCCCTCCCAATATCGCGGTAATAACACCCACCGGGATTTCTGTCGGCGCGAGAATCGTTCGTGCCAGTGTGTCGCAGGCGACCAGAAAACTAGCACCGAAAAGCATGCATGTGGGAATCAGTATGCGAAGGTCAGGGCCGACAAACAGCCGGACTGTATGCGGAACGATCAGCCCGACAAATCCAATGGGACCGCAGGTTGCTACCACTGTTCCGGTGATGAGTGAAGCGATGATGAACCCGATTTTTTGAATCCGGGCAACATTCACTCCCCGACTGGAGGCGGAATGAACCCCGGTGCTGATGAGGTTCATATCCCGACTGATAAACAGCAAGCTGAATATTCCCACAAGTACTACCGGAGCAATGGATAAAACCGTTTTGTAATCGGTGATGTCCAACCCTCCCATAAGCCAGCGGATGATTACAAAAGACTGGCTGAAATCCGCCAGATAATGAATAAACATCACCATTGCCGCGAAGAAAAAATTTGCGGTCACCCCGGCCAGAAGAAGTACGCCAGTAGGGAATTCCCCGTGACGGGTCCGGACCAGGCTGAAAACCAGGATAATGGCACCGAGCGAACCTAAAAAGGCAAACAGGGGAACCACCGGAATCCCTAACATGTAAATATGCAAATTCAAGGCAATGGCAATCACCGCTCCCAACGCCGCGCCGCTGGAGACACCCAATGTGAAGGGAGCCGCCAAATCGTTTCTCAGCAAAGCCTGAAAAATGGCCCCTGCTACTGACAAGGCGGCACCGGCTAAAGCACCGAGAAGGATTCTTGGAAACCGAACTTGAAAGAGGATGATGGCATCCGGATTGCTGGAGATATTTATGCTGTCAGAAAATGCCCGAGCCAAACTGATTTTGCTGGAACCGATGAGCGGTGCAACGCAAAGGGTAACGATGAATAATAAAAAAAATAGTGAAAGGGTCATTGTATAAGATCTTGAATTCATGTCAGGATGCCTGAGATCAACGGCTGATAACCGGATGGACTCGGATGCTTCCATCGTGAGAACCCAGGTCGACTTCTATGCCGTATACCTGCTCAAGAATATCTTTTTTAAGTACCTGTTCGGGAGTTCCGTCACGCACAATTTGACCTTCATCTAAAAGTATAAGGCGGTTGCAGAAACTGGAAGCAAGGTTCAAGTCGTGCATGGCCATAACCAGAGTCATTTTATGTCTGGCGTTGAGGTTTTTTAAAATACTCAGAATTTGGATTTGATATTTTAAATCCAGTGCGGCTGTGGGTTCATCCAGAAGCATCATTTCCGGATCTTGCGCCAGGGCACTGGCGATCATGACCCTCTGTTTTTCCCCTCCGCTGATTTCATTGAAGTACCTGTCGGCAAACTGGGAGGTCATTGTGGTTTCCATGGCGCGCTGGCTTATTTCAAAATCTTCCTCGCTTTCAAATGATAAGGGAGAAAGATAAGGATGCCGTCCCATCAATACAATCTCAGAAACCTTGAAAGGAAAAACCATAGGGTGGTCCTGGGGAATCCATGAAACAGACTGGGCGAAAAGTTTTTTATTAATTTTAGGTAAAGAGGATTCTTTGAACTGGATAGAACCTGAATCCGGTTTTAGTATCGCTCCCATAATTTTTAGAAGAGTGGATTTCCCCGACCCGTTAGGGCCGATCAATCCTATAAAATCCTGTTCCCGGGTGGATAGGGATATATCCTTCAAGACCGGTAAGGTTTCATAGGCGAATGAGATATTTTCCAACTTCATCAATGCCGGGGTCATGGGTTTGAGATCGTCTTTTTTGTTGCGTCTGCGAATAAATCCGGGTGTATGGCTTTGGAAAAGCGCTCAATAATTTTCAAAAGCCTGGGACCCGGTATCAAAATATAATCAGCACCGATAAAATGAATTTGTTTGTTCTTAACAGCTTTTATCGTGGGGAAGCGACTCCACTCCTGAATTCTGAGGTCAATTTCTTCCTGCGACAGGTTTGATCTGGGGCCTGCTTCTATAATGATCTCCGGTGATTTTTCAATGATATATTCTTTAGATAACTTGGGGTACCGGGCGGGAGAGCTCCGTACGATGTTGTTGCCTCCGGCGATATTGAGCAGTTCATTTAAAAATGTGCCGGGTCCTGCGGCATATAAATCCCGGGAGGGATCACTGCTATCTCCCAAGAGCAATAACACCTCTTTTTTAGGTAGATGCCGTTCCTTATAAAAGGCGATTCCTTTATTCAAACTCCCGAGTAGTTTATCTGCGGATTCCTGACAATTTAAGGCCGTGCCAAGTTTTTCGATGGATGCAAAAATTTCTGCCAAATTTCCCATGTCCATCGTGAGGGTCTGGATGCCCAGACTTTTCGCGTTGCTGGCGATTCTCTGGTTGCCGGATGGATGGATGATCAAGTCAGGGTTCAAGGACACCACCGTTTCCATGCTGGGATTGATCATGCCGCCAATGCTCGGGAGCTGGCAGGCTGTATCGGGGTACTTGCAATAATCGGTTACGGCAATGACCCGATCTGCTAATCCCAGTTCGAATAGGGTTTCGGTGATAGAAGGGGAGGTGGAAATGATACGCCTTGCAGACTGGCTATCGTTTGCCCAAAGAGGAGACAATGAGAGAAGGCAAAGCAACACCGCTGATACAACAGCAGTACCCGCTTTGGATAATGCGTGAGTTATCTGTTTGGTGGCTTGAAAACTATTACTTGGGGAAAAAAGAAATCTAAATGGAAAAAAAATCACCGGAATATCCTCGTTCCAGCGAAATGAGGGCAAAGCATGAAGATTAAATGTCCTTAGCTTAACTCACCTCAGGCCGCGAAGGTTTAGTTAACGGGGTCAGAATCAGATGTTCTGGCTTCCGGATCAACCGAATTTCCGCGCCTTCCCGTTTGAAATTAAACAGTGGCAAATTGCGGGATTCGTCCTCGGTTACAGCGGCGGGTCCGCGACGGATTTTAACCGTCTTTCCTGCGACCGACCCCAATGAATTGTATAGAGAATAACAAAATACGTTTGAATGTCAATCTATGCTCAGTTTACTCTTTAAAATCAACGGTGTTTTTTCAGATGTTAAAAAAGTCGCATAAGTCCTGCAGGTTTTCCAAGTTGATTTCATGTGGCTGAGTGGTTTCTTTGGACTCCACCTGGTGACCATGATTTTTCATTTCCTCCAGAGCATGATCGGCGAGGAAAGAAGGAACAACCTCATCATTACTACCAAAAATGCCGAGGATATCGAGAGCCTCTTTTTTCTCAATGATCTGGTCTGGAAATTCTGGCAGAAAACCGCAGATGGAAGCCACTTTGAACAAAGAGTGCGGGCCCAGAAGGGTATAAGTCAGGGAGGCGGCTCCTCCCTGGGAAAAGCCCCAGAGGCAGGTTCTAAGCGGTCCTTTTATATTTAAATAATGTTGGTGTGCGGAATCGATGATTTCTGAAGTATACGTGACAAAACTTTCCACACTCTCCTTTTGCCGCGGGCCATCTTCCCACCAACTCCAAATGTCATCTCCCGCCTTCACTGGGCCTTCCGGAAAAACCATCAAGGCATTCTGGAGTTTTAAGCGGTTGCCAAGCACCAGTATATTTTCGGGGGTGGAACTTGCACCATGAAAACCGATCAAAAGGTTGACGGGTTTTTTTTCGTCAATTTCTGTTTCCCCTATTATGACCTTTTTATTGTTCCATTCAGTGGTTGAATATTTGGTTGTCATCACTCGGACTCTGCTGATTGTGATTGAATAATATCTTTGGCCAGCGTCACTGCTTCTTCCCGGGTGCTTATACTACCAAGCACTTGTGCTTTTTGGACGCAGTGCAGGATTCTACCAAAAAGTGGGCAAGGAGAAAGCCGAAACTGACGAATTATATCTTCTCCATTCAGCAAGGGCTCCTTACTTATTACTGGCAGAAATTGACGATAATAGAATTTAAGCACGCTGTTGCAGAAAGGAGTCACGTCTACCAAATGGGAGCCGCAGATAAACAGGATTACAGAAGCCGGTAGTTCTTCACCAGTCATTTTGACCAAGTCGTACAATTCAGCCTGGTCATGGTTTCCTTCCGCATGCATTTTCGCCAAATACCCGGCCCCATTCATAGTCTGATCCATAAATTTGGTTTCTGCATTGCTGACTCGGATATTCCAGTCTTTGGCAACAGCAACACCCGGACTCTCTGTTGAACGGGTTTCTGTTTCTTCTTTTATCCCTTTTAACAATATGGAAACCTTTAAAAGGTATTGCTGGTTAAGAAAGCCGCTTGTGCTCAACTCGTCCGCATATTCTGGAAAGGTTTTTTTCGGTTCTCTTAATAGGGACTCCAGTCTCTGATACTGGGCAAAGGTGCTGGTTTCATCGGGTATTGGAAAAAGACAGTCCAAAAGTCCACAGTCATGCATGACCTGCAACAGCGATAGTGTGTCAGGGCTTTTAAAAAATAAAGTCAGCTCGTGCCAGATTCTTTCCTGGGCAGATTCCATTAACGCAGTTTTGTGAAGGGAAATCTGGCTTAATGTTTCCTCAGCAATCTCAAAATTCAGCACCGCCGCAAAACGGAAGGCTCGAAGCATGCGCAGGGGGTCGGACTGGAAAATGGGGCCTTGTAGTACGCGGATTTTTTTATTTTTAAAATCTTCCTGCCCGTTATGGGGGTCGACGATATTTTCCCTTCCGGATAGGAAGTCCGGTAAGAGTTGACCCATGGCATTAATGGTGAAATCCCGTTGCGATAAATCTTCTTCGATATTTTTTCCCTGCAAATCGGTGAAATCCAGATGCCGTTTTTGATCGAGAACAACGCGAACCGTTTGTCGGCCAGGGGTTTTGTCCAGAGGGATGCATGTGAGGTTGAAGGAGCGGGAAAAGCACTTTCCTGTTTCTGCGGCATTTTCCCCAGTTAGATCGAAGTCTGGCTTTGGGGATAGACGGTCCCTCAATGCACCTCCAACCACATAGAGCTTTTGGTTCCGGCTGGTGGAAAAATTCAAAAGTTCCGCCAAAATGGATGGGGTAGATAAATCCATGTATCGAAAGAAGTGTTATTGATTAATAGTGATTTTATTGTACAGGAAATAGGGGGGGACGTTTTTTTATCTTGGACGTGATGGGAATATTAAGTGGGCCTACAAGAACGGATCAGGCTTCCCAACCGGATGAGAGACGGACCTGCTTTGAAACAAAGATTCTACCGTCCCTTTTCACAAACTGCAGATCGGTGTTGGTCAATGCTCCGATAATCTGCTGGAGGTTTTCAGAAGGTTTGCTTTGTGGGTCTTTGATTAAAAACGGGATCATTTCGTCAATAGAATCCCGAACCCGGTCGCTTTCAATAATGTATCCCAGATAGGTGACATCGACTTCGAGGAATCTTTTGACCAGTTTAAGAAGATTATCTCCAGCCATCAGGTCTTTGCGGTTTCTTACCCGGTTCACCACGAGACCGGGATTAAAATTACTGATTAGCGCTTCGAGGCTCTCGGTGTGGTTGGGAAACTGTTCTTTGAATTTTGAGCGCAATAATCCAGTGGTGTAGGATTCTATATCGGCACTAGTTGGATCGGAGTGATCCACCATTTTCTGGATTTCCGGATAAGCCTGGAAAGCAAGCGATATCCTGCGAAACAGGGCAGACCGGATGAAGCTGAAAGTCTTCATGACAGAAGTCATTTCCGGTGTCGTCAGTACCACGCCTTGCGTACTCATGTTGAAAAAATCAATGACGTTGTAGTTGGTTCCCGGCCCCAAATCAAGGAGGATGGTATCGGCTTCCAGCTTTCTGATGAAAGATATTATGGTGCCGATTTTATCGGAATCAATATTTGCGCTTCCGGGATTGTCTCCCGCACCGCTGACAAATTTAAGGTTGCTGATGCCGGTATCAAGAAGAAGTGCTCTGGGGTCGATAATGTCGGTATTAAAGAAATCCTGAAAACCGTGTTCAGGGTTGCTGATACCCAATAGAGCGTGAAGGTTGGACGCGCCGAAATCGGTGTCCATGAGAATAACTTTTTGCCCACTCAAGGCCATACCTGCCGCAAGATTGGTGCAGACAACACTTTTCCCTATGCCGCCTTTTCCGCCTCCTACCGCGATAATGTTAATTGGGTTTGTCATTGTTTTTATGCTTTGAATGTTCCTGGCTTCGTAACAGGTTATTTATGTTTTCTCTGGTCTTTCATGAAAATAAATGATTCTAGCAAATCCATATACTTTTTGCTGTCCGGGGATACACCAGCGGGTGTGCTTGTGTACCGCCTGGGTTCTGCCAGACTCTCTGGGACATAGTCCGAAATTTTCTTTTCAAGAGGTGCACCCATAGGCTCCGTAGGTTGATAACGGTTTTCAAAACGGGTCTGCAAAAACTTAAGCCGATCTATCAGGCTGTCAGTTTTTTCTGGAGAGGAGTATTTTGTCTCTGGCTCCATGGGTACTGGGGGCCGCTCCGTACCCAATTCGGGTTCCGGTATGTCCTCCAATTCGACGGATTCTGTTTCAAAAGTAAAACCCTCGGAAAGAACTTCCGGCTCATCGCTTTCTGTTTCAAAAGTGAAGTTTTCGGAAATGACTTCTGGTTCATCATCAAGTTCGTGTGTTGAAATATCAGATTCCGGTTCAAATGTAAAAGCTTCGGAAGAAATATTTGGTTCTGTTTCATAATAAATGCCCTCGGGCATTCCTTCAGGCGCTGTCACGGATTCCGGGCCATCTTCTTCCAGTTCAGGCTCTAACGATGCCAAAATTTCCGAGTCTGAGAGGTCTGAGATCGAGGTGTCAGAAGGTTCTTCCGAAAGGGGAGGGGCTTCTTCAATTTGGCGATCTGGAGAACCAACATCAGGCATTTTTTCCAGGGGAGTTTCCAGAAAATACTCCTCCTCTTCCTCCTCCTCAGAGGAAAATCCCTCGTCAATGGTGGCATCCCCGCCAATATGGATTTCACTCAAATCCTTGATGGAGTTCGGAATCTCATCGGGCTCATCAATTTGCTGGGTCAGTTGATTGATAGTCCGCTCCATTTCTTCCTGAAGGTCCTTGATGGCTTTGTCTTGTTCATCCTCGTCAAGTTCGGAATAGTTCGAGAAAGGGTCATCATCGGACATTCCTTCATCCAACTTTGTCAATTCTCCTTCCTCTTGGAGCTCTTTGATGGCTTCATCGTGGGAGGAATCATCAAGACTGAGCTCTGAGGCAACGTCCTTTTCCTCTTCCTCCCAGTCAGGTTCCTCCGTCATGAACTCATTCAGATCTTTGTCAAACTCGTCCTCCGTTAAAAGTGAGCTGACAGGCTCCATACTTTCTTGGGGGTCACCGATCTCTTCCTTGTCAGAGGAAGGTTCAGAAGACTCAAGTTCAAACTCTTCTAATTCGGCCTCAAAATCTTCGTCCTCTATATCTTTTCCCTCTATGTCATCAAGAACCTTCGTATAGCCCGGTGAAGTATCTTCATCGTCTCCAAATAGAGGCTTTGCCGCATCTTCATCTTCATCGTCCGGTTCGGATTCAGGCTGACGAAGCCTTCTCGGATCATCTTCATCGTATTCCTCCTCCATTTCCTCCATCAGCTCATCGAGTTTCTGTTCGCGTTCTCTGGAGACGCTTCTGATTTTTATCAGGGCATATGGCACAAGAAAGAGTGCGGTAAGAGAAATACCAATATAGAGAGGATTGTCCTGAAGTTGGATAAGATAAGGTTTGAGGAATTTAAAAGCTTCTGTATTTTCCAAGTCAAATCGGGAATTCAGTTGGAACCAGATTTCTTTAAAAAACTCAATAGCAACTTGTAAATATTGTTCGATCATATTCATGGGGTGGGTTGGAGTCTAAGAGAAGGGTTGTGATGCAAGAAGTTTCTCCCATGCAAAAAAGGATGTCCTTCTTCTGGGTTTGGAGTTGGCTTTTTTGTCTGACCTAAGTCAAAAATATCCTGTTTTGGCATTCTCGCCTCAATGAAATACAAGAAAATTCCAAAGTCTCACCATAGTTTTATTCCGGCCTAATAATAGCACAATAATCCAGAAATGCAGTAAAATTAATCACTTGGAAGGTTTTTATAAGGACTGTTAGGTGTTATAATCGGGTCGCGTTTCAGGGATATTTCATTTTCGGAAAATATGCTTATGGAAAAGTTGTCGGTCACGATCATTACCAAAAATGAGGAGAAAAATATTGAGAGATGCCTCATGAGTGTGAAATGGGCCGATGAAATTGTTGTGCTGGATAGTCACAGTACGGACCGTACCGCGGAAATTTGCCGACAATTCACCGATCAGGTTTTTTGTGTGGACTGGCATGGCTACGGTAAACAGAAAAATTTATGTGCAGACCGGGCCAGCAATAACTGGGTCCTGAATATTGATTCAGATGAAGAGATCAGTCCGGAAGGGGCTGAGGAAATAAAGGAGGTTCTGCGACAAAGCGGGGCCAAACATTCTGTGTACCATTTTCCACGGAAAAACTTCTTTGCCCAGCGCTGGGTCCGCTATGGAGGGTGGTACCCGGATCGAATATCCCGACTTTATGACAAGACACAGGTGAGCTTTACCGAATCCCAGGTGCATGAAAAGCTGGTTCCCGATGAGAATGTGGGTTCCCTCCGCAACCCCATTCTTCATTATTCCTTTGCTGGAATGGAAGACTATGTTGAGCGGCAAAATCGGTATTCCACACTTTATGCCCGTGAGAAAATCGCTAATGGGTTTCGGGCGAACTGGTCGCATTTGGTTCTTCGGCCCCCTATAGCATTTGTTAAAAATTACTTTATTCGTCAAGGGTTTAGGGATGGTTTCCTAGGGTTATTTCTAGCTATGGCTTTTGCTTTTTATACCTTCTTGAAATATGCCAAAACCAAAAGCATTTGATGTTTTCGATTCTGGTTTCAGCACTTCTTTCAGCGTATTAAATTATGACAGGGTTGAGGGATTTGAGCTAAAATGAGACTGTATTCAGGTTTTGTCGGGTTACGTCCGCGAATTTGACCCCTCTTGCGTTCACCGTTTCGTCCTTGATGCATCCATCAGACCCATCCAGGAATTCCAGAGGCTTTTTTCTTGAATAAAACACAGTTAATGATATTAATGACACCGGTCATTTTATTTTCCCTTACGGTGCACGAATACTCCCACGGTAAGATGGCCTTACTGCTCGGTGATGACACGGCGCGGCGTCTTGGCAGGCTTTCGTTCAACCCTATGCGGCACCTGGATATTGTTGGGGTGCTCTTTTTCTATTTTGTAGGCTTCGGCTGGGCCAAACCCGTCCCTGTAGATCCGAGAAACTTCGAAAGTCCACGTCGAGACATGATGTATGTGGCTATTGCCGGGCCGCTTGCCAACATTGCTCTTGCTGTAGGTTGCAGTTTTTTTATTCGTTTGATTTCCCCAGAGTTTTCTTATTTGTTTGTTATTTTAGCTTATGGTATATGGATCAATGTTGCTTTGGCGATCTTCAATATGCTACCCATGTATCCCTTGGATGGGTCCAGCGTGCTGAAGGGAATGGTTTCTCAGAAAATCGCTGAAAGAATGACCCATCTGGACCGGTTCGGGGCTTTTCTGATTTTAGGAGTTTTTCTGCTGGATCATTTTGCCGACACGGGGATTCTCTCAACTATTTTAATGTTACCCATCAATTACTCGGTACTTTTCCTGAGCCAGGAAACGTTTCCCATGATTATTGAAGTTTTAAAGGCGAGTTTTGCCTGATTCGGACGAGGTCAATGAAAGCAAAAAGAATATTGAGCGGAATGCAGCCTTCAGGAAAACTGCATCTCGGAAACTATTTTGGGGCTCTGAAAAACTGGGTGAGTCTGCAGGATGAGTTCGAATGCTATTTTTTTATCGCGGACTGGCATGCACTCAGTTCTCTTTATGAAGGCCCGGGGCGTATCAAGGATTTTTCTTTTGAGGTGGCGGTAGATTGGTTGAGCGCTGGACTCGATCCTGAAAAATGTACGATGTTTCTCCAGTCTGACATTCCCGAACACGCCGAACTCCACCTGATTTTATCCATGATCGTACCGGTACCCTGGTTGGAGCGAAATCCGACTTATAAGGAAAAGCAGGACGAAATTAAAAATGTAGATATGAGTTCATATGGGTTTTTGGGCTATCCTGTTCTTCAAACTGCAGATATTGTTTTATATAAAGCGGACTATGTTCCCGTTGGCATAGATCAAGCTCCGCATCTTGAATTATCGCGGGAAATCGTCAGGCGGTTTAACAAGCTTTATAAAAAGAAGGTGTTCATCGAACCGGGAGCGAAGATTTCGGATATTCCCAAGTTGAACGGGTTGGATGGCAGAAAAATGAGCAAGACCTATAATAACGCCATTTTCCTTTCTGACGGTGAAAAGGAAATCACTAAAAAAGTTCAGTCCATGCTCACCGACCCCGCCCGTGCCCGACGCGATGATCCGGGTGATCCAGAGGTGTGCAATCTGTATCCGTTTCATAAAATCTATTCGCCAAAAGCGATGCAGGATGAAATAGCCGCCGACTGCAAGACAGCAAAAATAGGCTGCGGAGACTGCAAAAAAATGCTTTCACAGACAATGATTGAAGGCATGAAACCGATTATGCATAAAAGGCAGGAGTTCCTGGCCTGCCCCGATGTGGTCAAAGAGATTCTGCGTGCAGGCACACTAAAAGCCCAGGCTGTGGCCAAGTCCACTCTGGAGCAGGCAAAACAAGCGATGAAACTGAAGTAGGAGCTATCGTATTATCTTATGGAAATGAAAGACACACTTAATTTACCCAGTACAGACTTTCCCATGAAGGCCAACCTGACCCAGCGGGAGCCGGAACTGTTGGCCCGTTGGGAAAAGGAAAAGCTTTATGAAAAAATTCGCCAATCCGCCAAGGGTAAGCCCCAATTTGTTTTTCATGATGGGCCGCCCTATGCCAACGGCCATATTCATATTGGTCATGCATTAAACAAGCTCCTGAAAGATTTTATTGTCAAAATCATGAATATGAAAGGGTTCGATGCAGGGTTTATACCTGGGTGGGACTGCCATGGCCTTCCTATTGAGCATCAGGTAGGCAAAAAGCTGAAAGAAAAAAAACTGAGTCTGGAAAAATCAGAAATCCGTAAACGATGCAGGGTTTACGCTCAGGAGTTTGTTGATATTCAAAAGGAGGAGTTTAAACGATTGGGAGTGTTTGCCGATTGGGAGAACCCTTACCTGACGATGGACTTTTCCTATGAAGCAACCATTGTGCGGGAGTTTGGCAAGTTTGTTGAAAAAGAACTCGTGTATAAAGGTCTCAAGCCGGTCCACTGGTGTACTTCCTGCAAAACCGCTTTGGCTGAAGCCGAGGTGGAGCATGACGAACACACCTCGCCAACAGTCTATGTTAAATTTCCGGTGCAGTCGGGAATTCCCAAAAGTATGGGAGCGTTGAATTCACCGCATATGGTTATCTGGACTACAACCCCCTGGACTCTCCCGGCCAACCTTGCCATCTGCCTGCATCCCGAGTTTACTTATGTTGCGGTCACCCATGGGGATGATACCTATATTGTGGCTGAAGAACGATTGTCGGCATTGGTATCCGAATGGGAAATGACGGATTATAAAATAGTGGGGTCGTGCAAAGGCGCAGACTGGGAGAACGCGGTTTGTCGTCATCCTTTCATAGACCGGGAGTCGAAAGTTATTCTAGGTGAGCATGTTACCTTGGAGCAGGGAACCGGCTGTGTTCATACCGCGCCGGGGCACGGGCAGGACGACTATATCGTTGGCTTGAAATACGGCTTGGAACCTTATAATCCCGTTGATGATGGGGGTGTCTTTCGACCTGATGTAGAACACTTCGGCGGAATGTTTGTCAGGAAAGCCAACCCGGAGATCATCGAAAAACTCAGACAGGATGGTTTTTTAATTCGCGACGATAAGATCAAGCATTCCTATCCACACTGTTGGCGTTGCCACCAGCCCGTTATTTTCAGGGCAACGAACCAGTGGTTTATCTCAATGGATAAAACGGATCTGCGTAAAAATGCCTTGGATGGAATTGACCGCACCAAGTGGATTCCGCAATGGGGCCGGGACCGGATTTACAGCATGATTGAAAACCGGCCCGACTGGTGTGTTTCCCGGCAAAGGTCCTGGGGAGTTCCGATTACTTTATTCACCTGCAATGCTTGTGGAGATTTTATAAGTTCCAGCGATTTGTTCGAACGGATTGCTGAGGGGGTGGAAAAGCACGGGGCAGATTTCTGGTTTGATAGTTCGCCTGAAGAACTATTGCCGGAAGGGACGGTTTGCCAATGTGGGGGAAAAGAGTTTTCCAAGGAGAACGATATTCTGGATGTCTGGTTTGATTCCGGGGTCAGCCATGTTGCGGTTGTTGAAAAAAATCCCGAACTTAACTGGCCAGCCGATCTTTACCTTGAAGGTAGTGATCAGCATCGAGGATGGTTTCACAGCTCACTGCTGGAATCAATCGGGACAAGAGGCAAAGAGCCTTATAAATCGGTGTTGACACATGGTTATGTGGTGGACGGAAAAGGTAAAAAAATGTCCAAATCCGCAGGCAATGTGATTGCGCCACAAAAAATTATTGATCAGCATGGTGCGGAAATACTCCGCCTTTGGGTTGCATCAGAAAACTATCGCGAAGACATTCGTGTGTCCAATGAGATTTTAAAACGCCTTACGGAGTCGTATAGGAAAATCCGTAATACCCTGCGTTACCTGTTGGGAAATCTTCATGATTTTGATTACAAGGAAGATCAGGTGCCTGTAGATGAGATGCTTGAGTTGGACCGATATATTCTCCATCGCTTTAATATTTTACGGGAAAAAATATTAACCGCTTATGAGAACTATGAATTCCATGTGTTTTATCATTCGTTTTCAAACTTTTGCATTATCGAATTGAGTGCGTTTTATCTGGATATTATTAAGGATAGGTTATACACCACTCCGGCTAACTCCCGCGAACGACGTTCAGGCCAAACTGCCTTGCATATTCTTTTAATGGGAATGGTGCGGTTGATAGCTCCCATACTTAGCTTTACCGCTGAGGAAGTCTGGAATCATCTGCCTAAGGCTAGTACGGATGAGGAAAGTGTTCACATGTCTCAGTTCCCGGATGTAGAGAACGTGAAATTTGATGAAGAGCTTGTCAAGAAATGGGAATTTCTCGTCGAATTAAAAGGTGAGGTGAGCAAGGCTCTGGAAATAAGCAGGAGAGATAAAGTTATTGGTCACTCTTTAGATTCCACTGTTAAACTGGAATTGCCTGATAATTTCAAGGACATTGTTAAGAATGATGAGCTGAAATATATCTTTATTGTTTCCGAAGTAGTGTTGGTCGACAGTCTGGGCTCTGAAGGGAAAATATTTGAGAGTGATTCGCTACAGGGAGTAAAGGTTTTTTCAGAAATGCATCCTGGGAAAAAATGTGAACGTTGTTGGAATTATTTTGAGCCAGGAGTTAAGGAGGGCAAGGCAAATGATGAAATTTGCTCGCGTTGCGAGGACAACCTTCAGGCGGCAGGAGCTTGAGTGGCTTGAGAAATAAATATTTTCTTCTATTTGTTGTTTCCGGAGTATTGGTCGTGATGGATCAATATACCAAGTTCATGGTTGCGCTTCATATTCCTCTCAATTATTCAGTGGAGGTGATTGAAGGCATTTTCAATTTAACCCATATTCGAAATTCCGGGGTAGCATTTGGGCTGTTTGCAAGCCAGCAATCCGAATATAAAGCCCTGATGTTTATAATTATTTCCAGCATTGCTATTCTGGCGATCCTGGTGATTTTTCATCAAAACCCTAAAGAAAAGAAACTGGTGCAAGTCGGGTTGATTTTGATATTTAGTGGAGCGATTGGTAACCTTATTGACAGAGCCCTTCATGGGGAGGTGATCGACTTCTTTGACTTTGTCGTCAGAGGACATCATTTTCCGGCTTTTAATATTGCAGATTCCTGTATAACCGTTGGCGTAGCATTAATGGTGGTAGACCTGTTTCGTGGAGAATCGGCCCCTGACTCCTCAGTTGTTTGATTCCTTTTAACTTTTCCCATGCCTAGAAAACCATTAAAACTAGTGATGATTCGCAGGGGCGAAAGCAAAGTCTCCAACGTACCCTCAGAGAACCTGATCACCTTCATCAGAAAAAGGGCCTTGCTTGGAACGGATGAACTTTCCGGCGATGGTAAAAACTGGATTCGAGTTGACCGACATTATCAGTTGCAAAAATATTTTCCGATTGATGGCGAGGGGCCGGCGACACAAGCCGAGGTGGGTGAATTAAACCCTGGTCTTAAAGGTAATCTTGAGGAAGTGGCCGATCTTTTGAAGGATATCAATGGGTGACGGATTTTGGCCCTTTTTACATTTGAAAGTTTGTCGCTGTCAAATCATATTCTTTAAATTCAAGAGGGTCGATGGTTTCGGGGTATAAGACGCTAACAAAATGTGCTGCTGCTTTAGAAGAACGATGTAAGGTCAGCGCCACTTCATCCTTGAATATCATTGTATGTAAAAACGCATAGGGATTTAGTATTTCCTGTTGTGCCATGTAAAAAAGTGTTTCCTTTTCATTCTCTTTAACATGGTCTACCAGGAGTTGAATTGCTTTTTTGCAACGGTCTATAGCATGAGGCCGGACCTGATAGCGGGCTGTCATTAGGATAGGCATAAAAAGCTCCTTAAATATTAAATATTTATTATATAGGGGTGGAGTTTGAAATAAAATGGTGGATCCGCAACCCGCAACTATCCTGCTTGTTATTCCCCAAAATCGCTTTTGTGATCAGCAGTTATCGGAATTAACGTCTGTTTTTGCAAAGGTGAAAACCATTATCCTTTCAAAATCAGGAAATGAAGCTGTCGGGGAAATGAAAACGAAAGTGCTCCCCGATGGAATTTTAGTGGATTGGGATAAAAGATTGTTGCCAGGTCAAAAGTACGATGCAGTAGTGGTCGTAGGAGGGAAGGGCGCTAAAAATTCGCTATGGAATGATCCGATTTTGCCGCAAATTTTAACGGATCATTTTCGGGCGGGTAAAGTGGTCGGTGCGCTAGGACTGTCAGTGGTTTCTTTGGCTCGAGCCGGACTCCTCGCTCGCCAGGGAGTTTCCGCTCCGGATAATGAGCTATGCATTCGGGAACTTGAAGAGGCAGGCGCTTTTGTTGTCGATGAGCCCCTTACTTTTTCCGATCGTGTTGTGACCGCTGGAGCTGATGCCAGAGTGTTTGGAGAAAAAATTCTGGAACTTTTAGGTTTTAACTGAACGTTACGTTTGCCACCTTTTGCGAACTACCTATAGTTCGTGAACGACATATCAACTCCAAAATCTTTTTCTTTCAGACTTGCCATGATGGACTGTAAGTCGTCTTTGTCTTTTCCTGTCACCCGAACCTGATCGTCCATTATCTGTGCTTGTACTTTTTTCAATCCCAGGCCTTTTATAAACTTTACGATTTCTTTTCCTTTGTCTTGAGGGATTCCCTGCTGGACGGTAATAACCTGCCGGACAGCATCCCCGGAAGCGGATTCCACTTTGCCGTAGTCCATTGCCTTGATGGACACCTTTCTTTTGATCAGCTTGCCTTGCAAAATATCGATGACGGCGTTGAGTTTGTTCCCATCATCAGCATTAATGGTCACTTGAGCCTTTTTCAAATCCAGTTCGACCTGGCTTTTACTTCCCTTGAAATCAAACCGCTGTCTGATTTCAAGCATTGTCTGGTTGCAGGCGTTTTGGACTTCCGCCAAATCGGTGGTGGATGCAATGTCAAAGGACGAACTTTTAGAGGCCATGTTTTATGTTTTTAGTTTTGAGGTTTGAGTAGCTTGAAAATTGTCTGGTGTGTCTCTCTCGCATTATCAGATTACGCCATAAGCAACCATTGCTTCGGCAACTTTTACGAAGCCGGCGATATTTGCTCCCTTGATGTAGTCGACGTGATCTTTTTCCGTTCCATGATTGACGCACTGCTGGTGGATATCATGCATGATGGTTTTGAGCCGCTCCTCCAGTTCCTCCCTTTGCCAGGAAAGACGAATGCTGTTTTGCGTCATCTCAAGTCCGGATACCGAGACGCCTCCTGCGTTGGAGGCTTTCCCCGGTGAGAAAATGACTTTGGCTTTATGGAAGGCTTCGATCGCATCTTTAGTGGTGGGCATGTTGGCCCCCTCTGCGACGGCCTTGCATCCATTTTTTATGAGCTGTTCTGCATCTGGTAATTCAAGTTCATTTTGGGTGGCACAGGGGAATGCCAGGTCCGCTTTTATGGCCCAGGGTCTTTTATCTTTATGGAACTTGCATTTGAATTTCTCCGCGAATTCAGAAATTCTTCCCCGGCGGTTGGTTTTTAAATCAATAATGAAATCGAGTTTTTCTTCGTTCAACCCATCAGGGTCATGGATGAACCCGGAGGAATCAGATAGCGTTAAAACTTTCCCTCCCAACTGCATTATTTTCTGGGCGCAAAATTGGGCGACATTCCCGGACCCCGAGACAACACAGTTTTTCCCCTTGATAGCATCGCCCTGATGTTTCAGCATTTCTTCCATGAAATAGGCGCAACCATAACCCGTGGCTTCCTTCCGTATGAGGCTTCCGCCAAACTCAAGGGCCTTTCCAGTCAAAGTTCCTGTGAACTCATTTTTCAGTCGCTTATATTGCCCAAACATATAACTGATTTCCCTGGCACCGACCCCTATATCTCCTGCGGGAACATCCATATTTTCACCGATATGTTTTGATAGTTCTGTCATAAATGCCTGGCAAAAACGCATGATTTCCCGTTCCGACTTTTCCTTTGGATTAAAATCTGCCCCGCCTTTTCCGGAACCCATGGGGAGAGTGGTCAGGCTGTTTTTGAATGTTTGTTCAAAACCCAGAAACTTGAGAATGCTCAAGTTGACAGAGGGGTGAAAGCGAAGTCCTCCTTTATAAGGTCCGATGGAATTATTGAATTGGACACGGTAACCCCGGTTGGTACGGACATTTCCGGCATCATCTTCCCAACAAACCCGGAAAATGATCGTTCGATCCGGTTCGGTCATTCGCTCCAGAATCTGATTTTTGATATATTTGGGGTGTTCGTTGATGAAAGGAATTACACTGGTGGCGACTTCTTCAACCGCCTGGTGAAATTCTATTTCTCCAGGGTTCCTTTTTACTAACCCTTGCATGAACTCATCGAGATCCAAAGTCTGGCCTGGTGTCATCATTATTATTGCCCTGTAAGTGAATTGTGAGTTATAGAGAAATAAGTGTCCTATAATGTTTGACACTTTCGGATAGTAATTATAGGAAGAAATCAGCAATTTTCAACCCCACTGGAACTCTTTTACCATGAATTCTCAATCTCATCCCATTTTAATTGAATTATCCCAACAACTGCCCGAGACTTCTAAAGCTTGCAAATATATCAGGGGTGCTGAAAATTTTTCCCAGGTGGTTACTCAGGCCCAGGAAGAGTTTTCGTGCCTGTGTGATCTTGATGCTGATCGGGGAAATGGATTCACAGGAAGTACCCAACTCGCCGAGAATGGTTATGAAAATTACTTAAAGGATATGGACGATGATGACCGCCTGCGACTTATGGGTACCCTCAAGCTGATCATTGAACTGGCGGAAGAGTTGGCGGAAGAATAACAGAGCCCTCGTTTTTATTTGCAGATACAAAACAGGGAGGAAACCAGTAGTTTTTCAGACGGAGACATTATGAATTACCTTTATACTTCCCTGGCATTTTTTGTGGGATTCCTGTTGCCGGTTCAAGTTGGTATTAATGCGGAACTGGCGCGGTTTATCAACAGCCCACTATTGGCGGCGTTGGTTTCCTTTGTCGTAGGGGCATTCTGTCTGTTGGCAAGCGCGATTTTGTTACAAGTCCCGTTTCCTGCGTTTGGCAAGTTTGCCGTAATGCCTGCCTGGGCCTGGGGGGGAGGACTCATCGGTGCCGCTGTGGTTTTGGGGTCCATACTTGCAGGACCCAAAATAGGCGCGCTTGCCCTGGTTGGATTACTGCTGACGGGTCAATTAGTCGCTTCGGTTTTAATGGACCATTTTGGATGGTTCGGTTTCCCCATTCAAAAAATGAGTGAAGCCCGACTGCTCGGCATTTTGTTGCTGGTGGGTGGATTTCTTTTGATTCGAAAGCATTAACTCTTTTGGAGATTACAAAATGAGCACAACCACCATGGTGGGTTTTTTTGCAGGACTCCTGACCACTATTTCGTTCCTACCGCAGGTGGCGAAAACATGGAAAAGCAGGTCAGCCTCTGATCTTTCTTTGGGAATGTTTTCCGTTTTTAGCGTAGGGGTGATGTTCTGGCTGGTTTATGGGTTTTTGATCCAGGAACCTCCAATTATATTCTGGAATTTGATCACCCTGGTTTTAGTTTTGGCAATTCTGGCTATGAAACTGAAATTTGACTCCTAACAGGGTGCTGAAAAACTCCGAGAACCGTCATCCTCGAGGAGCCGAAGGCGACGAAGGATCTCGAAGTTCCTTATAAAACGATGGGTGAGATTCTTCGCTTCGCTCAAGAATGACAGGCAAAAGAATTTTTCAGCAACCTGCTAAATACCGTTTTCCTAATCTCTATCCTTTGAATAATGGCGAATGTAATGGATTAGTTGCCAGACCTGTTCCTCCTCAAGATTCTTAAAGGCAGGCATGGCGGTTCCAGGGGAGCCGTTTCTGATAATCCAGAACAATTGTCCATCGGGTAGTGGATCCATGGTCTGGTTGCAGGTGAAATTGCGTGGACTGGGGGTCAGTTCGCGAAATAAAAAGCCCAGTCCATTCCCGCTTATGCCGTGGCACACTCTGCAAGGGCCTGGCTTGGCATCAAAGTGAAACAGGGTTTGTCCCGCAAAAATATTTTCAGGGGAAGGGCTTAACGGATTACTCAGCCGGAGAAACTCCTCCGGAGCACTGGGTGTATTCCTCGCCTGTGGGCATATCGGCAAAAACTCCAATCCATCTGCTATTTTTTCTCCAGGATGCGACGCATGAGTTAACGAAGCCGACATCATTATCGTTATCAAAAATAAAACTATACGAGCCATGTATTACTCCTTTAAATACTCTTCATATAGAATGATCCGGATTCAAACAAGTTTATTCCTGCATAGTGAGTTTAGTTAGCGGTTCCGGATTGCGGACCTTTGCCCCATTGTAGGGATGCAACGAGAGATTTGAAATTTTCATGCGGATGGTAAAAGACAGAGTAGGTGCCTTTTTCATTTTCAACATCCGTCCACTCGTCTGCGGGAAATGCCTCAAGGTCATTAATTTCTAAAATCGAGTCATCCTTTTTTACAATGACCAGATAACCACGGTTAGTGCGGAAATCTTCCGATCCGTATAAGGTAACAGAGGTGCCAGCAGGCCCGGTTAGGTCTGCAACGAAATAACCCGACCGCAAGTTAAGATTATCGTAAGGAAAGAAATCAACCCGGTCTTTGTTTTCTACAGAACTGACCAGTTCCGCACAGTGTCCACAGCGGCCATAATAAAAGGGGTCTTTTTTCCAGAGGTTAAGTTGTGCCTTGCCAGACGCAAATGCGGCAGTGGGAAACATAAGGATAAAAAACAGAATGATGAGTTTTTTATAGCCTTTCATAATGCGTCTCATGGAATGGAGTATAAAAACCTGCTACAGGGGTTAGTCCCGCTAATGCCCCTTACTATATCAGCTTATCAAAGCGGGCACAGCATCTGCTGTAATCCTCTACTGATCAGGTAGAAATCCAACTCCCTTTAACATGTAAAGTTTGATAGATAAGGCCTTGAGAGCCTGTCAAAAATATTAGATAAAATTACAATATCTTTTTGGGTCCAATCCTGTAACCCGTTATAAAATAAATACCTTTTCTTTTGGCATATTCTTTGCTAATTAAGGAGCTAACTGACATAGAGTAGTCTTATGGATTAAGCCGATAGGAGGGATGTTGCAAGCTCAAAACTTGGAAAGTTTAAAAGGTCGCCTGGACTGGTTGCAGGCCATTGTCCAATTTGTCCCTGTTGGAATATTTCAGGTCGATGGGGATGATAAATATACTTTTGTCAATCCATCCTGGGAGTCCATAACGGGTTGTACCCTTACAAAAGCTTTGGGGACAAACTGGTGGGAAGTGATTCACCCTGATGATCAAAATTTAGTTTTCAATTATTGGGCTCAGGCTGAAGGGGATGGGGTAGAACTCTCGGTCGATTGCAGAATAATTACAGTGCAAAAGAAGGTTCGCTGGGTTCGTTTGCAGACGAACTTTCTTTTTGATGACTCGGGAAAAAGTATTTTTGGAAGTCTAGAAGATATCACGGCTAAGAAAGCTTCAGAGGCGCAAAAGGAAAAACTTATCACCGAACTTACTGAGATCAAGAAAGAGCTTGAAGTCTCTTCTCGAACGGATCCTTTGACCAACCTTCTAAACCGGAGAGGAATGGAAGAAAAACTGATCTCCGAAAAAGACCGGTTTGAAAGAAGCGACAAATCGTTCAGCCTGATCCTATGCGACATTGATTTCTTCAAGAAGGTTAACGATGACTATGGACATGACGCCGGTGATCATATTTTGACCCAGATTTCCAGGAATATTGAAAAGCATTCAAGAAAGCAGGATGTGATTTGCAGGTGGGGTGGGGAAGAGTTCCTTTTAATGTTGCCGGAAACGAAATTGGAGGGTGCGGTTGAGTTGGCTGAAAAGTTAAGAAGACAAGTGGAAGAGGATGTCCAGATTTTCAAGAGCCAGAAAATTTATATTACCCTAAGCCTTGGAATCGCCTGTATGGAAAAAGGTCAGCAGGTTGACGAGTGCATTAAAAAAGCGGATTTGAGGCTCTATGCGGCGAAAGAAGGGGGCCGAAACAGGTCTGTTTCCTGTGATGAATAGATAGTTCTTGTTTGAAGGAAGAGATGAAAGTGAGAGGCCGTTTAACGGTCGCACTCTCCACCAATTAATAAAGAGCCCGTGGGCCTTCCAGCTTATTTTTCGATACTTCTAGCCTACAAGTCAAGTTTTTGACCCCTTGAAATCCTGACACAAGTCTGACACAAATAATAGAAGATTCGACTGTACAATTAATCCAAAGTACTTCCAAATAATTCCATTGAATATACAAAAAGCCCACCCCCCGCCGGACTGATTGAGGGATGGGCTTTATTAGGGAATGTTGTACAGGTTTTTTTTATCTATGGCTCAATGGTGTGCCAGACATCCTTCTTAGGAGATCCATCATATCCTCCAACACCCACCTATTTCTATTCCTGCTGGAAGCAGTACAGGTTGCGGATGTTGTTGCAGGATTCGGTATTACTAAAAGTCCACTGGTAATCCGATGTATAAGTAAAACCAGTAACCCCCCTATAGCTACCATCCGCGCTCGTCCAATTATTACAGTTCTTTTGGATATTTATCGCTCCGGAATGGCCCTCTGCACGCGTGCCTGTCCATACAGCTTCGCCCACGTGACTCCCATCTGCAGTTACCATTATAGGTTGTTGCAGGCTCCCGCTGGTCAAGTCCGCCCAACTGTCGGCAACAACTGTTCCATTAACCTGGAGATACCCACCCAAACTGTGATAAAACCGGGTCGCTGGTGACTCTGTAAGGTCGGACAGCCAGGCTTTGTAGGTCCCCGGCAGTCCGGCGGCATCCGCTTCCACTTGGCACTTCGCGTCGGCTCCGGCCAGCCCACCGAGGCTCCCGGTGTATTGGGTACTGGTGACAAAAGCTAAAAACACCGGGTGTGGGTCGGGGGCCGGGATTACCTCCGATGAAGTTGCAAGGCACTGCACATAGAATTCGATATCCGCGTTGATGACGTCTTCATCTTTGATGTTGTTCATATCGTGCCGTCTGACCCTGAACAGGATGTCGGGGTTGAACTGCTGGAAATCCACCACTTCCGCGGTAATGCGCGACGGGCTGTTGGGATTGCTGAGAACCCCCGCCTCGTCGGGCAATCCCGACTCCGCGCAGACGTCCGCCACATTGTAATAGGTAACGCCCCAGATGTGGTTGCCGTCATCCCCGGCTGGTTTTGCCAGTACGCGGACGACGTTGCCGTCACCGGGATCTCCTTTATCGCCATGCGGTCCTTGAAACCCAACCTGCCCCTGTGGGCCTTGCGGACCAGTTTCGCCTTTGTCGCCTTTACCACCGGTTAATCCGGAAGATCCTTGTCCGCCAACAGCACCCGTAGCACCAGTAGCTCCTGCAGGACCTTGAGTCCCTGTCGGACCTGCAATACCTTGTGGACCAGCAGGACCGGTTTCGCCTTGTGGGCCAGGGACAGGGTCAGTTGCTTCAAGTCCAGTCACACGAGTTTGCAGATCACTCACTGCCGCGCGAAGTCTCTTGTTGCCTTTCAATGCGTTTTTGTCATCATCCTTGTCTTTGTCCTTTTTCTTTTGCGCAAACGCCACGCTGGTGAAATCAGGATCAGCAATCAACAAATTGCCTGTCAGGCTGAATACGAAAAATAAAACTGTAAATATGGAAACTGCTACAGGTAGGCGTTGCATAACAATTTTCCCCGATGAGTTGGTTTCGTAACTATATAAACTGTATTTCTACTGCTTTGTATAATGTACTTAACCTGCCGTAGCAGATAGATATGCGCAAGGAAGGAAACTTTAGCTAGGCCGATAGTACTACTTTGTTAGGAGGATAAGCAAGCCAGTGGAATTTGGACACGGGCAAAATGAGGCTTAATTGACGATATTGTAACGGTTTTGGTGTGCAAAAGAGTTTCTTTTGAACTAACGATCTTTGGATTATGGGGGGCCTGCTAACGGTCGCACTCTCCGCCGATCATGTTGATCATATCAAAGGTAGGGATGATATCGGCAAGCATTCCGCCCTGACACATCTCGCCCATCGCAGCGGTCATGGTGAAAGAGGGTGGGCGAACCCGGCACTTATAAGGTTTGCCTGTGCCATCACTGACCAGGTAGAAACCCAACTCCCCATTTGCCGCTTCAGTCGGAAAATAAACTTCTCCCACCGGGGGTTTGAGACCATCAATGACTATCTTGAAATGAGCGATCATTTCTTCCATACGGGAGTAGACATCCGGTTTGGAAGGGCTGCGTAAATAGGGATTGGCAACATTGATGGGGCCATCCGGCATATCTCGCATTGCCTGTTTGATGATCCTAAGGCTCTGTTTGATTTCTTCCATCCTGACGAGGTAACGGTCAAAGTTGTCGCCGGTTTTACCCAGTGGAATATCAAAATCAATTTTATCGTAGCAAAGATAAGGATGGTTTTTGCGAACATCGTAATCAACACCGCTGGCGCGCAGGCAGGGACCGGTAAAGCCCCAGGAAATGATACTCTCCAACGGGATGGCACCAGTGCCTTGCATCCGATCTATAAAAATCCGGTTTTTGGTCAGCAGGTTGTCAACATCTTCAAAAAGTGAGTCGAGTTTGGGGTAAGTGGCCTTCAAGTCCTCATCGAACCCTGGAGGCAAATCGCACATCAGTCCGCCTATGCGAATATAGTTTGAGGTCAGACGGGCACCACAAACTTTTTCCAATAAATCCCAGACGATTTCACGGGCTTCTACGAAATAAATAAAAGCGGTCAATGCGCCGAGTTCCAGGGCCGCGGCGGCAATATTGGTGTAATGGTCGGATATTCGTGAAAGCTCATTGGTGACCACCCGGATATATTTGCAACGTTCTGTTATTTGAATGTCACAAAGTTTTTCTACTGCCAGCGCAAAGCCAATATTGTTCATGATGGCAGAGCAGTAATTCAACCGGTCGGTGTAGGGAAACACATTCGAGTACGTCACGCTCTCGCACATTTTTTCAAAACCACGGTGCAAATAACCGATTTCGGTTTCCATGTTGACAACGGTTTCTCCATCCAGAGTCAGGAGAAATTTAACCGTGCCATGTGTGGCCGGATGCGAGGGGCCCATGTTCAGGACCATATGATCGGTATGTAAATTTTCTTTTAAGTCTGCCATAACGGGTCCTTTTCGTTAACCACTGGCCTTGGAAATTTTTACGTTTATCAAACCTTCTTCACCGTTTCTCAGTGCATTGACAGGAACAGTCGTCCAGTTCTTCGGAATATACAGCATTCCCCGGCTGGTCACTCTGCTGGTCTTTACCTTGACCTCAACCTTGCCTTCGGGAGATTCAACTACGATATTATCACCGGTGGAAATTTTCAGTTCCTTCGCGTCATCAGGGTGCAACTCGGCAATGCATTCCGGCCCTATGTCCACCAACGCCTTGGCGTATTGGCTGTAACTTCCTATATGGAACATATGGTTGTTTGTTTGCAGGGTGAAGGGATAGCCGCTTGCACCATTTTGCCCGGTTGAAGTGCCATTGATACGGAACTGGGGATTGGCATTAGTCGAAGCCGGTTTCCACTGTACAGATTTGTCTCCCGGGAAAACTCCCTTATAGATTGGAGCAACGCTTCCAATTTCCTGTTGCACACTGGCAATATCGGTGTTTTCGAAGGGTTTACCCAGAGCCTCTGCCAATTCAATCAATATGTCGAAATCCGGTTTTGAGAGTCCCTGTGGGATCACCGCCGCCGCAACACGTTGCACGTGCCGGGACATATTAGTGTAGGTGCCGTCTTTTTCCGCGAAGGTTGAGGAAGGAAGAATCAGGTCTGCCATCCTCGCGGTATCGGTCATGAAAATATCGCTAACGACCAGAAACGGCACAGTGCGTAAAGCTTCTTTAACCACTTGCGGTTTGTAATAAGATTGGATGGGGTCTTCCCCGGCAATGTAGAGAAATTTCAATGTTCCATCAACGCAGTTTTGAAACAAGTCTCCGGAGGAATCTTTAGCCGGCTGATAGCCCGGCAGAAATTCTGGCGTACAGCCCATATCGTTAACCCCTTGGGAATTGCAATGCTCTCTGGGGGGATAAATACTTACACTGCCCGTGCTACCGTGCTGGACAAGGGTGCAAAGGTTGAGCAGGGCGTTGAGAATTTCCTCGCCTTCGTTGGTATCAAGGATATCGTTGCCCACAATGACGAAGCGGTCTGCATCCCGGGCAAATCTTTCTGCCGCGCGGGTGAGAACGTCATCTGAGATGCCTGTACTTTGCTCCACCGCCTGGGCTGTATAGGGAGCTAAGGATTGCACCCAATCATTGTAGTTGGGGATGGCGGACTTTGCTTTCCCGACATCAACCAGATTATTGTCTATCATGATGCGTGCTAGACGGGATGCAACGGCCAGGTCGGAACCGTGTTTGTAAGTCATCCGGACATCGATTTTTGCTCTGCTGTCGAATACTACCTTCCGCGGATTGGCGATCAACAAGTCGGTTTCGGAAAAGACCGTGCCGAAGCGGATGGAGTTTCCTCCTACAGGATACTCGGAGGGCAGGTCGGAGTTGAAAACCAGCGCCACATCGGCTTCCTGCAGTTTGGTGATGGGTTGTGACACAATGCCGTTCTCAAAGCAGTTCAGCATGAAGGCATTCAGGTAAGGCGCTCTTGCATTAGCCAGATTGGTAACCTGATTGGAACCCAGAAGACTGCGGAACAGTTTTTGAAACAGGTAGCTCTCCTCATTCGTCAGCTTCTCGGAGCTAATTCCGGCGAGGCTGTCAGGTCCACTGCGGTTCACCGTTGTCTGCATTCGGTCGGCAATGGCTTGCAGGGCCTCTTCCCAGGTCACTTCTTTATAGCTTCCTCCCACATTCATGAGAGGGGATTCAATGCGCTGGTCGTTATGAATGATACCGTGTCCCAAACGCCCTTTGGCGCAGAGGTTACCTTCATTGATGCCGACATCGTAATTTTCGTCTGCTTCAATGCGGACGACTTGCCCTTTTTTACTTTCCAGTTTGATGGTACATCCCCAAGAACAGTAATTACAGGTCGTGTGGGTTTCGGTAAACAGGGCGGCCAAACCCCTTGCGCTCGAGGTCATGTCCATCAAGGCGCCTGTTGGGCAAACGGTAATGCACTGTCCACAGAATTCGCAATCGAGAGGTTCGTCATTGGCGGTGCCAATCTTTACGCTCATTCCGCGTTTATGAAAGTCGAGGGCCTGAACTCCCTGGATTTCATCGCAGGCGCGAACACACAACCCGCACATGATGCACCGGTTCAGATAAAATTCGATAATTGGATTGGTTTTGATGCTGGGCTCGTTACGTCTCTGGATCTCAAACCGCCCATCGAACATCTGCAACATATCCGTGTTGTCTTGCAAGGGGCAAACCCCTGACTTGTCACATATGGGGCAGTCCAGAGGATGCTCGACCAATAGCATCTCAAGGCAGGCTTTATTGTAGCGATCAGTCTCTTCAGTTCCCGTGCGGATTTCCATGCCCTCGGCAACGGGTTGGGTACAGGAGTAAACCAGTTCCTTTTTGCCATCAACCACTGTTTCGATCATGCAGGTTCGGCAGGCCGCGAAGGGCACCAATTTTCTGTTGTAACAGAGATTGGAGACCGGCACGTCATTTTGCTTGCAGGCCTCAAGGATAACAGTTCCCTCAGGAACGGAAGCGGCCTTACCATTAATTTTTATATTGCAGGCTTTTTTGGTAACGGTGCTCATTAAACTGTAGCCTCCTCAGTTGCCGGTGCTTCGGCATCGTCTTTCTTGTATTCGCCCAGAACATCCAGTGTTTGCTCAGGGTCTATATTTCCGTGCGTGTCGTCGCCGATAAGAGCCATCGGGGCGGCCCCGCAGTTGCCAAGACAAGAAGCGGTTTGCAAAGTGAATAGTTTTGAGGCATCTGTCTCGCCAGGGCGAATATGGTAACGATCATGAATCTTGTCACCGATTATGGGTGCGCCCTTTACAAAGCAGGCGGTACCATAACAGAGTTTAATAATATATTTCCCCGGCTCGGTAATGCGAAGCTGAGGGTAAAAGGAAATGATCCCATATATCTGTGCCTGAGTAACATTGAGAAAGTCCATCACCAATTCCATAGCAGGTGCTGGCAGATACCTGTAAACGTCCTGGACTTTCTGCAAAGTAGGAATGAGGTGACCGCGCGAATTATCCGGAAGATTTTTGATTATTTCTTCAACGGGCGCAATATCTATCTCTTCTTCTTCCGTTTCTGGGTCGGCGATTGGGATCTCGTTGGTTTCCATAGGATAAACCTTTACTGAATTAATAATATCAGCATGTTACTGCCTATCAATTTACCAAGAAAATGGCGGGATTCAGGGGAAAAATATAAGAGTCTATTATATTTTTATGAGTCACCTCTTTTTACCCGAATCCCGATTGGAGGCCGAAGTATATAAGTTCAACCGATTTACTGTCAACCTATTTATTAATAAAGGCTTTGATCGGTTAAAACCCTTAATTTCAGGGTTCTGGGCAGGGGTGTTTTAAGGGGATAAAAGGGGAGGGCAGTGCGAAAGTGCCGGCAACCAAAAAGGGAGGTCACTGCCTGTACGGTATCAGAATCAGCGGCAGGTTGGACAAAAACAAGAATCAAGGGATCAGAATGATATCGATTCCTTTGGGGAGCTTCTCATATTTCACAGAAGCGGTGTCTTTTTCCAGTTCTTTCTGGGTTAAAGCCAGTTTTTCATAGGCCCCGGAATGGTTGGGATCCATTTGAAGAACCAACTGGTATTGTTCCATGGCTTCCTGATAATGCTTGAGCTTGCCATAAACAAGGCCAAGGCTGTAATGGGCATCGGTATTTTCAGGGTTCAGGGATAGGGCCTGCTTTAGCGGTGGTATGGCTTCCATAAAACGGTTTTCATCCATCAAAGACCAGCCCAGGTTGAACAGGGCTTTCTGGTGATCAGGGTTTAACGCCAGGATTTCTTTATATTGGCCTATGGCTTCCGGATGACGGCCAAGGATTTCGTATACCATTCCGAGGTTATAGTAGCCGGTCAGAAATTTCGGATTGGACCGAATGGTTTCCCGGAACATTTTTATTGCCATTTCATAATCCTGCTGAAAAGTATAAATGGTTCCCAGTTGGTTATAGGCATCGGTAAAACTAGGTTCAATGCGGGTGGCCTGATTGTAGGCATCGATGGCCTCCGGATACTTGCCCAGTTTCTGGTAGATTTTGCCCAGATGGTTGAAGGTGAGCGAAGACCCCGGCTCGATCTGGACCGCTTTTCGTAAAGGCGCAATGGCATCTGTCATGCGCTCCAACCGGATCAGGGTAATCCCGAGATAAAATTGCGCTTCAAATGAACCCGGATCGTGTTTGACGGCTTTTTCCAAATGGGGGAGTGCTTTTTCAAACTGGTTCAGTTCGACCAGGCTTTTGCCAAACAAAAGTCCCTCTGCATTATTATTGGGAGCTATCTTGAGGAGCTTATTGAGGTTTTCCGCAACTTCCTCGTAGTTCCCAAGTATTGAGTTGAATTTTCCCAGTTGAAGAATTGTGTCAAAGTGGTTGGGGTTCAAATCCCGGGCTTTTTGCAGAGCCACGCGCCCTTCTTCAAAGCGCCCCAACTCTCCGTAAGTGACCCCTAACTTGTAGTATGTTTCTGCCAGGTTGGGGTCGATTTGCAAAGCTTCCTCAAATTCTGCCAGGGCATTTTCTGGTTGGTCCAGTTTTGCATAATTCCATCCCAGGCGAGCGTGTCCTTTTACATGATCGGGGTCGATGGCCACGACTTCCTGAAAGGCCAATATTGCTTCCTGATAGCGGCTGAAAAATTCATGGATTTCTCCCATATGGAAATAGGCATCGAGATTTTCCGGGTCCACGGATACAACCTGTCTATATTGTTCCAAAGCGTTGTCGGGTTCCCCCATCTCCTGATACAGCCACCCCATATTGTAATGGGCTTCGGGGAACTCCTTATTCAAACGCGTGGCTTCCTGAAAACTCTTGATAGCATCGCGGTCTTTGCCAAGTTGGGAGTAGGCCACCCCCAGTTTGAAATGGGCGACCGGATTTCTAAAGTCAATTCGCGCAAACTCCTGATAAGGAGGTAATGCTTTTTCATGTTCACCCATGTTCCGGTAGGCGGCTCCCAAGCGTTCGTATGAGTCTGCATAGCCGGGGTTTATGGTGATGGAGTTTTTTAACGGACCAATAGCTTCTTCGTCACGGTTGGAATTTATATAAGCAATGCCTATCCCAATGTAGGCTTCAAAATAATTCGGGCTCAGTTCCAAAGTACCCTCAAAAGCCTGTACGGCCTCATTGAACTTATTTTGCTCCAGAAAACTTTGGCCCATTTCGAAATAGGCATCCGGGTAAATAGGGGCAATTTCCAATGCTCGTTTGAAATGTTTGATGGCTTTAGAATGTTCGCCCAGGGCGACAAAGGCCCGCCCTAAAGTAAAGTGGGCCGCGACCATTTTGGGTTGTGCTTTAAGGGCGGTCTGGAGGGGAACCAGGGCTTTGTTATATTCTTCAAGTTGGGTATAAGTCCAACCCAGCCCGAACTGGGCTTCGCCATAGTTTGGCCCCAGACGGGTGGCCTCTTTAAATGCATCGATGGCTTCTTCATATCTTGCTATAGCTCCAAAACTGGAACCCAGACCACTATGAGCCGCCGCGAACAGAGGTTCCAGTGTTATAGTTTTTTGGTATTCTGCAATGGCTTTATCATAGAGGCCCATTGTGTAGTAAGCCTGACCCAGACCAAAATGGGGAGCGTAGTCTTTAGGGTCGGCTTGTGCCGCTTTTTTCAATGTTTCAATGGAACCCTCTTTTGCCAGGGCAGGACTCATTGAAGCCAATGCCCAGAGACTCAATACCAATAAAAATGTGGTGGTTCTTTTTAACATATAACCTCTTATCTGAAACTGGTCGTGGTTTCTTCCGGATAAGACTCAATATTATGGATAGCAAGGTCCGATCCTCTTTGTTCATCTTCCTTGCTGAGTCGAATCCCGACTGTTTTATCCAATATTTTATAGACAGTAAAACCAAATGCCAAAGCCACTCCTATGGCAAAGACAGTCCCGATCAGTTGTGCGACAAAGCTGACTTCGCCAAGGCCACCCAATGCTTTCTGACCAAAGATTCCACAGGCAATGCCTCCCCATGAACCGGCGATACCGTGTAAGGGCCAAACTCCCAGGACATCATCAAGCTTCAATTTTTCCTGTTCCCAGGTGAAACCTTTCACAAAAATAACCCCAGCTATTATCCCTATGGCCAAGGCTCCAACTGGGTGAACCTGATCAGAACCTGCGCAAATGGCAACAAGGCCGGCAAGGGCTCCATTGTGTATGAATCCCGGGTCATTTTTTGAAATTACCAGAGCCGAGATTATCCCTCCCGCCATGGCAAAAAGTGAGTTCATAGCCACTAAGCCTGATATCCCATCCATGGTAGCGGCAGACATGACATTAAAACCAAACCAGCCCACGCAAAGCATCCAACTTCCCAATGCCATAAAAGGGACATTACTAATTGGGATAGGTCGGCTACGACCTTGGGAGTCCCACCTTCCAAGCCGGGGGCCAAGCACGATCACGGCTGTCAAAGCGATCCACCCTCCCATGGAGTGGACGACCACAGAGCCGGCATAATCATGAAAAGGCACTCCGCCTGTTAAATTGGCCAGCCAGGAACCCTCCTGACCCAGAAACGTGATTTGTCCCCAGACCATGCCCTCAAATAAAGGGTATGCGAAAGCGACAAAAATACCGGCCGCGAAAGCCTGGGTCCAGAACTTGGCACGCTCGGCTATACCGCCGGAGATAATGGCAGGGATAGCGGCGGCAAATGTTAACAAGAAGAAAAAATGCACCAAGTCATAGCCTTGGTTTTTTGCCAGCAATACTTCCGCCGGCTGAAGCATATAAACTCCGTAGGCTACTGCATAGCCAATAAAGAAATAGATCAGGGTTGAAATGGCAAAATCCACTAGAATCTTTACCAGCGCATTTACCTGGTTTTTTTTTCGGACGGTCCCTACCTCAAGAAATGCGAACCCTCCGTGCATGGCAAACACCATCACGGCGCCAAGCATCATAAACAGGACATCTCCACTGCTTACAAGTGAACTCAATTCGTTTTCCATTATTTTTCCCCTCTACAGGATTTATGAATATGATTTCCCATCATTGAATCCTTTTGAGGAACGGAACCCGGTTCGATAGCGGAATTGCCCTTAGTTACTAATGACTTATCGACTTATCCGCCCTGGAACAAAAGGGAAAACTTCAAATTAGGGAGTGGTATGGTGAACTATAAACATTTGCTCTGCAAAAATAAACAGAATTAAGCCTTTTGGGTGATCCTGGGGGAGCGTGGGGTTATTCGGCAAGACAGGTAATCAGGGAAGGATCGCTGAAAATCTTCCCCATTATCTCCGAAAGGCAGGCGTTTAACAGTTTTTCGTTCGGAAAAGTTGCAGATGTTATGTCAAATCTTTTTTTCTTTGCAGTGAAAATTTTGCGGAGCCTTTTTTCCTGATTTTGGCAAGTGGCTTTGATATCTGCCTTGACCTGAATATTCATCCGGGGAATCTTTTCCTGATAGTGACTTTTAATATTTAATATTTCAATTTTCAAGACTCTTTCGGTTTTGAAATTGAAGTTTTTAGGCGAAAAACCTAATTTTGTTAAACCCTGCTTAGTCTGGGCCGTAAAAACATCTTTTAAGTCTCCTTGAGAAATGACGGTAAACTTTCGCACTTTGAGTCCGCCCTGCCATTTTGAAATGACATTGCTGGGTCGGATATCAATAACTTTGACCGCCACAGGAAGTCCTTTGCCAATATCAGAGTTGTGAATGGGAACGGAAGGGTTGATGAAAACGCGATGATTTTTTGCGCATCCCGAGGAAAAGACGAGGAGCGTCAAAAAGCCGATGAAAATAATTTTAGAGGACATTAGTTTCATTTATAGCATTAAAATTGGCTTGAAAAATGCTATTGTAGTGCATCTATCCTCTAAAACTAAGTTTAAAATGAAATCTCTCAAAATCAAGGCATTACGAGAAGGTATGGTGACCGCCGCTGAAGTGAAAGACAGGATGGGGCGGACGTTGTTGACTTCGGGCCAGGCGATCACGGCGCAAAACTTGAAAACTATGAAGGCTTGGGGAATCACTGATGTCGCTATAGAGGACTCGAGGAAGCCAGAGAAAGTTTCGCGTGAAGTGGAGGAGAAGAGAGGAGTTAAAGCACCCCCAGCCATTGTTAAAGAACAGGAAGCCTTGTTTAAATATTCTGACCGAAGGCATCCTGCGGTAGCCGAATTGTATAATGTTTGTTTGGCGAGAAAAGTTCAAATGCGTCTGGACGCAAAGGAAGGGGAATAGAATTGGATATACGCGCACTGGTTGAGCAGTCCCCTCAAATATCATCACTTCCTACCATTTTTTATCAAATTAACGAGGCTGTAGAGGATCCTGAATGTTCTTTTGTGGAAATTGGAGAGATCATTAGCGGTGACCCTTCTCTTTCGGCACGTCTCTTAAGAATAGTAAACAGTTCGTTTTTTGGTTTCCCGAGCAAAATTGAAACAATCACCCATGCGGTAACGATTGTTGGAACGGCCCAACTGCATGATCTTGCTCTGGCAACGACCGTTGTTAACCAATTCAAAGGGGTATCCAAAGACTTGCTCAATATGGAAAAGTTCTGGCTCCATAGTGTGGCAACAGGGCTGGCGGCAAGGATTATTGCCGTTTATCGAAGGGAACCCAATGCGGATAGATTTTATTTGATGGGGATGCTTCATGACCTGGGGCGGCTCATTTTATTCCTCAACGTTCCCGACCAGATGGAAAAAGTGATGAGCCAGTATGCAAGAGCAGGGCTTTTGCATGATGCGGAAGATAAGGTTATGGGGGCTGACCATGCGGGTGTTGCGGGTATGTTGATGGAGGTCTGGAAACTCCCTGAGATGCTTCAGGAGGCTGTGGCTTATCACCATATGCCTAACCAAGCACCCCATTATCCTACAGCCGCATCTATTGTCCATGTTGCGGATATTATTGCCAATGCAATGGAGCTGGGAACATGTGGTGACTATTATGTGTCTCCCTTAAATGCAAAGGCCTGGGAAATACTGGACTTGCCCACCAATCTTTTATCATCAATTGTTGAGCAGGTCGACAGGCAGGCAAATGAAGCGGTTGCAATGTTCCTCTGACAAATAAAGTCGTGAAGAAAAAGAATCCCGAAAATTCAAAAAGTAAGGATCAGGTTAGAATCGAGTTCCTCGAAAGGCAGGCGCGGCTCAATCTGTTTGGGCTGGATATTCTTGCTTCCCTGGGTGAGCTACAACATAGTGCTCATTTAAACCGGGATCCCCATCAAATTTTGGACATTTCGTTGAACCATGTAAAACGCCTTGTTGATTTTCAGGTGGTGGCTTTTTATTTGGTTGATGAGGCGAGTTCTGATTTTGTCCTACAGGAGGTCAACCCTCCGGCTGATCGAGAGCTGATCCAGACTGAGGTGGACCGGGAAATCGAAAACGGTACATTTGCCTGGGCATTGAATCGTAATCGCGCGGTCGTGATTAAGGATCCCAACCACGATCATTCACTTGTGTTTCATGTTTTAGCAACCAAAACCCGGGTGCGCGGTATGTTCGTCGGGCGTATTTTGCCCGGTGGCAGGCCTGTTAACGAAACCATTCTTTATCCTTTGTCAGTAATCCTCCAGAATACCTCCAACGCATTGGAAAGTGCTGCACTTTATAAAATGCTTTGGGAGCAGAATCAAAACCTTGAAGAAACGGTACAAATTCGTACTCAGAGCCTGGAAAAACAAACCCTGGAGCTCAGAGAGGAAATAGCGTTTCGGAAAATAGCGGAAGAATCTTTGACGATTGCCAAGGAAGAAGCGGAAACCGCGGCCCGCGCCAAAAGTGAATTTCTTGCGAATATGAGCCATGAAATCCGAACCCCCTTGAATGCGATCCTGGGATACGGTGAAATTTTACAGTTTGAAGCGAGAAAGTTAAAACGACCGGATTTTATTGAGGATTTGAGGGCTATTGAATTTGCCGGGCGCCATTTATTGAGTTTGATCAATGAAATTCTTGAGTTGTCAAAAATTCAAGCAGGAAAAATGGAGATCTACCCCGAATCTTTTGATCTCTCTCAGTTCATTGATGGGATTGTTTCAACGGTAAAGCCATTAGCCCAGCGGAAAAAAAACAAACTTGAAGTGATCAAACAGGATTTGCCGGACTCAATGTATTCTGACTTTTCGCGTATCCGTCAGATTTTGCTAAACCTTTTGGGAAACTCTTGCAAGTTTACAGATGAGGGAGAGATTTATCTGACCGTTATTCGAAAAACGATCGATGATGTGAAATGGATTTATTTTACCGTTGGCGATACAGGGATTGGCATGGATCCTGAAAAAGTCTCCGGATTGTTTGAAGAGTTTTCCCAGGCTGATTCTTCCACAACTAGAAAGCATGGCGGGACGGGGCTGGGTTTGACCATCAGTAAACGGTTGTCCCAGTTGCTGGGGGGGGATATTCAGGCAACCAGTGAGCTTGGGAAAGGCGCATCGTTCACGGCTTTTCTTCCAGAAAATTATTCCAAGGTAAAATCTTTTGAAGGGAAGGAGGTTGGCCGGGGAACAGAGTGGGTTGACCGGTTTCTGGGCGATAAGCCAACCCTTATTTCTGAAGGTAACTCCGGTTCTGCTTTAAGTATAGATTCTCAGGTAGATCAGGTGCTGGTTATTGACGGGGATGAAGTTATTTCTAATCTGATAAAAAGATTCCTGGAAAAGGAGGGATGCAAGGTTGAAATAGCTTGTGAAGGCGAGCAGGGACTACGCCTCGCTGAACAGATTCGTCCTCTAGTCATCATTCTTGATGCTGGGGTGACGGGGTCGGGCGGTTTGGAGCTTTTATCGCAGATTAGGAATAATGCTCATCTTAAAAATACGCCCGTAATTTTATTGTCCGAGGAAGAAACAACCCGGGGAGGGGGAGGGCCCACTGAGTATTTATCGAAACCCCTTGACTGGGATCAATTTATAACCGTCTTCAAAAAATATCGGGCAAGGCCTACCGACTTTTCTATTATGATCGTTGAGGATGATGCGATTAACAGGGAAGCTTTAACGCGAATTTTAAATAAGGGGGGATGGAAAGTGACCGAGGCCATTGACGGGCCATCAGCTTTTGAGTTGCTTAATACAAATGGAGTCCCCGGTATGATTTTACTGGATCTTGTTTTGCCGGAAATGAGCGGTTTCGAATTTATTACCCGTCTGCGGCAAAATAAAAAATGGAAAAGTATCCCGATAGTTATCAATTCTGCAAAAGAACTTACTCTTGAAGAAAAAGGCCGGCTTCAGGGAGCTGTGGTGAAGGTTTTAAAAAAGGGTGATATTACCTGTGGCGAGTTATTGCAGGCAGTCCGACTGGTAGCCGTTCAGGCCAAAAACGAAAAACCTTGATTCGATATTTGTCGATTTTAGGGCTCAGTGGCCGATTTGTTTCCTGGTTCAACATTGACGAAAAATATTGAGCGGGAATGGACCCGCAGGGTGTAATCAATTTCCTGATTGGCGATGAAAGGTTCTCGCACCAAGGGAAAACTCCATTCCGAAACCGTTCCCGGCCGATGCGGTTTACCTTTGATGATATTGCCTCCCCTATGAGGATTATTTAGAAGCATCCAATTCTTTCCTTTTCCGCTGAGTGCTTTCTCGTACATATATACCCATCCAAATATCTGGCTGATAGTTCGTGACGAGTTATTTTTAATTCTAAATACAATGGTATTAGTTTTTTCAGGTAAGCTGTGCAGGGTGGAAATACCTATCAGCCCGAGATTTCTAAATTTTTCTTTTCCGTCTTCCTGAGCCAAAGCATTGTTGCCTGCCATGGTAAACAGGAAAGTTACCAAACCCAATATCAACAGATGTTGTTTTTTCATAATTACAGACCGGATTAGGTTTTGTCGGTCAGAAATCTGTCAGTGGCAGATATTACCCGTCAATGTCTTGCGCCGTCACAAATTTATGTTTGTAATAAACGGTTAAATCCTTGAGAGAAATTATTCCTTTGATTTTGTTGTCTTCCGTGACAGCCAAATAGTGAGCGTCATTCTGGTGCATGCAACTAAGAGCAGAGTCCATGGACTGAGTGGATTCTATGGTTGCGGGTTTTTCCATCAGTTCAGAAACCAGGGTGGTTTCCGGATTTAAATTAGCTCCCAGTACTTTGCGTGTGAGAATTTCTTCCGTAACAATACCCGTTATGTCACCATTTTGAGTTGCCAGAAGTGAACCGATTTTGTTCTCTTTCATGAGTTGTGCGGCTTTATATACGGAGGTTGGTTCAGGAATCGTTACAAGTTTCTCCCGCATATAGTGGCCGACCTGGTCTTCTGGGTTTGTGCGCTGGCAAAACTTGAAGTTGTAGTAGTTGGCAAAATCCTTGATGGAAAGCACTCCAACGATTTTCTTGCCACGGGAGATGGAGAGGTGGCGAATATTGTTTTCCCGCATTTTTTGATATGCGCTGGACATGGTCTGGCTACAGTCCATGGTAACGAGTTGAAAGACCAAGACGTCAGACAGGGTGGTGGTGTCTAATGGGCGTCCAGCGGCGATGACATCCATGGTTAAAGCGGATTCTGAAAACACGCCTTTCACCTTCCCTGCTACTGATACAATCAGGCACCCCGCTTTGTGTTGAGCCATTTTTTGGGCCGCTACTAGGACAGTTTCTTCAGCCTCTATGCTTAAAACCGAATCCTTCATGAAGTATTGAATTTCACCCTTTTCTCCCGTCTCGTTGCAAAACCTGTTGTGGTAGTAGTTGGCAAAATCCTTGATAGAAAGTATTCCAACCATCTCGTCTTTTTCTGTAACTCCCAAATGGCGAATGTTTTTATTACGCATGCATTCATAGGCTTCTTCCATTGAGCAGCTGACATCCAGTGTGATTATGGGGTTAGTGGAAATTGTGGATACAAGGTTGTGGTCCGGGTCCAGGTTTTTTGCGGCAAATTTGCGAGTCAAATCGATATCGGTCAATATCCCGGTATAGTTCCCACTTTCACCAATCAGAATTGAGCTGATGGAGTGATGGCGCATTTTTTGCGCAGCTTCCCTGATGGAGGCTGTTGGCTCAACAGAAACCAGAGATTCTTCCATGAAAAAGCGAATTTCGTCCATAATTTATCCTGTAATTATTTTTTAATCTGATTACTCAATCAGGTTAACCAAACTGGATGGTAATTTCAATAGGGTTAGGCTTTTTGGGCGGGGGAGGGCTTTTAGATGAAATGCCTTCTGTTGAAGGCGTGGTGGGTATGTGATGCCGGTTTAGTGCCTGGTGTAAAATAAAGCTGCAAGGTGTCTTAGATGTTTCCACCAGAGCCTCAGTTTCAAACTCTCGATTTGAAACCGGACCCACAAATGTATGTTGCGTTGTGATTTGACCAGAAACATTCCTTTTTACCTTTCAAAATCCCTCTGTCAGATAAAAGAAAACAGACTTCTTGGTACAGCACCCGCTTGGACTTTCACCCGTAGTTTCCTTGGTGGGCTCTTAATCCCTTAACGGTTTGATGGCTGTGGACTTTAAATAAGTCTGGTAGAAATGTCTAAAAACCAATTATAAATCAAAGAGTTATTGGTAGGGCAGGAGGGAGGTGTGATGTTTTTTTGAGCTTAAAGGAGAAGACTCACTAGATTGGTTGGGGTGTAACGAACCGCCAGTGATATAACGCTGGTTGCCCTCTAAGAGTTTTTTGACAATATTTTTCTGGCCCATGAATTCGGATTTCCCTGCGCTATTAGTTAATCTCCCGCCATGCTTTGAGTAAGGGGAAGTATAAGGCTTTTTTAATAGGGCGTTTCTCGCCGTATTGCCTTAACACTATTTCATAGCGGTCCAATTGGTGTCTATAGCGTTCTACCTCATTATCCAAAAAGATTTCAAGGTTTTTTCCTCCCCCCTTGTGGGTTCCGGTTTTATAGTCAATGATCCATCTAATCCCCTCGTCAACGAATGTGCGGTCAATGACATTTCGGATATATCGGTTATCCTGGAAGAAAGTCAGGGGGTACTCGCAATGGGCGTCTTCATGCGGAGCCAGAATCCAGGTTCCCCTTTCATCCTCCTGTATGTTGCTGAGAGCCAGAAGTCCTGATTGGACTGTTTCTTCAGTCAGGTCGAGCCCTTCCCCCAGGAGAGCCGCTTGAAGTTTTGATTTCAGGTTTTCCATTAATGGTTTGTTTTTTTCTTCCGCTAAACTTTGCAGGCAACGGTGCAGGACATTTCCCAGGCAACGCGCTGTATTTCCTGCCCAGTAATATTCAGGTTCCTCATTTTTTTCATCTTCGATTTCAACCACGGGTCCTGCAAGGATGGAATCAGTCGGGACCGGAAGTGAAAAATCCATAGGCAGACGATGAATGGAATGCATGGGAGATTCAGTCGCAGTTGGATCGGGTTCAATAGAGTTTGCGTTTTTATTCAGCTTGTCCAGCCACTCTTCCTTGATGTGCGGCCAGAGTTTATTCAGCAAAGATTGGGAATGGGGCTTCCATACTTCTTCCTTGGACGGTTCTAAATGGCCGAATAGATGGAGCTGGGTTTTAGCTCTTGTCGTGGCAACATACAGAAGTCTTAAGGTTTCATACTCCTCTTTTTCTTTATTCAAGTCCGATAAAAACTGGTAGAGAGGTGAAGGCTCACCGCCTTTTTCCTCAATAGGGGCAAGTAGCAAGTCATCGCCATGTGGCATCCAGTAAACCAGGCGCTTTTCATCTGCTTTGATGCGTTTGCCGAGACCCGGCAAAATAACAAAGTCAAACTCCAGGCCTTTGGCCTTGTGCATGGTCATGATTTGTACGGCATTCTCGTGAACGGCTAAAGGGCTGGCATACAAATCTGTAAGGATCTGGTCGAAATTCTCGAACTGTTCTTCCTGTCCCGAAGCTATAATTTCTTCAACTTTATTGAAAAACACCTCAATGTCATCAGGACTGGTCCCCTGCAGGCAGGCCGGTCCACCCAGGCTGATCCAGCAGGCTTCCAATATGTCGCGAAAATTTTTATCGGCGAAACCGTTTAAAAAAGGATGAATAGTGCGGATCAGGTTTTGCGCTCTTTTATTTCCGTCTTCACTGAGAAGTCCAATGTGTGCGGGATTGTTCAGCAGGGACCAGACAGGCGTTGAGGCATCGAGTTCGACTAACGCATGGATATCCGTCAAAGACAGTCCACACCAGGGAGCCCTCAAAATTGATAGCCAGGCAGTGCGGTCCCCAGGAAAACGTAGAGCTCTCAGCAGAGAAAGCAGATCCAGAATTGCCGGTCTGTCAGTGAGTGCATCGATGGCCTGTGCCTTAAACGCAATGTTTGAGTCATGAAAATGCTTCACGATGGAAGTAAGGTGGGTTCGCCCTCTAACGAGGATTGCCACGCTCTTGTCTGGGTGCCGGGATTGCAGGTCAGTGACCAGGTCTGTGATCTGCCCGGCTTCTTCCTCGGCAATAGCCTGTCTGCTCGGGCGGTGTGGCACAGGATGATACACCACCCCGGCATGCACGCTTTCCGGCAATACCGCTGATGACTCGGTATAGGAAATGGCTCCCAGATCAGGATCGTCATATTGCGGAAATATTTTTTGAAAACAGACATTGACCCAATCCACCAGTTTTTTTTGTGAACGAAAATTGGATTCCAGTGGCAGGGTTTCTAAATGCAAAGACCCCAACCCTCGTTTCTGTATCTTGATGAACAAGCCCACCTCGGCATCCCTGAATCGGTATATGGATTGCTTGGGGTCGCCGACAATGAACAGGGTTCTTCCATCCTCAGCACTCCATTCGGAAGTGAGCTTGTGCAGTAGCTCTTCCTGCTTGTAAGAGGTGTCCTGATATTCATCCACCAGAAAATGTTGGATTTTGCAATCGAGATAAAAAAGTAAATCAGTGGGACTCTCCTGCCCATTTTCGTCCTTCTGCACCAAACCTTTGATGGCAGAAAGAGAAATTTCCGTGAAGTCCGTAATCTGCCTGGATGAAAAAACTTCTTTCAGACTTTTATTGATCTCTGCCAGAAGCCAGATGGTGGATTTAAGTAAATCCCACTCACCATCGGTGAAATGCCCGCGAGGAAGTTTTTTAATCTTAGCCAGGGCGGGTAGTAGAGCAGGGTTCTCTTGCAGTGAACTCACCAGATTCAGAAACTCCTCTTTCATGTCCTTGGCGTCTTTACCGGCGGGGAAACCCAGGCGTTTATCTACTGTTTTTCTATAGCCATTGTTTCCTGTCAAAAAAAGATGGGCCAGGCCTTTCCAGATTTCCAGGTTTTCGATTGAAATTTCTGGAAAACCCTTCAGTTCTCCCAGACAGGTGCAGGGGCTGGGCGGATTTTCATTTTCCAGGTTTCTGCCCGAGTAGTTGGCGAGTTTTAATATGCTCTGTTGTAGTTCCGGTGTGAACAAGTCTTTCAATTCGCCCATGCGTGACTGAATCAGGTTTGCCATGGTTTGTTCCAGCTTTTTCCGAGACCCGTCACTCAAAGAATGTGTCGCCAGGTTTTCACGTGGATCGAAAAAGGAAATCATCCACTGGTCTCTCTTTTCCAAAAGCTGGACGATTCTTTTTATGAAATCTTCCTTGGAGTTATCTATATGGCGCAGGATATTCCGCACCAGCTCACCATAAGGGTTGGTCTTGTTTTCCGTCAGGTTCAGGATAATTCTTGCTGTCTCCCGGTAAAGACTTTTGGCGTTTTCCTGGATGTTTAAAGTTGTTCCCATTCTGGATAACAAAGGCATACGACGGGTTAAAGAAGAACAAAATGAGTCAATGGTCACAATTCTGAGACGGGCAGGGTTATCCATCAAATTCCATTCCCGTTTTTGGTCCTGCTCAAGAACTTTTTGCGCCAGCTCCCAGGTGAATTTGGCGTGGACCTGTTTGGGGCATCGTTGTGTCTGAGCAGTGGTTAGGGCAGAAAGAATTCTTTCTTTCATTTCAGCGGCGGCTTTGCGGGTGAACGTCATCGCCAGAATTTCTTCCGGGAAGTTTGCCAGTCCCAACAGTTTCAGATACCGCTGAATAAGCAGTTCTGTTTTGCCTGACCCTGCCGGAGCCTGAACGATAAAGGACTGGTCGGGTTTCAGCGCCTGTTTTCTTGCCTTTTCATCTGCCAGTATCAAGGTGCATCCTCCGAGATTTCCTGAACTCGACAGAGAGAACCGAACTCACAATATTGGCAGGGCTCGCCTTTGTTGATAGGGAGAACCTGATTGTTCCCCTGCAAAAACTCATCGGCGACACGATTTAAATTGTTTTTCCAATAACCCAGCAATTCTTCCCATGTTGAGCATCCGGTATCCTTGGTGAAATCGTAGTTCTTGAATTTCCCCAATGGCAAGTTGGCGGTGCCCTTAAACTCCGGTTTGCCGAGTGTCAGATGACCAAAAGCCAAACCGACAGGGGGTTGGGCTGTGGCGTAAAGCGGTAGTTGTGGTGCGCGTATTTTTTCTGCAAACCACTCAGCGGGTTTCGCGTCTTTTCCTGTTTTGTAGTCGATCAGCAACAAACCCTTTTCGGGAATTTCATCAATGCGGTCGATTCTTAAGCTGAGTTTTATGCCGCACAGATTTATGCAAATATCTTCCTCGTTGTGGAGTACCTGAAAGTCGAGTCGTTCGAGTTCTACGTTGACTAGCCAGTCATGGATGAGGCGCACGTTTCGTTCTATTTCGAGTTTGTTAAACTGCGTTTGACCGGTGGTGCGCTGTGAACATAATTTAAGGGCTTCCTGCACACATTCTTCAATGTATTTTTCCAGAGTATCGGGTAACAGGTTTGAAAGGTTTTTCCGGTTGTGGGTTTTGTCCCAGAAAAGTTCGAGAGCTTTATGGATCAGGTTTCCGCGGTCGAGACTGTCAAAATCAATTTCAGCCGCCGGGGTGCCTTGGCTGTTCAAACGATGGCGGGCAAAAGCCCGAAACGGGCAATCCACCTGGTCTTTGAGCAGAGCATATCCAGACGCGATACCGTGTGTCCCATAGTGGCTTTTTTCAGAATCCGTCGCCTGCAGAAACGTGGCTTCTGTGAATTTTTCTAAATGACTCATGCCCCGGACTTGATCCTTGATTCGGTTGGACTGGTAAGGCATTTCCTCAGCCTTGGGAAATCGTTTTAACAAGGGGCTCATTTCCAGGTCCATATCTCCTTCGTGCAGGGGATAGCTGAAATGAACATCGGGTGAGGCCATCAAAAGGCGACTCAGGGATTGCTCGGCGAATTTCAATTCTCTCTGCGGATTGGAACGTGGGATGGAATATTTGTTCCTGATCTCGTAGGGGATGAAAGGATTGGGCTCAGGGTGGGCGGGGAGTGTTTCGTTCTGGCAACCCATGACCCACAAATGATCAAACTGCATTCCAGAGGATTCCAGAAGACCAATCACCTGAATGGAATGCTCCGGTGTTTTGCTCTGAAAGGGTTTGCTTCGGGCTATATGGGTAAGATGGTTTAAAGCTTCCAGCCTGTTAATAGGGCCGAGTATCTGGTTCAGGGAACAGAGTTCATTCAAGCAATCTTTCCAGGATTCAAAGGCCTGGTACCGCTTTGATAAAACAGATTGCCTGTCAGTGCCGGGTGCCACTTTCCCTGGCCAACCTGCGATTTTCAAAAAACCTGACAACTCCTTCGCCCATTTTTCCGGCATGAGCTTGCTGTTGTTTTGGGTCAAGGACTTTAAACTCGCCATCAACTGATCTACTTCTGCAATACCGCTTGACTGCTCAAGAGGAATGGAGAGGACTCTTTTTTTTCTCAGCTTGCGTTCCAGGTCTGATACTTCGCGCGTCGGTGGAAAATTAAAACCAAAAAAAGGACTCTGGATGATCGAAAGAAAGGTGCCGACTGGAACCGTGGGGTTTTTCGTGGATGCTTTTACGCTTAACAGGTCCAGTGCCAGTTTGATCATGGGCTCCTGGGACAAGGGAGGAGCTAACGAAATGTTAAA
>JABIAY010000023.1 GCA_018653085.1 Nitrospina sp.
AAGGGATCCAGTCTTTTTTTCCTTTTAAAAAGGTTGAAACGAAACACTGCGTGTTCGAACATATTTATTTCGCGCGTCCGGACAGCTATATGTTTGGGGAGCATGTGTACAGAGTTCGCAAGGGTATGGGTCGGGCCATGGCCCAGGAAAGTCCCGCCGATGTTGACCTAATTGTTCCCGTGCCCGACTCCGGGGTTGTTTCGGCAATGGGGTTTGCCGAAGAGAGCAACACCCCCTTTGAAATGGGCCTCATCCGCAACCATTATGTCGGCAGGACTTTTATTGAACCGCAATCACAGATCCGACACTTTGGTGTAAAACTTAAACTGAACCCGGTAAAAGAAATAATCAATGGCAAACGTGTCGCCATCATTGACGATTCCATCGTCCGTGGCACCACCAGCAGAAAGATCGTAAAAATGCTTCGGGATGCCGGAGCCAAAGAAGTTCACCTGCGCATTTCAGCTCCGCCCATCCTGCATTCCTGTTTTTACGGCATCGATACACCTAACAAAGAAGAGTTGATCGCCCACACACATAATCTCGAAGAAACGCGCCAGTACCTGGCGGCAGATTCTCTGGCCTACCTCAGCCTTGAAAAAATGATGGAAGTGTTGGAAAACGGAAAGAAAAAATTCTGCTCCGCCTGCTTTGATGGCAATTATCCGGTCCCAATCATCGACAAGAAACCGGACACCGACCAGATGGGATTATTTGCCAACGAGAATTTTCAGTAGCTTGGATTTAAGGAGACAAAGGGGGGTCAACCTGTGGCGACACGGGAGACTGTTCCAGAATTTCACCCAGCTCTTTGAGTTCTTTACGGTACTGCACCAGCGATTGGTCCAGTTGCTCCTGCGATTCCAGAATCCTGCTGTAAGTACGCCGAATCTTGTCGTAGTCGCCCTTGCTTAAAGTCAGTTTCTGGTCCTTGCCCGGTGCCGACGGGGCTTGAGTTCCGGCCACCTGTGAGACAGGCTCTTCGTCAGATTCACGGGCAAACCCGGTGAATATTTTCTCCAACGCTTCATCCAGGGTCCGTTCCATGGCGATGCTGTCTTCATAACTGACAATGACGCGCTTGAGTTCAGGAATCTTTCCGGCATCGGCTTTCAAATATAACGGCCGCACATAAACCAGAGACTCTTCAATGGGAATGACCAGAAGGGTTCCCTGAATAACGCTCGACCCGCGCTGGTCCCATAACGAAATCTGCCGGGAAATCTCAGCGTCCTGATTGATCCGGGCTACTATCTGGCTGGGGCCAAACACAAGTTTCTGTTTGGGAAACGTATACACATCCAGCTTGCCATATTGTTCCCCATCACTTCGCGCCACCATCCAGGCTGAGAGGTTGCTCTTTCCTCTTGGCGTGTAGGGAAGCATGAGAATATATTCCTCTCGGTCCTCTCCCGGAAGCTTCATGATCGTGTAATAGGGTTGCATAATTTGCCCATCAATTTCAGGTATCTCCCACTGGTCCTCCTTGTTATAGAAAACCTGCGGCCGTTTCATATGATAGGTGGCATAAATATGCGTCTGAATCTTGAACAGGTCGATGGGATAACGAGTATGACTGCGTAAATCTTCCGGCATCTGGCTCAGGTCTTTGAACAGGTCCGGGAAAATATTCCGATAGGTCTGAATAATCGGGTCGGCCTCATCGGCAATATAAAAATTCATCGAACCATCATAGGCATCAATGGAAATTTTTACGGAGTTGCGCACATAGTTACCGAACCGGGGAATTTTCGGCGAATAAGGAAAATGATCACTAACCGTATACGCGTCATAGAGCCAGATAAGGCGGCCCTCTGAAATCACCAGATAGGGGTCGTTGTCCAGCCTGAGAAACGGGGCCACTTTCTCTACCCGGTCCGTGATATTACGATACATCAGGACCCGGCTATCGCTATTGATATCCTGGGAAAAAATTATTTTAAGGGTTTTAAACCGGGCCGCCAGAACGAGCTTGCGGAAAAAAGACCCGACTTCAAAGCCGCCCTTGCCGTCATAGTTCTTGTATACATTTTTTTCCCCTTCAGGATAATCAAACTCCTTGGTCCCCGTGTTGACAAAAACGTGGTCATTAGCCAGTTCCCCAAAATAAATTTCAGGGCGGGTCACAACCAGATCTATATTGGACTGCGGAGGAATATCTTTGATGAGCAACACCGGCAACCCTTCAGGGGTAATCTGGTTTACCGGACTCAACGCGACTCCATAACCATGCGTGAAAGTCAGGTGCTCGTTGATCCAGGTGCGATTGGGCAAGTTGGAAGACAGCAGTTCCCGTGGTGATAACAAGGTCTGACGGTAATCTCCGTTGATTCGGTAGCGGTCATTGTCCACGGACTGGAACTGGTAATACGTCCTGATCTCCTGGATCTGTCCCAGAGTATCGAGAAGCGGTTCCTGATCCCAGAGCCGGATATTTTCAATCGTGGTCGCGTTTTGCCGGATGCTTTCCGCTGTCAGGGACGCGGAGCCGGAAAGCTCATGCGCCTCGGTCTGGCTAAGCCCATATGCCGTTAACGCACCGGCAATGGTATGCTCCATATAAGTAGTTTCCTTGACCAGCTCATTCGGATCCACCACAAATTTCTGCAATAACGTCGGATAAAAATTACCAACAAAAACTACCAGCGCCAATCCCGATCCCGAAAGCACGATCTTTTTCATACCGGGCCGGACAAGCCCAAAAAATGAAACCACTGCGGCAACAAGAGAAACAATGATCGAAAGATAAAGCACCGGGATTTTTCCATTGTCATCGGCAAATCCGATCCCGGCAACCAAACTGCCTCCCGCTGTCAATAGTTCATAACGCTGGAGATAAAATTCGCTGGCAAAGAGAAGAAAGAACAAACCTGCGAGCCCTGAAAATGTACGCCGTGCGTCAGGAAGAATAACCACCCCTGTCGGCCCAACATAAATAAAACGCTTGAAAAAATAAATCAGCCCCACGCCAAGGGAAATCACGATCATCGTTTCCCACAGCAAAGACTTCACCAGCAACCAAAGAGGCAGGGTAAAAAAGTAAAAAGAAATATCTTTGCCAAATATGGGATCCGCCTCGCCGTACGGGGAAGCGTTCAGGTATTGCAAAATAATTTCCCATTGCTGGGCCATCACCAGTCCCGTCATGGCGGCCAAAACCAAGGGGGCTATCAGAATAAGTAGTTTTAAGTTGCTGGCCATGAAATCCAGCAAAGGCACCTCTCGCCGAACCTGGTCCGACAAAAGAATCGGAAGGTGAGAGGTTTTCTTGAGCACCCGACTTAAAAAACCAAATGTCAGCAGGAAAAACAAAACGCCGACCAGCATTCCAAACCCGACTTGCGACACCAGCATCGTCCATAGAACGGAGGCGATACCGTGACTTTCAAACCACAGCAAATCAATATAAAAAGAAAGAATTTTATCGGCAAAAAGCGAGCCGACAAAAACCACTGCCGCAAAAAGAAACAACCCTTTTTTCATCTTCTCCATCATCCTACCTCAATTTTCCTTCCATTTTATGGAACAACCCATAGAAGAGATTTGCTCACCGGACACTTCCTGCCCCGCAACAATGCAATCGAGGGCCTCTTTTAAATCTCTTCGGGTCACCTTCTCCTCATGCTCCCAACTGTCATCGATCCTGCCGCGATACAAAAGTTTCCGCTCCGCCCCATAAACATAAATATCAGGCGTGCACACGGCATCATAGGCCCTGGCCGTCTCTTGAGAAGCATCGAACAAATAAGGGAAGTTAATGCCTTTTTCCTTTGCGATCTTCTGCATATTTTCAAAAGAGTCATCGGGATAACGTTCCGCATCATTGGAGTTGATGCCTATCAACTGAACGCTCTCTGTCTCTTTCTGTAAATCAATCAACCGCTGGAACACTGCCTTGACATAAGGGCAATGGTTGCACATGAAAATAATCACCAGAATCTTTTTCTCAGAAAAACTCTCCAGGGAAACCGTCTTCCCGTCTACTCCGGGAAGCTTGAAATCCACTGCCGGGGTTCCCAACGGAACCATGGTGGAATGCATTAAAGCCATAGTAAATTACTCAGGATAAAGATCATGGATCGGTTCATGCTATCAGCCTTTTGGAACGGGCTCAATATAAAACGCAGGTTTCTCAAGATGACGACTTGCAGGTCATCCCCGTAACGCGGCAGGTATAACAGGCAGAATGGGACAACGCAAAGGGGCGCAAGGTTTCCTGGATCGTGTTTCCCATGCGAGCCTTTGGATTATCGACGAGAATCGGGCAGACATAAACACCTTCGCCAGTTGCCATACGTGAAGTCGAGCACTGGAGTTGGGTAATATCAAAGTTTTCGAAACATTTTTCTGTCACGCGTTCTTCATCACTATAGGAACGCTCATTGTCAGCCAGTTTGCCCAGCAAAAAGCCAGGAAGTATCTTGATTTGCGGTTTTGGAACCCCGTTGGCGTGAAGAAACTCGATAAACTTTAATTCCATTTCCGCGTCTTGCTCCTCCTCCCAAGTTCGCGTGATGGCAAGGTTCGGCGAAAACCCAGCCTGAGCGAGACACTCAATGCCGGCTATGGCTTTTCTGTAAGCGTTTTTTCCGCGTATGATATCGTTGGCCTCTTCCTCAAAGCTTTCCATGCTCACCCTGAAGTTCAAGGGGTGGTCGGATGAATCCTGAATCTCCCGTAACTGCCGGGCCTTTTCAGGGGTGATCTGTGTCCCATTAGTCAGAACATCCAGAGGCCCATAGCGCAGGATCAAGGCCAGAATTTCAAAAATCTCCGGATTGATGAACACTTCACCACCGGTAATGTAATAGTCTTTGACACCCAGAGTTTTAGATTCTTCCAGCCTTTCTTTGACCTGGGCAAGGCTCATCATGGCGATGGTATCGTTCTTCGGCCCACAACTGATAAAACAATGTGTGCATTCCAGATTGCACAGCGTGCCCCCGACCTGCAACCATAACGTCTCCAGGTTTTTCAAAGGCACTTCAGGAATTGTTCTATTGTTCGAATTTTTTACTTGAGTATCCATGTTATGCGGCGAGCCGCCGCTAGCCGGTTAGAGGCCTGCGGACTCGAATGAGTCGCTGACGTTTCGGATGCGTAGTTTGCGCCGGAGTGCCGCGAAACCCGCCGAAGTTTTTTTCCCAAGACCCGACCGGTACACCGGTGTTACTGCAAGCCGGGCCTGGAGCGGATCTTCCGTAAAGAACCGGGTATCGAGTGGACTCAAAAAACGGCAGGTTGGATACAACCATTTCAACGGTAATCGGTTGCGTTGAACCGCCTTGTCCATATGCTCGGCCAGTTCTACCAGTTCACGGTACCCGTTCGGATTTTCGGTGCTATCATGTTGCAAAAAAATCAAGGGAATGATTCCCGAGTCCGCCAACCGATCAATGCCTTCCTTGCTTCGCGAATGAGATTCCGGCCCCGGCACCAGATCGGTCCAGACCGTACCAGGCGGAAAAATTCCTGCGGCATATTCCAAAGCAGAATGAACTTGTTTTGCGGTCATTACTTTTTTCGACTTGATCGCTCCGGAAAAACCACCCAGAGGAAAATCGATGATGTCGAATCCGGACGCATACATGAGGTCAATGGTGCTATGGTTCGAAGGGGGAAATCCTTTAAGCGCGACAAAGGTATTGAACCGTTTTTTGATCGCCTCTACCAGCGGTGCCAAACGACTGAAACCTCGGTCGGCCTCCTCGCTGAAGTCCATGTTCAACTGCACCAGATCCGCAGCCCCTTCTTCGAAAGCCGACTGGATGACAGAAAGAATGGCTTCGACCGGCATACTCAATTTTTTGCCCCGACCCATAGCGCGGAGAAAAATATTCAGGCAATACCCATCGAGGCAGATATTTTCAGAAACCGGCGTGCGTTGCCGCAACTGCCGCTTGAGAAATTCTGGAAGCGGAATGATTCCTACTTCAATCTCCCCTTCCCTCATATGGAGCCGCAACCGGTCTTCATGACAAACCAGTTTTGGCCCGTCCTGATCCGGTGCATTCAGGTTTGCCTTGACGATAAAGTCTTCCGCCAAAGCGAGGGTGATCTCTTCGCCCGGCTCGCCGGAACAGAGTCCCCCGGAAATCTCTGTAAGCCCCTGCAGTAAAGCAGGGATCGTAATCCCTCTCTGGATCAAGCCCAGTTTAATCTGTCCGTGATAAATTTTATCCATAGCCATCATTGATCCAGAATCTTCTGGTGAATACCACCGAACCCGCCGGACGACATCACCAGCACCACATCACCGCTCTCAGCATTTTCAGCTATAAAGGCAACAATGTCATCCACTTCCGCAATATAGTTGGCGTTGCCTCCCTTTTGCCGAATGAGGTCCACCACCCGCTCAGGGTCCAGCCTTTCTTCTTCTTTGATTTTTTCAGGCGCAAATAAACCGGCAAAAACAACCTGGTCGGCGGCGAGAAAACTATCCGGGAAGTCCTGCTCAAACACCTTCCGTTTGGAGGTGGCTGACCGGGGTTCAAACACGGCCCACACCCTTTGCCCCGAGTAAGCTTCTTTCACCGCTTCCAGAGTCAACCGAATGGCCGTTGGGTGATGGGCAAAATCGTCCAGCACCGTTACGCCGTTTTTAATCCCGACTACCTCTTGCCGCCTTTTGATGCCTTGAAAGGATTTAAAGGCAGAGTTTATTTCATCAGCCGTCAGGCCTAATCCTATGCAAAGAGCCGCCACCGCCGCCGCATTTTCCACATTGTGTCGACCAATCATGGCTAACTGAAAATCTGCTTTTTTCTCACCTTGATAAGACAGGGAAAAATAACCGTATCCGCTCTCAAACCGGTAATCGCCAATTTGCCAATCCGCCCCGTCAAGATAGCCATAGGTCTCAACCCTGCAAACGGCTTCTCCCAAAACGTCCTGAATATTTGCATCGGCGTGTTTAACAAGTATAACCCCTTCAGGCCGGATCAGGCTCACATACTTGCGAAAAGCGTCCTTTATCTGGTCCAGGTTTTTAAAAATATCGGCATGGTCGAATTCGATGCCAGTCAGAATCGAAGCGTCCGGACGATAATGCAGGAACTTGGGCCCTTTATCGAAGAAGGCACTGTCATACTCGTCGCCTTCGGTCACAAAATAATCACCCTCAGGCACCTGATGGTTGTTGTTAAAATTTTTCAACCAGCCGCCGACCATGAAACCGGGTTTTCTTCCAGAGGCATGAAGCACCCAACTTAAAAGGGCCGTGGTGGTGGTTTTGCCATGTGTTCCGGTCACCACCAGAGATTTTCGACCTTCCAGAAAAAAATGGGAGAGTGCTTGAGGAAAAGACATATAGTCCAACCCGGCTTGCAACACCGCCTGCACTTCTTCGTTGGTTTTGGAAACCGCGTTACCGATGATGACCAGATCAATATCCCCTGTGATATTTTCCTTTTGGTAACCGGGCAGGACAGGAATTCCCGCGTTTTCCAAAAGCACGCTCATGGGCGGGTAGATATGAACATCGGACCCCGACACCTTGTAGCCCGCCCCTTTCAACAACCCAGCCAAGGCCGCCATACCGGTGCCGCAGACTGCTATAAGATAAATGTTTTTAATGTCTTTCATAGAAAGGAGGCATTGTAGAAACAACCCCTGGCAAAGTCAACCGGACAGCATACCGGGCCAAACCAGCAGGTTAATAGAATAAATCCTTGAGCTCTGAGAGGTGGTCGATGGAGCAATCGGGACCGGCAGAGGCAATCTCTTTCGGATCGCCAAAACCGTAATTAACAACGCAGGTATAGACCCCGGCGCGTTTGCCCGTCTCAATATCTACCGGGCTGTCACCTACCAGCACCGCCATTTCAGGGGAGCATTGGAAACGATCCAGCAAATGGAGCAACCCTTCCGGATCGGGTTTTTTGGATTTCACGCTGTCACCGCCAAGAATCGCATCGAAACGGTCCAGGCTTTTCAGGGACTCCAGAATGCGCCGCACAAAATCTTCAGGCTTGTTGGAGCAGATCGCCTGCTTTTTGTCGTGAAAATGATCGAGAATCTCACGGCCAAACGGATAGAACCGGGTATGGTTCATCAGGTTTTTCGAGTAATTTTTTCGGAACAGCTCTACAGCGAGAGAAAGGTCCGTGCAGTCCGTGTCATCTATCGACTGGGCCATCAACCTCTCAACCCCCTTGCCGACATATTTACGGATCGTTTCGCGGTCCAGGGTTCTTAACCCCAGTTCCTTCAAGGAGAGGTTGACTGCATCGGCAATGTCGAAAAGGGTATCGACCAGAGTGCCGTCAAAATCGTAGACAATGAGAGAAATTTTTTGCTTATTCATCCCGACAGACTACCCACCCCCGTAGGAGGAAATATGATCGTCATTGCGAACGAAGTGAAGCAACCCAGCGAAACTCTGGATCGCCACGCCGCTTTGCGGCTCGCGATGACGGGCTATGCAAACCCCCTTGTCAGGGGGAGTTATTAAAGTATTACGCTTGAGTACGCAGTCTGCTTTGCGGGCAATGCAGTACTGGCCCCACGCCTAGTGGCTAGTAGCTGGATTCGTAACGATAGGCTTTGACGATATTTTTGTCGTCAAACAAGATGACCAGCCCTTTCGACTGCCCTTCACCGATCGCCTGCCAGGTATCGAGTTGATAGGTCCACATGGTGTAGTTGTTTTCTGTCCCTTCCTTGTAGGGAACCCCAAACCAGTCCAGGATTTCGATCTGGGTCGTCACATTATTTTGAATGTTTTTGACTTTGGAGCTGTCAAAATTTTTCCCGACCGTACCGCAACCCACCACAAACATGCAAAGAGCCAGAAGGAAAACACGCACGAATTTCATAAACCCCTCCTTCGTTTTGATTAAAGGGAGTGTAACAAATCTTCAGCGGAAAGTATAATCTTGCAAAACCTGCCCCTTGGAAGGTGAAGGCCTCCAGATCAAGAGGGATTTTTATTGAGGGTGATGCTTGCGGTATTCAATGAGGATATTTTCAACCCGCGTGTGGGAATGGGTCGGCAGTCTTCCGCCGATATGGGAAACCACCTGCGCCGCACAATAAGAACCAATGATGGCCGAGTCTTTCAATGAGCGGTCATTGATCAAGCCAAAGAGGGCTCCCGCCGCATAAAGGTCTCCGGCTCCGGTGGTATCCACCGCCTTGACAGGAATGGTTCCAACCTGTACCGGGTCATGGCCGCTTTTCCCGGCAAGGGACCCCTTGGACCCCAGAGTCAGAAACAGGGTGTCCACCAATGCCAGCAGTTTATCAAACGCCTTGCGTGAATCGGTTTCCCCGGTCATGGCCTGGGCTTCCACCTCATTGCAAAAAAGAATATCAACGTGCCACTGGATAAAGTCCATCAAGCTGTCTTTGAAGGAATTGACCACAAACGCGTCACTCAAAGTAAACGCAACCGGGATATCCTGTTTTTTAGCAATCTGCGCCATACGGAGTCCGGCCTCACGGGTTTCGTCTCCGGTCCACAAATAGCCTTCCACATAAACTGCTTTGGCATTTTGGATGATGGTTTCATCTACATTGTCGGCATGAAGCAATGAAGAGACACCCAGGTTCGTCAGCATCGTGCGTTCGGCATCCGGAGTGATGAGGATCACGCAGGTGCCTGTACCCCCGTCACCGGAACCGGGCCCACAGAATCCAACCTGACAGGACTGCATGTCTTCCGTGTAATGTTTCCCATTATCATCGTTTGCCACACGGCCCAGGTAGTAGGACTTCGCCCCCAGAACGCTGGCTCCATGAATGGTATTGGCGGCGGAACCGCCGGATGAAAGTTTCTGCGGCTTTGACAGCAGGGTTTTTAAAATTTTCTCCTGATCGGCCACGGAGGTAAGAGTCATACCACCTTTGGTCACAGCCAGCTCTTTTATAAAAGCTTCGTCGACCTGAACTTCAATATCAACCAGCGCATTTCCTATTCCTACCAGATCGTAATTCATAAATAGTATTCGATTTAAATTTTTAGTGGATTATTCAACTAACGGGCTTGGCAAACATTCTATAAGCGATAAGGCCAAAAAGTGAGACCCCTGCCACAAAAAAAGCGCCTCCCGAAGCCTGGGCGATCAGTGCGATGGACTCTTTTGCCGCACCCGTTGACCCCATCCCCGGAGCCAGGAACCCGGCCAGCATCCAGAAGACTCCATAGCCCAGACTGCCAAAGCCGCTGAGCAGGGAGATTCCCATTTGTGCGCGGGCAGGGAAACTCAGCCACGCCACCAGCAATGAAAACGCAATACTGATAACCCCCATAGTCTGCGAATGCAGATGAGCCCGCTTCATATAAACCCAGGACTTCTTAACCACCTTGTCGGCCTTGGCCTGATCACCTGCGTAAACTTTGGATAGTGCCTGTTCGGCACTGCCCTTCAGCGTACCCTTTATGCTATCTTCGCAACAACCAAACGACAACCCCATTGCCCCACCAAACAGAATAGCCATCATAGCAACCAAAACCCCGTATTTAATGTGCGAAAATTCGATCATGGTCTCACCTGAATTTTTTGTTAATTAGCGCCACTTAAGTCAGAGTCGCCAATATACCGGGATTTGTCAATTGTAAATTTATTTTTAACAGAGTAGAATTTCTCCTGATGAAAAGTGTCCGTCATAAAACCATAACAATCGTTGCCCTGCATGCGCTCTGTTTCCTTTTGGCAGTTCCCCTTCCCGCAAGTGCCGAAACCTATGAAAAGGGCGTTCTGTTATTCCAAAAGAAAATCAAGAAAATCCTTTCCAGTTCCTGCCTGAGAAAAAATAATTTTGGAATTAAAATTTACTCGCTGGATCGGGGTGAATCCCTTTTTGAATTACGCGCCCAAAAGGCATTCGTTCCCGCATCGAATTTAAAAGTTCTCACTACCGCAGTCGCCCTTGAAGCCCTCGGTCCTAATTACCGATTTCCCACACGGCTTTATACAGACGGCGTCTTAAAAGATGGGGTGTTAGACGGCAATCTTTATATCAAGGGTTATGGGGACCCAAAGTTTGTCACCGAACAAATGTGGTTGCTGGTCAACAAGTTGAAAAATCTCCCGGTAAAAAAAATCACCGGCAATATTATTGGCGACGATTCTTTTTTTGATAACCAGAAAAGGGTGAAGACCTGGATCAAAAACCCAGGTGCGCAGGCCTATGAAGCTCCACTGGGGGCATTGTCTTTCAACTTCAACACGGTTCAGGCCGATGTGAGCCCCGGCCCAAAGGTAGGAAGCAGACCAAAAATAGTTATCGAGCCTGACACCGAATACACCACTCTCGACAATCAGGCCAGAACCCTCAAGCCCGGCAGGCGAAACCGGCTGATCGTCAATCGTCTGGACCGAGATGGGTTTGATGAAATTACGGTTTCAGGAGGAATCCGGCTGGACCAGGCCCGCGCCCGGTATTTCTTAAACATTACCGACCCCACTCAGTACACTCTGAGCACGCTGAAAAAATATCTTGGACATGTAGGCATCCAATTCCATGGCAAAATTGAAAAGGCCATGGTTCCTGAAACCGTGACAAAGTTATTAACTCACGAATCAGAACCTCTTACGCTGGCACTCCAGGGTCTCAATAAATTCAGCAACAATTTTGTGGCGGAACAAATTTTAAAAACCATCGGTGCCGAGAAGTATGGCACACCGGGTACAACCTTGAAAGGCCTTAAAGCCTTTGAGGACTACCTGATGGGGCTGGGATACCAGCCTGACCAATATGAAATCCTGGATGGTTCCGGCTTGTCCCGGCAAAATCGGCTATCTCCGCAAATGATGATCGACATCCTTCGCCATGTCAAAAATGACCTGGGAGTGTACCCGGAATTTGTCTCGGCACTCGGGGTAATGGGTGTGGATGGGAATGTAAAAAACAGGATGAGGGGCGTAAAAAGCGCGGGCCGGGCTCGAGTCAAAACCGGAACCCTGAATTTTGTCAGCGCACTTTCCGGTTATTTTCAGTCCGGGGATGGAGAAACTTTTGCTTTTTCTATTTTGATGAATAGCCTGAAATGTTCCAATGGCAGAATCAAACGACTGCAGGATCAGATCATTCGAGAAGGATTATATTTCCAGCGCATTCCCACAGGCAGTGTCATTGCTGAGGACCAGGGAAAACCTGCTCCTTAGAGCACCGCTTATTGTCAGCCAAAAACCTTGCGATTTTCTTTGCGGTCATTTTCCAGGATTTTATTCCAATCCCTTTTCACATGGGGGGAGGCCTGAAAATCTTCATAAATAGATTTCGCCAGTTCCATGCGATCAATACCTTCCGGCGCCACTTGAATATCCAACTGTGCCAGAGCCATGTCAAAATCCCGATCCAGCAAGGCCGCGGAATCCATACCACACTCTTTCAGTGCCTGACGAACAGTCGCAGGCTCCTGACCAAAGCGTCGCGCAACCTCATTGAGATTGGAAGGCCGATATTCCTTTTTAGGTCCGATACCCAAATGGTAGGCGCAGAACAGGTTGAAAGGTTCCAAGCCCCCGGTTAAAGGTTTTTCCGAAACTGGCGGATTCTTGACTGCGGCATCAACAGGTTGCCGCGAAGGCGAAGTTCTTCCATTCGCCCGATCCGGTCTTTCCCGATAAGGAGTTTTTCCTCCACCCTGACCATTTGCATTGCTGTCATTATTCCGGTTTGGCCGGGAAGGATTTCTGGGGTTTTGGGGTTTGCGGTTACTCGTTCCGCCTGACCTGTTCTTACTGGTCGATGTGAGATGAGAGGTCAATGCCTGTGAAGAAGAAGCACTGGAGGAAACCCATGGATGGAGTCCTCCTTTTCTGGCCCCTGAATTTTGATTTTGTTTTTTTCCGGATGGGTTTCCTTGACGATTTTGAGGCTTCCTGGGGTTGCCCCCGCTTTTCCGGAATGAGCCTGTTTTTTTCAAAACGGTACTCCTTTAAAAAGTATGTGCTGTGTCATGATTATTATCATCCTTTTTGTTTTTTGGTAATGTCCATCAGTTTTTTGAGTGGTTGGATGTCAAATGTTCAAGCTCATCCACCAATGTGGAAAATTTTGCCAATGCGGTTCGAACCGGTTCAGGGGAAAGCATGTCCACTCCTGCCGATTTCAAAAGGTCTATCGGATATTTCGAACCCCCTGATTTTAAAAAACCCAGGTAGTCGTTCAACTCCGCGTCTCCCCCGGAAAGAACCCGGTCTGCCAGGGCATAAGCGGCGGAAATTCCCGTAGCATATTTATAAACATAGAAACTGAAATAAAAATGCGGGATGCGAAAACATTCCAGGGGCAGGCAGTCGTCCAGAACTACCTCAGGACCAAAATAGCGTTCCAGAAGACCACTATAAATCTTTTTGAAAGATTCCAGCGTCAGGGGCTCACTACCTTCAGCCGCCTTATACACCTGATGCTCGAATTCTGCAAACATAGTCTGCCGATATAATGTACCCCGAAAGTTATCGATTTCCCTGCAAACGAGATAAATTCGCATATCCGGGTCAATATCCTGGCCCAGAAAATGCCGGGTCAAAAGGGCTTCGTTAAAGGTGGAAGCCACCTCAGCCACAAAAATTGTGTAATCGGAGTAGAGATAATCCTGATTTTTTCTGGAATACAACGAATGCATCGAATGCCCTGCTTCATGGGCCAGTGTGTACACGCTGTTGATATTGTCTTCCCGATAATTCATGAGAATGAACGGATTCGAATCGTAGCATCCGGATGAATAAGCCCCACTCCGCTTGCCCTTGTTTTCATACCGGTCTGTCCAGCGGTCGGTCGTCAACCCACGCGTCACTTGTTCGACATAATCCTCGCCCAACGGACTCAAGGCCGTTCGAATCTCCTGCACAGCCTGTTCGAAAGACATATGCCAGTTAATGCCCCCCACCAGCGGGACACTGCAATCATAGGTATGCAGTTCATCCAGTTTTAGCAGGCGTTTTCTCAAACCGAAATATTTATAGAGCGGACCCAGGTTCTCATGTACCGACTCGATCAGGTTGTCATAAACCTCTACGGGAATATTTTCTGAAAATAACGCCTTGGCCCGGTAACTGGGAAAGTTTTTGGCCCGCGAATAAAACAAGTCCTTTTTAATGCTCCCGGCAAGCAAAGTCGAATAAGTATATTGATGCGACTCATAAGCCTTGTAGTAAGTATGAAAAGTGTCCTGCCTTACCCGGCGGTCATAACTCTGCAAAAGGCTCTGAAAGTTTCCGTGAGTGAGGGAAACCGTTTCACCGTTTTCATCCTCAATCGTTCCCAGTTGCAAGTCGGCATTATCGAGCATATCAAATGCGTTCTGCATGGTCCGTCCCATTTCCCCGGAAGCGGCCAAAAGCGCCTCCTCCTTTTCAGAGAGGGTGTGCTCCCGGTAACGCAAAATCTGCTCCAGGTGGAACCGGTAAAACTCCAGCTCCTTTTCGGCCAAAAACCCACGCATCCTGTCCTCAGGAATGGACATGATTTCTGAGAGTATAAAACTGGAAGCCTTGCTGGCTTCATTGACCAGCATCATGATCTTTTCATAATTTCCCTGGTAAAGGCTGTTGGTCTTGTCCTCATCATTTTTGAGATGCGCGAACGTGTGAAGCTTTTCCAGCTGGCGCGAAAAGTTCATATCAAACTCCAGGCATGCCTTGAGCTTAGACGCAGACTCCGCCAACGTGCCAACAAAGGAAGCGTATGTTTTTATCTCCGCTTCCAATGCGGTCAACTCCGTGCTCCAGTCCACATCAGATGAGTACAGTCCTGCCAAGTCCCATTGGGACTCTACAGAGACTTCATCTCGTGCCAGGGTTCCTGTTTTGGCATCCATAATTCAGGATAGGGCGGGAAACATGAGTCTCCCAATGGTGATTAACATTCTTTACCGGGTTGCCTGTTCTATCGTTTGCAAATGAGTTTCAAGTTTGGCCTGTTTTTCAGAAAGGGTGGTTTTCCTTTTCTCGTCTTTCTCGATGACTTCGGCAGGCGCCTTTTTTACAAAATTCGGGTTGGAGAGTTTCTTATCTAAAAATATGAGGTCTTTTTCAATTTTTTTCAACTCTTTTTCGATGCGATTCTTTTCTTCCTCGAAATCCATCATGCCTGCAAGCGGAATAATCAGGTCCATTTCTCCCAATACCGAAGATGCTGAGACCTCGGGTTTTTCGATATCGGAGCCTATGGTTATTTGATCCACTCGGGCCAATTCGCGGATAAAACCGGCGTGTTCCTTCAGAGTAACTTCCAGATCAGCACGACTGGTTTTGATTAGCGCGTTTAATTTCAAGCCCGGATTCAGGTTCATCTCGCCACGGATGTTGCGCACGCCTGTAATGACTTCCATCACCTTTCCCATGGTCTCTTCCACTTTGGCATCGCTCCTGTCGGCTTTGAATTCGGGAAAAGTGCTGACCATGATACTGTCTCCGGTTTTGGGCAATTTCTGCCAAATCTCTTCCGTAATAAACGGCATGAACGGATGCAGAAGTTTCAGAGACGCCTCCAAAACATGCAGAAGAACATTTTGCGCGACCTTTTTTTCAGGGCCCTCGACCGTTAAACGGGATTTGACAAGCTCGATATACCAGTCACAGTATTCGTTCCAGATGAACTTGTAAACTGTCAGGGCGGCATCGTTGAATTTGAAATCTTCCAGGGCCTGATTGACTTCCTGCGTGGTGTTGTTCAGTCGGCTCAGGATCCACTGATCGGCGATAGACCGGTTCGCCTGCTCATCGAGTTGGCAGGTTCCCTCATAACCTTCCAGGTTCATGAATACAAATCTGGAAGCGTTCCAGAGTTTGTTGCAGAAGTTTCGGTAACCATCAATACGGTCCTCATCGAGCTTAATATCCCGACCCTGAGCGGCAAAAGCCGCCAGCGTAAACCGCAACGCATCGGTACCGTATTGTTCCATGACCGCCAGCGGATCAATTACGTTGCCTTTGGTCTTGCTCATTTTCTGCCCTTCCGCGTCACGGATCAGAGCATGAATATAAACATGTTTAAAAGGCACATCATCCATGAACTTGATTCCCATCATGATCATGCGCGCCACCCAGAAAAACAGGATGTCAAAACCAGTACAAAGAACCGATGTGGGATAAAACTTTTTCAGAGTTTCTGTTTTTTCCGGCCAGCCCAAAGTGGAAAACGGCCAGAGCGCGGAACTGAACCAGGTGTCCAGCACGTCGGTCTCCTGTTCCAGATCCGTTGAAGAACAGGCAGAACATTTTTCGGGAGTTTCCCTGGCAACCTGAACTTCGTCACAGGCTTTGCAGGTCCATGCGGGAATCTGGTGTCCCCACCAGATTTGCCGGGAAATACACCAGTCACGAATATTTTCCATCCATTCAAAATATGTGTTCTCCCAGAATTTCGGGACAATTTTGATAGAACCATTTCTCACCGCTTCCATCGCCGGTTCCGCCAAAGGCTTGGCTCTGACAAACCATTGTTTAGACAAATAGGGTTCAACCACCGTTTTACACCGATAACAATGGCCAACCGAATGGTTGAGGTCTTCTACTTTCAACAGGACTTCCGCGTCTTTTAAATCCTGCACCAGTTTCTTTCTGCATTCAAAGCGGTCCAGCCCTTCATAAGCCTTCCCGGCCTCGGAGTTCATGGTGCCATCGGGAGCCATCACGTTAACCGAAGGGAGGTTGTGCCGCCGCCCGATTTCAAAATCGTTGGGGTCATGTGCAGGAGTTACCTTGAGGGCCCCGGTGCCAAAAGAGGTATCGACATACCCGTCTTCAATGAGTGGGATCTCTCTGTTTACTATAGGCAGGATCAACGTCTTGCCCTTGAATTTCATATAACGCTCATCCTTCGGATTAACCGCTACAGCCGTGTCCCCCAGCATGGTTTCCGGTCGGGTGGTGGCAATGGTGAGAAAACCATCACCCTCTTTAAAAGCGTATTTCACATGATAAAGGTGGCCCTGCATATCCTGATATTCCACTTCAAGATCAGAAAGTGCCGTGTGGCAACGGGGACACCAGTTGATGATATAGTCGCCTTTGTAAATCAGCCCCTCTTCATAGAGCGTGACAAACACCTCGCGAACCGCCTTGGACAAACCCTCATCCATGGTGAAGCGGTCCCGTTGCCAGTCCAGCGAACTGCCCAGTTTTTTCAACTGTTCCGTGATGGTTCCGCCAGATTCGTCACGCCACTGCCACACCCGTTCCACAAACGCGTCACGGCCCAGCGCCTGCCGGTCAGTTCCTTCTGCATGCAATTGACGCTCGACCACATTCTGAGTAGCAATTCCGGCATGGTCTGTGCCCGGTTGCCACAAGGCGTTGAACCCTTGCATACGTTTCCAGCGAGTCAGAATATCCTGCAGGGTATTGTTGAAGGCATGACCAATATGCAGACGCCCTGTAATATTGGGAGGCGGTATGACAATAGAAAAGGGAGGTTTATCAAGCGTCTCATCGGCATGAAAATAGTTTTTTTCCTGCCAGAATTTTCCCCAGCGTTTTTCAACTTCTTCCGGTTCGTAATGTTTATCCAGTTGAATCATTCGGTGGTACTACTCCTTATAATAAAATACAAAAACAATCTCCGCTTTGCCTGAAACGCGCAGGGGAGGCTTCTCATAAACCGCTATATTTTTTGAGGGTAGATCGTAAATGGGGTGGCTAATACATGTCCTGCTTTTTAATTTTTTCTATCTCCTCGCGAATCACCCTGCGAGCAATTTCCGGAGTGATCTCTCTCACCACTTCACGGACGGTTCTCAAAATTACCTCGGACAACCCAGAAACCTCTTTTTCCAGAGAAGACCCTAATGACCTTTGCAGTAACTGCCTGACCTCATCTGCAATCGCCTGGGTAAGCGGACTCCCGGTTTCATGGCCCCAATTCTCCGAACTCAAATCGTAGTGTAGAGAATTCATATCCTGATTCTGATCGGCAAACCCGGAAATAGCATCCAGGTTTTCTTTTATATCTTCCGGCGTTGCAGGGCGTTTGCCCACCTCAGTAAACGCGCCCGGAGCAATGCGCTCCAAAAGGTCTTCCGGTTCCGGGACAATCCCTCCCAGCGATGACAACTCAGCGGGATGTACCGGCTTCTCGTGATGAGCAGGGCCTCCACCCGTTACAATCTCCTTGAAAGTGGAATCCAGTTCATCCAAATTGTCCAGTTTGCGTGGGCGAATCTCGGCGAAAATCTCCGGCTCTTCAGTAAAAGCCAAAGCTTGCGGTCTCTCCGAACCGAACTCCTCCCCTTCGAACGGGAATGCCTCCACTTCGGGCGCATCAGGAGCCTGTACAGACTCCTTGAGTTCTTCCACACCACGGATCATTTGATCCATAATGTCGTCATCGGCCAATTCTGTTTCAGGCTCAAGACCCGCGTCCTCCAGAGGTTCGGGGACTTCGGAAAGCTCCATGGGCTCTACCAACTCTTCATCCGTCAACGCAACAGTTTCATCATCCACTGCAAGCGGTTGAGCTTCCTCCAAAACTTCGTCTTCCGCCGACAACTCCACAGGTTCAGGAGACTCGGGAGATCCCATGGGTCTTATATTTGCCATGAGTTCCATTGACTCTTCATCCGTCAATTCGATGGCTTTATCTTCCGCATCGGAAAACCCTTCCGTTGACTCTTCATCCGTCAATTCGATAGCTTCGTCTTCCACACCGGAAAGCCCTTCCGTTGAAAGTTCTTCGACCGATGCCAATAACTCTTCCAGGCTGGGCTCCTCGTTGGGCTCCAAGCCGGCGAGTTCGTCTTCCGTTTCCACCAAATCGACTGCCGCGAGTGGGGCAGTCTCTTCACCGGAAGTTTCCAACAGGCTTTTGACCATGGCAACAATATCATCTGACTTGAACGGTTTTGAGATATGGTTGTCTGCGCCGCAACTTTGGTAGCGCTGTTCATCAAATTCCTCAAAATCGCTGGCAAGAAGCAGGACTTTGATCGCACTCGTTTCCGGGGATTCCTTAATTTTCGCGCTCAACTCAAAACCATCCAAACCCGGCATGTCCACATCAGCCAAAACGATATCAGGCTTAAATTGCGAAATTCGGTCGAGGGCTTCCTGACCATCGCCAATTCCTTCAACCTCCGCGTCCTCAACTTCAAAAGCCATGGACACAATTTTTTGGATGGTAATGCTATCGTCAGCAACCAAAAGTCTAAATGTCATGAATCAATCCTTCGGGATTTTGAAAAGAACTTCTGAAAGACACTGCTAGCCGCAGGGGCAACTGGCAGGAACTCTTTCATCTGAGCCCCTAGTACCCCTTCGGGGCATGAGGGATAATGAAGGGACACAACACTATGGGAGGCAGATGACAGAGACTCGTCAAGCCGCCTATGCTTCCCGCTCACCAGAGAGAGCCATGCTCATACCACCGGGCGTTGCCCGGCGCCTAGTGGGAGTGGGGGAAACCATGCAATCTCAACTGGTTAAGTATAGCATAAACTGTCGGGTCGCAAAAAAAATTAGCCCCAAAACCTCATTTAAACCTTAAAATCATCGATAAGTTTTAGATAGAGTGTATCCCGACTCTATGCTTTAATATGAGTGGTAACATTTTAAGGATCAGATAGTTGGAGGTTTCCAGGTTTTGATTCGCTTGCAATGGATTTCCCATTCCATAAAAAAAATTATACTGGGGTGCTGTGGCAGATTGGTTTTGCTCGGCGCCCTCGCGGTCATCTCTCCCACCAGCGCATTCGCCCTTTATGTTCAAATTGATGGCGTTGCCGATATCAAAACAAACTTCAGCGAGGGCTGTTCATCCATCAAGGACCTTGCCAGCCAGGCAGAGCGTCAGAAAATAGATGTGATCTTGTTCGCGGACTATGCCCGGAATTCCATGGAATTCGGGGTCAAACCTTTTGAAAGAATTTTTAAAAACACTATCCCCGGGCCTTCAGTGCTTGACCGGGGAGTCGGCGGATATTTATCCGAAATCAAAGAAAACGACCGCCAGTTTGAACGCACATTATTGATCCCCGGTGTGGAAACCATTCCTTTTTATTTCTGGAGCGGAAGCAACTACGACAAAAACCTCACAGCCCATAACTGGGACAAACATTTGCTGGTTTTCGGAATGGAGTCCGCTCAGGACTTTGAGCAGTTGCCCCTGCCCAACAGCAATTTCTCAAAAAAATATACCGAGGAGTTTCTCAACAATTTTATAATCGTTGGCTTCATTTTCATGGTAATGGTCGGGGCCGTCTACAAAGGCTATTTCCGGAAAATCACCGTGCCCCTCATGTTGCTCTTTGCCTTGCTGACCCTGAACAACCACCCGTTTCAAAGTTCGCCTTTCGATCCTTATCATGGGGACCGGGGCATGAAGCCTTACCAAAATTTAATAGATTTTGCCACCGCCAAAGGCGCACTGGTTTTCTGGAACCATATGGAAATCGATTCCGGTATCAGTCAGAAGGGCACTACCGTTCTGGAAACCCTGCCCTATCCGGATGACCTGTTGAACACACAAAACTATACCGGGTTCCAGGCTGTGGGCGACAAACCGATCCGTCAAACCGATCCAGGTCAACAATGGGATCAGGTACTCATGGAATACCTGCATGGAGAACGGGAACATCCGGTTTGGGGTTTTGGGGGCAATGATTATTTCTGCGAAGAACAAAAGGGGGACCGGCTAGGCTCCGTTCGCACTATTTTTCTCGTACGGGAAAGGAACAATGACACCGTACTCGATGCCATGAAAAGCGGAAGAATGTACGCCGTCCGCCAGGCCGATGCCAACCGGCTTTCTCTTGATGAGTTTGTCGTCGAGGATCAAAAAGCCGGCAACCAGATAACGATGGGACAGGAACTGGTTGCGACAGACTTCCCCGCCGTCAAACTAAAGCTTCGCTCTGTGCAGGGAGGAAACAAGACCGCCCAGATTCAGATCATCCGCAACGGAGTCCTCGTAAAAGGGGAAACCGTTTCTCTGCCTTATGAATTGACCTGGCGGGATGTCGGGATAGACAGAAAAGAACCCGTTTATTATCGAATCAAGGCAATGGTCTCTCCCACGGACTATCTGGTTTCTAATCCTATTTTCGTAAAATTTGCAGATAACATAGGGGTGGATGTAGCCGCGGCCCCCGTCCCGGTCCCGGCCCCCAAGTCCGCGCCTTCCCCTACTGAAAATTTTATAAAAAACCCAGTCATGCCAACAGCTCCTCCGGTTTCTCAACCTGTAGCACCCAGGGTCGCATCTCTTTCTGGAACCCAGACACAGCCGGCTCGCCCAGTACCGGTTCCAACGCAACCCCGACAACCTCCAGCGCCGGCTCCCGTTCCACAACCCAGTATGCCTCCCGTTGAAATGCCTATGATGGAGGAACCTGCCCCGCAAGAACCGCCCATGGCCGAGTTGGCTCCGGGAAAAGGCTTGATGGTTATGACCGACGGAGTGGCTTTGAAAAAAGGACCGGGAACGGTTTTTCCAAACATCACCAAGCTACGCAGAGGCGAAGAGGTGTATTTCGTGAGAAGAACCAATATCACGTTCAACAACAGAAACTGGCTGGTGGTCAAATATAAAAACCGCTCCGGATATATATGGGAAGGAGTTGTCAAATGGTCCCAGCCACCCGCCGACCCGCGTAACGCTGAACTCAACCCCTTAACAAGGGAGGCAGATGGGCAAGGACTTAATTGAGCCGCAATAAACACAATAGCTTTTCACCTCTCTCTTCATAGGGAGGGGATATTCAAAACAAACCCACTCAGACTATTACATTCTGCCCAGACAGCTATTTGCCAAGCAAGCGGGCTATTGCTATCTGCCTCCCCTGCCAAGGGGCTAGTGGTAGGTGTTTATTTTGGTGCCCTTATCAAGTTGGTAGAGGAACAGGGTTTTATCTTCGCTGACCTTTTCCGGGGTCATGCCGCGCAGGCAGAACCGGTACGAGACAATGCGCACAGACGGTTTTAGTTTTTTTAATATTTCCGGGAACAATTTGTCCACGGCCTGATGGGTGAGATAAAGATAAAGCACATCCGCAGAACCCGGATCGAAATCAAACATATTCCCCCGAACAATTTGTACCCGGTCACTGACCCCGTTCATTCGGGCAAGCAGGCGGGCCATCACAACTTTTAAAGGATCGATCTCTACACCGATGGCTCTGGCGGAAAACTCTTTTGCCGAAGCAATCAGCACCCTGCCCTCCCCGCAACCCAGGTCGCAGACGGTTTCCCCCGGTCGGATATCAGCGAATCGCAAAATCCGCCGGATCGTTCCGGGTAATAGCGGATGCCAGGGAGCCCCGAAGAATATCGGCAGGATCACCATCCCCGCCAGGACCAGCAATGCACCAATTAGAAATATTTCATGAAGTTCAAGCATATTTTTATGAGGACTTAATCACATTGTGTAGCCCCCTCATCCTAGCCTTCTCCCTCCAGGGGAGAAGGAACTTTTTACTCCCTCTCCCTTGAGGGGAGAGGCAAGGCGTAGCCGCGGTGAGGGTGGTTTTATCTTATGGTGCCCATTATAAGTTCTCAAATTGTTCTACCGCGACTGTCAACTCGTCCCATTCCTGCATCAGGATTTTCTCCTCAGCCTTAAGACTGTTCTGTTGTTCCAGAGTTTCCATCAGCCGGGTTTTCTGGTCGGCCTCGTAAATACTGGAGTCGGCAAGTTGCGTTTGCAAGTCCTCGTTGGTTTGCATTAGAACCTCCAAACGGGACTCCACTTTCGCCAATCGTGTTTGCAGGGGTTTCAGGTTTTTATAACGATGGTTTCTCTCTTCCGCTTCCTTTCTTTTCCTCTCCTTTTGCAACTGCGAGGAAGAAGCTTCCTTTGCGAAGTTCGATGAAACCGCAACATCCTGAACCTCTTTCGATTTCGCCCAGTCATAATCACTGTAGTTGCCGGGATAATCTTTGACCGCCCCGGTATCCACTTCCCAGACCCGGTTGATAAAACCATCGAGAAAAAACCGGTCATGAGAAATGACCACCAGACTCCCTTCATAATCAGAAAGAACTGCCGCCAAATGTTCGCGGGACCGCATATCCAAATGGTTTGTCGGCTCATCAAACAAAACCAGTGAAGGCGGACTGGAAGATTTTGCACTGGCGTTTCCACTCTTCGCTGATCCACCGCCACACAACATTCGCGCTAGAGCCAGGCGGGAGCATTCTCCGCCTGAAAGGACAGAAACTTTCTTCTCAACATCCTCACCGGCAAATAAAAACGCCCCGAGAATATTTCGTTTTTCCGTGAGCAGGAGCCCTGGCGCAGATTCTTCCAGAGATTGAAAAACCGTATGGTTAAAGTTAAGCGTCTCGCCCTGGTGTTGGGCAAAATAAGACCGGGACACATTCGCTCCGAGTTTAACCTCTCCACCATCCGGCTGAAGAGCTCCTGCCATCAGTTTCAGCAGGGTGGATTTGCCCGCGCCGTTCTCCCCTACCAGAGCCACTTTCCAGCCCCTTTCAAGGTTGATGGAAAAATTTTCGTACACCTTAAGCCGACCATAACTTTTACAGATGTCATTCACCTCTAAAACATGTCGCCCTGTTCTCGCTGGCTGGGGAAACCGAAAGTGGATTGCCTTTGTACCCTGGGCCGTTTGCACCCGCTCCATTTTTTCCAGCATTTTTATTCGGCTCTGCACCTGAGTGGCCTTGGTATTTTTGGCGCGAAACCTTTCTATAAACCGTTCCACCTCGGCAATTTTACGACCTTGGTTCGCGGCCTGGGACTCCAACAACGCCTCTTTCTCCTGCTTCTGTTTTTCGTAGTCATCATAATTTCCGCTATAAGCCGAAAGTACTCCACGATCCAATTCAATGATCCGGCTTGCCAAAGAGTTTAAAAATCTGCGGTCATGAGAAATGAGCAGGACACTGCCCTCATAAGCTTTCAGGAACGATTCCAGCCAGACTACGGATTTCAAATCCAGATGGTTTGACGGCTCATCCAGCAACAAGATATCGGGACTCTGCAATAACAAGCGCGAAAGCTCGCACCGCATTCTCCAACCCCCGGACAACTGGTCGAGAGGCTGGTCCCACTTTTCAGCTTTGATTCCCAGTCCCAGAAGAATGGTTTTAGCTCGTGCCTCCCGGTCATAACCTCCCAATCGTTCAAACTCGTGTTGCAGGTCTCCGTATCTATCGTGATAAGTCTGGTCCGATTGCAACCGCTCCATTTCCGTTTTCACCTTGAGGAAATGCGGGTCGCCAAGCACCACCCTTTCGAGAACGGTTTCACTGCCCCCTTCCATTTCCTGTTCCAGCAAACCAAAACGCAAACCTTTCCTGAGACTCACCTTACCCGAGTCCGGCGTGGTTTTTCCTGTTATCACTTTGAAGAGAGTGGTCTTGCCGGTACCGTTTTCCCCCACCAGCCCCACCTTTTCTTTTGGACGAAGGTGAAAACTGACATCCTCAAAAAGCACCTTGGAACCAAATTGTAGAACTACTTTCTCAACAAATATCACGAGGTGCCCTCGAGGCAGTGAGGTCTATGCATTTTTATGCTAACCATGGGCAATGCGCCTTTTAAATTAAGGCTATTTACTTTCTCAACAAGTATCACGAGGTAAAAACCCTTTTGGAAAAATTAAATTTATGGGGCTGATCTCAGTTTCGGATTGAAGGCCTCGCGCAATCCTTCGCCGCAAAGGTTGAACGCCAGCACCACAAACAGGATGGTGAATCCGGGAATAAATGTCAGCCAGGGCGCATCAAACAAAAATGTTTTGCCATCCGCAAGGATGTTGCCCCAGGTCGCATCCGGAGGTTGCACACCGAAACCCAGAAAACTTAAAGAGGATTCAGTCAGGATGGCCGTTGCCACGCCGATGGTTGCCGAAACCAGAACCGGGGCGATGGCATTGGGCACCATATGGATGAAGATAATGCGCCATTCGGGAATCGCCTGGCTCCTTGCGGCAATTACGAAATCCTGATCCCGCAAAGATAAGAACTCTGCCCGGACAAACCGCGCGGTTCCCATCCAACTTGTCAGGCCAATCACGATCATGATGTTATAAATACTCGGTGGTAATAATGCGACCACCGTCAGAATCAAAAAGAAAGTGGGAAAACAGAGCATGATATCGACAAAACGCATAATGAGTGTATCGACTGTGAGAAACCCCAGCTTCATCCGTCCATAAAAACCGGCAACCCCGCCAAAAAAAATCCCAACCGTCAGCGATATGCCCACTGCAACGAAACCCACCGTCAACGAAACCGAGGTGCCCTCCAACATGCGGGCGAACACATCTCGCCCGAGCTCATCGGTTCCCAAAAGGTAAATGCCCAAAGTCGGAGCATCTTCTTTGGGTGTCAGGGTGCTGGTAAAAGTCGTAAGTGGGGGAAGAAATTTTTCCGACAAACGTACCACTTTAGGGTCGAACACCACCACGAACTGGGTGAACACTTTCCCCAGTATCGCTAAACCCAGCAGGAACATCAGGAACCAAAAACTGGCATAAGCCATGCGGTTACGCTTGAGAATATCCCAGCGTTCCTGAAACAGGCCTTTCGATGGCGACAGGGCATCAGCATTAGTGATCGGTTCGTTCATAAAATTTCCCTAAAATTTAATACGCGGGTCTGCCACTGCATAAAGAACGTCGGAAATCAACGTACCCAGCAAAACCAGAACGGCTGAAAAAAAGTTCAACGTTAAGATAACGGGGAAATCCCGCGCCAGTATGGCTTCGAATCCCAACCGCCCCATTCCCGGCCAGGCAAATATGGTTTCAAAGATCACCGACCCGCCGATCAGTCCGGGAATAGTCAGGCCAAACATGGTTATGAACGGCAAAAGGGCATTGCGCAATCCATGACGGTAGATCACTTGATCTTCCGGCAAACCCTTGGCTCGTGCGGTGCGAATATAATCCTGATGGATCACTTCCAGCATTTGCGAACGCACGTAGCGGGAAAGTATCGCTGTGCCGGCAATGGCAGACATCAGTGCCGGAATAGTCAGATGCCAGACCCGGTCCATAGAGCGGAATAGTAGCGGTGCTTCCTCCAGGCCAAAGGTCTGCATCCCGATCACCGGGACATCGAAAGTTTTGACCATAAAAATAATGCACAGGTAGGACAGGAAAAATCCGGGAATGGAGATCAAGGCATAGGAAAAAAATGTACTGGTCCGGTCAAACATCGAGTCCCGGTTTAATGCGGCACGAATGCCAACAGGAAAAGCCAGAAACCAGGTGATCAATGTCCCGATCAGGAACAAGGGCAGGGAATTGAGAAACCGTTGCCAGATTTTACCCATCACCGGCTGGTTATCCTTGAACGATTTGAGCTCACCGGTAAACAGGTCTTGCACCCAATAGACATATTGGATATGCAGGGGTTCATCCAGATGAAACGCGGTGCGGATGCGCTGAATATCCTCCGGCTTCATTCTCGGATTGGAAGGGTCCACCAACGCCGGCTCCCCCGGTGCCAGGTGCACGATGGCATGGGAAATGATGGAGATAAAAATCAGCAGGATGATTCTCTGCCAAATGTTTCGCAGAATAAAATTGATCACTGTTGCCTATTCACCTGATAGGAAGTTATAATTTTGACCATGGACATTCTACAGCTCAGTCACTACCTGGACAACCTTTTGGACATCCCGTCCATTAGTGATTCGCCCAACGCCTTGAACGGACTACAGGTGCAAAATACCGGCGAAATAAAAAAAATAGGGCTGGCGGTGGATCTGTGCCAGGCCACCATCGATCTGGCCATCGAAAAAAATTGCCAGATGATGTTTGTGCATCATGGAATTTTCTGGGGCGGACTGCAACCACTTCGCGACTCCTTTTATGAAAAAATCTCTTCCATGATAAGTGCCAACCTGGGACTGTATTCTGCACACATCCCCCTCGACCTGCATCCTGTATTAGGCAACAACCGGGCTCTGGCCGATTTGATCGGACTGGAAAACCTCGAGCCGTTTGGCGAATATGGCGGAATCAAAATTGGTTTCAAGGGTACGATCAACAAAAAATCCGCTGAAGCCCTGGCACAGGAACTTGCAGAGAAACTGGGCTCATCTGTCAAATTGATCGGCGAGGGAGAGGTTGAATCGGTGGGCCTGGTAACCGGTGGAGCGGCGGATATCGTTGGACAGGCCAGCAGTGAAGGGCTCAACGCCTACATCACTGGAGAAGGAGCCAACCATCATTACCATGAAGCCATTGAGGGCAACTGCATATTGATTTTCGCCGGCCATTACGCCACCGAAACCGGCGGCGTGAAAGCAGTGGGCGACCATCTGGCGCAAAAATTCGGCATCACCTGCGAATTTATCGACTATCCAACGGGCCTATAATAAGTGGGGTTTGGCTAACTACTCTTTTGTTTTTCAGGAAGGGTAATTATGAAGGTGGAGCCTTCTCCGAGAGTGCTTTTGGCTGTAATGGTTCCATGATGGCGTGCGACTATTTTTTGGCAAATCGCCATTCCCATGCCGCTCCCATCGTATGCACTACGACCATGCAACCGTTCAAATGGCTTGAATATTTTTTCAAGATATTTTTCCTTAAACCCAATGCCATTATCTTCAACGGTAACCGTCCAGCAATTATTTTCAGTTTTGCTACTGTCAATGGTGATTACCGGAGGGACTCCCTCACGGTTAAATTTCAGTGCATTGCCAATAAGGTTTAAGAATAACTGGCTCATCTGCGATCTGTCGGCATCAATCGTTGGGAGTTTCAGTATTTCCACTTTTGCCTCCGTTTCCGCTATTCTTACCTCCAGATCCGAAAGCACATCCTCAATTTCACCCTCAAGGTTAGTTGCTTCAAACGGTCTTACTTGAAGCTGGACTTTAGAGTAACTGAGCAAATCAGCCAGAAGCTGTTGCATTCTTCCAGCCGCGTTTTGCATCCGGTCGAGGTAATCCGCTTCTTTCTCGCTCAAGTTGCTGGCGGATTTTTTCAAAAAATCCCCAAAAGTGGTAATTTTGCGCAAGGGTTCTCCGAGGTCATGCGAAGCGATGGCCGTGAAATCATTAAGAGCTTGATTGCTTCTTTCCAATTCTTCATTAACATTAGCCAGGTCGGCAGTTCGCTCTTTTACTTTGGCCTCGAGCAAGTCATAAGCGCTGATCAGTTCATCTTCCGCTCTTTTTTGCTGACTGATGTCCACCGCCATTTCCATAACAAGCGGACTTCCATCTATATCCTTGAAGGGGGTTTCCACAGTAAGATAAGTTTCCCCATCAAAAGACTGCCACACAGATTGCCGCGTTTCTCCGGTATCAAAAATTTCAAAGGTGTTGCACTCTTCACAAGGTTCTGTCCTTTTATGCATCAAGTCGTAACACTTTCTGCCTTTGGCATTGCCAAACTTTTTCTGAAATATTTTATTGGCAAAAGGAACCGAATAGTCCGGTGCCTGCACATGAAAGGCTACCGGAAGGTTATCCAGCATATCGTATAAGTTCTGGCGTTCGGCCAAAATCGTTTTTTCCCTGTTCTCATGTTCTGAAATATCGCGGATGCTATCAAAATGAGCGGCTAATTTTTCTGCGCGGAGAAAATCCAGGCGGCGAAACAATATTACAAATACAACAACCAGTAGCAGACAGGCGGTCAACAAAAAAGCGTGTGTGGTTTTAAAACGGTTTAAATCCGATGCCATTACCTGGTGGAGTCTTATTTCTACTTCATCAGCCTTCCTGATAAATTCAGAAAACACCGTGTCATAATACTGATCCACATCGGTGCCCGGCCCGGATGTTTCTATTTTCTCAATCCTCTCCTGTGTTATTTTCCTAAATTCGCGGAGCTTTTCCTGGGCTTCTAATATCTTTTGACGCATTTCCATATCATCCAGAGGAACAAATGTTCTCTCGTGGTTTGTCCCTCCTTCCAACATGGCTTTGACATACCAGTCTGCCCGATCTAAATGATCCCAAACGGTTTCCATACTCTCATGACGGTCACCGTGCAGAATTTCCTCGAACCAAAGGTGAGCAGTGGTGGTTTCCAGCTTAATATCCATTGCGGCATCAATCAGAGGGGTATAGACGGTGGTCATTCGAACCCCTTTATAGAAACTGTAGCCGACCATTCCGACCAGGCTCAGCCCTATCAATCCTATTAGTACATAATTGGTTGAAGCAATACGTTTTTGTCGGGCAGTCATAGCAACAATCCTATTGAGTCCTAAGAGATTTTACCGAAGCATCTAACTGAAAATTTCATAGAAAGCTATCCTGACTGAGCGGGGCTATATCTGATAACCGAAATTTTATCCGGGTTTGGCTCAGATGGCAACATCTATCCAACAGGCTTATGAGGGTCAAAAACCTTTAAGCAAGGCCTTCAAACCGGAGCGGTAATCGGGGTAACACAGTTTTACCCCCAGCTCTTCTTTGATTTTTTTGTTCGAAATGCGTTTGTTGGTGTTGTAGAAACCTTTAGCGGTTGGGGAAAGATCGGCTTTCTCATAAGGAATCAGGGGCGGTGGTTCCACACCCAGTAAGTCAAAGGCATATTTCACCGCCTCGGCAGGAGGGCAAGGACAGTCGTCACTGACGTTATATATCTCACCGGGTTGGGGCTTTTTCATCGAAGCTGTCAGCGTTTGCACAAGATCCTCAGCATGAATGCGGGAAAATACCAGGCCGGGTTTATCAATGCGCCGGGCACGCCCCTGTTGCACAGAAACCAGCAAGTTCCTGCCCGGCCCATAAATACAGACACAGCGAAAAATCATCACCGGTAAACCATGATCCTGACCCAGCTTGAGCCAGGCCGATTCCGCTTCAACACGTCGGCGATTAAGATCTGTAGACCCACGCAAGGGCGAAGACTCATCCACCCATTCCCCCTGGGCATCGCCATAGACACCGGTTGAAGAAATGTATCCGATCCATTGCAAATGGCTGGCTTTGGAAATCTCTTCACTAAAATTTTCCAGCACCACATCGCCGGAAAGTTGGGGAGGAATCGTGATTAAAAGATGCGTTGCGCTGGAGATGGCTTTGGAAATTTCCGGAGTGGCGCAGGAACCATCAAATAGAAAGGTGTTATTAACTTTGATCGCGTCTTGCCTGTCACTACCCCGGCAGGTCCCGGAAACATGCCATCCTTTGGGCAGGAGGCTTTCAGCCAGGGCCAATGAGGAAAAACCCAGACCAAAACAAAACAACCGATTGGCATGGGTCCGCATGGCTTCATCCATGACAAACCCCGTTAATTGATAGTCGGCAGGTAGTTCAGTGACCAGTACTGGCTGAGGACACGGACAATTTCGAGATACCCTTCCGGGTCCAGTGGTTTTTCAATATAACCCGCCACACAATTTTGGTAACTGTCATTCATATCTATTTTGGATGTCGAGCTGGTGAGAACAACCACCGGGATTGCTTTCAGCCGGTCATCGGATTTCACCGCCTCAAGAAACTCAAACCCGTTCATGATAGGCATGTTCAAATCCAGCAAGATGAGATTGGGAATGCCTCCTCCCTGCTCAGGGGATTCCCTTTTGAGGTAAGTCAGAGCCTCTTCTCCATTCCAGGCTGTCACGATGGATTTTGTGATCCCTTGTTTCTCAAACGCCTCTTTCAAGCACTGCACATCCGTTTCATTATCTTCCACTATTAATAGTGGGCTTCCATTACGCATCATTGCTTCTCCCCTTGTTCAACTATTTTTGGAACTGTAAAACTAAAACAAGTGTACTCACCAAATTCCGATTCCACCTGGATATCGCCCCCATTTTGCTCAACGATCTTTTTGACCAAAGCGAGGCCGATGCCTGTAGAGTCCGGCGATTTTTTGCGGTCCAGGCTTTGGAACATCTCAAAAATTCTGGCAAAATGTTTTTCGTCAATACCCTGCCCGTTATCCCAGACCTTGAAACACCAATATTGGCTTTGAGACTCGCATGATATCACAATTTTTCCTGCCGGTTTCCCAAAATGCCTGACTCCGTTTGCAATCAGGTTTTGGAAAACCTGCTTCAACCGAACAGGAGGATAGTTCACCTCCGGCAGGGGTTGCTGAATTTCTATCTCAATATTTTCTTGTGGTACCAAAACCCTGACGACCGACTCTACCAGCTCCCCCGATGAGACAGGCACTGATAACCCCTCGGTATTTCCCACTTCGGCAAACTGTAAAATGTCATTGATCAGGTGATACATCCTGTCTGTATTATGGGTGAGCCGGCTCAGGAATTTTCTACCTTTTTCTTCTAATACTTCCCCAAATTCGTCCTGAAGCCATTGTGCATTGTAATTGATTCCACGAAGCGGCTCCTTCAGGTCATGAGAGACCATATGCGCAAAGTTTTTTAACTCAACGTTCATGCTTTCCAGTTCCTTGTTTGCCTGCAGGTTTTTTTTAACTTCACGTTCAAGAAAAAGGTTTGTCGTTTTAAGTTTTTTGGTGCGTTCCTCAACTTTTTCTTCCAGTTGCCGGTTAATAAATTCAAGCTCAGCATCCTTTTTGGCCAGGCTTTTGAACTGGTCTTCCAGTTGGCTATATGTCTCTCCCAAAGCCTCTTCACTTACCTTGAACAGATAACAAAGAAACGCCGTGGCCCAGATAACCAGCAAAGAAATAACTCGATTAAGGAGGACCTTCCAGAACTCACCTCCGGGAGGAGACAGCCAGTATCCCAGAACAGTCAGGAGGGTCCCCAATACCGCCGCTCCCCAGACATAGCGTTTTTGTCTGGCCCACAAAGCCACCAGAACCAGGCTTACATAGAGAACTCCCCCTGCCACGCCCAGTTCCAGGGACAAGTCGACATAAAAAATACCGGCGGCCAGCAATCCTTCCAGCAAGAAGAACCAGCGGTATTCCCGCAACCAACCTTTGTATTTCTGGGGTCTTGTTCTCATAAAAGTATTATGTCAAAAAAACTCAGCGGAAAACCTCCGCACCAAGGGAGCACAAAAAAACCTTCCCCCATTTGGAGGAAGGCGTTCAGTAATTTCAAAACCCGGGTTGATTCGCACACTCTCCCCCACCGGCGACAACAACCTCGCAATCAAAAAGTGAATCGATATTTATCAAATAATTCGAGCGTTACAACCTCTTTTCCCTCTTTGACAATCTCTTGTTCAATACGTTTCACTGCCATATTGCGAATAAAAGGGATAGGAATTTTGGAAACCTTTTTCAAGGCATCGTCTTCCCATTTCAGCGAGACTTCTACCGGCTCTTCCTTTTGCTTGTCTATCTGCTCATCGCGCTTGAGGTCTTCTTCGGTCAATTCCATCCCCATCGCCTCTTTGGCCGATGCCGGCATGATATTGGTGAACACTTCATCAATGATGGAAGGGGTGATCATCTTATCTCCGCGCTCACGAGCACGACCCTCAATAGTCTGCTTAGCCATACCCAGAACGAAGGGCGGCACCTTCTCCATTTTCTCCAGTGCTTCCTTGCTCCAGGGCACACCTTGAGGAGTAGCGACTTCCATATAGTTTTTGAACTTTTCAACAATATCGTCTTTTTTCTCAGTACGCATGGCGAGAAAGTCTTCGATTTCCTCAATCACCTCGACCTTGCGCGGACTTTTCCGCATTTTTTCCTTCGCCACATCGAAGGCATCCATCGACAGTTCTTCGAAACCGAACCCCTTGACCCTCTTGGACACCAGCATCATGGACTCATTGCGAATTTCAGTCAGATAATCAGAAGTAACTATTTTAAATCCCCTTTTAACGCAACGCTGAACCATCAGCTTGCGAATACCGGGACGCACAAATTCCGGAGCGTGTTTCACCCTCTCCCACGCCTCTTCAGACCACTCAACACCATTTTCCCTGGCATAAGGATGGTCGACATCAGCGATTTTTATTCCTTCGTTCCCCATAAAGCACCACCAAAAATTGAATCTATTGCGTTTATTATTCAAAAAAAATGTATTATTAATGATTACTTAAAGCTCATAGCAATGTCAATTAATTTAGGAATTCACTTGCAACGTTCTCCCATCGTTTATTTTTTGTTTTTCATTTCCGGCATCACCGCACTGATTTACGAAATCGTCTGGACCCGGATGCTGACACTGGTGTTCGGGCATACCGTGTTTTCGGTATCGGTAGTGCTGGCGGCATTCATGGCGGGTTTGGGTCTCGGCAGTTACCTGTTCGGCTATGCCATCGATCGGTTGCCGGAAACCTCTGCCTCAAAGTCGTTGCTTGTTTATGGCTGGGTAGAAATCCTGATTTTCGCCAGTGGGGCTCTGCTCTCTTTGCTTTTCGCCAATTTTTCAGGCATCTATGCTTCCCTTCACAGCGTTCTCCCTGAATCCATTCCCTTGCAGAATTTGATAAAAATGGTGTTCTCGTTTGCTTTGATGCTGATTCCCACCACCCTCATGGGAGCCACTTTACCGATCATCAGCAAATACTGCATCACCGATGACAACCGCATTGGAACCCAGGTAAGCCTCCTATACGCACTCAACACCCTGGGTGCCGCATTGGGTTGTCTGCTTGCCGGATTTTTCCTGATGGGAACATTTGGTATCCTGCAAACGGTTCTTCTGGCGGCAGGGGCAAACCTGCTGATAGGGATCGGCGCATTGAGCATTTATCTGGAAACCGTTCCCGGCGCAGACTGGAAGTTTAGCCTGCCGCCCTTGCGTATACCGCGTATCGACTGGAGCAGGGAACAAAAGTTCTGGATGGGCATCAGCTTTATCTGCGGATTCACAGCATTGGCCTACGAAGTTTTGTGGACGCGGCTATTAGTGTTCAGCATCGCCAGCACCGTTTACTCCTTCAGCATGATGCTCACGGTCTTTCTTCTGGGAATCTTTCTGGGAAGCCTGATATTGATTCCCCTGGCGGCAAGAATTCACAACATCCGCACAACCTTGTTGATACTGCAGGCCGGCACCGGTCTTTACGTGATCGGTTCCCTGTACGGACTCGAATCGATCCTTTCCGCTCCCTGGAACGGTTACAACCTGAGCCAACCCGTTTCGACATTCTTGCGCTACTTCAAAGATTCCGCCGGACTCATGCTGGTACCCACCCTGTTTTTAGGCATGTGTTTTCCTCTATTGATAAAAATAATTTCCGGGGAACATCAAAACATCGGCAAGGCGACCGGACAGATCTATTCGGCAAACACCCTTGGAGCGATTCTGGGGTCGTTGTGCGCGGGCTTTCTGTTTCTTCCCAATTTAGGCAGTCAGGCCAGCCTGACCCTGGTCGCCACTCTGAACCTGCTGACTGTGGTTTTGCTGTTTAGAACCGGAAACTATTTGACTCTGGCTGTGCGCAAAGGATTGACAGTCGTGTTCGCGGCACTGATCCTCTTTGTCAACACGGCCATTCCCGGTGACCTGTTGAATCCGTTTTTCATGCGAGACAGTGTCGGGAAACGCAATATTAAAGAGTTGCTGTATTTCGAGGAAGGGCTCTCCGATACCGTCGCCGTGTTCAAGGGTAATTATGGCGTTCTCGACCCGGAGGCAAAAAGCCTGATCACCAATGGTGTGTCCATGTCCGCATCCAACCTGATCGCTTCGCGTTATATGAAACTGTTCGCCCACATTCCCATCCTGCTGGTGGACCAGCCGGAGGATGTGCTGGTCGTCTGCTTCGGCACCGGACAAACCACAGGCGCGGCGAGCCTTCACCCACGCGTCAAATCTGTGGACAGCCTGGAGTTGTCTTCCAGTGTCATTAACGCGGGAAGAATGTTTGCCAAAGAAAACCGGCAAGTGCTGAACAACCCCAAAGTAAACTTCGTGATTCAGGATGGCAGGAACCACCTGCTGACCACCCACAAACAGTACGATGTCATCACCTCCGAACCGCCGCCTCCCCGCACCGCGTTCACCGTAAACCTGTATACCCGGGAATATTATGAACTTCAGAAAAAACACCTGAAGCCGGGAGGGATAGCGGCGCAATGGGTTCCTCTCCACAGTCAGGGAGAAAAAGAAGTGGCGATGCACTTTGGCACCTTCCAATCCGTTTTCCCCTACACCATGGGCTGGATGCCGGTCGCAGGCGAAATGCTTCTCATTGGTTCCGATCAACCCATCCGCATTGATTTCGAAAAACTTAAAGCCCGGATCGAGGAACCCGAAGTTAAAAAAGCACTGGCCGATATTGAAATTTCCAATGTCTTTGCCTTTCTAAGCAATATCTGGTTTCTCAATGAGCAGGTTCAGGCTTTAGGCAATGGCCTCATCACCGACAACCATCCCGCCATCGAGTTTTATCTCGATCTGGGAAATGTTATCGATGTATCCGGCAAAGAAAAATATGTATTCAACCGGACGCGCTTTGATCAAATTGCCAAACAGGTGGAAAACCTTTCAGAAGCAGACCGGATGAAGCTGAAAGTCCATTACGAAGCCATGGACCTTTATCAACGGGGCGTGATGTACAACAACCGGGGCCAACTACTAAAAGCCCTGAGTCTGACAGAAGACAACAATCTGGTTCGTTACCATTTGCAGGCCGACAGAAACCAGATCGCCCGACTGGTTGAACAGATGGAAATGGACCCCGAGAGCTGGGAAAACCTGCTCAACCTCGGTCACAGCTATTATCAAATCGGTGAATATGAGAAGAGCGTTGAACTCCTTAAAATGGCTTTGGAGAAAAACCCGAAGTTGAGTTACGCACATTTGTATATGGGCTACAACCTGCTGGAAATGGGGAAAATGGAAGAAGCTCTGGACTATTTCAAAAACACGGCTAAAAATGATCCGCGCCAAATGGGCACCGTGATGCGAGAGATCGGGCTGATCAACCTGCTCCAGGCAACAGAAAAAAATCCCAACGACAAGGCACTCAGGCATTCAGCCGCTGAATTTTACAATATGAAAAAGGAATACCTGAAATCACTGGAATACACCCTCAAAGCTCTTGACGAAGATCCCATGAACCTTAAACTTTTGCAGAGCATCGTTTTCAGTTATCGAGGTCTGGGCGAAGCCAGAGAAGTGCTCATGTACGGAAACCGCTACAGCCTGATAGACCCCGAAGAGATTCACCTGCAATTCATCATGGGTGAAATTTATAGCAAGCTCCTTAAATGTCGAAAAGCCATCCCACTACTGAAAAATGTACTGGCTAAAGACGACACCTATCAAAACGCCCAAAATCTTTTGGACTCCTGCAAAAGCTTTATAGAAACGCCAGATATTTAGCCTCACATGCCTTATAGGTATCCCGATATTCGCACATAAAATTCTCACTCCTGTAGCGGATTAGCCCCAAAATATCAACTATTTTGGGGCTAATCACAAGGGACATTACTTTCTATATATAAAAAGATTTACACTAGTATGCTGTGAAAAAAACTTGCATTACCCTGAAGTTTGCCCGACACTAACATAAAGAGAGACTATTTAGACAACTCACTCTCAAGGTTTCTGGTTAACGCCTTGTTTGGGAAGCAAACAATGACAGATTCTACCCAGAAAAATAACTTTTTCAAGGAATCCCTAAAAAAAGTTCCTTCTCTTTCCCTGTTTTTCTTTCTGGCTATAGCAACTTTGCTGAGCGTTGGCGGCTTGGGAATCTGGACCGTTGAAAAACAGATGAAGGAGAATTTTTCCGCACAGCTTGAATTAATCCTTGCGGGTAATCTGGAATCACTCAGGCTCTGGACTAACGATACGAAACGGGATGCCCAGGTGCTGGCCCGCCAACCGGAAATAAACCGGAAACTGACTTCACTTATTGAAATTGCCCAACCCGACTCCGTGACCGCGGAGCAATTGCGCCAAACAGAGGAGCTGACCTGGCTCAGAAAAAATCTTGGGGACGCCTGCGAAACCTATGGGTTCATCGGATTTGTGGTGTTCGACCTCACCGGACTGCAGGTTGGGGCTCTCCTGGAAGAACCTGTTGGCAAACGGCAATTGCTCGGAAAATCGGATTTCTTTTACCGCTCTCTACAAGGCGATACGGTGGTTTCGCAACCCTTTGCAGGGGAGGTGGATTTACCGGATGAAGCGGGAGTTTTTCATTCCGGTCGGCCCACGATGTTCGTCTCAACCCCCATCCACGATGAATCCGGCGACACGGTTGGCATACTGGCCTTCAGACTACGGCCGGAAAAAGATTTCAGCCACATTCTTTCTGTCAGTCAATTCGGCAATACAGGGGAAACTTATGCTTTTAATGACGAGGGGCTTCTCGTTTCCAATAGCAGGTTTGACCGTCAACTTATTTCACTGGGGCTTCTCCAGCCTGAGCACAGTTCAATTTTCAATATCCAGATTCGAGACCCTGGCCGGAACCTGACTATTGCAAAACTGCGCCCGGAAGATAATATCTCCCAGTGGCCCTTAACATTTATGGTCAACCATGCTATTCAAAACGAAAGCGGCATACAGGTCGAGGGTTATAACGACTATCGCGGAGTACCGGTTGTAGGTGCCTGGACCTGGATTCCCGAACTGGATATTGGCCTGGCAACAGAAGTGGATGTTGCTGAGGCATTTCGTCCGCTTAAAACTCTGATGACCTGGTTTCTATTTTTGTTTGGCCTGGTGCTTTTTATTGGCGGCCTGGCTCTCATCCTGCGCTCCCGTTATTCCCAAAGTCAGCAAAAGACGATTGAGAACGAAAACCGACTGAGCGCCTTTCTGGAAAGTGCCTCCGACCCTATTATCAGCATTGATACTTTTGGAACTATCCAATCAATGAACTCTGCGGTTGAAAAGCAATTCGGTTACCAACATGAGGAATTACTGGGGGAAAACGTAAACATTCTGATGCCAAACCCCTACCGCAGGGAGCACGATCAATATCTACAAACTTACCTGAAGACAGGAAAACAAAATGTCATCAATATGTTGGTAGAAGTACCCGCCAAGCGAAAAAACGGAACCTCTTTTCCCGTGGAATTAAGTGTTTCCGAGTCTGTTGTTAATGGCAAAAAAAGCTTCCTGGGAATTATCCGGGATATTTCGGAGCGTAAAGAGTCAGAAAAGGAATTGCAACACGCTTACGCCAAGCTGGAAGAGCGCATCAAAGAGCGCACGGAAGAACTCTGGCATAGCAAAAACCAGGCCGAAAAAACCAACAGAGCCAAATCGGAATTTCTTTCACGCATGAGCCACGAATTGCGCACCCCGATGAACGCCATTCTCGGGTTCACACAACTGATGCACGAAAGCACCAAAGACCCACTACCCAAAGTCCACCAGAAACGGACCACGCAGATTCTGGAAGCTGGCAACCATTTGCTGGAACTCATCAATGAGGTGCTGGACCTGGCAACTATCGAAGCCGGGAAAATCACCGTTTCCCTGGAACCGGTTTGCATTAACGATTTAGTCGAAGAAGTGCTTACCGTAATACGTCCTCTGGCGCAGAATTTCCAAGTCAACCTGATCGATCAAGTCACCAGTCACGACAGGAATTATGTTCTGGCTGACAAAACCCGCTTGAAACAGGTCTTGCTCAATCTGGTTTCCAATGGCATCAAATACAATCGAAAAGAGGGGTCGGTTACCCTTTCCGTGCAGTTAGAGGAAGGCTCCAACCTTCGCATTAATATCACGGACACCGGCATGGGAATACCTGAAGAAAAATTAACTCAATTGTTCGATCCTTTCAACAGACTGGGAGCTGAAGGCGGGGAGATTGAAGGCACAGGCATAGGAATGACCATTTCAAAAAAATTGATAGAAGTGATGAACGGGTCCATCGGTGTGACAAGTGCTCTGGGTGAAGGCAGTACTTTTTATGTTTCCCTGCCCGTTTGCTTCTTGACGCTTGGGAAAATCGAATCCAGGAACACCCCCATGGATAATGCAATAGCAGGCAGGAAAGAAACCAGACGCTTCACAATCTTATACATCGAAGACAACCCGGCCAACCTGAAACTGATAGAAGATATTTTAACCGATTACCCGGAGGTCAGGTTGCTCTCAGCGACATATGCGCAAATGGGAATCGATATTGCCCTGTCGCACAAACCAGACCTGATTCTCATGGATATTAATCTGCCGGATATTGATGGTATCGAAGCACTGAAACGCCTGAGGAATTTCGAGGAAACCCATGAGACCCCTGTGATCGCAATGAGTGCCAACGCCATGAAAAAGGATATTGACCGGGCCATGGCTGAAGGGTTCAAAACCTATATTACCAAACCTATTGATATTAAAAATTTCAGAAGAACCATTGAAAAAGAACTTAAATCCGCGACAATTCACTGATTTAGAGACAAGAAAGAAATGCAGAACAATTTCCTTAACACAAAAATCCTGATCGTTGATGACGAACAGGCCAATATAGCATTGCTGGAGGATGTGCTGGAAAATGAGGGGTACACCAATTTCAAGAGTACTGCCGATTCCAGAAAAGCCCTGGACCTGTACAAAGAATTCCGTCCCGACCTGGTTCTGCTGGATTTGAATATGCCCCATTTAGATGGCTTTCAGGTTATGGAGCAACTCAGCGAGGTTGAAAAAAATTCCTACGCTCCGGTATTAGTTTTAACGGCACAAGCCGATCGAAATACCCGGCTTCGCGCCCTTGCGGCAGGAGCCCGCGATTATATCGAGAAACCTTTTGACATTACCGAAGTGGTCCAGCGAATTTCCAATATGCTGGAAATTCGCCTGCTCCATAACCAGGTTCGGGATCAGAACCAGATTCTGGAGGAAAAGGTTCGAGCAAGGACCTGCGAATTGGAAGAAACCCGGCAGGAAGCCATTCTTCGCCTGGGTCGAGCCGCCGAATATCGAGACAATGAAACGGGCATGCACGTCATCCGCATGAGTCGGCTCTCGGCAAAACTGGCAAAAAAAATTGGTTTGCCCGATGAAGAATGCCAACTCATACTCCAGGCCAGCCCCATGCACGATGTTGGGAAAATCGGTATCCCCGATGAAATCCTGCTCAAGCCTGGAAAGTTGAACGAGGAGGAATGGGTGATCATGAAAAAACATTCTGAAATCGGAGCAGAAATCCTTTCGGGAAGCCGTTCCGCGATTATGAAAATGGCGGAATCTATCGCCCTCACCCATCAGGAACGTTGGGACGGGTCCGGTTATCCTAACAGTTTGAAAGGTGAAGAAATTCCTCTGGCGGGGCGGATTGTAGCCATCTGCGATGTTTTTGATGCCCTGACAAGCAAAAGATATTATAAGGAAGCTTACTCTATAGAAAAATCCATGGGGATCATTGAACAAGGCAGTGGAAAAGATTTTGAACCCCGTTTGGTCGAGGCCTTCAAAGAGGCACTCCCGGAAATGGTCCGCATTGTTAAAGAACTGCCCGATAATGAACCGGCAGATATCCTCAAAGTCTACCGCGAGACCAACACCACGAGTTCTGCACAATAATCCCCGCCCCCGATCAAGTGAGACCCGGAATAAATTTGCGCAAAAATTTAGCTATCAAAACCGCATAGTGAAAAAGCTGATTTTTGACCCAGGCTTTTCTATCAAACAAATTTTTGTGGGTATCAAACAGTAGTTTTGGGATTTCCAACTTTTCAGGACAACGAGGCAGGCAGTCCCCGCACTCGGTGCACCTTGAAGCAAAGTGCCCCGGAAACCAGTGTCCCTCGCCCTCAAACATATTGTATCGAAACCTGCCATAGTCCACCATGCCATAGGCTTGAAGCAAATTGCGGAAACGCAACACTTCGGGAATATTGATTTCTTCAGGACACGGCAAACATTCTGCGCATAAAGTGCAAAGGTCAGGTACCCCGGCAAGCGGCGCATCCATCCTTGTCTGAACCTCACGAATCGTGGGTGAGGATTTTTCCCCCCTGTTCAAAATGGCGAGGTTCTGGGGAAAATGTTCCGGCTCATGGATCCCCATGCTTAAAGTCGTGATTTGGGGGTGGCTCAAACAAAACCGCCCGTTGAACTCGATCGCAGTCAAAGGATGACAGGTTTCTTTAACCTTTTGCGAAGGATTCCACAACATCCCGCCCTTTTCATTGGGCGAAATGATGAACACCCCCATATCCTTCTCTCCTGCCAGCCGGACAGCCGCAAGGTTACGCTGGAAAAAATAATAATAATGCAGGTTCACAAAACTAAACAGGTCCGTATTCAGGGCCTGAAGAATGATATCCAGGGAGGCGTGTGTGGAAAAACCAATGTGCCGAATAAGCCCTTCCTCGCGTAACCGGTGCAAAACCTCCACTGGCCCTCCCGGCTTAATCGCCGCGCCCAACCTTTCCTCATTATTGATTCCATGCCAACCGTAAAAATCAAGGTAGTCCATCTTTAAGCTGGTCAATTGCTCTTCAACCAGAGCACGGGTTTCCTCTCCGGTCATCGGAGCCCCTTTGCTCATCATCTTAAAGCTCTCACGAGGTACGCCCAGCTCTTTAAGCGCCACGCCGTAAAGGTTTTCGCTTTTCATATACCCATGAGCCGTTTCAATATGGTTGATCCCCAGCTCCAACGCCTGACGCGTGATTTCAACACAGTTTCGCACCGACTCTGCAGGAAGGTACGCACGGGGAGGATTCCACCCATCTTTAAAACGCATCCCCCCAAGGGTAATGACAGAGATATTTTCTTCTGTTTTTCCGAAACGACGAGTTTCCATAATAGTTAGGATGGTTTTGAGATCAATCCGTTCCAACCCTTAGCCACAATATTTTTTGACAACACCCGAAAATGATTGAGGCCTCCGAGCATATCGTCTATACTATTGAAGTATAATAACTTATAGCCACGCAAACCGAAAGGCCTGGGCCAAAATTCAGCCTGACAATAATCTACCATGACTGCTTTTCGTTTTATTCATTGCTCTGATCTTCATATCGACAGTCCCTTCAAAGGCCTGGCATCGCAAGTACCGTCTCTCACGGAACGGTTGAGGGAATCCACCTTTCAGGCATTCCATAAAATTGTGCAATTAGCTCTGGAAGAAAAGGTAGATGCCGTTCTGATCGCCGGGGATATTTTTGATGGCGCAGATCGAAGCCTGCAGGCACAACTGAAATTTCGCCGCGGTCTACAAGAACTCTCTCAGGCAGACATCCCTTCTTTTATTGTCCATGGTAATCACGATCCTTCCAACAGTTGGTCTCACACGCTGGATTGGCCGGAGGGCACCACCATTTTCCCAGGAAATAAAGTAGAACGCTTCCCGGTGACCCGAGAAGGGGAGACACTGGCCTGGATTTATGGAATCAGCTATCCTCAGAAAGAGGTGAACGAAAATCTGGCATTAAAGTTCAATAAAGATCAAGCGCAAGGTTTTGCGGTGGGGCTCCTGCACGCGAATGTCGGGCAACAGCCCGGGCATGATAACTACGCCCCCTGCAGTTTGCAGGATTTGATATCCAAAGATTTTGATTACTGGGCTCTCGGCCATGTCCATGAGTTTAAAGTCCTGCGGGAAGATAACCCGTGCATTGTTTATTCCGGAAACACTCAAGCCCGACACCTCAAGGAAACCGGCCCCAAGGGCTGTTGTCTCGTCACCCTGAACTCCGGTGCTCCGGCTAGTATTCGGTTCGTGCCCACCGATGTGGTGAGCTATCGTTTTGCTAAAGTAGATGTCAGCGGTGCCTCCAGCATTAACGAAGTATTGCGAGCCATTCAGTCCCAGATCGAAGAGCTTGCCAAAGAATCGTTGACCCACGAGGGCTTGGTGGCCCGACTGGTTTTGACAGGGCGAACCGCGACCCACAATGAATTACAGAACCCCGGCACTCCCAAAACTCTGGCGGAAGAGATCAATACATTTTTCGAAGGGCATTCGCCCTGGGTCATCGCAGACCTTTCCACTCAAACTTCCGGCACCTATGACATTGACTCGCTAAGGGAAGGTAAGGATTTCGTTGCCGACCTTATAAATCTTTGCGAAGACGATCCAAATAAGCAACTGGAAGAAAAAATTCAGGATGCCATGAAACCCGTATTCGAAGCCTGGGTGGGAAGAAAATATTTAGATACCTTTTCCGCCGAGGAAGTTCAGGCCGTCACCCTGAAGTCCCGCAATCTGGCCCTGGATCAATTGGTCAACCGCGAAAACCCATAGGAAACACCATGCAATTACGCGAAATTCATATCGATGGTTTTGGCATATTCGCCAATAAGCGGATCACGGGGCTGGCTCCGGGAATCAATATCATTTATGGAAAAAATGAATTTGGCAAGACTACCCTGCTCGAATTTGTCCGGCGAATTCTTTTCGGGTTCCCGACCAAAAGTGAAAAAACCAATCTCTACCTTCCCGCACACGGGGGGTCTCTCGGCGGCAGTTTGAAGGTGGTATTGCAAAATGGCGAAGACCTGATCGTTTCAAGGGGCTCAGGTGCACATGGCGGAACAGTGCGGATTTCTACTGCCAACGAAGTTCTGCAAGGACAATCTGTTTTAAACCATCTTCTGGGAAACGCATCCAAGGATATTTTTAGAAATATTTATGCGTTCACCATTGATGAATTGAATGATTTCAATGCTCTCAACGGAGATGAAGTTAAAAACCGCATTTATGGCGCAGGCCTCGGCCTCGGCAATATTTCCCTGAAAGAGATAGAAAAAGAAATAAAAGGTTACTGCAAACAGCTTTTTCGTCCGCGCGGCTCCTCTCAAATGGGAGACCTGCTGGAAAAAATCAAGATCAACGAGCAGGAAATTCTTCTGATCCAGAAAAACCTGACCTTGTTTGACGAACATCAGGAAAAGCTGGGTAGAATGTTGAATAAAAAGCTCACCGTTCTAAACTCCCTGGAAGACCTGGAATCAGGAAAAAGAACTCTGGAAACCCAGGTCCGGCTTTATGAAGACACGATTCAGTTTCTGGAAGCTCAAAGTAAACTGGAAACCCTGGAAGACCTTTCCCAGTTTCCTGAAAATGGATTAAAAACTTTTGAGTCCCTGAAGCAGGAAAAGAAAAACCTGATCCTGCGCATTGAGGAAGAACAGTCCATTCTGCAAACCCTGAAAAATAACCAGGATGCTCTGACCGTAAACCATGACCTGCTTGAGCATGAAGAAAGTATCCACCGACTACAACAGTCCACCCAGTCTGTACTATCCGCCCTGCAGGATTTGGACAGGGCGCAGATTGAGCGGGAAGACCTGGATATGCACATTGCCGAAGAAATCAAATCCATTGACCGGGATTGGAATGAAGAAACCGTGATGGCCTTTGATTTAACCGAATCAGAAAAAGCGCAGATAGACAGTTTCTATGACAGCTTTGAGAGTTTGAGAAAAGACCGGGACTTGTATCAGGACCGTTTAGAGAGCCACCGAAGACTGAAAGCCGAAAAAATGTCGGAGGGTTGGAACATTCCCGATTGGCTGAAAATGTTCCATTACGGAGTCATCACAACCGGGGTCGCGGGAATGATTCTTGGCGGGTACCTGATGAATATTCCTCTTTTTCTGGTCGCCATACTTCTTGTTGGAGGAGGTCTCTTTTTATTCAAGAAAACTTTTAAAGACAAGAACAGCTTTACCAAAGAAGACCTGGCAGAGAAAAATCTTGCCCGGCAGTTGGAACAAAAGGAAGCGGAAATAAATGAAAATTTCGATAAGTGGAGAGCGTGGCTGAAGACACGGAAACTGGACCCCAGCATTGCACCCATCACTACGAAAAATATCGCCAAGACCGCCCGGCAGATCAAAGTCACAATCGCCCAGCGAGCCAGGCTCGATGAACGTATCCAGCAAATGCAAACCACCTGTCAGGAAGCCCGAGAACGTATTCGCTCACTGGAATCGCTGGTCAAAAACATTTCCAATGACCTTCCCGCCAGTATTGAAATTATTTGTCAGGCATTTGATGAGAGCAAAGCGAATCGGGACAAAAGTAATCACCTTGAAAATCAGCATCAGGAGCAGGCCAACAAGATCACGCATCTGGAAAATCAACTGGATAGCATTTCCACTGATCTGGCTCGGTTTATCCGTTCATCAGGAGCCGAGGATTCCATGGACTTCCGCCGCAAGCAATCCATTCTGGAAATCCAAAAATCTCTAAAAGAAAAGTTCGCGCAGAAAAAAGAAATCATTCAATCTAATGTAGGGCTTGGTCTGCACTTTGATAAATTTATCACAGCCATCCAAACCGCTCCTCTTGAAGAAATCAAACAAAAGCTGAGTCGGCTCCGGGTCGAATTGGAAGAACTGCACGGTGACCGCGAACAGTTGTTACAGGACATCGGAGAAACCCGCAACGAAATCGAAAAACTCTCGTCCAACAACGACCTGATCGCAAAACAAACACAACTGGAAGTCCTGAAACAGCAACTACAATCCCTGGCACGGGAGTGGGCTTCGTATCGAGGGATCCTCGTTCTACTTGACGCCGCCAAGCAGAAATATGAAAAAACCCGGCAACCCGGAGTGATCCGCTCGGCGGAGAACCTGTTCACTCAAATCACCGGTGGCAGTTACCATCGCATTATCAAACCCATCGATCAGGATGACCTGCTGATCGAAAACGACAGGCATCAGAGAAAAGGCGTGCTCGAAATGAGCCGGGGCACACGTGAACAACTCTACCTTGCCATGCGGTTTGGTCTGATCGATGAATACGAAACCCGCGCCGAACCCCTCCCAGCGGTGATGGACGATGTCTTCGTGAATTTTGATGATGAACGCGATGAACGCATCATAGAAATTCTCAGCCAATTCGGTAAACAGAGACAGGTACTTGTCCTCACCTGCCACCAACGCTCCCTCGAAGCCTATAAAAATATCGGCGCCAACGCCATCACTGTTTAACCGGACCACAAACGTTAGGACAACAACCAAATATGCAGTGCTGATAAAATCTTCACTCTTTTTAGCTACAGATATGCTCTTGTGAGATGAAAACAATCTCTTCAGCCACCCAATGCGCTTACCATGACACCCTGCCAAAAAAACTTCTATCTCACTACCTCTGCTATTCCTTCACTACTCCTCATATATTTTTTTCAATGCAGGAAAAATCCTTCCCGTATTCGACAAATAGGCACTCCGAAAAAATAATATCGCCTAAACCCTCAACTTTAAAGGCACTAAAGAAGAAAGCTACTAATAGGGGCTGCTGGTGGGGAAAGCTGATTCGCATTAAACCGTCTTTTCCCTTGAAAAACAAATTATCTCTACTAGAATATCCAAGGATACTTCCATAGGCATATCTATATTTGTGATTTCGAACAATCTGAAATTTATTAAGTTCACAAGAAATTATAACTAGCGGGGGAAAGATCATGACCTCAAAGGATAATTCTGGGTTGAAAGATCAAAAGGTGAAGGAGCTAAATACCGCAGATTTCGTAACACCCGTCAAAAAACACCAAGACAAACAACGAGTTGTTCATAGAAAGTCCAAAAATAGAGGAGCGGGGAAACACGGTTTTAGCGAGTCCAACCCTGGAATTTTTGAAAAGCTCCTCCCAATCAAAAAAAAAGTAGTACACCATGAGGTGTTTGAACTGATGGGGCAGGGAGAACTTCCCCTGAAGGAATTTAGAAAAACTCTCCTTAATTTTTATCCCCTGGTGGAAAATTTTCCTAAATTCATGGCTTTAAATTTGGCAAAAACCCGATGCCACAAACCAGGCCATGAAGAAGCCAAGCAGTGGTTGATTGCCAACATTGCCGTAGAACAAAATCACGCCAAATGGTATCGCGGCTGGGCTGAAGGGTTTGGAATTTCCGAAGAAGAGATAACCCATGTAAAGCCTACTCCAGCTATGGAAGCAGTGGTGAATTATCTTTGGAAGACAAATGAGATGAGCACGGTTCCTGTCTGTTTTTCTGCCACAAATGTAGGAATAGAGTGGGCTACAGGGGAATGGTCTAAAAAAGTGGAGGCCGGTGTAAAATCCTATTTAGATAAAGGTCTTATTGATGGGAACAGGAAAATAATGGCTTGGCTTAAAGCCCATACAAATTATGACGACAAACACCCTTACGAAGCGATGGAGTTGGTTCTGGGCTGCGCTGAAAACGAAACTGAATTGAATGATTCGTTGGAAGCAGCTGAACGTTCTCTCGAATATTATAAAATAGCTCTTGATGATTGCCTGAAATAGCATAATCCACTGGCAAGCAAGCTTAGTTATTATTTTACCTGGGTAATCAACTAAAAGCGTTGCAGGTTTAGCCCCTTCAAAATGAAAGAGTCATGGCCTCTTGGTTAAGAAATATTGCCGAATTTTAATCTTAAGAGGAAAAACCAATTACTCGGTCTCAATGCCTTATCAAAGAAAAAATGAGTATTCCAAGAACCGCATAACACTCAGTAATCCCCTCACATTTGGATGCCGGATTGAAATTCTTTGATGGATAGGCTAGGTTCAAATAATGGTTTTGGCAATTGGGTGATACGCTTTCGCTGGTTGATCCTCCCTGCAACTCTCCTACTTGTCCTTGTGGCGGCATCCGGGGCGCGTTTTCTCGGGTTTTCCACCGACTACCGGGTATTTTTCAGCAAAGATAATCCGCAGTTGCTCGCTTTTGAAACTTTGCAGAACACCTATACCAAAAACGATAATGTGATGTTTGCCGTAGAACCCAAAGACGGCAAGGTCTTCACACGTGAAACATTGGCGGCCATTGAAGACATTACCCAGGCATCCTGGAAAATCCCCTACTCCATTCGGGTCGATTCTGTCACCAATTTCCAATACACCTGGGCCGATGGAGATGATCTGGTAGTTCAGGATCTAGTAGAAAACGCTCAGGGCTTTACGGATGCGCAATTAAAAAAAGTACAAGCCGTAGCTCTGGCCGAGCCGCTCTTGCTGAACCGACTGATCACCCGGAAATCAAATATCACCGGCATCAATGTCACCATCAACCGCCCTCAAAAAACCATCACCGAAACACCAGAGGTGACAGCGTTTGCCCGCGAGATGGAAGACAAATTCCAGAAAAAGTATCCGGACATCAACATCTATTTGACTGGCGTTGTGTTTATGGATAACGCTTTTAACGAAGCGGGGGAGGGAGATATGAAATCCCTCATACCTGTCATGTATGGCATCGTCCTGATCATAATGGCTCTCAGCCTGCGAACTTTCTGGGGAACTTTAACCACCATTTTAATCATGGCGTTCTCTATTCTTACAGGCATGGGTCTTGCCGGCTGGTCGGGAATTCTTTTGACTCCCATTTCCGCCAACGCGCCAACGATCATTCTCACCTTGGCGGTGGCAGACAGCATTCATATTCTGGTGACCCTGTTTTATGAGATGCGGCACGGCAAACCCAAACACGAGGCGATCCGGGAATCATTACGCGTGAACCACCAACCGGTTTTCATCACCAGCCTCACTACGGCGATCGGGTTCCTAAGCCTGAATTTCAGTGATTCACCGCCTTTCCGCGATCTCGGGAACATGGTGGCTGTAGGGGTGATGGCGGCTTATGTTTATTCCGTATTTTTCCTGCCAGCCATGATGGCCGTTTTACCCTTGCGCGTAAAGAAAGTCTCCTCTTCACACAATGGGTTCATTGACACTCTCGGCGACTGGGTTATCCATAACCGGAATCTGCTTTTCTGGGGCATGATAATAATAATCACCCTCCTTTCTATTCAGATTCCACGGAATATTATTGATGAAAAATTTAACGAATATTTCGACACTCGCTACCAGTTCCGGCTCGACAACGATTATGTAGAAGAACATTTAACCGGATTCGAATCCATTGAATATTCCCTCGGCGCAGGGGAATCGGGGGGAATCAGTAATCCCGAGTATCTGAACAAACTCGAAGAGTTTGCAGACTGGTACCGCCAGCAACCCGGAGTCATGTATGTCTCGACTCTGACGGATACGATGAAACGGCTGAACAAAAACATGCATGGGGATGACGAATCCTATTACCGCCTGCCCGAAGCACGCGATCTTTCGGCGCAGTATTTATTGCTCTATGAGTTATCCCTGCCGTTCGGACTGGACCTGAACAACCAGATCAATATTGATAAATCGTCCACCCGGTTCACCGCCATACTCGAAAGCATTTCAACCCAGGAAGCTTTAGATTTGGAAAATTCCGCTCAGGAATGGCTGAGGAAAAACGCACCTCCTGAGATGGCTTCACATGGGGCGAGTCCTTTGATCATGTTTTCGCATATTGCCATGCGTAATATAGACAGCATGATGAAGGGCACCGCGCTGGCCTTGCTTCTGATTTCTGCGATCCTGATAGCGGTTTTGCGCAGTTTCAAACTTGGCCTTATCAGCACAATTCCCAACATGGTTCCAATGATCATGACTTTTGGTATATGGGGATGGATGGTTGGAGAAATCGGGCTGGCGGTTTCAGTCGTTGCGCCGGTGGCCCTTGGTATTATTGTTGATGACACCGTACACTTTTTAAGCAAGTTTCGCAGAGCCCGAATGGAACTCGGAAAATCAACAGAAGAGGCGGTACGTTATTCGTTCCACACCGTGGGAACCGCTTTGTTCCTGACATCGATTATCCTGGTGTGCGGTTTTCTGGTGTTGACTTTCTCCGGGTTTCGCATGAATGTTCAACTCGGATTCATGACCACCATTTCTATTCTTTGCGCCCTGTTGGCGGACTTCCTGTTCCTGCCAGCTCTTTTAATGAAATTAGACCGGGCAACAACGGGGAACAAAAGTTACCCATTAAAGGGAGAAGTATCATGAAGCGCCTGATTTATATTTTATCCATAGCAATGTTTTTTAATGCCAGCCCATCCGCCTCCGAGACACCGGAAGAAAAGGGACTCGCCATCGCCAAAGAAGACGATAAACGGGACAACGGATTCCAGAACTTCACTGCCAACATGGTGATGGTTTTAAAAAACCGTCAGGGCGAAGAAAGTAGCCGCCATATCCGCAATAAAACCCTTGAGGTGGAAGGCGATGGTGACAAATCACTTTCCATTTTTGATCGCCCCCGCGATGTAAAAGGCACCACCCTGCTCAATTTTACGCATAAGGTTGGTGCCGATGACCAATGGCTGTATTTACCTGCCCTGAAACGTGTCAAGCGTATCAGCTCCGCCAACAAATCCGGTTCCTTTATGGGTAGTGAATTTGCCTACGAAGACGTCACCAGCCAGGAGGTGGAAAAATATACTTACAAGTGGATCCGCGATGAAGATCGCGAGGGAGAAAAATGTTTTGTTTTTGAACGCTACCCGGTTTATAAAAACTCGGGATACACACGGCAGGTCGTATGGCTCGATCAGAAAGATTATAAAATCCTTCAAATCAAATTTTATGACCGTAAAAACGCACCGTTAAAAACTCTGACTCAATCCAATTTCAAACAGTACCTTGACAAATACTGGTACCCTGGAACCATGCACATGGAAAATCATCAAACCGGAAAGAGTACCTTGCTGACCTGGTCAGATTATAAATTTCGTACCGGATTGAGCGATAAGAATTTTAACAAAAACAGTCTCAAACGTGCCCGCTGAACATGCCTGTTTTCCCATCAGCCGTCTTGCGATTTCTCATTACGCTAGGGTTTTTCATCACGGCTTCCTTTTCCCATGCGCATGAATTTTCCGGTTTTGTAGGTGGCGAAGCACGATTGTTTCCCAACAGTGCCCTGCACCTCGGGCAGAAAGACGACTCCATCTCTTTCGTTGCCCAACCCGAGTATTACCATGAGTTTGAAAGTGGAAGCAGTTTTACCTTCGTTCCTTTTTATCGCTTCGACAGTGCCGACCGGGAGCGCACGCATTTCGATATTCGAGAGTTCACCTTTCTCTGGCTGAAGGAAGACTTCGAACTGAGACTCGGAGTCCGAAAAGTATTCTGGGGCACAACAGAAATCCTCCATCTCGTAGACATTATCAACCAGACCGATCTGGCGGAAAATGTCGATGCCGAAGATAAACTCGGACAGCCCATGGCCAACATTTCCTTTTCGCGCGATTGGGGGACTTTCGACCTCTATTGGTTGCCTTATTTCCGTGAGAGAACCTTTGTCGGCACAGGCGGCAGATTGCGGGGTTCTGCTGTGGTGGACGAAGACCGCACCCAATATGAAAGTGCCGCCGAAGAATGGCACAGTGACTGGGCCTTTCGCTATTCGCATTTTTTTGGCGATTGGGATGTCGGCCTCGCCCAGTTTGTCGGCACCAGCCGGGAACCCACCCTCCTCAGCGACACCGACCCGGAAGGCAACGCCATCAAAATTCCACGTTATGAACAAATCCTGCAAACCAGTCTTGACCTGTCCTTCGTCTCGGGCGAATGGCTATGGAAAGGCGAAGCACTCTACCGCACAGGCCAGGGCAACGATGATTATTTTGCCTGGACCGGCGGCTTTGAATACACCTTCACCCGAGTGTGGAATTCGCAAATGGATCTGGGAGTAATCGGAGAGTGGATGTTTGATACCCGTGAAGATGAGGCCACCACAGCATTCGAGAATGATCTTGCAGGCGGAATCCGACTGGCCCTGAACGACTCTGCCAGCACAGAAGCCCTGTTCGGCTGGGTGCAGGATTTAAACAGTTCCGCCAGGTTCCTGTTTCTGGAGGCCAGCAGGAGGTTCGGCGACCACCTGCTCCTGACCGCTGAACTGCGAACCTTTCTCAACCAACCCGCCGATGACTTCCTGTTCGATCAACGGGCCGATGAAATCATGCAAATAGAACTGGCTTATTACTTCTAGTGGCGAGCCGCCACTGGCAATGGTCGAAACTTTAATGGGCGAACCATTACGATTTCGCTTCTGGATGTAGCTTTTACTAATTGCCTCCCACGCCGAGTGGGTGGTATAAATGAAGTATGCCAATACAACTTTTTTCACAGGTTTTTCTAGCGTTTTGGGTAGGGCTCCTTTTTGTACCGTCTCCCGCAACTGCCAATACCTTCCACCAACTGCTTGAAGAAAAACAGAAGCTGGAAAAACAATTCGGCATTCAAACTCTTGAGTGTTTTCCTTTTATAAAAAAGATCGGCTTTACGGAAGACCAGATTCCGCTTATCGAGCAATGCCTGACCGGTACCCGCACCCTTAATGAAGCTTTCTCCGGCTCTACAAACCCCAATTATAAAACTATTGGAATCAGCGACCGGTTTCTGAGTACCGCCGGATTTCACACCATCCTGATCCCCTGGAACGCCACCAGAGATGAAGTTATCAAATTCCTCAACAACCGGCCAGGTCATGCAGAGCAAACGGCCTTCCTGGATAAAATCCGTGGATTGAAGCAGGGAATTTCCAGAAAACTCAGGATCCAGCAGTTTTATTGCTCACAAGAAATTTCCAACGACCATTGTTTAAAGGGCTACGAAAACCTGGCTTTGGTAACACTCCCCAACACTCTCAAGGACATCGGCTGGCAGGAGATTGTCATCACGCACACGCGCACCGCACCCGACAGCCCCGGAAAACTTGTCCTGAGCTTTAATGATTCCCCGGCCGCGATGAGAGAATACCTGCTAACAGATCCGTTTAAGACCTGGAAACCAAGGCAGAAAATGTATGAAAAAATTCAGGAAGAATACGGTTCAATTTTTAAAAATAAACTGCAATTGGAAAATCTGGTCTGCGCTGTAGATATTTCGATGGAAGAATGTGAGCAGGGAGCAGACAACCTGGCAAAAGCCAGCCAGAACACCGGTTTCAGAATGCGGCATTGGGGACGGGTGACTATCAATCGTTACGACACCCTGCTCCAGGGAGATTTTCACGCATTCATCCGCTACGATCTACCGCCCGAAGAAATCCAGAAATATTTTTCCCGCAAGGCCCTGAAAACCCAGGTAGCTGAAAAGGCCACGCTCGCTAAAAAACTGGAAGGCCGGACCAAAAACAATCCCACCCAACTAAGAGTGGTCTGTGACTTGAAAGGTATGAGGTCGGCTCTTTGCGCCGCATCCTTTGAAACCTTCATCCGGTTTGTGAAGAAGAACCGCGACTACCGGGTACAATCCCCCTGGGATACCCTCATGTTTGTCGATGGAACACAATTGGACCGGGTCAACTTCGCTCTCAACTCAAGTTCCCGCGATACCTATCTCTACATCGATGCCAACAGCAATGACAAAGAGTTTTCTGATTTCCTCAACCACCACAGAGAAGGCCGATAGCAAAGACTAGATTGAGCCGAGTTAATTTTTTGCTAACAGATAAATATATTGCAAGTTGGGTCCAGCGTCACGCTGGCTAGTGGGGGGTGGCGGTGGGGGTACGCATCTCATCTGGAAGCAGGTAATGGCGGGTATCGTATTCCATGCCGGTTAGCACGAATTGTTTTCCGATTCGCTTTTGTGAGTTGATCACCACCGGGGCCACCAGGTTGGCGGTCATTTCCGTATAGTTTTCAGGGATCGTAACAATGCATCGAGTGAGGAACGGTGCATCCACTTCTAAACCCACCTTTTTTTTATCCTCTTCCATCAACTTCAGTTTGTAGTCCGGCACATACAAGTGGGGATCGGTGATCACAAACGCCAAATGGGGCGACAGAATGGACTGCATCCATTCCATAGGACTTTCCACATTCGGGTTGAAAGGAAGAAGGGTAAACCCGGTTTCCTTTTCAAATCCATACAAACCATCGGGAAATTCGATGACCTGATTTTCTTCAATGTCGAGAGTGCCGAAGCGGGTTGTTTCAAGCTTCATTTTTTGATTTTGTCCTTCACCAATTGAGACACCTTGGTCGGGTCAAATTGATGTGAGGTAGCGGCGGTTTGGTTTTCTTCTTTGATCCGTAGAAAAACCTCTTCGCGATAAATTTTAGTTTCACGGGGGGCTTCAATTCCTAAGCGAATGTTCTTGCCCTTTACATCTATAACGGTTATTTTGACATCTTCATTAATTTTGATGCTTTCGCCGATTTTGCGGGTGAGAACAAGCATAGGGCGGAATCCGTTCCAGATTTGCTTATTTATAAGAAAAGCCTGTAAAAAAACTGCTATCGGCGACATTATAACAAAAAAGCTCTGAAAAAATAATAATTTATAGCCCCAATCCCAATTGACAGGGTTAGGGGGATTGTGTTAATTTTCGCCTCTTTGGTTGATACAAAATCGTGTTGGGACGGTAGCTCAGTCGGTAGAGCAGAGGACTGAAAATCCTCGTGTCGGCGGTTCGATTCCGTCCCGTCCCACCACTT
>JABIAY010000022.1 GCA_018653085.1 Nitrospina sp.
TACCGCCCTGGATCTTTTCCTGTTTTTCATGTTGTGGGAACTTACAATGATTCCCATGTATTTCATGATTATTCTCTGGGGGGGGCCGAATCGTATTGCGGCTGGGCTTAAATTCGTTTTGTACAGCCTAACAGGAAGCTTACTGCTGCTGGTGGGAATATTGGGTGTTTACCTTAATGGGGGACATACCTACGATCTGTTGGTGTTATCTGAACAAACTTATTCTTCCAGCACACAGTTCTGGTTATTCCTGGCGTTCTTTCTGGCTTTTGCCATAAAAATGCCAATGGTTCCCTTTCATACGTGGCTCCCTGACGCACACTCCGAAGCCCCTACGGCTGGCAGTGTGATTCTGGCTGGGGTTCTGTTGAAAATGGGGGGATACGGGTTTTTGCGTTTTTGCTTGCCCATGTTTCCAGAGGCTTCGGCAAATTTCGCACCCTATATTTTGTGGTTATCGGTCACAGCCATTATCTATGGCGGGTATCTGGCCTTGGCGCAGTCAGATCTTAAAAAGCTCGTGGCCTATTCTTCAGTTTCCCACATGGGTTTTGTTACTCTCGGAATTTTTGTGTTCAATAGCCAGGGTATCCAAGGGGCCGTCTTGCAAATGTTTAATCATGGGATTACTACAGCCGCCTTATTTATTGCTGTTGGACAATTGTACGACCGCACTCACAGTCGAGAGATTTCTGACTACGGCGGCTTGCATAAACCTATGCCAAGATTTGTTGCATTGTTCTTTTTGTTTTCAGTCGCGGCCTTTGGGCTACCAGGCACCTGTAACTTCATTGGCGAATTTTTAGTCTTAGTAGGAACTTCCTATGTCAGCTTTGCCATAGTTCTTATCTCTATGGGCGGTATTGTTTTAGCTGCCGCCTATATGTTGTGGATGCTCCAAAGGGTAGCGTTGGGAGAGCCAAAGACAGAAGCCGCCAAAATGCTCCCAGATTTATCGAATCGGGAATTGGCTACGCTGATTCCATTGGCTATCCTCGTATTATGTATTGGATTGTATCCCGGACCATTGATGGAGATGATGGATGCGAGTGTGATTCATCTCATCCACCAAACAACAGGGTTGCAAGTTGAGGAGGTATCTCAATTTCCGCTTAGGCCCTAGATAAACCTTTATCCTTCCTGTCGTTATTTTTTTTCTTTCCTTTGACTTGTAGTCTTCAGACCTTATTAATTTCTATTTTGGAAATGAAACAGCTACTCGCCTTGAGCCATGATGAGAAGATAAAATATCCCAGCCATGAGCACTGGTATATTCAAATCTAGCACCGGAATTGTTTTTAATTATGCCTGTCTCTATTGAGGGATTGCTTCCTTCTATTGAAAGTGCGCCACTGTCAATCTGCCGTCGTAACTCTTCGATGTTCGCCATCAGCCGAATTTAGGCTGAATGAACTTCAGCCCCTGATGCAGTCAAAATGCAGTCAAATCACCGGAAAAATTGAGTTTCATAAGGCTCCTCCTCCGGCGTAGCCCGGGTTCCGTTGGGGCCAACCAGAGTAGCGTTTTTGAAAAGTTTGTAGTAAACAAGCTCCTCTGCTACCATGAAAGCTTTATAATCGGAGTACTTGGGATTTAATAAACTCTACTCTGAAAAATTGTTTCATGAGGGCCTGGTGTGGTCATGAGATTGAAAACCCTTCCGAGTTTTTTTATTTCCACGAACAATAAAACAGACGAGACTCGTCCACCGGACTTGCTCACCCAAAAGTTCCACATTCTCACAGGCGGCCTACTGGCTTTTGTGATTTTTTGGATAGACTTGCTTCTTCCTCTTGGCGTTGCGGCCGGGGTTCCTTATCTTTTCCTGGTGCTTTTGGCCTGGTGGGCACCACATAAAAAGTTCTTTTATCTCGCCGCCTTCGCCGGCACGGTCCTTACTCTCCTCGGACTAGCCTTGTCTCCGTCTGGTGGAGAAATGTGGAAAGTCCTTTCAAATCGTTGCCTCGCATTAGCGGTTATTTGGGGAACTGCGTTCCTGGGTGTCGCCTACAAAAAGCAGGCGGAAGAAATTGAAAAAACAACTGCGCAGGTGAAGGCTTCGGAGAAACAACTGCGCGAGCTTTGCGCCCACCTTGAATCCGTGCGCGAGGAAGAAAGACTCCGCGTAGCTCGAGAGATCCACGATGAGTTGGGGCAAGTGCTGACCACTTTAAAACTGGAGATTTCCCTGCTGGAAGAGGGTCTCCCGAAAGACTCGGAACTGGAACCAGAAATTTTTCCCAGCATATTAAGCCATATCGATGGCGCTATCCAAACGGTGAAAAAAGTGAGCGGGGAACTGCGGCCTTTCATTCTGGACAACCTCGGCATTTTGGAAGCTGTTGAATGGGAGATGAGGCAGTTTGAAAAGAGAACAAGGATTCAATGCGAATTGCATCTGGATTATGATGACAGTAAGCTGGAGTTGGATAAAGCCGTAACGGTTTTTCGTATTTTTCAGGAAACATTGACCAATATTGTCCGCCATGCCAACGCAAGCAAAGTGAGCCTGAGCTTAACCCAGGAAAGCGGGTGTTTGGTTTTGACCATCGTGGATAACGGCAAGGGAGTTTCCGAGCGCCAGATAAACGCAAAGGATTCGTTTGGTTTAATTGGAATGCGGGAACGGGCGTATGTCTGGGGCGGCGAAATTTTCATCAAGGGAACTTCCGGAAAAGGGACCGAGGTCGTGGTACATATTCCGCTGGAGAACGCCTCGGCAAAACCAGAACTAGGTTGAAATGAAAAAAATAAAACTTCTAATTATTGACGATCACCCCGTTTTTCGCCAGGGACTGAACCTTGTCTTCTCCAAAACTTCCGATATTGTGGTTTCAGGCGAAGCCACAGAGGGCAACGAGGCTTTGAGGAAAATAAAAGAAGCTCACTGGGATGTCGTGTTTCTGGATATTTCTCTGCCCCGTGAAAACGGGCTGGATGTTTTAAAAAAGATAAAACAGGAGTGCCCTCAACTCCCGGTGCTGATGTTGAGCATGTTTCCCGAGGAACAGTATGCGTTACGCTCGGCAAAAGCAGGGGCTTCCGGATATTTGACTAAAGAAAGTCCACCCGCCGTTTTAATTGAGGCGGTGCATCAGGCAGCCGCCGGAAAGAAGTTTTTTAGTCCGGAAACCGTTGAACAAGTACTTTTGAATTTTGATAAAAATTTTCAAAAAATACCCCATGAAACTCTTACCGACCGCGAATTCCAGATAATGCGTTTGCTCGCTGTAGCAAAAACCCCTTCGAAAATCGCTGAAGAACTTGGCCTGAGTGTATCAACGGTTTTCGCTCATCGATCCAATATACTGACAAAAATGGACATATCCAACAACGCCCAGTTAATGCATTACGCCATCACTCATGGGCTGATCGAACCCTGAAATGTTTTATCTTTTTCTGGAACCCCTCCAAATTCCAACATGGTCGTGTGTCGCACGAATAACACCCCGCTGACCGTAGTAAAAACTACTATATAAAAATTATAGTTCCTACAGTTTACACCTACCCCTTACCCTCCTTACCATGAAGTGTAATGTATCTCTTTATTTTATGACAGGCATCGCGAAACCAGATTCCGTTTTGTAGAGTTTTGGATGGGTTTGCTTTTCCAAAATATTCCTTTATCAGAAAAATTTTCCTTAAGGGAAAACTCAGGGGGAAAAAATTTGGCATCCATAATTTCAACCCCAGATTTAAAAGCACTGGGAACAGACGACCCCAAAAAGTTGGGCTGGATAAGATATTCCACAGCAATTTTTCTCGGTTCTTTTCTTCTATTTCAGGTTCAACCCATTGTCGCCAGATACATTCTTCCATGGTTCGGCGGTGGTGCCTCAGTTTGGACCCTCTGCATGCTTTTTTTCCAGATTTTTCTCCTGGGCGGGTATACCTATGCGCACCTTTTAACCAAATATTTATCGCAGAAAAAACAGGTCATTTTTCATCTCTTTTTTTTGGCGTGCTCATTTATCGCCCTGCCCATTACTCCAGCGGAGACCTGGAAACCGATAGATTCCCATAACCCCGAATTGCGAATTGTATTATTGCTATTCTTTACCATAGGGGGTCCTTTCCTTCTGGTTTCCTCCACGGGACCTCTTCTTCAAAGGTGGTTTGCCAGCGAGCGTTCTGATAAATCTATCTACAGGCTTTTTGCGCTATCCAACTTTGCCTGCCTTTTGGCGTTGCTCACCTATCCATTTTTAGTAGAACCTTTCTTAGGGCTCGATGTTCAGATAAAATCCTGGTCGGTGGGGTACATCCTGTATGCAATTGCCGTAGGGTGGTGTGCGGCCCGCGTGTATCGGCAGGCAGACCCGTCCGAGCCTGCTGAAGAACTTGTCCACCAGCCTGAAACCGAGCCTGGCAGTATTTTTCTGTGGCTTGCCCTTTCTGCCTGCGGAGTGATCGTTTTATTGGCGAGCACAAATGAACTGACTCAAAATATTTTCCCGGTCCCCTTCCTATGGATTCTTCCCTTAAGCCTTTATCTTGTCACCTTCATACTTTGTTTTGAGAGCGAGAGATGGTATGTCCGGGGTTTCTGGATAACCATTTTCTGCTTGAGCTTTTTCCCTGCAGTTTTTGTTCTGCACATAGGGAAGTTGGACGGCCTGATTAGCCAGATCGCTCTATATTCGATTGTTCTTTTTGCCGCTTGCATGATATGTCACGGTGAACTTGCCCGCCTTAAACCTTCCCCAAAATATCTTACGTTTTTTTATCTCATGATTGCCCTGGGGGGAGCTTTAGGAAGCATTTTTGTTAACCTTGCGGCACCAAACCTGTTTAACCGGTACTGGGAATATCCTCTCGGTTTGTTTGGAGTTTATCTATTGGCAGGAATATGCAGTTTTCGAGAGCCCGTTAATTTGAAGCCTCCTGTTAAAAATCGTCGGCCCACAAAATTACTCTGGCGAACGGGAGGGGTTGGATTCGTTTTCCTCCTGGGTCTGTCCATGTATATTTTTGAAAGCAATGATATCGCTAATAATCGAAACTTATGGTCGCCTGCATATTACCGAGGCAAAGAATCAAGCTGGGGCCGTGGTACGCTCTTTAATGGATGGCCAAATCATACATGGCGAACAGGTAATGGACCCGGAACACAGAATATTGCCGACTCTTTATTTTAGACCCAAGAGTGGAGTCGATATGGCCGCCAGGCACTATAACCAAGTGGAAGGCCGACGAATAGGAGCGATCGGACTTGGAGCCGGAACCATTGCCACCTATGCCGCTCACGGAGATGTTTTGCGCTTTTATGAAATCAATCCCGCAGTTGTAAAAGCCGCTAAAAACTATTTTTATTATCTTCAGGACTGCAAGGCGGACTACGAAATCATTTTAGGTGATGCCAGGATTTCTTTGGAGCGAGAATTTAAAAAAACGGGCGGGCACAATTTTCACATCCTCATCGTAGACGCTTTCAGCAACGATACAATTCCCGTCCATTTGCTGACCAAAGAAGCATTTTCTCTGTACTGGAAACATCTCAGACCAGATGGAATCCTGGCACTGCATATTTCCAATGCCTACCTCGACCTGTCCCCTGTAATTCGAAACCTCGCTCAATTGTTCGGGAAAAAGGCGCTATCCATTAAGGTTGAGCCAGACAAGTTGAGTTCATCGAGGTCGGAGTGGGTTCTCGTTGCGAATGACGAGCAATTCTTTAATGATGAAAACCTGAAAAAATCCTCCACACCCTGGCCGGATAATAAACCTCAAAAAGTTATCTGGACAGACGACTACAGCAACCTCCTTGTAGCACTGAAAAAGCAACCTCTCCTTTTCTGGCGCTGAAACTTATCTCGAATAGGATTTTTTTTGGAGGGCGGAAAACCCAGGTTTCTCAATAACCAGATAAAAATAAACTCTAGAAATGTAATATAATACTTACTCGCCAGTTTCATCATACCTATTGCCTCTTGCGCTGTTTGGGGCTAATAGACGGACCATGACCATTTAAGAGTAGAGCACCTATGCCTTATAAAAAAGTGGCTTGGCTCCATAGTCTGGGATTCAAGGGAACAGCGGCCCTGGTATGTATTGCCGGGGGCTTACTGCTTGGAGCCCTTTGGGTAGTCAACACCACTGGCAAAAAACAGGTTCTCGAAGAATCCTCCAAACTCATTGAGCAAACCGGGGATAATGCCGTAGAAATTTTAAGCGGACGCTCCGCTGAAATCGCTTCCCTGGTTCGCACCATCGCCACTCTCACCTCACTTCTTCCTAAAGATGAAAAGATTTATCTCGAAACATTCCCTGAAATCTATGACTTCAACGGAGACAACCAGGTAGCCGGGGGCGGAATATGGCCGGAACCGAACCAGTTTAAAAAAGACGTTATAAGGCGAAGCTTTTTCTGGGGCCGAGGTCCGAACGGCACATTCAAATATTATGACGACTATAACGACCCTGGGGGAAAAGGCTACCACAACGAAGAGTGGTATGTGGTTGTGCGTCATACCGGCCCCGGACGTTGTTTCTGGAGCAAATCTTACATGGACCCCTATTCCTTTCAACCGATGACGACCTGCACCGTTGGCACCTTTGAAAAAGGACAGCTTACTGGCACGGTAACAGTGGACCTCAAGCTTGAAGGCATTGAAGAATCCATGCTGGAATTGCAGAAACTAACCGGAGGCTATGCCGTTCTATTGGATAGAAATGGAAAGTTCATCGCCTTTCCCAAAGCCGGGAAAAGCGCAAAAACCATCACCACGGATGACAACGGCAACCGCTCGGAAGAATTCCTGACGGTTAATGAGTTTGCCAGCAAACAACCTTTGTTTCAGCCACTTGCAAACGTGGTTTCTAAAATGAACCGGACTATTTTAGAAGACGCCAGAAAATCTCATGACTATTCTGCCTCTCTGGCTGAAAAAATCGATGCCGCCAGCTACCAGATCAACCGGGAAGAAGCGGAGTTCATCACAGCGGTTATTCTGGATCCCTTAAAAGACAGAACCCGGAAAACAAAATTGCTTAAAACATTTGCAATGGAAAATGATTTGGTTTTAGGCCAACCCTCCCTTGGCTATCTGTTTCATGTTCCAAAATCCTATTGGAAACTTGTCATCGTGAAACCCCTGCATGAAATCACTGCCACTGCGACCCGCCTGGTTGAGCCCATGATTTTCAAGCTTGGAATTTTAATATTGATCTTAACCGGCATGGGATATTTCCTTCTCCGTCACTACCTGGTAAGACCCATTCTGCAAGTTGCACAATCGGTGAAGCATGTAGAGACATTGATGGTAGGTGGAAGAATAAGTGAACTCACAAATCAAAAACTGGAAACACATTCAAATGATGAAATAGGAGTGGTCTCACAGTTTTTTGAAACCTTGTCAAGAAGTTTTGCCAGCTCCCAGGAGGTCATTGAAGAGCAAAAGGAAAAGCTGGAAAAAATAGTTGAAGAGCGAAGTAAGAAAGTAGAAGAGGTCGGCTTTGAACTCAGAAAAAGTCGGCGGTTTCTTGATAATCTGGTGAGCAATTTACCAGGAATGATTTATTCCTGCAAAAATGACGAAAATTGGACATTGGTTTATGTCAACTTCCAGTGCTACACGCTTACCGGCTACTCAGCCCAGAAATTTCTGAATCAAGAAGTTTTATTTGGAAAAGATGTCATACATCAGGACGATCAAGAACGGGTTTGGCGCGAGGTCCAAAAAGCCCTGGCAGAAAAAAAGCCTTATCAAATAACCTACCGCATACTCACCGCCTCGGAAGAACTGAAATGGGTCTGGGAACAGGGACTGGGCATCTACTCCTCATCGGGAGAGCTGGATTCTTTGGAGGGTTTTATTATAGATATCACCCGGCAAAAGGACTCGGAAAAAAAGCTTGAGTTTTATGCCTTGGAGTTACAACGGAGCAACAAGGACCTTGAGGATTTTGCCCATCTAGCGTCTCACGACCTACAGGAACCACTACGGAAAATTGTAACCTTTGGAAATCGGCTGAAAGACCAGTCATCAAAAATGGGTGAAAACGCCAGAGATTATTTGGAACGAATGCAAAATGCCGCCGAGAGAATGAAAAATTATATCGATGACCTTCTGGAATACTCCAGAGTCACATCCATCCCCAGACCTTACAAATTGGCGGACCTGGGAAAATTGACCAAACAGGTTCTGGAAGATTTGGACCTGCAAATTAAAAATAACAACGCCACCATTCAGGTTGATACATTGCCTACCCTTGAATTAGACTCCATCCAGATTTCAAAAGTTCTTCAAAACCTGATTTCCAACGCCATTAAATATCATCGTCCGGATGTACCCCCTGTTGTCAACCTGACCAGCTCTTATGACGAGAGGGAGAAAACCTGGAATATTGAAGTCTCGGATAACGGGATAGGAATTAACGAAAAATATTTCGAGCGCATTTTTAAACCCTTTGAGCGACTGCACGGCAGAGGCACTTACGCAGGAACCGGAATTGGCCTGGCCATCTGTCATAAGGTAGTTCAGCGACACAAAGGTAAGGTCTCCGTTCGCAGTACCCTACAAAAAGGCACCACCTTTATAATCACTCTCCCGGAAAGCCAGACGGACTGATTTTACCCCCCCCCGCCCGGAAATCACCTATCCACCCCACTTAAAACTTGCAATCTGCTTAATTCGCCACGATCATAATATAGATAGACCGGATTATTTATTCTGGAGTTCCGATTTAAAACTCGAGTCTGGGGTCCAAATCGATTCGCGCTTCGACAGGCTTAGAGTAATAACCATTTTGTCGTCCTGAGCTAGTGATATTTGACCATTGCCTTCTTGCCCCGCAGAGGTATATCGAAGGACAGGTTTTTTCTTTCGCGAACTTTTGCGAAATACTGGAATCAAAAATATGTTTGAAATTTTAATTGTCGATGACCGAAAAGAATTTCGCACTTTGTTTAAGTCGCTCATCAAGACCGCTGACTTTAACGCCGATGTGAGCGAAGCCGAAGGCGTAGAAAGTGCTCTCGTCACTTTAGGCCAGAAAAAATTTGACTGCGTCATCCTCGATTATATCCTGGGCGACTCGATTGGATTGGATGTTCTTCGACCGATCAAATCTGTCTACCCTGACCTGCCAGTGTTGATGATATCGGCCTATGACAAAGGTTCTATTGGAAAAGAGGTTTTAACAGCGGGTGCGGATGCTTTTCTATCCAAGGATGAGCTGTCTCCGGAGAAGTTGACTCAAACCCTGGTCAAAATTTTATCGAAAAAAGGTTCTGACCCGGATGCATTTGCTTTTGAGGGATTGGAAGGAATGAAAGTTCTTCTCGTTGATGATACACCCCAGAACCTGGATGTCTTACGTAAAACCCTGGACCACACGGGCCTCAATATTTCCGTAGCACCCAATGGCAAAGTCGCTCTTAAACTGGTTTCTACGGATCCTCCGGATTTAATCCTACTGGATATCATGATGCCCGTCATGGACGGATTTGAAACCTGCCGGAAACTTAAAGGAAATGACCACTGGAAAAACATTCCAGTTATCTTTATCACCGCTCTCACCAGGGAGGAAGATTTTACAAAAGGGTTCTCGCTGGGTGCCGTGGACTATATCAGCAAACCATTCCGCTCCGAGGAGATACTGGCCCGAGTCAATACTCATTTGCAAACGAGGAAATTGCTCAAGGCAAAAGACCTGCTTATCAACCAGATAGCAAAAAAAGAAATCCATCTTTCGACTCTGATGGACAGCATGCTGGATGGCCTGATCGTTATTGGTCGTGATCAAGTGATCCGATCTTTCAACCCTGCGGCAGAAAAAATATTTGGTCACTCCTCATTTGATGTGATTGGAAAAAACTTCGAGAACCTTATCTCTTCTGCGAATAGCAAAGAACTACAAAATTATTTCGAAGGTCATCCCGGTTCCAACAACTCCCACGTAAGAGGAAAAAACTTCGAAGTAGAGGGCGTCGATAAAAGTGGCAATAAAATTCCTTTGGAACTGGCAATCAGCAAGATCAATTTCTCTCCGGAAGGCAACAGTCAGGAAATAAAATTTGAACAACTTTTTGTCGCATTGGTGCGTGATATTTCCCAGCGAATCGAATCGGAAAAACAGATTATCTATGCCCGTGAAACCGCTGAAAAAGCCAATAAGGCCAAATCCGAATTCCTGGCAAAAATGAGCCACGAACTGCGCACTCCGCTTAATTCTATTATGGGCTTTTCACAATTACTCATTATGGACCCAGACCTCTCCAAAAATATCGAGCCCACGGAGAGCGCAACCCGGATTTACAAATCCGGGAAACACCTTCTAGAACTGATCAATGAAATTCTGGACCTGGCTCGAATTGAAGCAGGCAGGATAAAATTCTCAATGGAGTCTGTGGAGCTCTCTTCGCTGATGGAGGAACTTCTCGCTCTCAATCAGCCCATTGCCAATGAACACCATGTCCGTCTTATCAATGAAGCCACCGAGCCAGTTTATTGCCAGACCGACCGGTCGCGTTTGAAACAGGTTCTGCTCAACCTGATTTCAAACGCCATCAAATACAATACTGAAAACGGCACAGTGGCGTTCTCTATCAAAAAGGACGGCAAAAAACTCAGGATAAATGTTGCGGACACCGGCCCCGGCATATCGGAGGAAATGCAAGCTTCTCTTTTTCAACCCTTCAACCGCTTGGACGCCGACAAAACCGGAATTATTGGCACCGGCATAGGACTGACCATCGCCAAAGAACTCATTGAACTGATGGGTGGGACTATCGGCCTGAAAAGCACCGTGGGAAAAGGGAGTACCTTTTATATTGAACTGGACGTATTGGAAACACCGACTGAGAAAAAAGCCCCCGTAGCCGGACTGAGCAAGCCCGAGATCCCTCCCCAGAAAGCTGGGAAAAAATACACTATTCTCTATGTGGAAGATAACCCGGACAATTTAAAGCTTATGGAACAAGTTTTAAATATCAACGGGAATTTCGATTTGATCTCTGCGCCGCAGGCGGAAATGGGGATTGATTTGGCTAAAACCTTCGATGTCGACCTGATATTGATGGATATCAATTTACCCGGCATGGATGGTATTACAGCCATGAAAGCCCTGAAACGTATTGAAAAAACTCGCAACCTTCCCATAGTGGCCGTCAGCGCAAATGCCCTGGAAAAGGATATTAAATCCTGCTTGAATGCGGGTTTTACCGACTATATTGTCAAACCCATCAACATTCCGCAGTTCCTGAAAAAAATAGATGCGATTCTCACTTGAACATTTTCAAGGCTTTCTAAAAATCACCCTCGGCATGAGGAGCGCGAACATTTTTAGGATTTTTTCTCTGTAGTCCTTATAATAAATAGTGCCATCATCATAAATAAAAGCTCCGTATTCAGCATTATGCGGAGACTGTAGAACCGTTACCGCCATGACTGAAGACGCTTCATATATCGCGGAGTTTCTGGAAGAAATTTCCGAAACTCTTACTCGACTGGACCGCCAGTTCGTGGCTTTGGAACAAAATCCTTCTGACACGGATTGCCTTGCAGAAATCTTTCGCGATCTCCATACCATCAAGGGCAGTTGCGGTCTGCTCGGACTCAACAAACTGGAATCGATCACTCACTCCGGTGAAAATCTTCTGGGAAAACTACGGGACCAGGAACTGGCACTGAGGCCAGACATGGTCAGCACTCTGCTGAAAATGATGGATGCGGTGTGGAAAACAGTCGCGTGCCTTAAAAAAGATGGACATGAAGGCAGTGCCGATTATTCTGCCCTGATAAAGACTCTGGCCCGGCTGGAAAAAGGAGAAACCGAGAATCTGGCAAGCAATGCACCGGACCAGAGTGATTCCAGTTCGCCGCCAGTAGATGACAAGCAGCAAACCCCCGATGCCAAGGATGATAAGTCAGAGGACACAAACATTCGTGTCGATGTTGAACTCCTTGATTCTTTGATGGATCTCGTTGGGGAGGTGGTTCTTGCCCGCAACCAATTTTCCCGCATTGTTCAGAGCCAAACCGATTCAACCATTCAGGGAACCTCGCAAAGCCTCAACCGTGTGACCACCGAACTTCAGGAAACCGTGATGAAAGCCCGGATGCAACCCATTAAAAATGTCTGGGGCAAACTGCCCCGCATGGTTCGGGATCTTTCCCTGAACTGCGGCAACAAAGTTCGCCTGGAAATGGAAGGGCAGGATGCAGACCTGGACAAATCCCTGATCACAGCAATCCAGGATCCCCTGATGAACATTATCCGCAATGCCATCGTGCATGGCATTGAAACCGCTGAGGAACGCCGAAACCTGGGAAAACCGGAAGAAGGAGTCATTCGGCTCCGAGCCTTCAATCAAAGCGGACAGATACATATCGAAGTCCAGGATGACGGCCGTGGTGTGGATTTTCAGGCTATCAAAAACAAGGCCGTGGATGAAAAACACATCACTCCCGAGCAGGCGGAGAGTTTGAATGACAGGGACTGCGGAAAGCTTCTATTTACGGAAGGGTTTTCCCTGACCCAAAACAGCTTGATAAAATCAGCAAAGGGAAACGGCCTCACACAGACTCGGGAATTGGTCGAAAAAATTGGCGGCTCTCTGGATATCGAGGTTCAATCCGGAAAGAGCACCACCCTGAAAATAAAAATCCCCTTAACACTTGCCATTATTCCCGCACTGATTGTCTCCAGCGGTCCAAACCGTTTTGCCATTCCCCAGATAAGCATTAGAGAGTTGATACACCTGCAAGGGGAAAAGAGCCTTCAGCAAACTGAGGAAATTGCTGGAAGCCAGTTCTATCGGTTGCGAGGAAATTTACTGCCACTGATTCAACTCAACAAGATTCTTAAAAACAGCGGTGAACACCGCACCGAATTGAATATGGTGGTGCTCCAGGCAGATGACAACCAATTTGGTCTGGTGGTAGACAAAATTCATAACAACGAAGAGATTGTTGTCAAAACCCTGGACACCCTTTTGCAGGGCATTCAAGTGTTTTCCGGAGTCTCCATCATGGGCGATGGAGAAGTCGTTCTTATTTTGGATGTGATGGGACTGGCTCAAAATGCCTTACTGGTTTCAGGTAAAGATTCACGGAATAAACTTTTAGATTCTGTGTCCTCTTCGCAGGGTAAAGATGGGGAGGATCAAGACATGCTGATCGTTAGCTTGGGAAATAAACGACGAATGGCCATCCGACTTGCAGATGTTGCACGCCTGGAAGAAGTGAAAAGGTCTGACCTCGAAACTTCCGGGGAAAAGCAGGTGATCCAGTATCGTAATGAAATAATGCCCCTGATAAATATTCCCAAACTGTTTAATATGCGGTGTCAGGAAACCCGTGACACCCTTGAAGTGGTGGTGCATACCCACGAAGGAAAAAGCCTGGGCCTGATGGTAGAAAGTATCCTGGATATTGTTCAGGGCAACATCGACTCAAAGCGTGCAAGTTCGAATCTACTGGGAACAATCATCACCAACAACTCTGTGGTGGACACAATAAATGTAAAAAATATTGTGCGGAATTTTTTACAACCCGCCTGACAAAACTAATTTTTCAACCGCATAATAAAACTCGCCTTATTCAACTTCTACACCCCCCTCAATTGGGGGGCTCCTGAAAACCCTTGATCGTGTTCTGACATAGCCCAAAAAGTTTTGTAGCCCTCCTGCCACCTCTCCCTCAGAGCGTTACCGTTTCAGAGCTGATTTTTCTGTTTTCTAAATTGTTTTCCAATCATTTTAAATGGAATAATCGAAAGCAAAAAAATATCAAATATTATGAATAGTTGAGTCAAGTTCTGGGGAGAACATAGCATGGACAAAGTCAAAGATTTTTTAAATCCTCCTCCCATTTATGTCAGAGCAAGTATGTCTGTATTCGATGCCGTTAAGAGAATGAAAAAACATGAGGTGGGTGCTATTCTGGTCATCGATGGGAAGGATTATATCGGGATTTTTACCGAAGCGGATTTGCTGAAAAAGGTGGTGGCCCAAAATGAGTCACCCGGTAGCACCCTTGTTTCCAAAGTGATGACAAGAGACCTGCTTTATATAGATTCCGAATCATCCATGGTGGCGGCTTTTCTTAAGATGCAGACAAAAAATATTCGCCACTTAATTGTCAAAGAAAATGATGATGTCGCCGGTGTCCTGTCGATAAAAGATGTCGCTAAATATTATGTCCATAAATTCAGCACATCTTAAGGGCACCTCTAAAAATTACTTTTGGCCATGGGCGGCTCTTATCTGGACCCTCTGTTTTTTAGCCCCTGCACTTCATCCAAAACTTCCTGGCGCGTCAGCAACCCCTTCTGCTCCAATAACGCAATGAGGGCAGACAACTGAAACATGTTTTCCTGGATAGCTTCTTCCTGATCTACTGCACCCTGCTCTGAATCCTCAGACATTTTATTCTCTCCCCGGTAAATTGAAACATCAGTGTTCGATCTGCATAACCTGTCGGCAAAAAACCGCCCCCGCAATTATAATAGAAAAAAACACAGAAATCATAATTAGCAGGTTAATGTTTATATTTTACCGGATTCACAAAGCGGAATACTTTGAGTGGGCTCATTCAGAATCATGGCAATCGTCGAGGTTCGAAACGTTTCCTCTATCGTGCCAATCGCATCGTTGATCTGTTTATGCAAGGGACAAAGGTTCGCACCGTGGGTTTTTAACTTTAAGGGGCAACTTTTTATCCGCTTGATAGGGTCCACTGCGTTGATCACATTCAGCAAAGGGAGGCTTTCCGGGTCGTGCGCCAACACATAGCCGCCGTGCAAACCTTTTTTGGAATAAACCACCTCATGCTTGGCCAGGGCCAGCATAACCTTGGATAGATAATGTTCGGGAACCTTGGTCCACCTGGCGATTTCCGCCGTGGTATGGGGCTTATCCGGATTCTGGGCCAGACAAACCACGGCCCGCAAAGCATATTCTGAAGTCTGGGAAATCATAGTACCTCATTTCAGTAAACAACTTTATCTTGACATGCATAGCAATATACCATAAATTTAGACTATTAAAAGATAAATATATCTGTTTATCGTGTTATGCTTTTTATAATGGGCTCAGATTGGTTTTCCGGCTCCTTGGAGCAATTAGAAACAGGTTGCCGAATAAATTGGGATACAGCATTTTTTATTATCTCGCAAAGAGGTCCATTTATTAACCGCAGTATTTTTCAATCTAAAGGAGAGATGCAATGAGAAAAAAATTCGGTTTGGGTGTTTTATTTATATTTGCAATGGTTGTTGGTTTTGGTGGAACTTCGGCTTTGGCCGGAGTCACGGCGAAACTGACTTCTGCCCCCAACGTTCCTCCCGCCATAAAGCGCGGAGCGGATACCGTTGTAATTAATTTGGAAGCCAAGGAATACGTTGGAGAACTGGCTAAAGGCGTAAAATATGGTTTCTGGAGTTTTGGCGGAACCGTTCCCGGTCCTATGGCAAGGCTTCGCGTGGGAGACAGCATTGAATTCCATTTGTCCAACGCCAAAAGCAATACCCAGCCTCACAATATCGACATTCACGCAGTAAATGGACCTGGCGGAGGTGCCGCGTTCACCACGGTGGATCCTGGCAAAGAAAAAGTCTTCACCTTCAAGGCCAAAGCGGCCGGACTTTTCATCTACCATTGCGCGGCGGGTGCCATCGTGGATCATATCTCTAATGGCATGTACGGCCTGGTTCTGGTTGAGCCTGAAGGCGGACTTCCAAAGGTTGATAAGGAATTTTATGTCATGCAAAGCGAGTTCTTTGCTTCCGATCCCGAAAATGGTGTCGCCGCATTTGATATCCAAAAGGGACTCGATGAACACCCTACCCATGTCGTCTTTAATGGCAATGCAACTGGATTACAGGGTGGCAATGCCTTGAAAGCTAAAGTCGGTGATACCATCAGAATCTTTTTCGGCAACATCGGACCCAACAGCATTTCTTCCTTTCATATCATTGGTGAAATCTTTGACAAGGTTTATACCGAAGGCGGATTTGGCGGCGCAGTTGGCAAGAACATTCAAACCACTCTGGTTCCTTCTGCCGGAGCAACGGCTGTCGAGTTCAAGGTTGATGCGCCGGGAACCTATGCTCTGGTTGACCACAGCATCTACCGGGTAGCCAAAGGTGCTATCGGGCATTTGGTGGTTGAGGGTGCTGAGAACCCAAAAGTCATCCGCCAGGGAAAATAACCCCCCTTCCTGATACAAACCGATAAAAGGCGGGAGCATCCTGCTCCCGCCTTTCTTTTTTCCAAATTGCTCAAACTCCAAATATTAGTTGTAAGGAAGCCCGTTACTTAATCGACATTGAACTTAAGTGGATTATGAAGTAGATTCTATCCAATGATTTCCCTTATATCCCGACCCTGAAACTGGAGATTCATCTATGAAAGCGTCCGACCTTTTTGTCCGGTCCCTTGAACAAGAAGGGGTAGAGTTTATTTTCGGTATTCCCGGAGAAGAAAATCTCGATTTTCTGGAATCTTTAAGAGGTTCCAAAATTAAGCTGATTCTGACCCGACACGAGCAGGCCGCAGGCTTCATAGCCGCAACCTATGGCAGGCTGACCGGAAAAGTTGGAGTTTGCCTTTCCACATTGGGTCCGGGTGTGACTAATTTTGTGACGGCAGGGGCTTACGCACAACTGGGGGCCATGCCCATTCTCATGATATCCGGCCAGAAACCCATTAAGAAAAGCAAACAGGGGCGTTTCCAGATCCTCGACGTAGTGGAAATGATGAAACCTCTCACCAAATTCACCAAACAAATTGTGCATGGAAATAATATACCTGTGCTGGTCCATGAAGCCATGCGCATTGCCCGGGAAGAAAGGCCAGGCGCAGTTCATTTGGAATTGCCGGAGGATATCGCCGCCGAAGAGTGTTCTGCCACCCCCTTCAAAACCGTTTCCACCCGAAGACCACGCTCTGATGACAAAGCACTTGACCGAGCGGTGGAAATGATTCGCGCGGCAAAACAACCCCTTCTGCTCATTGGTGCCGGAGCCAACCGAAACCGCACCTGTGAAGCTCTGACAAAATTTATCAACAAGACCGGGATATTCTGTTTCAACACCCAGATGGGCAAAGGGGTAGTGAATGAAAGCCATCCCTGCTTTCTGGGTACTGCCGCACTCTCTAACAAAGACTACCTTCACTGCGCCATTGATCGCGCCGACCTGATCATTAACGTGGGACACGATGTCATCGAAAAACCGCCGTTTTTCATGGTCGAGGGAGGAGCCCGGGTCATACACATCAATCATTTTTCTGCCCATGTCGATGAAGTTTATTTTCCACAGCTGGATGTTGTCGGTGACATCGCGGGAACCATTGACCAACTGGCCGACAAACTGGAAAAATGTGAAAACTGGGACTTCAGCTATTTTAAGCGGGTCAAAGACGAAGTCGAGTTACATCTAAAGGAAAGAAGTGAGGATGCCCGTTTTCCGGTCATTCCCCAGCACCTCGTCGCTCAGGTTCGTGAAGCCATGCCGGACGATGGAATCATTGCTCTGGATAACGGTGTCTACAAAATCTGGTTCGCCCGAAATTATAAAGCCTATATGCCGAACACCGTTTTACTGGATAATGCCCTCGCCACCATGGGTGCCGGACTGCCTTCAGCGATGGGCGCCAAAATCGTCTACCCGGATAGAAAAGTGATGGCAATCTGCGGCGATGGAGGCTTCATGATGAACTCCCAGGAAATGGAAACCGCTGTCCGTTTGAAGTTAAATCTGGTCGTGATGATTCTCCGCGATGACGCCTATGGAATGATCAAATGGAAACAGGCGGGAATGGGCTTCCCAAATTTCGGTTTGGACTACGGCAACCCGGATTTCGTTCAATACGCCGAGTCCTATGGAGCAAAAGGACATCGCCTGAAAGCAACCGACCAGCTTCCCGAGCTTCTCAAAGAATGCCTGAATACGAATGGAGTGCACCTTATCGAAGTGCCGGTAGATTATTCAGAAAATGAAAAAGTACTGATTGAGGAATTGAACGCTAGAACCTGTATCCTGTAGTCCACCAATTAAACGAGGTCGGCCCCATGGCTAAACAACTAAAGGTAAACTCCCCTTACGATGGTCATTTGATTGCTGAAATTGATCTGCATGATGCGGACCAGGTGGAGAGCGCTCTGGAAACGGCTTATCAACTGGCAAAGAATCCTGACAAAGCCCTTCCCGCTCATCAGCGCATCGAGATACTGGAAAAAACTGCGGATCGGGTTCAAGCCAAAGCCGAAGAGTTTGCCAGGCAAGCGGCAGAAGAAGGCGGCAAGCCATTGGTCGACTCCCGCATCGAACTTGCGAGAGCGGTTCAGGGTATCCGTGAAGCGGCACAGTCGATCAGCCAGTTGACTGGACATGAAATTCCCATGAACCTGACCGCTTCATCCATGAACCGGATGGCTTTGACCATCCGTGAACCCATTGGTGTGGTCGCCGCTATCAGTGCTTTCAACCACCCCTTCAATTTAATTGTCCATCAGGTGATTCCGGCAATAGCGGTGGGGTGCCCGGTCATTGTAAAACCCGCACGGGCAACCCCTCTTTCCTGTCTCAATCTCGTGCAGTGTCTCTATGAAGCGGGACTACCCAAAGAATGGTGTCAGGCAATCGTTTGCGAAAGTTCTCTGGCAGAAAAAATGGTGACCGATGCTCGCGTTGCGTTTTTCACTTTCATCGGATCGGGAGCAGTCGGGTGGAAACTCCATTCCAAGCTGGCCCCAGGCACTCGCTGTGCTCTGGAGCATGGCGGGGCGGCCCCGGTCATTGTGGATCATGACGCGGACCTGGAAGATGCCCTGCCGTTACTGGCTAAAGGTGGTTTTTATCACGCAGGACAAGTTTGTGTGTCTGTACAAAAAGTATTTGTGCATGAAAGCATTGTCGAACCATTTTCAAAAAAGTTGGTCGAACTGGCTGAGAAACTTGTGGTGGGGGACCCTCTCGATGAAAAAACAGAAGTGGGACCGTTGATTCAGGAAAAAGAAGTAGAGCGTGTGGATCAATGGGTGAAAGAAGCACAAAATGAAGGCGCGAAAATACTGACAGGAGGAAAAAAAATCGGCACCACCTGTTACGCTCCCACTGTCATCCTCAATCCGTCCGATGAGGCCAATGTCTCCGCCCATGAAATTTTTGGACCCGTCGTCAATATTTATTCGTTCAAAGATCGTCTGGAAGCCATAGAAAGAGCCAACCTCACACCCTTCTCTTTTCAGGCCGCAGTAATCACCCGCAATGTGGATACCGCTCTGGACACCGCCAAAAGAATTAACGCGGCCACGGTTATGATCAACGACCATACCGCATTCCGGGTCGATTGGATGCCATTCGGCGGACGCAAAGCCTCAGGTCTGGGCGTTGGAGGAATCCTGCCCAGCATGATGGAAATGACGGAAGAAAAACTATTAGTATTCCGCTCTAAACTAATTTAGGGAGTGCTCTTGGCGCATCTGAAACCCGTTCCATCTTGCTTGAGCTGGAAATGTGTGGCCTTGCGGTTGGCCGATCTCATGGCTGACACGGACTGATTCCAGGCCCCGCCCCTGTAAACCTTATAGGTAATGGAAATGGACCCAACACAATTCGCCCCGCTACAAGCGTTCAGTTCCGGACGGGCTCCGCGTGGGTCTTTGTCTGGACTCATCAAATAGTAGTTTTCACTGACAGCCATCCAGTCCTGCACCCACTCGCTCACATTACCCGCCATATCATAAAGTCCAAGCGGGTTGGGCGGGAAAGATCCAACCGGGGCAGAATTCTTAAAGCCATCCGTCAAATTAGGGTTCCGGTTGTTGAGATTACAAGTGCTGTCACAGAAATTCGCCTCCTTGCCGGTTATATTTTTCCCCCAATAATATTCCTCCTGTGTTCCCCCGCGGGCCGCATACTCCCATTCCGCTTCGGTCGGTAGCCTGAGCCCCAGTTTTTCGCAATAGTCTCTGGCCCCTTCCCAGGACACCGTGTCTACGGGAAGGTCCCCGCCAACATATTGGGAGGGGTTATAACCCATAACCGTTTGGAAAAATTTTTGCCTCACTTCATACTTTTCCAACTCAAACGGCGACAGGCAAACCTTGTGCACAGGTTGTTCATCCGGATCGCCCAGTCGGCTCCCCATCTGAAAACATCCACCAGGTATTGCAACCATTTCCTCCTCCGGTTTTGCCTGGCTGATGGAAATAGATTTTTTCATCACTTCGGCCTTCAAAGCCTCAACTTTTTCACGGGTGGCCGCAGGAATTCCGGAGTATTGGAGCCGGGTTCGGCTTTTTACAAATAGCTTCATTTTCCCGGTTTTTTTTAGAAACACCCGGTAATGCGGGACGGGTCCCACTTCATCTTTTTTTATAAACTGGCTGAATGCTTCGTCCTCTTCTGAAGATTCGTCCACAGCCATTACGTTTTCATCCACCAACTCTGCCTCAAGAGGTACCGATTCGCCTTCGGCATAAACCAGGATATTGCGGCCAGTAGATACCGGCATGGCAAGAATTTTATCCAGCAGTTTTTCTGCTTCAGCGTATTTTTTCAGCTTTATCTTGGTGTTGGCCTGGGCTTTCAGCGTAATAAAATTACCCGGTTCCTTTTCGAGAACAGCACGGAAAAAATTTTCAGCCTCCTCGTACTTCCCCAGCGAAAACGCCTTTTCACCCTCTGCCTGGGAACCTGAGCTTTCTTTCGCCGACACAACTCCTAGTGTCAGCAGAAAAACTACGGAAAAAATTATTACGCGAACTGAATTAGACATAGTTCTTATCCCTAATTTGAAGTAAAACATCGCGATCATTCTAAGGGAATTTCGTCACCAACATAAACATAAAAGATACTCCGGTTATTTAAAACTTCTTTGATATTCTTCAAAGAAATAATGATTTGATCATTTTTACATTTAGTGTTAACCTATATGTTACCCATTTCAGGAGGTGACAATGGCAACAGAACCAAGCATCACCAGTGAGAATCGTTTTCAGTGGACCATCGCCCGGAAAATCGGTGGCCTTGCAATGGTTCTGATCGTGTTCATCCTGGCCCTGCTACTCTATTCCATCGTCAGCCTGAGTGAGATGCAGGCAGAGTTGAAAGAAATCGCCGAGTTGGACGTGCCATTGATGGAGTTGATCAACAAGATCGAGATTCATCAGCTTGAGCAACAAATCACCATAGATCAATTGCTGCGACAGAGTGAAAGGGCGGAGCTCACCCAAAACCAAGAGGTAGCAATCAAACAACGGTTGCATGCACATTCAGAAGCACTGAATCAGCACATCAAAGAGGGAATCCAGTTGAGTGAACTCGGTTTCCAAGCAGAATTCAGGTCCCTGTTCGAGGATATCCACACCTCCTTGCAGGGAGTACAACAGGAAGAGGGTTATCTGCATTCTGTTTGGATAGGCATAATCGAGAAGATCGATTCAGGCGTTTACCCCGATAAACAGGTCGTTGATGACGCCTTGTCCGAGGAGATAAAATTTGATAAGACGATACTGACTCTGATCCGGAAGATAGAGGCGTTCACAGAGCGGGAAATCGATACTCTGGAGAAACACAACAAAATCTTTTTTATGGTCAACTCGGCCCTGGGAATCTCTGGGGTGCTCATTGGAACGATCCTCAGCCTGATCATCATTGTTGGCATTCGCTCCAACCTGTTCCAGTTGACACAACGGGTCTCGGAAGTGACCCAGGCTGTCGCAGGGACCGGTTCGATTTCTACAGGATCGGTCAACATCGACTCGTCCGACGAAATCGGAAAGCTGGCGAGTGAACTGTCGCTCATGTTCAACAGCGTTTCCGAAGATTTTCAGAAACGCGATGAACTGTTGCGGCAGCTCAAACAGGTGGCTACCACCGACAAGTTGACAGGAGCGTTCAACCGGCTGAAGTGGGAAGAGAATCAGGCTTTGGAGGTCGAACGGGTTAAACGTAGCCAGGATGAATTGTCGCTGATTTTTTTTGATATCGATTTTTTCAAGAAGGTCAACGACACCTTTGGGCACGATGTGGGCGATCTGGTACTCATTGAGGTGGTTCAGAAAACCAAAGGGAATATACGCCAGACCGACTCCCTATATCGCACCGGTGGAGAAGAGTTCATCATCCTGACCCCAAACACTGACCAGGAGCAGGCGGGCATTCTGGCAAACAAGGTTCGGCAGGCTATTGAGAAGCATGATTTCGAAACAGTCGGTCGCGTGACTGTGAGCCTGGGCTGTGCACAGTTCGACAAAAAAAATGAGGACAGCACAGAACAGATGCTCAAGCGCGCCGATCAGGCACTGTACCGCGCCAAGGAAGGTGGGCGCAATCAGGTCATCATCGCGGACTGATCTTCCCTTCTCATGAGGAAAAGCATGGCAATCACTTGTTAAGCCGGGACAACGCTTTGTTCGCCAACAAAAGCCATTGCTCATTGCCACCGGCCGCTGGCCGGCGCCTAGTGGAATTTTTTCATTCTGGACACCAGCGTTGTGGGAGGGGTATCTAACAACTGCGCCGCACCATCGGTGCCAAAAACTTTCCCGCCGGCTTGCTTGAGCGCGTGCAAAATATTTTCCTGATCCAATTCTCTCATTTGGGCAAAAGTCCGTATTTTCGGATATTCCTTCCAGTCCAAATCAGGGATTCCTTTTTTTTCTGTTTTGCTTTTTGGCAAATCAAACTTCAACTTCCCCTTCTGCGAAATAATAACAGCGCGTTCAATAATGTTTTGCAGTTCCCTCACGTTTCCCGGCCAATCATAATTTGTTAACTGGAGCACATTGGCTTTGCTCAAACACGGTTCGTCTACCTTGAATTTTTTTGCCGCAAGCCGCAATAAATAGGCGGCCAGTAAAGGAATATCCTCTTTTCGTTTTCTAAGCGGCGGCACATTTATGGGGAAAACGTTTAAACGGTAAAAAAGGTCTTCGCGAAAATTCCCCCTTTCCACCTCCGCCTTTAAATCACGGTTACTGGCGGCAATGATTCGGACATCTACATGACGGGTTTTTTCATCTCCTACCCTCTCGAAAGTCCCTTCCTGCAAAACCCGAAGCAGTTTACTTTGCAAATCCAGCGGAATTTCACCAATTTCATCGAGGAACAGAGTCCCGTGATTAGCCAGTTCAAACCGACCTGCCCTGTCCCGAACCGCCCCGGTAAAAGCCCCTTTAATGTGACCAAAAAATTCGCTTTCATAAAGTTCCCGGGGAATGGACGCGCAATTGACCCGAACCATCGTATGCCGGTTGCGGGGACTGTGACAATGGATTTCATGCGCAATCAACTCCTTCCCGGTTCCCGATTCTCCTGTGATGAGGGAACTTGCATCCGTTGGGGCGACCATTTCAATTTGCCGGAGAATCGTTTGAAGAGCAGGGCTCTTCCCTACAATATCCCCGAAAGCCTGTAACTCCAGCACTTCCTCCTGCAAGTATTCATTTTGCAGTTCTAATTCTCTTTGCAGTTTTTCGATTTCCCGCAGAGCACAAGCTCTTTCTTCTTCATTTCGCTTTCTTTCTGAAATGTCCCTGGCAGTACTGACAGCAAACTCCTTACCCTTGAAATCGATGAAGTTCGCGGTAACCTCTGTGAGAACAGTTGTTCCATCTTTTTTCGAATTGGAAACTTCAAACAGGAGCACTTTTTCCTTGCGCAATTGTTTCCAGAACTTTGCCCATGTTTTTTTATTGGAAGCCGGGTTGATATCCTGAATGGTCAGCTGGAGTAATTCGTCCCGGGAGTACCCAAGAAGTTTACAGGCCGCTGAATTGACCCGTTTAATATTTGCCGCACAATCATGCCAGATAATCGCATCCGCAGACCGTTCGATGGTAAATTGCGCCAGTTCCTGATCCGTTTCGATATCTATTTTTTTTCGCATAACTCCCCCACTAACTACTTAATTTCGTACTTATACTACCATATCTCATAAATAACGAAATCTAGTAGTTACACAATCAACGCCTTGATCTTGGTAAAGTGTTATAAACAGGCGGGTTATCAATATTACGGGTTTTGGCACGGTCCCTGCTCTATACAGGGTGACAAGAAAATTAATCTCTAAACAGGAGAAACCCAATGCCTTACCAAAACACCCCCCATCTAATCGATGAGACACCGGGAACAAAACATTATTGCACCTGTGGCGAGTCGGCCAACAAGCCTTATTGTGACGGGTCGCACGAAACAACCGGAAAAACTCCGGCGAAAGCAGAAATCGCCACAGCCAAACAGGTCGCCATTTGCGACTGTGGAAAAACAGGAACATCACCATTTTGCGATGGCACTCATGCCAAATGACATCCCATAATTTCAAGGTACAGGATCATGACCCAAAGCCAATTGGATTTTAAAATTTATCCGCCCGAAGCGCAGGGAGTGGGCCAGTTTGACGGCGGTCGCATTACCGAGATCAAACCCATTGGGTTTCCCCAGGAAGGCCCGGCACCCAAAAACCTGGGCCCCCTGTTTTACTGGGCCTGGGCCAGCGCGAAAGGATACGGGAAAATAGCCTTGCACCCGCATCAGGCGTTTGAAATCATGAGTTATGCTCTCGAAGGAGAAATCGGACATTACGATACTTTCGAAAACCGTAGTCGCGTTCAGGCCGGAGGAGCACAAGTCATTCAGGCCGGGTCAGGAATTTCTCATCAGGAAGAAACTGTAGGAGAGTCCAACGAGTTCTTTCAAATCTGGTTTGAGCCCGATCTACGCAGAACAATACAGCGCGACCCTACTTATAATGAGTATGCGAACGAAGACTTCCCCATCGAAGAGCAAGCCGGCGTTACCATCAAGACCCTTATCGGAAAGGGCTCGCCGGTCAGCCTTGAAACAGAAGTAGAAATGCAGGATGTCTCCATCGAGAAAGACCGGCAATTGCAAACCTCTCTTAATCAGGGCAAAACACTGGCACTGGTGGTCATTTCCGGCAAGGGTATTTTGTTCGACATAGCAACTGGAGTGAAGCATTATATCGACAGGCAGGACTTTGCTTTGGTTCATGCCGAACAAAGCGGGGAGTTTTCCATACAAGCCGGTTCTCTTTTACGCGTAGCGATGATTGAAGTTCCCGCACAAGTGGACTACCCGCTATACCGCAACCGATAGAGAGGAAAATGCGATGAAAGCTTTCTTTCAAACAGATGAAAACATAAACAACCTTATTACTCGCGTTCTGCTTGGGATCGTTATGTTTCCCCACGGAGCCCAGAAACTTCTTGGATGGTTCGGCGGATACGGGTTTGAGGGAACATTAGGATTTTTTACCAACCAAATGGGAATGCCCATGATCATTGCCATACTGGTTATTCTGGGTGAATCCCTGGGCGCACTGGGTTTGATAACCGGATTCCTGACCCGTTTTTGCGCGGCAGGGACTCTAATCATCATGGCAGGCGCTGCCGTCATGGCACATACGCCAAATGGATTTTTTATGAACTGGTCCGGAAAACAGGGCGGCGAAGGTTTTGAATATCATATTCTGGCAATTGCTTTATGCCTGCCTCTTTTGATCAGTGGCGGAGGCCGATTTTCTGCAGATGGTTTTATTGTAAAACGCTTTTTCTCATTTTCAGGCGAAAAGCCTGCGGATGCAAATTGAACATTATTTTTAAAAAGGATTCACCATGGAATTTTCAGAAGTTATTCAACAACGTCAATCTATTAAATCCTATCAGCCCGACAAGGAAATAAGCGATGCTGAGTTAAAAGAGCTCATACAGGAAGTGGTATTAAGCCCGAGTTCCTTCAACCTGCAACACTGGACATTCATCGCAGTCAAAGACACGGGCATTAAAGAAAAAATCCAGCAAGCCGCCTGGGGTCAGGAGCAGGTAGGAACCTGCCCGGTATTGCTTGTTATTTGTGGCAAATTAAATGCCCATCAGGATGCCTCTGAAATTTACAAAAATGTTCCAAAGGAAGTGACGGAAAAAGTTCTTCCCCTGATAAATGATTTTTATGAAGGCAAGGACCAGCTTCAAAGAGATGAAGCAATCCGCAGTGCTTCGCTGGCAGCTATGACTTTAATGCTGGCGGCTCATAACCGAGGATGGGGAACTGTGCCGATGATCGGATTTGACCCTGAAGCGGTTTCCAAGCTGGTAAATCTCAAGCCCAATTATATCCCGGTAATGATGATGGCTCTGGGCTATAAGCAAGATGACCCAAAGCCCAGAGCTTATCGCAGACCCATCGAGGAAGTAGTCAGAATGAATACACTGGATGGCCCCGGTTTGAAGGGATAAATGATATACTGATTTTCAACAGAAACCATTTTCAGGCGAGTGCTCAATGATTATTGTTATGTCTTCGGATGCGACTCCGGAGGAAATAAAGAAAGTAGAAGACACCATCCATGAACTCGGTTACACCCCGCACGCGATTGTCGGTGTGGAGCGTAAAGTAATCGGGGCCGTAGGCGATGAACGAGGGAAAGACCGCCTTCAATCCATTGAAACCATGAGTGGAGTAGAGAGCGTATTCCCTATTCTCAAGCCTTATAAACTTGCCAGCCGCGAAGTGAAATCTACAGACTCGGTGATTCAAGTCGGCGGGGTTGCCATCGGCGGACCTGCTATCGCCATCATCGCGGGCCCATGCTCGGTGGAAAGCAAGGAACAGATATGCACAACCGCGAATCTGGTTAAAAGTTCCGGCGCCAACTTTCTCAGAGGAGGCGCTTACAAACCTCGAACTTCCCCCTACAGCTTTCAGGGAATGGAAGAGGACGGACTCAAACTACTGGCCGCGGCCAAGGAGGTTTCCGGACTGCCCATTGTCACCGAAGTTATGAATCCGCGGGAAATAGATCTGGTCGCACAATATGCCGATGTTATCCAAGTCGGAGCCCGAAATATGCAGAATTTTTCATTATTAAAAGAACTGGGAAAGATAGACAAACCCATCCTTTTAAAACGGGGCATGATGAACACCATCAAGGAATTTCTGATGTCTGCCGAATATATTCTTGCCGAAGGCAACAACCAACTGATTCTTTGCGAACGCGGCATCCGCACCTTTGAAACCGCAACCCGAAACACTCTGGATATCAGCTGTATACCGGTCCTGAAAAAAGAAACCCATCTCCCCATCATCGTAGACCCCAGTCATGCAACCGGGCATTGGGAAATGGTGGAGTCCATGTCACGCGCATCCATTGCCGCCGGTGCCGATGGGCTGATCATCGAGGTTCACCCCGATCCCGTCAAAGCTTTTTCTGACGGACCCCAGTCCCTGAAACCGGAAAAGTTTGCCCGACTTATGGAAAACCTGCGCCCCTTCGCCGAACTAATGGGCCGCACCCTCCGCTAGGCGCGGGGCCAGTGTGCCATCGCTTTATTTCGCGAACAGAGAGTTATCTCGGCTCAATTAAGCTCTTGCCACCTTCCTTCCTTGTCAGGGGAAGCATTAAAGTATTGCGCTTGACGGCTTGGCTTGCTTGACGGGCAATGCAGTACTGGCCTCGCGCCCAGCGGAGGTAAGTGCTTGAATTTCTGGTGTTTTAGGTTTACTCTGGAGCGGCTTTGATGGACAGGGATAACCTGTTCAGGATTTAGTAATCGGGTTCAATAACTCTTAAGTTTGGCGCTCCCGCATGAGTGATTTATATCAATCCAACCGCAAACTTGTTGCAACCTACCGGCAACAACTTCAACAAAAAATAGTTTCTCTTCATCAGGCAGAACAATCATCCGACAATATCGATCCACAAAAATTTTATCTGGGGTTCAAAGACCGGGCCATTGAACTGGTCCAGAAGGAAACCGACCTGCTACAAAAAGAATGTGCAGACTCTGACAACTGCCACTTGTTGTTGCTCAAGCAAACTGCATTGGTAGACACTCTCGTACAGGCCAGTTTTTATTCCGCTGTTTGGTACTTCAATCACCAAAATAATCAGGAGTGGACGACGCAATCCGTCCCCATTGCCATTGTTGCGCGTGGCGGCTATGGCAGAGAGGAAATGTATTTTCGGTCCGATGTGGATATCCAAATCGTTTCAGAATCATCTATCAGTGAAAGCGACAAAAAAACCGCTGAGCAAATTATCCGGCATTTTGAATACCTCTTCGTCTTTCAGGATATTTTCCCCGCCTCCATCAACGCCTGCTACACCGAAAACGAAACGTTTGAAAAGGATCAGGACACCGCCAAGGTTGCCGACTTTATGGCTCTTTTGGAACATCGTTTTGTAGCCGGCAACTCCCTGGTTTATAGCGCATTTAAAAGTTCCATCAAAACCGTCAGCCTGCTTTACCGCGAGGAGATTCAAAAACATTGTTTGAGCCATGAAGGATGTTATGAAGTCCAGAATACTGTCTTTCAGCAGGAACCGAATATTAAAGAAGAAATGCGCCGCCTGTACTGGGCATTGGTATCTGCACGGTTTCTTCAAAATATGACAACCACCAACCAGTTTGAACTGCTCGGCGAATTGTTTGCAAAAAATCTGCTGAGTCCATTAGCTTATAAGAGCATGCAAAACGGGCTCCATCTTTTATCCCGGGTACGTTTATTTCTACATATTTTCCAGAAAGGCAGCCACCGGGACTCCATGAGCTTTGAAGTACGGGAAAAAATTGCACAGTCTATGGGATTCGATGTTAAGGCTTTTTTCCAAACCTACTTTTACGATGCTGTGTATCCCCTTAAGCGGTTCAGCCGAAACCTGTACCAGGAGAGCATGGCGGTAGACACCAAAAAGAAGAAATGCCTTTCAGAGTTCTTTGCCCTCAATACACAGAATCAAATTTACTTTGAGAAAAACCCTGAAAGCCTGTTCACCCAGGAACCTTTATGGCTATTCAAGGTTTTTATCTGGGTCGCTGAAAGAAATTATTATTTATCCTATGAAGTGACCCGCGCCATTGAGCAACATGTTGATCAGGCGTATCCCATTTTCATGGACGAAGAGTCCAAACTGGAAACCCAGAACTGCTTCAAACGTATTATCCGGGGAAAATATTTTTCAAAAGCTATCCGCCTGCTCCATGAATTCGGAATACTGGGGGATTGTTTTATTCCCGAATTCAATAACCTGAAAGGCATACTCCAGGATATTTATGTGCACAAATTTCCAACGGACATCCATATACTTTCCGCTCTGGATGTTTTGAATGGGTTAGAGTTCCGTGATACCGCCGATCCCTTTCTTTCCGAGCTTTATCACTCGCAAAGGGATAAAACGGCCCTGAAACTTTCCGTTTTGTTGCACGATATCGGCAAGGGTGCAAAGGTTGGCGACCAGAACGAAGAGCTGGTCGGCGCGAAAATGATCCCACATATTTTGGAGAACCTGGGTTATGGCGATAAACCCAAAAGGGTGGATGATGTTTCCTTTTTAGTGGAAAAACATTTGACCATGTACGACCTGATGCTCCTTGACCCGGAAGCCGATGACACCTATGACATGGTGCTCGACCTTGTCAACCATGACAAGGAAAGGCTCAAGATGCTGGTTCTGCTTACCCACGCAGACCGCGGTGGAACCAAAATGGACCTGTCCTCTTTACAGATCGAACAATTAAAACTATTTTACCAATACACCCTTCACCACAAGAGGCGGGAAAGTGTTCCCAATAATGTCAAACTGGAGTTTCTGAAGATGGTTCGCCTGCCCCGGGAACTGCAAACACAATTGGAAATCTATAATAAATTTACCCAATCGCGGGAACCTTTCATGACAGAAATGCTTTTTATGCCGGGGCAACCTTCTGAGCTGATTCTCTGCACCCAGGATATCCAGGGATTTTTGCATAAGATTTCTGCAGTTTTGGCATTCAACCAATTGGATATTGTCGAAGCCAATATTCAGACCTTTCGCGACAAGGTTTTTGATGTCTTTAAAGTTATCGATTCCACCGGGAAACCCATTGACTACGGAGATTTCTTTTTTATCCGACAGCGCATTCAGGACGACCTGCGTCGGATATTTGTCAATCAGGAACCCCTGGCATCGATATTCAAAGGAAAGACCATTAGCAAGGTTGCAGAAAAATCACCTTTTAGAGAAGTTAAACTGAAAATGAAAACCATCGGGCGATCCGTAAAGTTGTCGACCCACAACGTTCCAGGCACATTCATGATGGAAGCCAAAGTGCTCTCTGACGCAAATATGGAATGCCAGAAAGCGGTCCTTCACACACATCAAGGTACCGCCTCAAATATTTTCTACCTGCGCCCCGAAGATGTAGAAAAAATCATGAATAATCAGGAACACTTTATTCAAACTTTTAAAAAATCCCTGCAACCTCTGTTAACCGGGGAACCACTATTTTTACAGGAGGAGCTGACACCCAGCTCCTGATCATTCGCAATGAAGCTTAAGTCAAATTCTCATCTGCTGGCAAAAATCACTTTCGTCCTGCTGGCTTCCCTCTCCTTGCTACCTTCTACGGCCTTCTCTGCGGAAAGCTATAAAAACTTTCTGGAAAAAGCACAACATCTGGATAAGGAAGAATTTTTTGAAGATGCCGTTAAGTACTGGCAAAAAACCCTTGATGCCAATCCGCCTCCAAACATTATTCTTTACGCCAAACTTAAACTTGCTAATACGTATTCACGACTGGGAAAACTGGATAAAACTGTCGAGATGTCCAGGGCACTGACAGAATCCAATCCCGAGCACTACGACTCCTGGTTTCATCTTGCCAATGCCCTTGCGGCCTTACGGCAATATGCACAAGCTATCGAAGCTTTCAAACAAACGGTCACGTTAAAACCCGAAGAAGGACTGGGCCGGGTGGGCCTGGCGTTTGCATATTTTGGTGATGGAAAACCCGATTCCGCCGTCGAAGAATTTAAAAAGGCCATGAAAATATTTAAAGCCAGTAAAAATATTTCATGGTATCGGGATTGCCGTCTGGCCATCAATCAGGTAAAAGGGTTCGCCCGCTTCCCCCCGAATTTTGCCGATCTCTGGCTGGAAAAAAATCTTAAAAGAGTTCAAGACACTTATTTGAATGCGGTCCTGAATCTAGACAACCTGCTGAATTAATATTCGCACCAGCGTGATACCTCTCCGGGGCATGAAGTCAGCCAACCCTCCCCCAGACCCCTCCCTGTGAAGGGAGGGGAGATAAAAATATTGCGCTTGATGGTGTTGTTTGCTTGACGGGTAATGCAATGCTGGCTCCACGCCTAGTGGCAACATTAAAAATTTTTAATGCCGAATTAATACTTCGTTAATATTAATTTTGTACAATTTGTCTAGTACTTTTCTCCTTCTTTATGGGGGGAACGAGCTCGGTGCCATGATCGGGTCTTTCCCCCACTCCTCCACATTAGGGGAACAGGCGGTCTGCCAAGCCCGCCTGTTCCCCTTTTGCTTTTCTCCGCCATGAAAACCTCTGATATTTGGCATAAGCCTAAAGAGGGGTTCATATTTCCATAAATTTAAGATACAATTGACCTTTAATCCTCATACATGAATGGAATAGACCCTTTCAAATGAGGAAAGTCGCAATTTCTGTCGAACGGTAGAATAAAATTTTCGCCAAAACAGGCCCGGCATTGGTATAAACCAGCAAATTTTTCCACTCCCGGTAAAACCTCCAGAAAATAGAACTAAAATTTATGGCTCGAAAATCGAAATACAATCTGGTCTGGATGGACTTGGAAATGACTGGTCTGGATGCAGAAAAAGAAGTCATCATCGAAATCGCTACTCTGATTACCGACAGCGAACTAAATACTCTTGAAGAAGGACCCTGTATCGCCATCCATCAAAGAGACGAGATTCTGGACAAAATGGATGAATGGAACACGAAACATCACAACGCATCGGGGCTGGTCAAACGAGTTCGCGAATCCTTGATAGATCAGGAGAAGGCCGAAAAACGGACTCTGGAATTCATCAAAAAACACTGTCCCAAAGGCACGTCTCCTTTATGTGGAAATTCCATTGGTCAGGATCGGAAGTTCCTTTCTAAGTATATGACTGAGTTGCATGATTATTTTCACTATAGAAGTATTGATGTGACTTCGATCAAAGAACTCGTAAGCCGCTGGTATCCGGATGGTCCCAAATTCCCCAAAAAAAGCAATGAACATATGGCTCTCACGGATATCCGGGAATCGCTTCAGGAACTTGTCTTTTATCGACAGCATTATTTCATCGGTCGTGAAGCAAACATTGCCCAACCCACAACCTGAAAACGACAAACATCCGAAAAATGAATAAAGGCACTGTCATTACCCTGGTATTTCTGGCCTTCGTTGCCAGCGTTTCCATTGACCTTCTTTGGACCGGCAATAAGTATGAATGCGAAATCTGCATCAAATATAAAGATCAGATCGTTTGCCAGAAAGTAAAAGGCATGGAAAAGCAAGACACCGTCATGACAGGCATGAGCACGGCCTGTGCCAAAGTGGCAAACGGTATGACCGAGTCTATAGAGTGCCAGGCCCAGCCTCTTGAAAAAATGGAGTGCAAGGAGATTTAGTCAACCGACTTACCAACAAAAAAGGAAAAATACCTTTGCCGCCTCAAAGTATCTTCTCCCCTTCCTCGTATAAGCTCTTCGGTTACAGTTTTTTAATTCTTTTTTTTGAACTGGCATTAATTCGTTTCATTCCCTCCAATATCAGGATTACCGCCTACTTTATTAATCTGGTGCTAGTGGCGGCCTTTCTGGGAATGGGCATCGGAATGTTGCGGGTAAAAAGGGGAAAGGATCTCACGCAATTTTTTCTCCCCTTGTTACTTTTACTAACAGGGGCCTGTGTTTATTTCAGCAATATTCTGGTAGTCGCCCCACAATCAGAAGAAGCCCTCTATGCCATTTACCATGACCTCTCGCCGCATAGCAGGGAATGGGGAATGGTTCCGGTCGTGTGTGTCATTTTCACCCTTTCCGCCCTGCCTTTTGTGGCCCTGGGTAACGCAATGGGCCGGGAGTTTAAAAACTTCCCCGCCCTCCACGCTTACGCCATAAACACTGCTGGAAGCCTTGCCGGGCTCCTGGCCTTCTCTATATTGAGCTATTTTTCTACCCCGCCCTTGTTTTGGTTTGGTCTGGGCGGCCTTCTTTTTCTTCTCCTGGCCCGAAAACAACAAAACCCTATCATCTCAATTCTTTGTCTGGGGCTGATATTTTATCTGGTGCAAAACCTGCACCAGAAAGATCATGAAATCTGGTCTCCCTATTACAAAATCAATCACTACCAAAAACCAGCGGTCACCTCTATAAATGTTAATGGCTCCATTCACCAATATATAATTAACTTCTCCCCGCCCCTCGCTCCCCAAAAAAATATCAGTGCCCTGATAAAACAGGATTACCAGCTCCCTTATCGCTTCGCAAAAAGCTGGGAGGATGTATTGATATTAGGAGCAGGGTCCGGGAATGATGTACATCTGGTCCTTGAGCAAGGAGCAAAAAATGTGGATGCTGTCGAAATTGACCGGGCGATCTGGAAACTTGGAAAAGATTTAAATTATCATAAACCTTATGATGACCCCCGGGTCCAGGTTTTTATCGATGACGCCCGTGCCTTCCTTAAAAAAAGCAAAAAGAAATATGATGTCATCATACTGGGGACTCTGGACAGCCAAACCCTCTTGTCCGGCATGTCATCCATCCGCCTCGACAATTATATCTACACAGCAGAAGCCTTTCGATCTATACAGGAACATTTGAAAACCGAGGGGATAATAATTTTGTACCATATGTCTCCGAGCTCATTCATTCCTCTCAAGTTATCCAAAATCCTGATGGATATTTTTGGGGTTCATCCATTGATTCACTTTGAAAAAGAACATAGGAATTTCAACTTCACCTTTGTAGCAGGATCAAATGCTGAAGGTGTTAATGACTTTGGTTATTTTTTCCCAGAATTAAAAAATGATAGCGAAATCGCTGAATCTCTCGTCTCTCCTCCCACTGATGACTGGCCTTACCTTTACCTGGGTCATCCTGGTATTCCCTCTCACTATCTTCAAGCCGGTGGCATACTATTTCTAATTTCCTTAATTTCGATCATTTTCGCGGCAGGAAGAAAAAACATTAAAAACCCTGACTGGACTTTATTTCTACTGGGGGCGAGCTTTCTATTACTGGAAACCAAAAGCGTTACCGAAATGTCTTTATTGTTTGGCTCGACCTGGCAAGTCAACATACTGGTCTTTGCATCCATCCTGATGTTAATTTTCGCAGCTAATCTATTTATCCTACGCAAAGGACCGTTTGATAAAACCAGAATTTTTTTCGCTTTATTCATCTCTATCGGAGTCAGCTACGCCATTCCCACTCATTCGCTTCTGGCCCTGCCATTAGCGGGGCAATGGATTGCAGGTGCCTTAATCACAGCAGTGCCGCTGTTTTTTGCCGGAATGTTGTTTTCGCAGATTTTTGAAAATCGGCAGGAGCCCACGACTTCTTTGGGTTACAACCTGATGGGGGCCATTTGCGGAGGATTGCTGGAATACAGCTCCATGGCGTTCGGAACCAAAAACCTGTACCTCCTGGCTTTGGTTTTATATATCCTGGCTTTTCTGGTTCACGGGCGTGAGAAAGGAACTAGCTAGGAAGGAGAATGAGAAAGCAATCCCCTCAATCCCCCTTGTCAGGGGGAAAGAGCACATTAAGTCGAGAAACTCTTTGCTCGCCGGTGCTTAGTGGCAAATTAAGTCGTACACTTCCTGGTATTTTTCTTCCACATTTCCCAGGTTAAAACGGAAGCGGTCTTTATCCATTTTTTCATTGGTTTCCGAATGCCACAGGCGGCATCCATCCGGGCTGATCTCATCTCCCAGAAGAACCTTGCCCTTATGCCGACCAAACTCCAGCTTAAAATCCACCAGACGAATATTTCGTTCCTTAAAAAATTTCATCATCAGGTCATTGATTTTGAGTCCTTCCGACTTCAAAATCTCCACCTCTTGCTTGGTGGCCCAACCAAAAACATCGACATGACATTCATTGATCATTGGGTCCCCTAACGGATCACTCTTATAAAAAAATTCAAGGATCGGCTTATCCAGCACCCGCCCTTCTTCGATGCCCAGCCTTTTACATAAACTACCCGCCGCGATATTTCGCAACACCACCTCTACCGGAATAATATCCAGCTTTTTCACCAGCATTTCCCGGTCATTGAGAGTTTCAACAAAATGGGTTTCGACTCCCTCACCTTCCAGATATTGGAAAATCCGACTCGACATATGATTATTCATCACACCTTTATCAACGATGGTGCCTTTTTTCTTGCCATCGAAAGCCGAAGCGTCATCCTTGAAATACTGAATCATCAAATCAGGATCCGGGGTGTTGTAAAGGATTTTAGCCTTGCCTTCATAAAGTTTTTCCAAGCGTTCCATAATCTATCTCTTATTTTTTGAAGACCCGTTTAAAAATACGGTCTATATTTCTAAATTGTGTTTTTAATTGAAACGTCTTGTCAATCTCGGCGATGGACAAGAGTTTCTTGATATCCTTATCTTTCTTCAATAATGTCAAAAAGTCTTTTCCCGTAGTCCAGCTTTGCATGGCATTTTTCTGCACCAGACTATAGGCTTCTTCCCGGGTAATACCCTTTCGCACCAAGGCAAGCAGAACACTCTGAGAAAAAATCAGGCCCCCTGTCTGTTTCAGGTTGCGCATCATATTTTCAGGGTAAACCATCAACCCATCCATCATCGATGTCATTTTCTTCAACATGTAATGGATTAAAATCGTGCTGTCCGGACCAATCACCCGTTCCACAGAAGAGTGGCTGATATCCCTCTCATGCCAAAGCGGCATATTCTCCATGGCCGCTAAAGCATTCGCCCGAACCACACGAGCCAAACCACTCATCTGCTCAGAAACTACCGGGTTGCGTTTGTGCGGCATCGCTGAAGAACCTTTTTGTCCCTTGGAGAAAAACTCCTCCGCTTCCTGCACTTCCGTCCTTTGCAGGTGACGAATTTCAGTAGCGATTTTATCAATCGTCCCGGCAATAATAGCCAGAGTGGAAAAGAACTCTGCGTGACGGTCACGCTGAATCACTTGACTGGAAACCGGGGCCGGTTTCAATCCCAGTTTGGCACAAACATATTCTTCAACATCCGGGTCGATGCAGGCAAAGGTTCCTACCGCACCGGATATCTGCCCATAAGCAATGGTTTGTCGGGCGCGTTTGAGTCGGTCTATATTGCGGTTGATCTCTTCATACCAGTTGGCTATTTTCAGTCCAAAGGTCAAAGGCTCTGCATGAATGCCATGCGACCGCCCGATAGTCGGTGTGAGTTTGTGTTTCTTCGCCTGTTTTTCCAGAACATCTTTTAAAGCTTTAAGTTCCTTCAAAATCAGAGTTGCAGATTGTTTCATCTGCACCGCCAATGCGGTATCCAGAACATCGGAGGAAGTCATTCCCATATGCATGTACCGCGCCGATTCCCCGACATGCTCTGCAACACATGTTAAAAATGCGATCACATCGTGTTTGACTTCCCGTTCAATCTCGTCAATGCGTTCCACATTGAATCGGGATTTTGTCTGGATGTCCTTCAAGGCAGATTTTGGGATTTCCCCTTTTTTTGCCAGGGCCTCACAAGCCAGAACTTCTACTTTCAGCCAGATTTTAAATTTGTTTTCCGGCTCCCAAATGGCCGCCATTTCAGGCAATGAGTATCGTGGTATCAAAGTTCAGTTTCCCCGTATAATAGATCGTGGACCAAAGTTGTGGTAAAAATAAATTTATGACGGAGCATATCTTAAACGCAATCGCCCGGTAAATCAATCAATGAACTCAACTGTTGAAGTCTGTTTTGTATGTCTCGGAAATATTTGCCGTTCCCCGCTTGCCCAAGGTGTTTTTGAAGCCCTGGTCAAACAAGAAGAGTTGCAAGACCGCATTATTATAAGCTCTGCCGGGACCAGCCACTGGCATGTGGGAGGTCCTCCTGACCCTCGAATGCAACAAACCGCACGCCAGCATGGCATTCACCTTAACAGCCGGGCACGCCAGTTTCAGGCCACAGATTTCAAGCGAATGGACCTGGTGCTGGCGATGGACCACAGCAATCTGGACTCCCTGCAACAGATGCGGCCTGCGGCGGAACTTCATGACAAATTGTTTCTGTTTCGTTCTTTTGACCCGGAAAATAACGGTGATCTTAATGTACCCGATCCCTATTACGGCGGCGACAAAGGTTTTGAAGCGGTATACCAGATGGTCGAGAGAACCTGCCCAAAAGTTCTGCAACATTTGCAAACCAAGCTTGCTAAAAAAGCATGAATGAAGAAATCAGTCGGCTTTTAGAACCCGTTTTTGGCCGGGAGGTAAAAGTACAGTCCTCGGCCTCAACCAGCGGAGGATGCATCAACCAAACCTCCGTTCTGCGATTGACCAATGATGAGCGGGTTTTTCTGAAGTACAACTCCCACCCTCCCGCAAATTTCTTCAACGTAGAAGCCAGAGGACTTAAACTTCTGGCACAGACGGCGAAAGGGCCGAGAATCCCAAAACCTCTGGCTTTGCAGGATTGCGCAAAACCCACTTTTCTGATTCTGGAATATATTGAAGAGTCTTCTCCCGGACAGGATTTCTCAGTCCGCTTTGCCCGGTCGCTGGCCGAGCTCCACCAGACCAGCCATGACAGCTTCGGCCTGGACCACGACAATTATATTGGCAGTACTGTGCAAAAAAACGCTCAGGAAACCAACGGCATCGACTTTTTCCGCGACCAGCGATTGCGACCTCAGCAGGAACTGGCGCGCAAAACTCTTCCTCCTTCTACCGATAAAAATCTCAGCAAACTCTATGACCGACTGGAAAACTATCTCGATATTTCAGGAGAAAAACCAGCCTTACTGCACGGTGACCTATGGTCCGGAAATTATTTTCCTGACAAAGATCAAGTCCCTTGTATTTTTGACCCGGCGGTTTATTTTGGTTTGCGCGAAGCCGACCTGGCCATGACCGAACTCTTTGGCAGACTGCCGCAAAAGTTTTACGATGCTTATCATGAAGCTTTTCCGCTGAATCCAGGATATGAGGAAAGAAAAGACCTGTATAACCTGTACCACCTTTTAAACCACCTGAATCTTTTTGGCGGCTCCTACCTGGCCTCTGTGGAACAGGTGGTTCGACGTTATGTTAAGTAGACGGGAACATAGCAAGTACTTTTTAAGCCGGGACCAATCTTTAATTGCAGTAAAAAGCTATTGCACACTGGCCCTACGCCTAGTAGTTAGAAACCGCCGCCAGTTTTGGCTATGAAGGTGTTCAATTCTCTTTCGACAGGACCCTCCCAGTTTTTCATCTCAGTAGATAGGGTGGTCAGAACAGCCTTTCCTTCGCTAATTTCCAACGCGGTGGCAATGCTGACCAGGATTCTCGACCCATATCGGTCAACCAAGCCATGCTCTTCAGCGGCGCGGAAAGCCATATTTGACCCAAGAATCATTGCCCAGGCCTGGATGACAGA
>JABIAY010000033.1 GCA_018653085.1 Nitrospina sp.
CATTTACACCGCAACCAACGCTGAGGTGGCTAAGGAAAACTTGAATGCATTCCGCATTAAATGGAATGAAAAATATCCAACGATTGCGGATTCCTGGGAGCGTAACTGGGAAGGTTTAATTCCTTTTTTATCGTATCCAGACTATATTAGAAAAGCGATTTATACGACCAATGCGATTGAATCGCTGAACCGGTCGTTGCGCAAGGTCAGCAAGAACCGGGGTTCATTTCCCAATGATGAGTCGGCGTTGAAACTTTTATATTTAGCGTTAACGAATATCTCTAAGAAGTGGACCATGCCGATCCGGCTATGGAAACAAGCGTTAAACCAGTTTGCTATTCTATTTCCTGGAAGGCTGATAGATAATTAGACTATGGACTTGTGAAAAATAAAACACCATTTTTCACAGGGCCCACAGGCTCTGCTACTAGATTGTTTTTTAGTTTTTTATAAATGCTGTTTACACACTTATTCTGATAGACCCCTTCGGTATTTTCGCACCAGAAAAACAACTTCCTTGAACTTGGCTGTCATGATTTTATTTCCAAGCCTTTTGAAATACATCACGTCTTTGATTCTTTGAAAAACCTTCTAGGCCTGGAGTATGAGTACAAGGAAGCTGTGCCGGACACAGACAGGGCAAACGCTACCCCTGAAGTTCTCGATTTCTCAGAATTAAAAATTCCTGTAGAGCTACACACACAACTCAAAGGCGCAACAGAACTTTATCAAATAACCGAAATAGAAACCGCTTTGCAAAAACTGGAACAAAGTAGCGATGATGGTAGAGCCCTGGCAGAACACCTGCAGGCCTATGTGGCAAAGTATGATATGGAGGGTATTCTGGAGATTTTAGGAAAAGTCAATAATGACTGACACCACTCAAAACCTGGCTGGAATGAAAGTTCTTCTGGTCGACGATACACCGGCCAATATCGATGTACTAAAAAAGACCCTGGAAAGCCTGGGTTTGAATATTTCCATGGCGCCTACTGGCGAAGTGGCTTTAAATATTGCCCCACGCATACTCCCGGATTTAATTTTGCTGGATATCATGATGCCGGGTATTGACGGTTTTGAGACCTGCCAGCGATTAAAAGCCAATGAGGTTACTAAGTCTACCCCGGTAATCTTTATCAGTGCCCAGGTTGAAATGGCGGAAATAGAAAAAGTTTTTTCTTCGGGAGGTGTAGATTATCTCAACAAACCTTTTCGTCAGGAAGAGGTTCTAGCCAGAGTTAGCGCCCGCCTGGAGATCGTAAAGCTCAGACAGGAAAAGGATGAACTAACCAGTGAAATAAAAATACTTGAAGAGAAAAGCTGAAGCACCGGCGAGCCGCCGGGGGCAACCGGACAAGAGCTTGGTTGTGCCGAGACAACTCTTTTACCCCTGCGGGGCACGAGGGTTGAGGATGAGTATCACGGCTACCAAATAAAGCGATGGCACACTGGCCCCACGCCTAGCCCACTCCCGTGGGAGGGAACTGGGCAAGTACTTGATTGCGCCGAGACAACTCTTTGCTCGCCAAATAAAGCGACGGCACACTGGCCCCACGCCTAGTGGTAAATGCCGAACTTTTTGAGGTAGGCTACAAAAGAAACCACATTCACCAGTTCAACAGGCTCATCTTCAATTAAATTAATCGCCTCATTAGTGAAGTATCCTGTGGTGATAAAAATTCCCCGTGACGCACCCTCCCCCTTCACCGTATCCAGAAAGCCTTTAACCTTTATCGCGTTGACCGTTTTTCCGGGAGGATCAATAATACAGAGGGCGAGATAAGTGCCACCGACGACAGGAGTTTCGTCATTCAGGCTGATTTCCAGCTCATGCTCATCCGCCCAGACAGAGTGAACGTACTCAAGGTTAAATTTTTCCAGAAATTCGACACATTTGGACTTAAATGCGTCTTGATCAACAAGGTAGACAGGAACCCCAGCAGGGCCATCGAAATGGATTTGCTCCTGGGGAGCGGGAGGGGAAGTTTTCTTCAAGAACAAAATCAGGATAATACCTATAAAAAACGCAATGAATACTATCCCGAAAATAGCCACTTACTTTATCATTTCATCCCAAACTTTTTCTTTCTTACCTTCTTTTATCCAGCGGTCATGTTTGATCATCTGGGCAACAGCAACCCAGAATACCCAGCCCACAAACAGCAACATCGTTCCGATGGGAATATTATCGGGTTTGGTTGCAATTAAAAGAAAGTTTTCCAGTCCTGAATTTTCCATTTTATGAACTCTATTTATCGTTGATGATTAATCATATAAACTTTAGCAGATGGAGAAAACTTATTCATCGTCCTCTTCATCCTCGTCCTCTCCTTCACCGTCTCCTTCGTCACCGCCTTCTTCATCCTCGCCACCTTCACCCAAACTCACATCAAAGTCCAGTTCGGCGGTATTGTAGGCAATAATCAAGTCTGTCAATGTGCTGACCTGGGTATCAACATCACCCACTGTTTCAATCTCACTGTATTTGGTCGGCACAGTCAGTTTACCACCCTTCTTAACCCAATGAGAAGGCATTGGTGTCCAGGGGATCATATCACGGGTATTTTTAAGCCATTTCGGTATCCAGTTCTCTCGCAAGCGTTTACTCGCTAACGAGAACTCAATTCCCTTCTGACCATCATCATGGCAACGTCCGCAATCCATATAGCTGACCATTTCAGCACCCTTTTGCGCCACAGTGGCATCCTTACTTTGATGGATGCCAGCCTCATAGCCACTAACCGGAGACAATGCTTCAAAGTAGGCTGTCAAATCCCTCACTTCTTTATCGCTAAAAAAGAAAGTGGGCATCTTTACCTTGATCCAGGTCCTTACCGGCGTAGGCTCCTTGAGGAAAGAAAATAACCATGAACTTTTGAGTCGTTCCCCAACATGATAATCTCCCATTTCCAGTGGAGGAGGATACTGAGCCTTGGCCTTGAGATATTCCTGAATTCGTCCGCCTTCCCCTTCAACATTATGGCAACCGCGACAATTGTATTTGGTGATTAAACGGCGACCTGTTTCAAGCGTTTGCTCTTTTTCAGAAAGTATTTTGCGATATTGCTCCGGCACACGAGTCCCATTAAAACCCCTCAGGAGTACCACCAGTGCATCAATTTCATCCGGTGCAAGGTGGAAATTGGGCATCTTGTCCAAAACCCGTTCGGTTCTGAAAGAATCCGGTTTTTTCAATTTGGTTTTAACCCAGGACTCCCAGGTATGGGGAATATGTGAATCGCCGAACTCCAGTTCCACGGTCATTTTTCTACCAAAGGACGACAGCTCTGGCGCGATTCGGCCTTCACTTTCCATTCCCTTGATATCATGGCAGGCGAAACAACCCCTGCGTCGAACTACAGTCTTTCCGTATTCGATCAACTCAGGATCTTTCAGCTTGGCCTCAATCCCAGGGATCAAGTCTGTTTTGCCGAACTGAAGCAGATAGGCGGCTATGTCGGAAGCCTGTTCCTCATTCAGTCTAAGGTCAGGCATTCGACTCTTTGCATTGTAGCTATGGGGACTGCTGATCCACGTCACCAACCAGTCGCCATTAACCTTATTGCCAATGCGGCTCAGGTCAGGACCAAAAAGTTCTCCTTTACCATCGAGCTCATGACAGCCCTGGCAACCCACAGATTCGAATAGTTTCTTGCCTTTATCCGGATCGCCCGATTCAAACCTGACGGGCAATTCATAGTTCTCTTCCGAAGATGCCAAAAGGTATGCCGTGACCGCCATTGCGTCTTTTTCACTAAACTTGAATTCCGGCATTCGGGTTTTAGGAAGATAGTCTTTGGGTTTTTTGACCCAACGATATAACCAACTCGGATCAACCTTCTTGGCAACTCTATACAGACTGGGACCGACCTTGGCCTCCTTGGCATAACCATCCGCCAGGTGACAACCATGACACCCCAGTTTGATAAAGAGCCTTTTCCCCTTTGATAAAAGCGGCGCACCCTCCAGGTTGACCACTTCAGCATGACAGTTTCTACACGCCGCCTGTTGGAAGTTGCCACGCAATATGGGTTCATTCACTTCAACCGTTTGATCCGTTTCATGGTGGGAACCATGAGCATGCTCAGCCGGAGCCGTGACTGTTCCCTGCCCCAAGTGACACCAGGTACACCCTGTCACTCCAGGAGGATGTTTTTTAATCAGGATTTCCAGATTGGGGTGGGTTTTTAAAGGCAGAGCAAAATCTTTATAATGCTCGTCCTTATACGAAATATGACATGTCATGCACCGGTCGACCCGGTAAATGATTTCTTTAAAACTATTTTTGCCAAAACCCGGAATAACGGTTTGAAGAATCTCCGCAGGCTTCCAGAAAAAAGGAAACGGCTTATAATAATCCATGGTCAATTCAAACTTACTTCGTTCCATGGTCAACTGTGCCAACTCTTTTTCCAGTTTGACCTGATCCGCCTTGACGGCTAACAGTCTGTTTTCCGCTTCCTGTAGTATCTCTACTTTTTCCGCGATGATCGGGTTAAAACTTTCCACCTCTTCCTGTTTGGAGTGAAGGGTCGCCAGCTCCACATCAAAGTTTTCCCCATCATGCAGAGCTTTTTTATACCAGTAATAAGCTTCATCAACATTGCTACCGGCAAACTTTTGCAGCTCTTTCTGCTCATCAACTGTAACCTGTTTGAGCCGTACCTCCTCAACCAACTCCTCATAGGAGTCCGAGGAGTCCAACTCGCCTTCCTTCTGCGCCAGGCTTTCTCTCAGTTGGTTCTCAGTCCCCTCAATCTCAGTATTGAGTTTTTTCCAGCTTGCTTCCGCTACGGCATATTGCTCCTTGTGGAACTGGTCCTGATAGACCTTATAGCCCCGGCGCGCATATTCATCATCCCAGAACGCCCAAAGCGTGACAAATAGCGTTACTGCTGAAACCAGAAAAAAGAGGAAGCTGTACGAGGTATGCTCGTCAAATTCCCCTTCTTTGTATTCTTTTTCCTGCTCTTCTTCAGCCAATTTATTTCCCGATGCAGTTAAATATTAAACCAGGGTGTCACCCATACGTACTTGATATTAAAACCCAGTCTGAGGACAATTTTGATAACAATGCCTACCATGATGAGAAGCAGTTCGATTTTCAGAAACATTCTTAAGAACCCAACACTCTTGAGTGCCTTGCGTTCCATGAAAAAATAGATAGCTGTGCCCACCGCAAAATACCCCAGTATCACCACGCCACCAAATAACATGGCCCCATTGTAGGTTCGCACCCCAAAAGCATAGGGAAGATCTACATTGACCAAGGCTACAACCTTATGCGGGTCCCAATACTGCCAGGGCATAAACAGGTTCCAGCCCGGTCCCCTCAGGAATACTCCCATAATGATCAAAGCGATCCAGAGCACCAGAAAACCAAAACAGTAAACCCATATCGCCACTTTTCTTTCGTGATAGGTGTAATACCCGTTCCCTTTTGGATTCACATCCAGATACGGAATCAGCATCAGTCCAACGATGATGAGGACGGGAGCCACAACACCGGCGAACCAGGGATCAAAATAAACCAGAATGTCCTGAAGCCCGAGAAAATACCAGGGCGCTTTGGAAGGGTTTGGGGTTTTGGTAGGGTTCGCCGCTTCTTCCAACGGCGCGTCAATAACGATGGACCATACCGTAAGAGCTACAATGGTGAGAATAGCGCAAAGAAACTCCAACCGGACCAAATAGGGCCATACATGGAGCTTGTCTTGAGTCCCTTCAACCTTTTTCTTTGCTACTGCCGCTTGAGCCATGTTGTCCTTGCCCCTTAATAAAAAGTCGGCCCCTTAAAGAGGACCGGAAATTCCACCATCCTTGCGGATTCGCCAGAAATGCACAATCATCAAAGCTCCGGCGACCAAAGGAATAAAAATGCAATGCAATACGTAAAATCTTAGTAGCGCAGGAGGCCCGACAAGGCTCCCTCCAATCAACAGGGCACGGACATCATACCTTGGGGTCGCCCCGACATACTCGGCAAACGGTCCCTCATTCCCCAGAAACGGGGTGGCACGCGCCATGTTGGTACCTACGGTAACCGCCCACATCGCCAACTGATCCCAAGGCAAAAGGTAACCGGTAAAACTCAGAAGCAGGGTAAACGTTACCAGAAGCACCCCAATGACCCAGTTAAACTCCCTCGGCGGTTTATACGACCCGGTTAAAAAGACCCGAAACATATGCAACCATACGGTGATGACCATAGCGTGAGCCGCCCAACGATGCATGTTCCTCATGAGCATGCCGAAGGGAACATCGTATTGCAGGTATTTCATATCGTAGTAGGCATATTCCCCAACCGGCCTGTAGTAAAACATCAGGATCACGCCAGTCACTACGGTGGAAAGAAACAGGAGAAAGGTGATTCCGCCCATGCACCAGGTAAACTTGATTCTGAGAGCGTGACGCTGGATTTTTACCGGATGCAGATGCAACCAGACATTGCTGGCAATCTGTAGAACACGGTTTCGCGGTGTATCAGCATAACCATGGCGGAAGGTAGAGGTCCATACCTGCGACTCCGTGATTTCCTTGGCAATATCACTGAAGATCTTGCCACTTTTAATTTTATCCATCAATTCCGCAATACTCGGAATCTGTGGTGACTTATTTGCCAAAACTCAAACCTCCATCAAATGGAATTTCGCACTCTTGTATCAACATATTTTCGGCTGAAAACCAAAAACCAGTCAGCGAACAATCAAACAAAAAGTTTCGAACCCGGTTTGCCCCACTCATCCTTTTCAAAAAGATATTTTTTGCTTTTATCAATGACGATCTGACCATCGGGAGCCAGAGCAATTTTCAAACGTTCCAAAGGCCTTGGGGCCGGGCCCTCAAAGTTCACCCCTTGTTTGGTAAAACCACTACCGTGACAGGGGCACTTATATTTACTCTCGGATTTCAACCAACGGGGAGTACAACCTAAATGCGTACAAAACGCAAAAATCACATAGATACCTTCATCATCCCGAATAATCCAAACACGCTGGTCCTTAACCCACTTGGTGCTGACTTCACCAACCGTATAGTCACTGGGATTTCCCGCCTTGAATATCGGGGAAGGTTCAAAGAGAACACGAGGAAATAGCAACCGCGCAAAATACAGGCTGGACAGCCCAAGAGATGCCAAAAACCCGGCCCAGCCCGCCAGCGAAAAAAACTCCCGGCGCGACCAGATTGTTTCCAGCGTCTCTTCCTTTGCCTTTTTTCCCTTAGCATCCTTGGATGCCGGTTTTTCTGTCGAGTTTGCTTCAGCCATAAAACCCAAAATGCCTAATTTTATGTGGACTCCGTGCCTTTTAGGACCTCGTTGACAGGCCGGAATAGACTGTCAAAGTGTTGGTTTTTAACATAATTGAAATATCGAGTCAAGGCAAGAAGTAATTGCCCTCAAACTGCCTTTTTTATGGGGACTTCAGGGCTCGCGAACAATTTCGCGCCGCCTCGCACAGACCCTCTATTCCAGCCCCCTCAGGGCTGACGGAGTTGGCCAGGTTACCGACCGTGACACCCTTTTTAATCAGCAACAAAAACATTGAAATCCAATCCGGGGACCTCTCTGAAATCATCTGCACTCCCACAATTAAACGCGACCTTTTATCAGCAACAATTTTATATTTTTCCATGCTCCGGGCAAAATCTGAGTCCCCGCCGACATTGGAATCCTTCTCGAACAGTCCCTCGACAGGATGAAATCCCTGGTGACCAGCCGTTTTCATGTTGCACCCCACATAAGCCACGTCAGGGGAAAGGCGGATAACTTGCGGAACCCATTCCCGGTTCAGTTTCCTTTTTTTTCCCAAGGCATTTTCCGCGGCAACTCTACCCTCTTCCCGGGAAAACGTATCAGAAGTCAAATCACCAGCAATGCTACCGACCGCATACACTCCGGGCAAACTGGTCATCATACCGTCATCGACAAAGACTTTTTGATGTTCACCTAAACGAATCCCGAGGCCTTCGAGTGCGGCAACTTCCTCAACTCCCAATCTATCCTCAGCAATGATTATCTGGTGAACCGAGAACTTGATACCTGTCTCCAGGGTGATTTCAAGTTCAGCCCCATTCTTATAAAATGAAACCAGCTTCTTTCCCGCGAGAATTTTAATTTTCTTCTCTTTTAACTGACGCTCGATTTCAACATTGAAGTCCTCATCCATTTCCGGAAACAATTCTTTTTGCTCGCAACAAAGAAAGACTTTACACCCTCGCTTGCGCAATCCCAGTGCGGTCTCACTGGCAAAGGAACCCCTGCCTATAACAAGAACATTTTCAGGAAGTGCTGAAAGTTGGGGAATCTCCTCAATGGATATCACCACTCCATCTTCATGCGGCAAAGTAGCTGGGAACCTTGCTCTCGAACCACAAGCCAGAATCACCGATTTACCCTTTAGCAGTAAACTCTCTCCATCTTTCTTCTGCACACTGATCTCTGCCGGACCGGCCAGACTCCCCTCGCCCTCCACAACCGACACGCCCACTGCATCGAGTTTTTCTCTCACGGACCGACAATATTCCTCAGTCTCTGAGCGCAAAACCGTCTTGTATTCATCCCAAGTTACAGAAGGCAGGATAGGAACCCTGCTATCCATAAAAAGCGTATTTCGTCTGTGGAAACCCACCTCGCCTATATTGCCCTTTTCAATCAGGCAAACTTTAGCCCCCAACTCCGCCACCCTGAGAGCGGCAGAAACCCCGGCATGGCTTCCACCCAAAACCAACACATCAAACTCTGTCATATAATCGGACCCATTAAAAACGAAGGAATAAAACCCACTGGTAGGATTTAATCATATCAAGTTAAGTACCGCAACAACGGTAATGAGGATCAAGCCAATAGAAGAAATAACGGCATGTAGCGTCACATTAATCCTTCTACAGAGAGGAACAACAAGGAGGAGGTATGCAAAAACGCCATAGGCGAAAATGGATGCCCGTGACATCTGGTGAAGATGAAACAAAAATAGAGCATAACTTATAATCACTGCCCCAAAAAGCAGGCGGTGAATCCGGTAGCCCTTTTCACGCTGATCATGGGGAAGAATACTGACTCCCACAATAATATTGGCAATGGTTAAAAGTACTGCAAAAAATATAGCAAGGAAGCCCGGGGAGGAAAATAAATCTTCTAAGGTGGTGGGAGACATTCAGTATAAGGAACAACAATAAAGAAGGGACAACACTCAGGCCAGAACTTTACAAGTCCATCACACTCCTGATTGCATCCGTTATTTTTAGATCTGCACGTAGCCGGCATTCCCTAATAACGCGGGTCGTTATTCGTTGATCAAATTCAGTAATATCATTTGGCGTAAATGATTTTCATAAAACGTATTCAACCCTATTACGCCCATTTTGCTTTCCCTGGTATAAAGCCTTGTCGGCTCGTTCAAAGACATCGGTCTCGCTATCACCTTCCTTAAAGCAGGAAAACCCCAAACTCGCCGTGACCTTCAACACTGCAGACTTATTCGTTAAGTGATGGGATTCAATTTCTGCCCGCACCTTTTCTGCTACCCTTTGCGCATTCTCAAGCTCGATCTTGTTCAGTAACGCTACAAATTCTTCGCCTCCATAACGAAAGACCAAATCAGATTCCCGCACAGCTTCTTTGATTACCGTAGCGACTAGAGTGAGGATGGCGTCTCCAGCCTTATGCCCATAATCATCGTTGAATTTTTTGAAGTGATCGATGTCAATCATGATCAAGGCGGCAGGCTCCTTATACCGATTAAATCTTTTGACCATTTTACCGATTTCCATGTTGTACGTTCCGCGATTAAAAACTTGAGTCAGGGGGTCAATCATTGCCTTCGATTCAACCTGTTCCAATAGTTGAGTGAGGTCGGATGTGGCTTTTTTTGACTCCTCAAGTTCTTCTCGCATCGCATGGGTTTCAGTTTGGATTTTTTTTGTCTGCTCAAGGACAATGTCCTTCGCGGAAAAAATATCGCTCATGCTCTCTGCCGCTTCTATAACTGCAATTTGCTCGCTGAGGCTTTCATCAAATTCACCCGAAGACCGGCTCATTTCATGAATAGTTTGTGCAAAAGCGATGAAGACTTGCTTGGCGGCCTCCCGCTCTTTCTCAATGAGATATTTTTGGACGACCAACTCATCGAATATCTGCTCCAGCTCCGCTCCGAGCACTGGGGGCGAATCAGTCTTGCCGTCCAGAACCGTAACGAGAAGGTTCGATAATTCTCTTATTTTGTCCAATAAGGCTTGGTCGCCTGCTTTTAATTCAGTGACACCGGTTAGACAGACCAATAGAAGCCGAGAGATTCTCTTGGTGAATGCTAAGGAGGATAGTTGCTCGTTATCGCTATGTTCTTCCATATCAACTACTGTTCGCTGATGAAATTTAAGGGGGTTTTCTGAGGTTTGAAAAGTGTACGTTTTTCCTCACACTTTTCAGCACATTTCCAAAAAGAAAACCACGCAAACTATTTTTTTAAAATTTAGTCCGCAAGCAAAGCAAATTGGTGCCGATGGGGAGAGTCGAACTCCCACGGATTGCTCCATACGCCCCTCAAGCGCACGTGTCTACCAGTTCCACCACATCGGCACTCTGAGAAGGTTTTAATTCGAAGATGTATCAGGAGGGTCTTTGGATTCTGTTGCATTTTCAGGAACGGATTCCTCAACACCCTGGATCACAGAACTGGATTTATTTTTATTTGAGAAGGTCGCCAGGGTCAAGGAAGTGACCATAAATAAAATAGCGATTCCAGTTGTAAGTTTGGTAAGAAAATTCCCGGCCCCGCTACTGCCAAACATAGCCTGACTACCACTACCACCAAGCCCCGAACCCATGGCCGCCCCCTTCCCTGCCTGTAAAAGCACGGTAAGAATCAAACTAAAGGCCGCGATCACATGTAATACTGTAATTAATGTATCCATTTTATTCTTTAAATAATACCAAGTCGTTGCAGATTATCTACCGAGAACCACCGATTATGGCTAAAAACGCCTCAGGGTTCAAGAGAAGAATTAATAATAGCACAAAATGACTCAAAATTCAGACTGGCCCCGCCAACCAGCGCTCCATCGATTTGTTCTTCCTGTAAAAGCTGTTTACTGTTTTCGGGGTTTACACTGCCTCCATAGAGGATTCGTGCCCCCGCTTTTTCAGAAAAACCCAGGCTCTCAAACAGGCACTTTCTAATGAAGGTATGGATATCGACCACCTGCTCCGGGGTTGCATTGACTCCGGTTCCTATTGCCCAAACAGGTTCATAAGCAATTGCCAGCCGTGATAAGTCTGATAAACCGGCAAGGCCTTTGGACAGTTGGGTTTCAATAACATTTAAAGTTGCCCCTGCTTTTCTCTGTTCCAGAGTCTCGCCCACGCAAACCACCGCAGTGATCCCCATCTGAATGGCATGGTGAACCTTTTTATTGATCGCCTCGTCACTCTCTTTGAATAGCTGACGGCGTTCAGAATGACCGATCAAAGCAAAATCGCATCCCACATCCCTCAACATTTCCAGCGAGACTTCCCCCGTATAGGCTCCCTTGTTTTCAAAGTAAAAATTTTGCCCCGCCAAACCCAGCCGGGAACCTTTTATAATCTGACTAACCGGGTGCAGCAATGTAAAGGGAGGAGCAATAACCACCTCAACACCTTCAACCCCTGACAACCGATCGACTAACAACCGAGCCATGTCACAGGCCTGTGAGGTCAGCATATTCATTTTCCAATTGCCGATAACAAGCGGGGTAGTCACTTAACACCTATGCCAAAAACTGTGGGATTTGAAAGTGAACCAGGTACTTCAGGAATCAGCTACAGGCGATAAACTTCAAAAGGTCTTTAACCCTGTTGGAGTAGCCCCACTCATTGTCATACCAGGCTAATACCTTCACCATATTACCTTCGATGACTTTGGTAGAAATCCCGTCAATGATAGATGAGAAGGCATCTCCATTAAAGTCTACGGACACCAGAGGTTTATCCTCAAATCGCATTATTTTGTTCAAGGAACCCTTCGAAGCTTCCTTGAAAGCTTCATTGACTTCTTCGACTGTAGTATTTTTCTCGACCTCAACCACCAGGTCAATCAGAGACACATTAGGAGTCGGGACACGAATAGCCATTCCATCAAGCTTGCCTTTAATTTCTGGCAAAACCAAAGCCACCGCTTTTGCGGCTCCGGTGGTCGTCGGAATCATTGAAAGGCTCGCCGCCCTTCCCCGCCTAAGGTCTGAATGCGGCAAATCAAGAATCTTCTGGTCATTCGTATACGAATGAATGGTCGTCATCAGTCCCTTTTTAATCACAAACTTTTCGTGCAGAATCTTGGCTACAGGAGCCAGGCAGTTCGTGGTGCAGGAAGCGTTGGAAATAACCTGATGGTCTGAAGAAGTATAAGCTTTTTCATTCACGCCCAAAACGATGGTCACATCCGGGTCTTTTGCCGGAGCGGAAATGATGACTTTTTTTGCGCCTGCCTCAATATGTTTATTCGCCGCCTCGCGTTTGGTAAATAACCCTGTGGACTCAATAACAAACTCTACGCCCAATTGTTTCCAAGGCAGTTGGCCGGGATCGCGTTCGGAAATAATTTTTATATGTTTTCCATTTATGATCAGCCCCTCGGAATCTGACTGCACATCCTGGGGAGTAACACCTTGAACAGAATCGTACTTAAAAAGATGCGCCAACGTAGCGGCATCCGTCAAATCATTGATAGCTACAATTTCAAAATCCGAGCACTCCGAATCATTCAGTATGCATTTCAATACCGCCCTGCCAATACGTCCAAAACCATTGATGCCGACCTTCGTTGTCATTTTTATAAAACAACCTTTCTGGGAAAACTCATTGAAAATATTAGAGTTGAACTACTTGAGGATAGTAAAACAACAGGAAAGCTCAATCACTCGGAAACTAGAAGGAGTATGCAGAATTTATAAATCCAAGTCAACTCAAACCTACTGGCGAACCGCCAGTGGCAAATGGCAACAACTTTTTCGGGCTGGCAACCGTTATCTCGGCTCAACGAGCCCTTGCACACTGCCCCCACGGCTAGTGGGCGGAGAACCTCCGCAGGTAAATTGCAATGCTTTTATTTTGCTGGCAACCGTTATCTCGGCTTGAGGGACTATTGCTAGTCGGGTCCAGCGTCACGCTGGCGGCTAGTGGTGGTCGACTGCGGGAACCGGATTTTTTGCGGCGATATCTTTTGATTCCGCCGCAGTAAGGTAGGTAAACAGAATATGGTCTATCTCATCACTGATTTCCAGAGTTCTCTCAGCCCCACTCACCAGACGTTTGAACTCATTAATCAGAAGCCTCTCTTCATTAATCGATGATTCGAGTTCCATCTCGACTCTTTTGACATCCTCCAAAAGCCGGGCGCCATTCTCTTCCAGAATACTTATTTTTTTCTGGGCATCATCTTTTTTGACCAGGATTTCTCCACGGGCTCTTGTTATTTCCGACCGTAATTTTTCAATGGAAAATAATTCCCCATCCAGACGTTTAAAACTCTTATCCAGATTTTCCAGATAATTTCGCCGTCGCTGTATAAGGTATTCCCTGGAACCGGCAGAATCCAGATCATCATTTTTATCACCGTCAACGGAGTCCAACTCAGTAGACCCGTTTAAAAGTTCTTCGTATCTGACTTTGATAGAGTTTTCCTCGGTTTGCAGTTGCGCCAGATTATTGGAAATTGTGTCGATATTCTCCACATAAATATCTATGTTGCGCATCAGGGTTTCCAGGTTCTCGATATTCTCCTTTACCTGATTCCCAATGGAGGCCAGTTGCCCTTCAATGGACATACGAAACTTTTCTTTGTATTCCAAAACCCTGTTAAAAGTTTCAACAATACGGGAATATTCGCGTGCACTGGAAACCCCGCGCTCACGAACCGATAAATTATCCTGGGAAACCTGAGAAGAACTGTTGAATTCCGTCATCACCCTATCCGTCAATGTTTTGGCAAAATTAACTTTGAATATTATACCGCAATTTCCACGCCAAACTCATCAAAAAATCACCAAAACCGCAATATTTTCAAAGAGTTCTCTATATGGCCCCGGTCAGCTCTGTTGCCCTCTACCCCTTGCAATCGAGCGAATCATCGCGGTCACAGCATTTTCCATCCCTTCATAAATAGCCTGCCCTACTATGAAATGCCCAATATTAAGTTCCTCAATTTCCGGAATTGCGGCTATCGCCTCCACATTTTCATAGTTCAAACCATGACCGGCAAAAACCTTTAAACCCTGTTCGGCGGCTCTTGCCGCACTTTTCTGTATGCGTTCCAGCTCCCTTGCAATTTCTTGAGGCGACTCAAGTTCCGTGTATTTACCGGTGTTGATCTCTACACTGTCCGCCTGGATTCTTTTGCAAGCGTCTATCTGCGCCAGGTCAGGGTCAATGAACAGGCTGAACAAAATTCCCTTGCCATGCATCTTCTCCCGGAGTCCTGACAACTCTTTTTCCTGGGAGCAGACATCCAGCCCTCCCTCCGTTGTGATTTCCTGACGTTTTTCCGGGACAAGAGAAATCTGATAAGGCCGAATCTCCAGAGCCAGGTCCACCATCTCCTGAGTGGGAGCCATTTCCAGATTCAGTTTTGTGTTAATCCCTTTTTGCACAACTCGCACATCCTCATCCTGAATATGGCGACGGTCTTCCCTCAAGTGGATAGTAATTCCCTGGGCTCCGGCCCTTTCAGCCAACAGGGCGGCTTTCAGAGGACTCGGTTCAATGGTCTTTCTAGCTTCACGTACGGTGGCAACATGGTCCACATTAACAAATAAACGGATCATATTGATCAACCCTCTTCTTTCATTATTGATTCAGCGACTTTCACGGCTCTCTGAGTTGCCTGTACATCATGCGTGCGAATTATGGATGCCCCCTGCATTACCCCGAACACGGCGGCAGAGAGCGAACCTTCCAACCTTTCCTCTACAGGCAGATTTAATATATTTCCAATCAGGGACTTTCTTGAAATCCCCAAAAGCACTGGCTTGCCCAACTCCTTCAAGCGACTTAAATTTTTCAGTATCAAAAGATTGTGGGAGTCTGTTTTACCAAATCCGATGCCAGGGTCTATCGCGATTTTTTCCGGATCAATTCCTGCGGAAACGGCGATAGCTATACTCTGATTTAAAAATGCGGAAATTTCCGTCAGCAAATCCACATACTGCGGATTATCCTGCATGGTCTGTGGCGTTCCCTGCATATGCATTAAAATCGCACCAGCCTGAAACCGGGCAATGGTTTTGGCCATGTCAGGAAATTTTTGCAGTCCCGTTATATCATTTATGATATTGGCGCCTGCCTGCAAAACTTCATGGGCCACAGCAGGCTTATAGGTATCCACTGAAATAGGGATGTTGACGCTTTCTGCCAGTTTTTTCACGATGGGAAGCAAACGGTTTAATTCTTCCTGCTCAGAAAGGGGAACGGACCCTGGGCGAGAGCTTTCCGCGCCAATATCCAGAACGTCTGCCCCCTCGGCGATCATTCTTTCTGCAACCTGGAGAGCCTGTTCCGGTGTTTCGCATCGGCTGTCTTCATAGAACGATTCTGCAGACAGATTGATAACGCCCATTACTAACGCTTCTTCCCCAGGGCGGGGAAATCTGAATGAAGTCATAGGTGGAGTTCCTCCACAGCCCACTCCCGTGGCCAGCGTGACGCTGGACTCGAATTGGCAATGTGTTTATCTCGCGGGCAAGTGGCCAAAATCAAAAACTCCACATTCCGACACTGAGCCGGATAAAACGTGGAGTTTTTGGAAACGAATTCTTATTTGGATAAAAGTCAGGCTGGCGTAGGATCAGGCATGCTACCGCCCCCAAGGAGTCCTTTGTCAGAATCTTCTTTTTTAGCCTGCATTTTTTCAACAGGAACCTCAGGTTGTATTTTTTCCGGTTCTCCGCCAGAGGAATCAGGGTCAGAATCATTTTTCCCATCTATAATATTTTTGACCTCATCCCCGCTCAGGGTTTCTCTTTCCAGCAAAGCCTGGGACAGGTTTTCAAGGACATCGCGATTCGTTTTCAGTAATTCAGTCGCACGGTTGTATCCACCCATAACCAGCGTCTTGACTTCCTGGTCAATCAGTTTGGCCGTTTGGTCGCTAAAGTTTTTCTGGTTGGAAAAGTCTTTACCCAAAAATACCTGCTCTTCCTTGCTACCGTAGGACAGCGGACCCATTTTTTCGCTCATGCCCCATTCACATACCATTTTTCGGGCCATTTCAGTGGCTCGCTCTATATCGTTGCCTGCGCCAGTGGTCATTTCTCCAAGGCAAATTTCTTCCGCACACCTTCCACCCATCAAAATAGCAAGGCTATTATAAAGATAGTTCTTTTGATATGTATGTTGCTCATCCATGGGCAACTGCATCGTCACTCCCAGGGCTCGTCCCCTTGGGATGATAGTCACTTTATGGAGAGGGTCGGTCCCAGGCAAAAGAGAAGCCACCAAAGCATGACCTGCTTCATGGTAGGCCGTGGTTTTTTTCTCTTTTTCGGAGATAACCATGCTCCTGCGTTCAACCCCCATCAGAACTTTGTCTTTGGCTTCCTCAAAGTCATCCATGGCTACGGCTTTTTTATCGTTCCGGGCGGCTAACAGAGCCGCCTCGTTGACAAGGTTGGCCAAGTCTGCACCGGTGAACCCAGGAGTTCCTCTGGCAATGATTTTCAAATCCACTTCATCAGTAAGTGGGACCGTGGAGGTATGGACCTTTAATATTCCGTCCCGACCTTTGACATCGGGGCGGCTGACTACAACCTGCCGGTCAAACCGTCCTGGCCTCAACAAGGCCGGATCCAGAACATCAGGGCGGTTGGTCGCCGCGATCAGGATGACCCCTTCGTTATTTTCGAATCCATCCATCTCAACCAGAAGCTGGTTAAGGGTCTGTTCCCGTTCATCGTGGCCTCCACCCATACCTGCGCCACGATGTCTCCCGACAGCATCAATTTCATCAATAAAAATCAAACACGGGCTGTTCTTTTTGCCCTGTTCAAACAGGTCGCGGACCCGTGATGCGCCAACCCCAACAAACATTTCAACAAAGTCTGAACCACTGATGCTGAAAAACGGAACATTGGCTTCGCCGGAAATGGCCCGGGCCAAAAGAGTTTTTCCGGTACCCGGAGGACCGACAAGCAAAACTCCTTTGGGAATCTTGCCGCCCAGCTTGCTGAACTTCTGTGGTTCTTTTAAAAACTCAATAATTTCATGAAGCTCTTCTTTTGCCTCATCAACACCCGCAACATCTTTGAATGTGGTTCTATTTTTCGTTTCACTAAGTCGGGCTCGGCTTTTTCCGAAAGACATGGCTTTGCCGCCACCGGCTTGCATTTGGCGCATAAAAAAGATCCAGATTCCCAGCAGCAAAAGCATGGGGAACCAGGAGATAAGAATACTCATATACCAGCTGGTCTGTTCCGGAGCTACCACTACAATCCGGACATTTTTCTCTCTCAGTGCCCTAATCAGATCCGGGTCTTTTGGAGGAGCCGTGGTCTGAAAGGCTTGGCCGTCCATATACTTGCCGGAGATACTATCGCCACGGATCATTACCTCGTTAACCTGCCCCTGTTCAACCTGATCCATAAACTCACTAAAAACCACTTCGGATTGAACGACTATAGGCTTATTAAATATATTGAACAAAGCAATCAGGACTATGCCGATCACCAGCCAGAGAGCTAAATTCTTATAGAATTGATTCAAAACTATCTCCTTACAGAGTTCTTTTTTGCTAACCTTGGGACTCTATTATGGTAACACAAAAATAATTTTTGTCGCATGCATTAATAATCAGTCTTTTAAAGCTCTTTTCCTTCAATAAAAAGCACTTTTTGCGTTTTATCAGAGATGCAGAATCGGTCAGAAATTCTCTCCCCATACACCCATATGATATCGTCTTCGGCATTTGTCAATATGGGGATCAAGGGTCTTTTTTCCCTGGGAACCTTTTGGTCGATAAAATAGGACTTCAATTTCTTGTGTCCTTGCATACCCAATGGCACAAAAAGATCGCCCGGCTGGAAAAACCTGGCCCCGATGAATTCACCGGTCTTTTCAAAGTCCAGATACGCCTGTTTCTCATCGGCGGATTCCGGGAAAACTACAGGCGGTTCCATAAGCCGCGCATGAAGTTGAATCCCGGCCAAACTCGTTACACCGGGAACCTTCAGCCTGATTGTCTTTTTTTCCATCCCATGAGAAAGATCCGGTTTCTCGGACAAGGAAAAGTTCACCGTGTCATAGTCACAGGACACCCTCACATTACCAGGAAGTTTTAATCGACTCCCAACTTTTGCATGGGTAAACAGGCCAAGAACCTGCCGAACATGCAAAGCGGTAATAGCACGCAAATCCCCCTTTAATTGATACAATGCTTCGCGAACCAACCGCCTTTTCATTGCCAGAGGTTGCTTCTGAAATTCGGGAATATTAAAACACAGGCCCTCGTTCGGGGTTGTTACAAGCTGGGAATAAAGTTCACGGGTTTTCCCGGACATCCAGTCATCTTCTTCACGTACAATTTCTGCCAGACCCAGCAAGTTCCCCGAAACATCACTATTGAATGTTTTCAGGAAAGGAATTAAATCGTGCCGGATTTTATTTCTCAGGTATTTTTTTTCGTTATTAGAGGAGTCCGTACAATAAGACAGGTTCCGCTTTTTCAGAAACAACTCTAATTCGATCCGGGCACAACCTAAAAGAGGCCGAATCACATGCCCCCTCTTTTCCGGTATTCCCGCAAGCCCTCTCGGCCCGGCCCCTCTCAACAAGTTCATCAAAACTGTTTCAACCTGGTCATCTGCAGTATGCCCCACAGCAATTTTATTCCCCTTAAAAGACAACAGGGTTTTCTCCAAAAACCGGTACCTTAAAATCCGGGCAGACTCCTGGAAAGATGTTTTGAAATTGGGTTTTTCTCGGGCTACATCTACCTCTTCCATAAAAAAAGGCAGTGAAAGCTTGTCTGCTTCCTTCCTCACAAAGCTTGCGTCCTCATCAGACGCCTTCCCTCTCGCTAAGTGGTTTAAATGAGCGACAAACAATTCATAGCCAAGTTCCTTCGAGAACTGCTCCAAAAGGTAAAGCAATGCCAGCGAATCGGCCCCGCCGGAAACAGCCACCAATACTCTGTCTCCAGGCGAAACCAGTTCAACAATGGCTGATCTTGTTTTTTTTAAAAGGTCCGACATGAAGTTTTTATCGAAAGGGCGTTTATATGAAAATCCAGAAGGAAAGGATGGGGCGGGAAATTAAAGACGATTTAAGAGTTTTCCTTTCCGCTTTTGATATTCCTGTTCAGATATTTTGTTTTGATCACGCAATTGCTTAATATGTTTGAGTTTTTGTTCCAGGGAGCCATATTCAGGATTTTCATCTGCCTTTGAATTTCCCTTCGACTTTTCAACGGACTTATACATTTCCTCCCACGTTTTCTGCAAAGCCTGTTCCCTCGCATCGGTTACCGATCTTGGCTTCACTCTCCTGTTGAGCTTGGTATTCTCTCCCTCCTCCACAATTCCTCTCGAAATCAGGCTCGTATTTTCAGCGGCATCCTCAAACAAAGTCACTTCGATAAAAGCCGAAGCTTTCAACTCATTAATCCAAACGTCATAAACCTGCGTTTGCTTTTGCATGGTAAGAATTTGTAGAATACGATCCTTAACAACTTTAAAAGTCAAAGTTTTTCCAGGCAAAACTTCCTCAACCTTAATAACATGGTAACCATACTCCGTTTCCACAATATTACTGACCTGCCCTGGCTTTAAACTAAATACAGCCTCTTCGAATTCAGGCACCATTTTCCCTCGCCCAACAAATCCTACATCCCCACCACTGCTGGCAGAAACATCTTCCGAATACTCCATGGCAAGCTTGGCAAAGTCTTTACCCTTTCGGATCTCACGGAGAACCTTTTTCGCCAACCGTAGTTTCTCTCTTCTAACCTTCTTGGAAGAACCGCGCTCAGCTATAAAAAGGATATGGCGGGCCTTCACCTTGCCCTCCTCCCAGAATTCTTTCTGATTTTCTTTATAAAAACTTACAATGCTTTTTTCACTGACTTTCACCCGGTTGCCAACTTCAAACCGGGAAATTTTTGACACCAGTATCTGATCTCGAATATGGTTTTTATAGGATTCCAGAGTCCTCCCTTCTCGCCTCAACATTTCCCGCAACTGTCCCTCAGCAAGACCATTTTTAGCTTCAATGTCCTTCATTGCCGCATCCACAGCATCTTCATCTACAACAAAACCAATTTTCTTTCCCTCCTGAATCTGAAGCCTCTCTTCAATAATCATATTCAGCGCTTCTTTCACCAGGTCCTGCTTTGAAATACTGACAGGAGCACCCGCGTATTTCTGCCTCAATATTTCAGTCCGCTCTTCAATAGCGCTTAAAGTAATTATTTCGCTATTCACTTTTGCGGCCACCTTATCGAGAACCCGGGCATGAACCGACAGCGGCCCGACAGCCAATGGCAACAACAAAGCTAAGGTAAAAACGGCTTTAGTTAATTTTTTCAAAGAAATCATATTTAATCTCAATCTCTGATTTTTCTTTTAGCTGAACCAGCCACTTCTGGAAAGCTGGATCTTGAAGTTCCTGAATCAGAATTTGTTCGATCGATTTTTTGGATTCATCAAAGCTCATTTTTCGTTCTTTAATTTTTTCAACGACCTTGAACAGATGAAAACCATAAGGGGTGCGAATGATGTCACTGACACCATTAACTTTCAGTTTGAAAACATTATCAAACTCTTCAGGCATCTGACCAGCCTCAAAGTAACCCAAATCCCCGCCCCGAGTTCCTTCCGGACCCAGCGAAAATTCTTCGGCCAGTTCAGAGAATTTTTTTTGCTTCGACTGCAATTCTTTTAGAATTTGACGAATTTCCTCTTCCGTCTCGACCATTATATGCAGAGCTCTCACCTGCTCACGCTTATGAAACTTGGACTCATTAGCTTCAAAGTAACGGCGCATTTCTTCGTCACTTACAGACACTTTACTATTGACCAAATTGCTAATCAATTTTTTTATCAACAAGTTGTTTTCTATGGTGTATTGCCATTCTTTTCGGGTCAACCCCTCAAATTCCAGTTGCTTTTCAAACGAATCCTCAGGATACCCGGCCTCCACTTTCAACAAAGCTTCATTCAACTCTTCCTGACTGATCTCGATGTCATTACTTTTTATTTCCTGTCGCAGAAGAGTATTGTGAACAATCTGCTCTAAAACCCTATTTTTGAGCCAAGCCAATTCTTCAGGGGAGATGTCTTCGTTGCTATGCACACGAAATTTCTTCTTATATACATTCAATTCCGCCTTAAACTGTTTCAAAGGAACTTCTTCCTTGTTCACAATTACGATAGCAACGTCATCCGGCAATTGATCTTGGGAAGAGGAACCATTGGAGCAGGAAACCAAGCACATGCCTAAAACAATTCCTTTAAGCCATTTATTCATTATCACTTTTCTCCCCAACCGGAAGCAACGAATTTGCCAACCTTTGGAGGTAACTTCCGATAAGTTTCAAGTCTGTTTTCCATCCCTTACGATCCATGCGAATTTTGATCTTGTACTCTGACTGCATACTCAAGCGCTCATCGAACAAAGAAGTTAGTATTTGTGGGTTGATCACTGTCGAAGGCAAAAGATGTAGATACGCATCGTTATGTTTCAGCTCGATTTTTGAAATATGAATTTTCTGGCATAACATACGAATTTTCAAAAGGGCTAGAAGTTTTGCAACCGCCTCAGGATACGGACCATACCTGTCCTCCAATTCTCTCGCTACTGCCTGGCTTTCCTCGTACTCGCTGGCCATCTGTATCCTTCGATAAAAATCCAGACGCTGATTCAAGTCAGGAACATAATCCTTGGGAATGAATCCTTTAATCATCAAATCCAGTTCCGTTTCAATTCTGGGGTCGGATTTTTTTCCACGGATATCTTTCACCATATCCTCAACAAGCTTACAATAAAGATCAAAGCCGACTGACGCGATATGTCCGGATTGGTTATGTCCCAGCATATTACCCACTCCGCGGATTTCCATATCACGAGCCGAAAGCTGGAAACCCGCCCCGAGCTCACTCATTTCCTCAATAGCACTAAGACGTTTGCGGGCTTCGTCCTTCAAACCTCCCGTTCCCGGGATCAACAAATAGGCATAGGCCTGATGTTTATACCGCCCCACTCTTCCACGCAATTGATAAAGTTGGGCCAGCCCGAATTGGTCCGCGCGATTAACAATAATGGTATTGGCAGAGGGTATATCGAGCCCGGATTCAATAATAGATGTACAAAGCAAAAGATCTATTTCTTTGTCCATGAATCTTTTCATTACACTTTCCAACTGGTGCTCCGGCAGTTGACCATGGGCAATGTCTATTTTTATTCCGGGAACCACTCGTCGAATTAATTCACCGATGGAATGGATGCTATGGATTTTATTATGTACAAAAAACACCTGCCCACCCCGGTCTACTTCCCTCATTATTGCATCACGAATCACTTTTTCATCGAACTTTCGAATGAATGTTTTGACCGCAAGACGGTCAACAGGCGGTGTTTCGATGACGCTTAAATCGCGCACTCCCATCAAGGAAAAATGCAGTGTACGGGGAATCGGTGTCGCTGTAAGGGTAAGGATATCCACAGAATTTCTAAGCTTCTTCAATTTTTCCTTGTGTTTGACTCCAAATCGTTGCTCCTCATCGACAACGATCAAACCAAGTGAGGCAAACTCCACATCCTGCGACAACAATCGATGCGTTCCTATAATAATATCGACGTTGCCTTTTTTCAGTTCTGCCAGAGTCTCCTTTTGTTCACGCGGGGTTCTAAACCGGTTAACCATGTCAATATTGACCGGGTATTCGTGAAAACGTTCGCGAAAAGTCTGCAAATGTTGTTGAGCGAGAACAGTAGTTGGCACCAGTACGCCAACCTGCTTTTTATCCAGAACTACCTTGAAGGCCGCTCGCATGGCGACTTCCGTTTTACCATATCCGACATCCCCGCAAATCAACCTGTCCGTGGGCTTTTCCTTCTCCAGGTCCGCTTCTACATCCTCAATGGCCTTCAATTGGTCCTCGGTCTCTTCATATTCGAACGCGTCGGCAAACTCCCGCATTAGAATAGTGTTGTGCGAATAAGAATGACCTTTGGTAAGTTCCCGGGAAGCATAAAGCTTCAGCAAATCTTCTGCCATTTCCTGAATCGCTTCCTTGACCTTTTTCTTCTGGCGCTTCCAGGCGGCTCCCCCCATTTTGCTCAAGGGTGGCGGGGTTTCCGTTGACCCCGTATATTTTTGAACTAGCCCAAGCCCCTCCATAGGGAGATACAGTTTTTCGTCATCGGCATAAAGGATTTCCAAAAACTCCCCTCCCCCCACTCCGGTTTGGAGTTCCCGGGTTCTCTGATATAAACCAATGCCATAATCGATATGCACCAGAAAGTCACCTTCTTTTAGGTCCTTAAGTCCCCTTAGAAAAGCTTGTGAGCGAGGTTTTCTGCGGTGCCTATGTTTGTGGGTTCTTCCAAATATTTCGTGTTCCGCAATGAATACCTGATTCGATGCGGTTAACTGAAAGCCTTCACTGATTCGTCCAAGATCCACATCGATTTCGAGTCCCCAGTCATGCAGTAACTCATGAATACGACGAACCTGCCCCTTTGTGGGGGCCACCACCACCACTCTATTTTCATCCTTCTTCCATTTCAGTACCTGTTCGTTGAAGGCATCAAACTTTCCTGCCAACGCGGGAAGAGGTTTCACCTCCAGGCCGAGGGCCGCTTCTTCGATTTTCAAGGTGTTCAAGGCAACACATCCCTTGAATTTCTCCACATACTTGTTGAACTCGTCCATCGCTAAATACAGTTCTTCGGGAGAAGCGGCGACATCTCCATTTTCCATAACCGAGTGATATTCAGTATCGATGAGCTCCTGGAACTGCTCAGATTTGGCCTGAAGTTGATCCTTCTCCTCAAGCACCACCAAAGAGTCGGGGTGTAAATAGTCAAAAATAGATTCGCGAGTGGGATAGAAAAAGGGAGCCAGATATTCCATCCCGGAAAACACTCCGAGATGCTGAATTTTTTCCAGAAGTTCCTTCAGAGCCAGGCGATCGCACCCGTTTTTTTCGGCAAACTTTTCGATGGCCTCCACCCCAAGTTTTTTTTCAATTTCGCTCAGGCAAAGCTCCCTCACAGGAAGTATATTTATCGTCTCCAGTTTGTTGATGGAAACCTGGGATAACACATCAAACTCACGAATGGACTCCACTTCATCGCCAAAAAATTCGATTCGAACCGGGTTCACTCCCCCTGGTTGGAAGAAATCGACAATATCTCCCCGCACACTGAACTCCCCTCTGTTTTCCACCAATGGAGAACGTGTAAAACCATTATCAGACAGACAGGCTTCCAAAAATTCCCGTTCCAAACTCATTTTGACGTTTACCGGGAGAATCAGCTTCTCCAGGACAGAGCGAGGCATAACCGTTTGCAGGCCTGCCTCCAAAGGCACAACCAGAATCAAAGGCTCTCCGTCTCGAAGCCGGTTAAGGATATCCAGCCTTTCGCCAGATATCTCGCTTAAAGGGGAAAGCGGTTCGTAGGGAAGAAGCTCCCAGGCGGGAAAAAAATACGGCTGAGATTTTATTTTTTCATAGTGGAAAAAATATTTAAGATCATCCAGTAGAACTTCGCCGCTGTTTTGATCAGCCGTAAAAATAACCACAGGGCGTTTTTGGATTTTAATCAGCTTCGAAAGAAAAAGCGCACGCGAGGAACCTCGCAAACCCTCGACTACAACAGGAGGACCTGATTCTTCCGTCCATTTTTGCACCAGGCTGACTTGAGATGAAAAATCTCCAACCTCGATAATGCTTTCACTCATAAATAAAAACTCAAGATTTTAAGGTAGGTTACGCCGGTTTAGAATTAGAACCCACTTTGTCGGGGAGCAAGGGAATCCACTTCGGCTCACCCTTGGGTTTGAAGTTCACACAAACAATAAAAGAAGGGCCTTCATAGAAGTTTAACTTGAAATTTCCGCCACCAAAACGTTCAAAGAGATATTCTTCGGGATGGTCTCTGAAACCATCCAGTTCTTCTTTACTGATTTTCGCGATTTCATAAAAATAGATGGCGACCCCTTCCAGAACTCCCGCAAGAAGAGTGCAGTTGACCTGACTATAAATTTCCTCAAAACGCTGGTCCATTTCCTCCTGGCTGGGGTCCCGCTTGAGTTCACGTCTTAATTTTGGTTTATAATAGTCTCTGAATTCGCGCTTGATCCACATCGATAAATATCAGTCTAAAAGGGGTTGGCGGAGTACCTCCGCAGGCCAGCGGTCTCTCGGCTTGATAGGCCAGGGCTATCTGCCTCCACGGCTAGTGGAATATTATGATATTCTATCACACCAAAATCCATTGAACGAAATTACTATTATCTTTTAAATCGCATATGAAGAATAGTGAAATTGACATATCGACTGTTACGGTGGGCCTCGTTCAAATGGCCTGCTCCCCGGATGCGGACAAAAACCTGACCAGCGCGATAGAGTCTATTTCTGCCGTAGCAAAAAAAGGCGCACAAATCATTTGTCTGCCCGAACTTTTCCTGACTCAGTATTTTTGCCAAACTGAAGACACGCAAAATTTTTCCCTGGCCGAACCCCTGCCCGGCCCAACGAGCGAAACACTCTCGAAGCTGGCTAAAGAGCTGGAGGTTGTACTGGTTGTCCCCATTTTTGAAAAGCGGGCCCAGGGCATTTACCACAACACCGCCATTGTCATCGATGCGGATGGAAGCATTGCAGGAATCTATCGCAAAATGCATATTCCTGATGACCCCTGTTTCTTTGAAAAATTTTATTTCACTCCAGGAGATACCGGATTCAAAAGCTTTCCCACCCGTTACGGTAGAGTCGGAGTGCTCATCTGTTGGGACCAATGGTTCCCGGAAGCGGCCCGGTTAACCTGCCTTTCGGGTGCACAGTTTTTATTTTACCCAACCGCCATCGGCTATCAGGATGAAGATGCAAAAGAATCCAACCAACAGATTAGCGCATGGGAAACCATACAAAAATCTCACGCTATTGCCAATGGTGTCTTTCTCGCATCGGTGAACCGGGTGGGTAGGGAAAATGCCCTGACTTTCTGGGGCCGGTCCTTTATCTGTAATCCGTTTGGGAAGGTTATCGGGCAGGCTGAAAGTGAACCTGAAACTGTGATGGCTCAATGTTCCCTGCCAGAAATCGAATCGGTAAGGCAAAACTGGCCCTTCTTAAGGGACCGCAGGGTTGATGCCTACCAGGGTCTCTCAAAACTGTACCTTGATAGCGATGAATAATTTTCCTGCATCTGAAGGTTATCGCATGCCGGCCGAATGGGAGCCCCATGCAGGCACCTGGCTGACTTGGCCCCATGATCCAGAAACCTGGCCCAATCAGGATATGGAACAAGTCGAATCCGATTACCTTCAAATTGTAAAAGCCATCGCCAAGGGAGAGCAAACCCATATTCTGGTTCAAGATAAATCTGCGGAAGAAGCTTTGCATATTAAACTCCAATCCAATGACGTGAACATGAGTCGGGTTACTCTGTATGATATCCCTACTAATGACTCATGGATCCGGGACTACGGCCCTAATTTTCTCGTGCGGGGGAAAGAAGAGCAAAGGGAAGTGGCTATCAACGACTGGGATTTTGATTCCTGGGGGCGGAAATATAAGTGGGAGCTCGATGATCTTGTAGGTGGCATCATTACCGAACACTTGGAATTGCCAAAATTCAAACCGGGAATTGTTTTGGAAGGCGGTGCTATAGAGGTAAACGGTCGTGGGACCTGCTTGACCACCGATTCCTGTATCCTCAATCCAAATCGCAATGGAGGGATACGCCGGGAACGTATGGAAGAGTTTTTAAAAAATTATCTAGGCACATCAAAAGTCATCTGGCTGAGTGGGGATTTGGTAGGGGACGACACCGACGGGCATATCGACAACCTGGCCCGTTTCGTGAACCCCACTACCATTGTTTGCGCTTTAGAGGAAAATGAAAGGGACGCAAACTATCTTGGGTTGAGACATAATTATGAGCGCCTGCAAGCGGCGAAAGATCAGGACGGAAACCCCTTCCAAATAATTCCACTACCCATGCCGGGTTACGTTGGCTCCAAGGAAGAACGTCTCCCTGCCAGCTACGCAAACTTTTATATTACCAACCACGCAGTACTGGTACCCGTATACGATCACCCTGATGATGAAAAAGCTCTGGAGTTGCTAACCCATTTGTTTCCCAAGCGGGATATCATCCCTATTGCGTGCAAGACCCTCATTTGGGGACTGGGTGGCGTCCATTGCCTGACCCAGCAACAACCTGATAGTCAGCCAAAAGAGCTGACCCCTGCGAAGGATAACCATGATAACCAGTGACAGGCGATCCATCATCCTTGCCTACAACACGATAGAACGGTTGTTGAAGGGAGATTTTTTTCACTTCTCAAAAGCAGAGGAAATTACCCAGGAAATAGCAAGCTTTGACAAAGAGTGGCCGGTGATCGGGTTGGGAACCACCAACTGGTATAAACGCAATGGCGAAGCTATCGTTGAAGGCAGTGCTGAAAAGCCCGAATTTCTCTGGGCCGACCCGGAAAGTATTCCTCCGGGAAAACTGATCAATCTGAATCACGATCACCCTGAGCATGAAGAGAATCTGAAGAGTCCGGTGATCGGTCCGGAAGACGCTCTCCCCCAATTTCCGTTCATGGCTATCGCGTTGTGTGATCCTAAAGAACTAAAAGAGTACACCCTGTCCGCCGGAGAAAATATTCACGAATGGATAGAGAATAAATTTCCTGCTGAAAACCTGGGTCTGGCGGCGATACACATCAGCGGGAAACTTGATGAAGTCAAATCTACCGCCGCATGCCACATACCTATCGGGGGATTGGATTTCAACGAGGGCTATTCTCTTAAAGAAAATTTTAAATTTATTGAATACAAGACAGGAAGCTGGAGCATGCAGGGACTATATGGAATCAACCCCACTATTCAGCAGGTCTTATCCGTACCGGGGCACCCCTTGCATCTGCACGGATATGAAGTCAATAAAAAGCGGGGTGGACATATCAATCAAGCGATTTCCACATCCACAACCCGAATTACGGTCTACCCTATCAAAGACATCAACATCCGCATCAAGGATTTAGACAAAGCTCTTGTACCCGTCAAACCCCTGCAATAGTATTAGCTACCGCCAGCGGCGTCCATGCCGTTAGAAACCATGAATGAACTGTATTCCTTGTCCACCACTTTGATATGGGTATTCAACCAGTCTTTAAGGAACTCCATAAGAGCGGCATCGATTACAGCTTCGCCCCTTTGATACTTTTCATAGAAATCCGAAACCTGAGCAACCAGTTTTTTATGTTTTTCAATATGCATTTCAGTGTCGGTGTAACCGTGCTCGGTGAACATTCGCTCCTCAAAAGCAAAATGTGTGACGGTGTATTCCACCAGAGACGTCAATACAGGCCCTAAAATCTCATCCTCATGCTTTTCCTGCACGCCCTTATGTAATGTATTGATCAGGTTAAACAATATTTTATGCTGGTCGTCAAAAAGCTGAACGCCCGTACTGTAGCTCTCATCCCATGGGATAAAATCCTGAGTCGTCTCCGTGTATTTAAATTTCGAGACAAGGGTGTTCATCTGATCGGCCACTTGGCTCAGCTCAGATGCCGACTTCTGTGTATCCGATGCACCTGTGCTGGCGTTTTGAGCGGCTTCGGCAACTCCTGTAATAGTGGTTGCGATTTCGCCTGTTCCTTTAGCCGCTTCGGTAACATTTCGGCCTATTTCATTGGTCGTGGCAGACTGCTCTTCAACCGCACTGGCAATGGTGCTTGAAATATCACTGATCCGGTTGATGACTTCCGAAATCTTGCCAATGGCATCCACCGCACCCTTGGTGTCTTCCTGAATACTATTTACCTTGCCGGTGATATCCTCAGTCGCCTTGCTGGTTTGGTTGGCAAGCTCTTTAACTTCATTCGCCACAACAGCAAAACCTTTTCCCGCTTCTCCGGCCCGCGCCGCCTCAATGGTGGCATTTAAGGCTAGCAAGTTGGTTTGCTCGGCGATACCGCTGATCACCTTGACCACCTCGCCAATTTCAGTACTACTTTCCCCCAGCCGGGAAACCGTTACATTTGTTTCCTCCGCGATCTTAACGGCCTCCGCTGAAATAGTTGCCGCGTCAGTGGAGTTTTTAGCGATTTCACTGATGCTGGCACTCATCTCTTCCGAACCGGTGGCTACGGTTGAAACATTGGCACTAACCTCCTTGGACGCATCAGAAACCACATTGGCTTGAGACAGGGTTTCTTCCGCACTGCCTGCCATCTGCTGACTGATGGACGTTAACTGCTCAGATGATTCCGCCAGAGCCATAGCAGTTGTTGCCATCTGGCCCATGTCCTCCCTCAGGTCAGCAAAAAACTGGAGCAGGCTTTCTCCCATGCGACCAATAGGGTCGTTCCCCCGTACTGGAATATTCTGTGTGAGGTCACCCATTCTGGCCGCTTGAACAGCCAGTAAAATATTATCGACTTTGACTTTCAAGTCAGCGGAATTAAGCTTTTCTCTCTCCTCTCCTTCCAGAGCCTTGCTGGTCTTTTTCTCCGATTCCGTTATGATAGTCCATGTGACCATGGGGCCACGATAGGTACCACTCTCATCGATAATGGCAATACAATCCAATTGCAGTACTTCCGGGCCCAAATAAATTTTTGAATGAACCGGCAGGTTCTTTGGGTCTGAAAGAATCTCGCGCTGGAGTGCCGGGTTTTTATGAAAGATATCGATACTCTTGCCTAGCATGTCATCGACCTTTACCGGCAAATACTGCTCCAAACCCTTGAAGTTGTCGATTGATGCCTTGTTTATGTATCGCAAATTCAAATCAGTATCTGTGAACATAACATTGCTTGAGGAGCTTTCTGTGAACGCCTGTTTGAGAGAAGCCTCTTTATCCGCTTCAGCCTTTTGAACCTGAAGCTCCAGCATGCGCCCCAGGGATTGTTTGAAGTCACCTTCGAGTCCAAAGCTGTCCCTGCTGGTATCCCCAGCTAGAATGCTTTCAGAGTGTTTGATAAAGCTTTGCAATCCGCTCACCAACTGGTTGCACGATTGGCTCAGAATGCCCACCTCGTCATTAGAATTAACCTTCAACACACCTTGGCCCAATTGACCTTTGGAGGTTGACTTTAAAATATTGGCAATTTCCCGGACCGGATTAATCACGACCGCCGTCAGGAAGGAAGCCAGCCCAATCAAAAGGAGCAGGGTGATAATGCTGGAAATCGTGACCGCCGAGCGAATGTCATCCTGGTTCTTCGAGGCGATGGCGGCATAAATACCTACCAGATCGTCACTCAATTTCCTGACGGTGTTGGCATTGACCAGAATACTCTGTTGCGCCTCCCGATAAGGATCTGAGTTGATAGTGGCGTTCAGAAGTTTATCGACTTGCCCGGTGAACTGTTTGAATTTTTGCTCCACTTCCACAGTTTTGCTCTGGAACTTCGCATCATCAACGGCACTGATGGTTTTGTGATTTTTCATTGCCAGATCAGCGGGATACTTTCCTCCTGATTTGACGGCAACCAGGGTTTGTCCAAAAATGGCCTTGGCAGTGTCATATTCTTTCAATGTGGCATTGAGCTCGGCGTTTCCAACTCCTACATTTCCTGAAAATACCAAGCCATAATTGCGGATTCCCAGAATATCGCCCACTTTAAAAATTTTGCCCATCATTTTTGAATGACAACCCGCACACACTTTAACGGTGGCTATATCTGCCGTATAAAAACCGATTTTTAGCTTTCCGTCTTGTTCGTATATCTTCTGAAAAATTTTGTCGGGGTTATTTTTCAGAAAATCATTGGCTTCCCGGTCGAGATCGGTTTTCAGGGTCTGGTTGGGATTTATAGGAGCTTCAGAAATAATATTGATGCTAAATTCCTTGCCCTTGCCAAACTTTTCGTTAACCATTCGGGTGAAGGTAGCGGGAAAGGGCACGGCAGGATGTGACTCACTAGACGGATCCATACTGATTTTAAGATTTGATTTTTTGGCAGGGCCAATAATTGTCTTGGCGAAGACTCCCCGCATTTGTGTGATGTAACTGTCCAGGGAAGAGATTTGCTGTTCCAGAGTTTTAACTCGACTTTTGGCCATGGCAAATCCCAATGCAGATTTCCCCATCGCCTGTGTCAGCATGCGTTGTCGGCCCAAGGCATTTGTGATGTCCGTATCTGCCTTCGCTTTGTCCAGAGAGCTGAAAATCGTCCAGCCTGAAACAGCCACCACCAGAAACAAGGCCGCAAAACTCCAGTAAACCTTTTGCTTCAAAGATAAATTTTTCATCCTCTGCCCCTATGTATAAATATTTAAAAAAATATAAGAACTATAAAAATTCATAGAAAGTTATTCTGATGAGATAAAAATATTATCTGGATGTACTCCAGATTGTAGCATTTACCCATCTTCCTGTGAATAGTAGTATTTTTGAGAGGAACCCTTTCAGTCTTTGGCTTTGTTTAACGGGCCCCATCAGTACAAGGTTTGTTCCATGCAAGATACTTTGGCAGGCCAGCATATTCCATATAAGTCAATGTAAATACTATCAGAACAAGGATATTTTAGCGTAAGTAGTTGACACATAGACTCTTCAGATCACTTAAACGACAAATAAAAAAATCAGGGAGTTTATCAGGCAAGTATTTCGGGCTTCTATTTACCCCTGCATGGATTTTTCGTCAACTTCACGGGGGCCTTACCAGGAAATTTAAAGGAGACGATAAAGAACCTCCAGCAAAAACCCGGCATCAAATTTCTAAGCAGGTCCATCGGACCATTGGCTAAAGGAAAGTAACTGGATTACCAACCCTACCCCTGATTTGGAGGTTGATCATGGTTACCAAACACACCCCGCACAGGTACACAAAAGACCAAACCACCCGGACGGAAATATCCGATTATATGAGTAGCACCGTAATCAGCATCGGGCCGGATTCCACGGTTCCAGAAACCGCCAAGCTCATGCATGAAAAAAACATAGGCTCGGTTCTTGTAAAAGATAAAGAGGATTACATCGGGATCGTGACGGAAACGGATTTAACCCGCAAGGTTCTGGGCGGAGGATTGGACCCCAAAACCACAAAAGTAACTGCTGTCATGACCGCTCAACCAATAATAACGCTGGATTGCCACCAACCGGTGACGGAGGCCAATGCAGTGATGGCGAAAAAAAAGGTTCGACATCTCCCAATCACAGAGAATGACAAAATTGTAGGAATGATTTCAGTCAAAGATCTGGTTGCTTTTTACGCAAACCCAAGATTGAGATAAAATAGGAGTGGATCAGGAATCGATGGAAGATTCTGTCTGGGCCGGGAGTTGGGGAGTGTTTTTGAGACTTTCCAATTCCTCTTCCATGGAACAGATGGATCTATTTTGCCTGCGAATGGTGGACTTTAGTTTGAATAGATCGGAGATACCCAGAACCCAGGCGATCAAAAAACCCAGTATCAGCGGAATCATTATCACTACCATTAAAGGCAGTTCTATGGTGTGGGGCTGGAATTCAAAATCATAATAGCTGATCCCCACCGCAGTCATATTTTGCACGGCGAACGAAGCAACAACGATCAGCAGAAGGATAAATAGAATAAATTTTATGGCTGGCATGACGAAACTAAAAGCTATCTCTAAAAATTACTCGTCGTCTTCTTCCTCTTCTTCATCATCTCCCTCTTCACTTGCAGAACTTTCTTCTTCAGCGGGAGCTTCTTCAGTTGGTTCTTCCTCGGCAGGCTCTTCAGCCGGTTCTTCTTCGGCAGGCGCAGGCTCTTCAGCGTGGGCCGGCTCTTCAGCGGCTACGGGTTCTTCAGTGACCGCAGGGGCCAGGACAGGAGCTTCTTCCAAACTGACAATTCCCGCAGGCATGCCCGCAGTTGTTCCCTCTCCCAACTCTGCCAACAATGCCTCAATGCCTGCTACCACTTCGCCAGACTTCGCCTTAACATCCGGCGAGTTACCCAAAGACATTTCCTGAACGGTAACCAAAGCGCGTTTGAGTTCCATCACCGCCATCATGCGCTCATAATTACCCACCTTCATTTTCAATCCGGATATATCTTCATTGACCTTACTGAGGCCATCGTCCACATGCTTTTTCAGGGGAGCTATTTTTTCTTCAAGGTTTGTCACAGTACCGTCCATACCCACCACCCGGGTATCCAGATCACGGACAAAAAACAGGATGAAAATAATCGCCAGTGCCGCCATACCAAAACCAAGGAAGGCTACTGCCTTCAGCATATTCATTTCTTCCTGTCCCGCGTTGACCGGTTCAACGGCTTTACTGAATTCGGCTGCTTCGTTCACGTTACCCTTTGAGTCTCCCTGCGCATAATAACCGCTGGCATCCTCTTTCTCTTCACGTTTCATTTCCCCCATGCGTTCTGCAGGAGTTTGAGAGGATTCATCCTTTTTGCCTTGATCATCCGTTGTCATAATTCAACCTTTTATTAAATAAATTTTTATGCGCCAAGCCGACTTCAGCCTTCGACAGCCAATTTTCAAACAATCTAATCCCCAACATCTAAATCATATATAATCGTTAGGGTAACCGGGAAGCCAAGGTCATTTTCATAAAAAATGCTCCGGTTTTATACAAAAAGAAGAGAAAAAAACGAAGCCTGATAGTACAAGCGGAGCCCGTATTTTGTCAAGAAAAATCAGGGTATATACCCTACTCATTCTAGGCCTGTTTTTAACAGGAGTTCAGACCCCACAAAGCCTTGCCAATAAGGGGCTTCTTGTTACCCCGACCATGTTGAGTGCCATCCCCGAGGGCCAGAGAATTGTCGTGGATACTCGCCCTGCCTGGAAATTTCTATTGGGGCATATTCCCGGCGCAATCAACCTGAGTGACTGGCGAGATTTCACATATAAATCAGAAGGCGTAAAAGGATTGCTCAAAGACGATAAAACCTTCATCGCAGGAAAATTCGCGCCACTGGGGTTTTCCCCGGAAAAATCCATCATAATCTATGGCGAACCGGATGACCCATGGAGGATGGATGGCAGGTTTTTCTGGATGTTTGAGTATTATGGATTTCAAAAAGTTTCTCTGCTGGACGGTGGGTTCGCCAGCTGGAAACAAACTGGCAGGAAAATCGAAAAAGGCCTGCAAAATCCCATTCCGCAAGCAAAATCAGCCCTGAACAGCATGAATCTAAATTATGATGTAATTGCTGATAAATCTATGATAAATAAAGTATTTTTATCTAACGATTTTATGATTGTTGACAATAGAACCCGAAAAGAATTTGATGGTGCCACCCCCTACGGTTCCCCAAAGGGAGGGCATATTCCCAACGCCATCCATATTCATTGGCCGGAGTTTTTTCAAGCCAATGGGAACCTGAAAACACAGTCGGCTCTCAGTTCACTGTTAAGCCAGAATGGCATCCGTGCAGATCAGGAAATCATCGTTTATTGCACCGGCGGGGTTCGATCGGCTATGGCCTATTTTGTTTTCCGTTATATGGGCTTTAAAGTGAGAAACTATGATGGCTCCTGGTGGGACTGGAGTCGGTCTTCTTTTCCTGTGGAGGATAGCAGATGACAGAATTTACCGAAGTCGCTAACCTTGAGGATGTTCCACCTGGAGAGAGAAAGCGTGTTGAGGTCAATGACGAACTCATCACCCTTTTTAATATAGACGGAGAACTGTTCGCTATTTATGACCGGTGCCCGCACAAAAAAACCGCTCCACTCGTACGCGGAACCTTAAAAGGTCTTGGGATAAAATGCCCCAATCACGGATACTGTTTCGATCTTAAAACAGGCGAATGCGACCGGGGCACAGAATGGAACACACGTACCTATCAAGTTAAAACGGACAACGGAAAAATTCTCGTATCCCCCCACCAGCGCCCTCTAGCGAGGGAAGCAAATAGTAAAGACTCTTTGAGCCGAGATAATTCTTTGCCTGCCAAATAAAGTTATGGCCCGTTGGGTCCAGCGTCACGCTGGCCCCTTATCAGGGGGAAGTCTAAAGTATCGCGCTTGATGGCATTGCTTACTTGATGGGCAATGCAGTGCCGGCCCCACGCCTAGTGGTGGCTAGTGGGAACCTTCGTCGTGTCCGTCATCATGCTGACCACCGTAACCACCGCCCCCGGAGCCTTCTGCCATAGGCATGCCGCCACGCCGACCGAGTGACTCCGAACCATGTTTCAACGCTTCATTATAATGTTTCAACGCTTCCTTGGCATGTTGCAAGGCCATGGGACCGTGGGTTTTTAGCTCCTCACTGGCATCCGGCATTTGCAGGCTGAACTCCAGATGTTTGACCATTTCCTCCAAGTGGAGATACCCTTCTTCACCGTGACCCAATCCCACACTGGCATGCCCACCCGATTGTGCCCAGACAGGGTTTCCAGCCAGAAAAATTGCCGCGAAAAAACATATGCCCATTAGAGTTTTAGATTGATACCGTTCCATCATTTTTAACCTCCTGAATACTTTAAATCGTTCCCTATTTTAAGGAAACGGCTATACACGTTCTTAATAATATCTGCCAATAAAACGGGCTTGTCAACATTGAAGAAAAGGAATAAAAAAACCTGGGAGGGAACTAGCAAGGACTTGATTGCCCGAGAAGAACTATTGCTCGCCAGCAAAAGTTATTACCCGTTGGCCCCACGCCTAGTGGGCAAAAAAAATCCCCTGGAAAATTTCCAAGGGTTCTTAAGCCGGGATAAGCTTTGCCCACCAGATCAAGCTATTGCAAACTGGGTCCAGCGTCACGCTGGCACGCCTAGTGGTTAGACTTGGGTTCGCATCACTTCCTGATAGGCTTCAACAATTTTATTGCGCACCTGCATGGTCAAGCGGAAAGCAAGATCGGCTTTTCCTACAGCAATCATGGTTTCGTGAATATTGCGGGTATCACCTGCAACAAAGTCCTGGATGGCAACGTCTGCGTTTTGCTGCAGGGTATTGACCTTGTCCAGAGATTGCGCCAGCGTGTCGGCAAAAGACGGCCCTTTTGTATCGGGAGCAATCTTCGACGCACCCAGACCCTGGGATGGCCCCGGCCCTTGTAACGCTTTTAAATTGCTGGATACGGTAATATCTTTCATAAGTCAGGCATCGTCAAAATGGTCAGGCGAATAGTATTTTTACTGGTTATATTGTAACAAAATCAGGCTAAAAAGCCTACTGTTGTGGCAATTCGGTAACGGCACTACGGACTGTTGACCCTCTTTTCATCATCAATTGAACCGTTGCGTTATAGAGGATCTGGTTTTCGGCCATTTTTGCCATTTCATTATCGATATCGACATTATTTCCGTTGGATTTCGCGGCAGAATCCTCTTCAAAAGGGTCTGCGGCCAGATCCATAATATTAGAGTCAGAAGGCCCAATATGTTTTTCGCTGGTCGTTCTCATGTTCAAACTACCTTTAGAACCTATAGCGGCGCGCAATTGCGCCTGAAAATCAATGTCACTGGCCTTGAATCCGGGAGTATCGATGTTACTGATATTCGAGGAAATCATGGACTGACGCGTGGACATAAAGTTCAGGCTCTTTTTCATGAGTCCTGGAACCGCATCCGAAAATAAAAGTCTATCAATCAGTGGCATATCGTTTCTCCTTCCCATGATATAGAGCAAAACTTATGCCATGGCCCCGGGAACGGGATTTTTTTTCACCACCCACATAACCTGTTATGTTTAAAGTCTCTGAGAGACTGCCTATCACCCCCCTGCCCTGAAGCCATTCCGGAAAGCGACCGAAATCCGGCGGTTTTTGCCGGATTTTTGACATATTTTCCCGCGATAACTGTAAATTTAGTGATGAAAAAGAATGACTTCCCTCCCTTCCTAGGGAGGGAAGTCATTCTTTTTATCTATCTGTGGTTAATTGGCTTTCCTGAAATCTGTAAATATTCTATACTTACTACCCAACTGTGTGGTTTTATTACTCAATCCTCAGAAAATATGGCCCAGAATACCCCTGATAACCTGATTTCCCGGTTCGGCAAAGAGAGTCTACCCGAAATCCTTCATCATGTTGCCACCCGCTTGAAGAATCTCTACGACTGCAAAATGGTGCGAATCAACCTTGAGGACCTTTATGAGGGCATGCTGGTTTGCCAGTATGTGACCGGTCAGAACCAACCCAACGAGCAACCTATCACCAAATTCATATCGCCCGAAGCCTCGATCATCTCACAGGCTTTTCTCAACAATGAAGTGGTGTTTTCCTGGGACTGGCCCGATGGTTTCGCAAAAATCCAGAATCCGTTTGAGAAATTAGCCGGGATCAAGGCCACCGCCGCTTTCCCCATTACCCACCAGCTCCAGCCTATTGGCACCATCAGCCTGGATTGGGGGAAGGAAGGCGAATTTCTTAATGAGGAACAGAAAAAAGACATTATTGATTTTCTCGCAGATGCCAGCACCACCATTGATCGCGCCAAACGGTTCCGCCAAAAAGTATCCTTTTCGCGCCATCTCGACCTGGCGCGAAAAAAGGAGGCCACCTGGATGATGATGCGGTCTGCCGTACAGCTCATCGACAAACTGGCCCTTGCCTCGGTGTGGGTGCCCTCTTCCATTCCAAGCCCCGCATCCAAATCACGGGAACTGAGCAACCAGATTGAAATTCTGGCGGTTTTTTCAAAAATCAAAGAAGATGCCCTGATTTATAACAACCAGGTCAATATCAATATCCACAAGGAAAACCTGATCAGCCGCATTGTCCTTTATGACAAAGAGAAAGGGCTTATCGCCAAAGACCCTGGCCTGAAAGCAGTCTATATCGAAGATGTTATGGAGGAAAGTTTCAGCCGAAAAGCGGTAGCGCGAAAAATTGACCTGGTTTCGCTTTATCAAGTGCCAAAGATCAACCCCAAAACCGGGCAACTGATCTGCGTGGTGAATTATTACACCAACTCCTCCCACAAGTTCACCCCTTTTGAAAAGCCCCTGCTGGAAAACCACGCGGCAACGGTGGAGAAATTAATTCTTGAGGAAAATCCGGAGCATATAGAAATCGAGGTCCTCAGTGAAATCGAGGAACTGCTTTCCGATGCCGATGACGACTTGACGTCCTTTCTCGAAAAGATTCTGGCAAAAACATCTGAGCTGATCGGTGCCGATTCGGGAACCATTTCCATCTACAAAATGCTGGAGGGAAAACCCTGGCTCATTATTGAAGACGGAGAAGGCAATCTGGTCGGGGCAAAATCCCGCGGCTGGATGAAAAGTAAAATCCCTCTTCTTCCTGTTGGGGGAGAAGAACTCCCTGCTGAGCAAAGGTCGCTGAACGGTTTTGTCGCACATTCTGCCAGGCCAGTTTTAATTCCCAACGTGGAAGATGGAAAGCAGAAATTTTATAAAAACCTTTCAAGTCAAATCAAGTCCGAGTTGGCTGTTCCCATCATTCACGGCAGTCACGTTCTTGGTGTGATAAACCAGGACAGTTTTCAAAAACACTTTTTTACCCAGGAACATCAAAGAATCCTGCAAATCATTGCCAGCCTGGTCAGCCAGAAAGTAAATAATCTTCAGCAGATTGAAACCCTGAAACAGGAGCTCCTTCAGCTCAGGAAGGATATTGAGTACCGGGACCCCAAGGTTTCTTCTTATCACTTCGGTAATGTCATCGGGAAAAGCAAAAATGTCAGCTCACTGGTAAACCAGATCCAGACCGTTGTAGAATCCATTTGCAACCGCATGCTTAATTGGGAAGGTAATCAACAGCGTGAGACGATGACCGGGTTGCCCGGCCTTCTAGTTCAAGGGCAAACGGGTTCCGGAAAAGAGTTCTTTTTCAATAATATCTATTCTCATCTCAATGACATATTCCAGAAAGAGAAGGGAGCCCACTTCAAATTACCTTTAAAAAAAACCAACATTGCCGCCTATAGCGGTGAACTGACTTACAGTGAGTTATTCGGCCACAAAAAAGGAGCTTTCACGGGAGCGGAATTCAACCGCCAGGGGATTCTGGAAGAAGCCAATGGTGGAGTGGTTTTTCTCGATGAGATCGGTGACGCAGACCCAAAAACCCAGGTACAGTTATTACGCTTTCTCGATACCGGGGTATTCATGCGGCTCGGTGAAAACCAGCCCCGTTATTCCAAAATATTCCTGATCGCCGCAACCAATAAAGATTTAACAAGGGAAATTCAGGAGGGGCGATTCCGCGAAGACTTATATCATCGCCTCAATGCCTTGAGCTTTCATATTCCACGTCTGAATGAGAGAGAGGAGGACATCGAGGACCTCGCCACACATTTTCTCGGCATCCTGTTTAATTCCTATAAAAAAGAAGGTGATGACCCTGCCCCGCCCCAATTGGAACCGGCGGCAGTTGAATATCTTAAACAACATCAATATCGGGGAAACGTGCGGGAATTGAAAAACATCCTGCTAAGAGCCATGCTATTCCGCAAAGGGGCTTTGATCAGCAAAAGCGAAATCATAGTAGCATGTCGCTCAGAACTATCCTTTTCAGAAGAATCATCAGAGCACAGCACAGGCCAGGACTTTATCGAAACTTTGCTGGACCAGTTTGAGGCGGGAGAGGCCAACTTCTGGACAGATATCCATCAGCCTTTTAAAACAAATCTTTTGACCCGGGACACCGTCAAGTCACTGATACTGGCGGCTAAAAACCGCTACCAAACCAATCTGCCCGGGCTTGCGGTAAAGCTGGGTGCTTGTAAAACCCGTTTGCATTTGGAATCCGATGAAAAGAAGAAATTCATCAGTTTTAAAAACTTTCTTTACAAAACGGTAAAGATATCGTCCAACTAAAATCAGCAATAAACCTTGTAGGCGGCGAGAATCTCAGACTTGAGGTTTGACTGTAAGGCATCGGACTTCAATTCCACCATGTCATAAAATTTTCCGTCCTTACCTTTTCTGGAGGGAAATCCGACAAATAATCCATTATTTTTGGATGCCAGAACCCGAAAGCCTTTTACCAAAACCGTATGTTCAAAGGTCACGTCCGCAAAAGCCCGCAGGGAGGAATCCGGCTCACCGGTATCAAAAGGGTAAATTTTAACCTCCGTGATGGTCATAAATAAAAAAACCGGATGGATTGACCTCTACACATAATCTGCTAAACTAATGGGAAGAAACGCCGTTAATTATATGATGGATGGGGCCCCCTATTTACCCCTCTAAACAGTTCCTCAAGACATCGTAACAAACCTTGACCTTATTTCTCGCATCATTTTCATTAATTTCAAATAATAAAACAGGAGTAGCTCATGTCAACAACCGCCGTCTCTGAAAAATTTAAAGTTAAAGATCTGTCTCTGGCAGATTGGGGACGTAAAGAAATCATCCTTGCCGAGAACGAAATGCCCGGTCTCATGGCCCTGCGCAAAAATTATGGTGCGTCCAAACCTTTAAAAGGGGCACGGATCGCCGGTTCATTGCACATGACCATTCAAACCGCAGTGCTCATGGAGACCCTGATCGAACTGGGAGCGGAAGTTCGATGGGCTTCCTGCAATATCTTCTCCACACAAGACCATGCCGCCGCCGCTATGGCCAAGGCAGGAATTCCTACATTTGCATGGAAGGAAGAGACCGAAGAAGAATACTGGTGGTGTACCGCCCAAACCCTGCTTTTTGACGAAGGCCCAAACATGATTCTTGACGATGGAGGAGACCTCACCGCCTACGTCCACGAAAAACATCCCGAATTGCTGAAAAACATAAAAGGCGTGACGGAAGAAACCACAACCGGCGTGCACAACCTTTACAAAATGATCGAAAAGGGAACTTTAAAGCTCCCTGCCATGAACGTTAACGATTCAGTCACCAAGTCAAAATTCGACAACCTTTATGGCTGTCGGGAATCGCTTGCCGATGGCATCAAACGCGCCACCGATATTATGATAGCCGGAAAAGTGGTGGTCGTTGCCGGATTTGGCGATGTCGGAAAAGGTTGCGCCGATGCGATGAAAGCTTTGGGTGCCCGAGTGATCGTTACCGAAATCGATCCCATCTGTGCCCTGCAAGCCGCGATGGAAGGTTATGAAATCACCACCATGGAAGAAGCGGTCAAAGAAGGTAATATTTTCGTCACCACAACAGGATGCGCCGATATCATCTGTATCGAGCATATGGAGAAGATGAAAAACGATTCCATTGTTTGCAACATTGGCCACTTTGACATTGAGATTCAGGTCGATGCTTTGAACAAGTTTCCGGGAATTGAAAAAGACGTGATCAAACCGCAGGTGGACAAATACACTTTCCCGGATGGACACAATATCATTCTGCTGGCAGAGGGAAGACTGGTGAACCTGGGTTGCGCGACCGGTCACCCTTCTTTCGTAATGTCCAACTCCTTCACCAATCAGGTGCTGGCACAAATGGAACTGTACAATAAAGAATATGAAGTCGGCGTTTACACCTTGCCGAAGAAACTCGACGAAGAGGTCGCACGCCTGCACCTGGACAAACTGGGAGTGAAACTAACAACACTTACAGAAAAGCAGGCCAGCTACCTTAATATACCGGTGGAAGGCCCTTACAAACCTGAGCACTACCGATACTAAGATAAACACAGCAAAACAAAACCGGCTTCCCCAACAGGGGGAGCCGGTTTTTTTATGCCTTCTTAGCAGGGGATGCAAATGAGCAAGGGCTTGATTGCGCCGAGATCACCCTTTGCTCGCCAGAAAAAGTGACGGCACGCTGGCCCCACGCCTAGTGGTTTTTTATGCCTGCAAAAATTCTTTCACCATAGGAAGAATGTGTTCGTGAGCGTCTTCCAGCACATAATGCCCGGCGTCTTCCATCCGATGCACTTCAGCCTGAGGAAAAATCTCCTGCCAACGTTTCAGGAAATGATCGTTAAAAACAAAATCATGCGCTCCCCAAATAATTTGAACAGGATGATCTCGAAATAATTTCAGGCTCTCTTCTATATGTTGGACCACGGAATAGCTGGGTGCTGTGGGACTCATGGGGATATCCTGCACAAAACGCAAAGTGGCTACCCGATTAGCAAAGTTATCGTAAGGTTCCAGATAACCGGCCCGGACTTCCTTCGTCATTCTTTCCTGCTTGGCGCAGGCCCAGTGAATCGCACCGCGTGCAAAGGCATTAAAACCACGGATGGCCAGGGGGCCAAAAACCGGCAGGCGGCACAAGCGCAGGCTCAGTGGAATTTCACGTGATAAAAACGCGGCGGTATTGAAAATGACCAGCCTCTTGATTCGCTCTGGATGCCGAACCGCGAAACCCATTCCTATCGCCCCTCCCCAGTCATGAACCACCAGGGTGATGTCATCAAGCTTGAGGTGGTCGACCAGTTTCTCCAGGTTATCGATGTGTTGAGAAAGCGTGTAAGGATAGTCCTGCGGTTTATCTGATTTTCCCATTCCCATATGGTCGGGCACCACACAACGATAAGAATCCCTGAGCCCTAGAATCAGATTGCGGTAATAAAAAGACCAGGTAGGGTTGCCATGGAGCATGAGAAGAGGTTCCTGACCGGAACCTTCATCCAGATAATGATAACGCAAACGATCCAGTTGCAGGCTATGCGAAGAAAAAGGATAAAGCTCTGTCACCATTCAACACCCATCATCAAGCTATTGAGTCCGCTACCGATACCAAGCAGAGCGGCTTTGTCCCCTGCCTTGAGCACATTCTTTTCAACGCCCATGGCCAATGTCGTTGGCAGTGAGGCCGACCCGGTATTGCCCAGAAATTCCAGAGTGGAAAAATCTTTTTCAGGATCCAGTCCAACATTTTCATACATCAGCCTTCGATGGCCCTTGCCAACCTGATGACAGAAAACACGGCTCACTTCTTCATTAGTCCAGCCAAGTACTTCACGGGTACGCGCCCAGGTTTTACCTGCGAGCCGACATCCTTCCAGCATCAAAGTTTCGGAGTCGGTTTCCATCAGAGGCGACCACTCTGCGCCTGCCCCGCTATCATCACTGCCGCGACATAAATGATTGAATTGGGTTTCAGCCATCGAAACACCACCCAGCAAACGGTGCCCCTGTCTCGCGATCTTTTCATGCGCAAGGACAACACCGGTAGCAGCAGAACCAATCGTCAGGGAAGCGAAAGAGGACTTGGTTTCAGACCGGGTAATATCTTTTCGAGCCAGCAAAGTCTCGATCGTGTTATTCACCAGTGGACCGCCATTTTCTCCAGCCACCACCACTCCAGCCAGAATCTGGCCTTGCTCAATCATGCTGGCAATGATCGACATGCCATTGAGCACACCCAGGCAGGCATTGGAGACATCGAACACAAATGCTTCTCCGGGAAGTTTCAGGTTATTATGAATTACGGAAGCCGTAGAAGGTTCCAGGAAATCTCTGCAAACCGATGCAGAAATCAGGCAACCTATTTGATTCGGGTCCACCCCGGACAGGGCAATGGCTTTTTCTCCAGCAACAGTTGCCACCTCGCTAGGGAAAACCCCCTTCTCCCAGAAGCGGCGTTCCTGAATGCCGCTCATCAACTCCAGGCGACCCGGGGGAAGTTTGAGCCGATCATAAAGTGGGGCCAACCTTTTTTCAAGTTCAGCCGAAGTCACGATATTATCAGGCAGGTGGTAGGCCAGACCTTCGATATAAACTTTTTCAAAACGCATTCAGTTCGATTCCTCGCTATCCTGATTTTTGTCTTCCAGATCGATAAACTGCATTTCATAATACTTCCGATACAACCCGCTATTCGCGAGAAGGGACTCATGGGTTCCAGATTCTACAATCTGGCCTTTGTCCAAAACGATGATCCGGTTGGCGTGTTTGATCGTTGACAGACGGTGGGCGATGACAAAAGATGTCCGGTGTTCCATAAGGTTATGCAGAGCATCCTGAACCAGCCTTTCCGATTTGGAGTCCAGTGCGGACGTCGCTTCATCGAGAACCAGAATCGGAGCGTTTCTTAAGAGTGCCCTGGCAATGGCAATTCTCTGGCGCTGACCTCCGGAAAGTTTGACCCCTCGTTCTCCGATCATAGTTTCGTAACCCTCATCCAGGTCTGACGCAAAATGGTCGACATGGGCGGCCTTGGCGGCTTCCATAATTTCATTGTGCGTGGCCTTTCGTTCACAACCAAAAGCAATATTGTTCCAGATCGTATCGTTAAACAAAAAAGTCTCTTGAGTCACCAGAGCCAACTGCTGTCTCAAAGAAGCCAGCTTGTAGTCCTGAATATTTTTCCCATCAATCAAAATTGTACCGGAAGTCGCATCGAAGAACCGGAACAGCAGGTCTACCAAAGTGGTCTTGCCAGCACCGCTCATCCCGACAATAGCAATGATTTCTGATTTCCGAACAGACAGGTTGATTTCATTTAAAACCAGGGTAGCCCGTGACGGATAGCGAAAAGAAACATCCTTGAACTCAATTCCTTCATTGACTCCTTTAAGCTCAAGCTTACCTTCCTGCATTTTTTCCGCATCCTGATCGAGAATATCGAACACCCTTTCCGCCCCTGCCAATGCAGTTTGGATATTGGTGTAGATTTTGAATAGTATCCGGATGGGAGAATACATCATGAACAAGGCAACAATGAAAGCCAGGAATGTTCCCTGGCTGATTTCTTCGTTCAAAACCTGATTCCCCCCATACCACAGGATGAACGCCGCACTGATAACCCCCAATACCTCCAGTAAAGGTGAAGTGATTTCCACATACTTCACATTTTTTTTCATCACTCCAAGATGACTGTCATTATAAGTTCTGAACTTCTTTATCTCGCGGGACTCCATGCCAAACGCCCGGACAATTTTTATTCCCGAAAAAGATTCCAGGACCGTTGCGTTGATGTTGCCCAGTATCTCCTGCCCTTTCCTGGAGAGACGTCGTAGTTTTCGGGCAATGTTGGATACCGGAATAACCATGATCGGGAATATGACCAAAGCCATCACAGCCCAGTCCCATTTCAAATAAAACACCCATGCCAGCAAACCCACCAGCATCACACTGTTTTGCAGAAACTCTTTCATCAACCGCGTTACAGTGGACTGCATGATCGTGACATCATTATTGATACGAGACATGAGTTCGCCGGTTTCGTGGTCCTCAAAAAACTCGAAAGGAAGTGCGTGGATATGTGTAAACAGCTTTTCCCTGAACTCCACCACCAGCTCCCATGAGATTCCGAAAATGATCAGGTTTTGCGCATAGGTCAACACAGCCTTGATAACGTATAAAAAGATCAAGGCCAGGGGAATCACCTTGAGCATAAAATAATCTTTTTCTACAAAGATATTGTCGAAGGTTTTTTGAATAATCGGGACAGGAGAGGTAGCAATAACGCCAACGATGATCGAAAAGAAAATCGCCAGATACAAGCGGCTCAGATAAGGTTTTAAGTGAAGGAGTAAACGCTTATAAATTTGGAAGGACATTTTTCAGAGGGTGCGCTGAATAAAGCGGAGGTTCTCCGCATTTCGAAAAACCGGGATTTTTCACTAGTCCCTTGAGCCAGCAAGGTAGAAAATAACAGAAAAAAAGCCCCTGAAACTGAACCCAGTTCAATATCCAGGGGCTAGAAAAACTCGTTGCGTAACGGGACTAAGCTTTCACTTCTTTTTGAGGTAGGAAATCTTCCAGAGCCGCGCCACTCTTCATGGCTTCTTCCATCATCTTCACAGACTCCCGGATTCCCTCCTCACATACTTCCAGTGAAATATCCTGGATATCATTTTGAGAACACCAGGCCATCACCCGGTTCTGGGTATTGTCCCGCATGAACCCCTGGGGAACACGCTCCAGCCGTTCCAAAGCTTCTGGCGACCAGGTGAAATCATCCGGACTCAATGCGGCCCCTATTTCGCGGATATCCCCCGGAATACTTTTGCTGTCTCCGCTGTCACCTTTGCTGATCTTCTCGTTCAGGATTTTGTTGAGAAATGCCAGAGAAACCGTATTGACTTTCTGAACCCGAGCGTTTTTCTCAACCCGGGCATGGGCTTTTCTTCTCAAGTGACCCTGCGGGAACTCATTCAACCGATCCAACGCTTCCTGGGTCCAGGACACCTCCACACCATCAGGCAAAGTTGTAAAGGTAGTGGAATCCTGAGCCTCAGTATCGGTTGCCTTGAATTCTGCCTTATCAACCGGAAGCAACCGCTCAGCCCCCGCGTCACAAACGCTACATTTGACGACATCCCCTTTATGGTAAGTATTACAACTGGTGCATTTCAGGGTGATCTCTTCAGGGGCCTTACCAGCATGGGCTTCTGCCATTTCCTCTTTCAACATGCCAAGACCTTCCGGATTGTTCGGATCCATCCCCCCAGCCTTCATCTTATCGCCGATGGCAGACATGGCCTGCATGGCGCCGGCCGGAAGAATCTCCTGCACCGCTTCGGTGATAACGCTGGATGTGATCATGCTGTGTCCCCTCTCCAGCGCATAACGAAGAATCGCTGAAGTCGCCATTGGGCGTACAAAACCCGGGATCTTCGTCAATCGCACTTTGGCTTCAGAGGTCCACTCAATACTTTCTTCCGCCTGCATATCGATCGACGGTTTGAACACTTTGCTGGAAAGAAGCAGGTTGCACGGAACCAGACGCATCAGGTTCTCGGTATTGCCTCCAATGTCCATATCTGCGGCACTGTGAACCCCGATCCGTCCCAGAATCATCAGGTAAGGATTTTCCTCTCGGGCGTATTGCAAAACTTTTTCGAAAACCTTTCCGTCCAGAAGACGGATGGTGCATTCGATATTTTCTTCTTCACAAACTTTCCGGGAAATCTCCAGATGAGCCTGATAGATTTTTGCCAGTCCCTTGTCGATGATATCTTCATGAAGCTTTTCCTGTTGCTCAAACTTGAACACTTTGGAAGCTTCCCGGGATAAGACACCAGTCAGGCTGTTGAACATGGCGTAGTGAAAGTAAGGGTCGAAAGTGGAAATGACCTCCAAAGGACGATTCAACTTTTTGGCCAGTTCAATACCCGTTTTCAACCCGCCAAAGGAATGACCACTGCCGTCCACCGCAACTACAATTTTCCCACTGGAAGGCCTGTCCTCATGAATATCGGGACAATGTTTTACCAGCAGAATATCTTTCTGGGAACGCCGGATCACCCTTTCGGCAACCGTGCCAATCAAGCTGTCTTTAATCGCGCCAAGCCCCAAAGCCCCCATGACAACCAGGTCATAAGGAGATTCCTTGATATCACGCACCAACTCAGTCCAGTTACGCCCCTCAAGGGATTTACCGACAAAAGGAATCTGCAGCTCCTTACATTTTTCTTTGGGGACATCCAAGTAGGAATCGCTGATGACCTCCATCCCTTTGGTGATCAACTGATCATGAATATTTCGTTGCCTTTCTAACTCCTGTTCATCCTGATATTCCTCAGGAAGTCCGCTCTCCATTTGCCGAAACCTGACATCGTGCATTTTGGCGGCATAAACATGGCTTGCGGTAATAGTCGTATCCGACCCCTTAGCCAAATCGAGCGCCAAATCGACACAAGCGTTGGAATAATCAGAATTATCTACCGGTATATAAATATTCTTAAACATGAGGTGAATTTCTCCGTTCCAGAAACCTGGGAAATATAGTTTTGAAAAATAGGTGTTTTAAATATTCTAAAATTAAAGAATTTCGAAAAAAAATCCAGTAATTAACTGCGGAATCAGGCACTATCGCACACTTTACAGACGTTGGGCATTCTAGCAAATTATTCAACTCTGTCAATTAGAATCAAGCCAAGATAATATTGTAATTATAGGCATTTTAAGAGTTTAAGCGCATAAAATCAACAGCCCCTTAAGCTTGAGCCTCGAGTCCTTGATCACCGACCCTGCACCGGCTTCAAACCAGTAGGCAATGACGCAAAGCCACCCTACAATCTCTCTCAGCACATAAACTGTAACCCTATGATTTTAATATATTTTTATCGTACAAATAATTAACTCAAAGATATTTTGCCTGAAAATGTTTTTTTCGCTACAATGCACTCGCCAGGCGCAGTTTCACCTTTTCGCGGGCTGGGTCCGCAAGCAGAAGATGCAACTACGCTGAAACTCGGAAACAATCTTTTATTCCTGTTCAACTCCTGAATCGAGAACCCAATGCTTTTTAACCATAGAGACGAAGTAACCAACCAACTCAAGAATATCGCCACTCAGGATAATGGCGGCGTGAAAATAGAAGACGCTGACAAGCTTCGAGGAGACGTACTGGATCAGTTAGTCCAGAATGCTGTTCTCAATCCTTCAGCAGAAATAAAGGGTCTGAGCCGATTCCTCATTAAATCGGCGGCACTGGAACTCGGCATCGTCAACTCATCGATTCAGGGACTTTATGATGCAAGAGGTCGGGGCGAAGTCAAAGGGTTCACGGTTCCCGCCCTCAACATCCGCGGCATGCCTTATGAGCTGTGCCGGGCCATTTTTCGCACCGCCATCAAAAGCAATGCCGGCGCATTTATTTTTGAACTGGCTAAGTCGGAAATGAGTTACACCTTCCAGGAGCCAACCGAACTGTCCACCGTCATTCTTGCCGCCGCAATCAAAGAAGGCTTTACAGGGCCGGTCTTTATCCAGGGCGACCATTTTCAGGTCAACGTCAAGAACTACGCTCAAGACCCCAAAAAAGAGATTGCCGGGCTCAAAAACCTCATCCAACGCGGTATCTCAGGTGGGTTCTACAATATAGACATAGACACCTCCACTCTGGTTGACCTCAGCAAACCCAATGTCGTCGAACAACAGCGGGCAAATTTTGAAGTCGGCGTGGAACTCACTCAATACATCCGCGAACTGGAACCCGATGGCGTCACCATTTCCGTTGGCGGCGAAATTGGCGAGGTCGGAAAAGAAAACAGCAACGAGCAGGAACTTAGGGCCTACCTCGATAACTTCAACGAACTGTTGGAAAAGAATCGGAGCGGAGCCACCACCATCAGCAAAATATCCATCCAGACCGGAACCTCGCATGGCGGAGTTCCTCTGCCCGATGGAAGCGTTGCCGAGGTCAACCTCGATTTCGATACGCTGGAAAACCTGTCACGCATTTCCCGTGAGGATTATGGGTTAGCGGGAGCCGTCCAGCACGGCGCATCCACCCTGCCCCAGGACCTGTTCCATAAATTCGCCGAACTGGAAACCGCAGAAATTCACCTGGCTACCGATTTTCAAAACATGATCTACGGAAGCACATTGTTTCCCGCAGACTTTAAAGAGGAAATCTACACCCACCTGAGGGAAAAATTTGTCGGCGAGAAAAAATCGGACCAGACCGATGAGCAGTTCATCTACAAAACCCGCAAAAAAGGCTTTGGTGAATTTAAATCCAGGTTCTGGGGACTGTCCAATGAAATCCGCGAAGGCATCGGCAAGGAACTGGAAACCAAAATGGATTTTCTTTTCGACAAACTGGCAGTGCAAAACACCAAAGACGCGGTGAACAAAACCGTAGAGCAAGTCCCCATCCAACCCAACCTCGAAAACGAAATCTCCGCGAGTTCTTAACCTTCCCCTGAGTTACGGGGTTGCCGTCATTGCGAACCGCCCCAGGGGTAGACCCAGTCTGAACTGCTCCATCGGCGATGATTCCTCGCAAAGAACCCCTATATTAAGAAAGTTACGTGGTACATTTAAGTAGAGTGGGACAAACAAAGCATTAACGAAAATTGCTTAAAACTATTCGGGATCAAACTGAATATGTTTAAAATTTTGGATAAAAAACATTTAGCCCCGCAGGTGTTTCGGTATCTCCTGGATGCGCCGGACATTGCCAAAAAAGCTCTTCCCGGGCAATTCGTCATTATTCGTCTGGATGAAACCGGGGAGCGCATCCCGATCACTATTTCAACTGCCGACCCGACCCACGGAACACTCACCCTCTACGTCCAGGCAACTGGAAAGACATCAATGGAGATGAGTCGCATGAAAATCGGCGACTTTATCCTGGATGTCGTCGGGCCCTTGGGTAACCCCAGTCCAATCGACCTCTTTGGAACAGTCGTGCTGGTGGGAGGCGGATTCGGCATCGCCGCCATTCACCCCATTGCCCACGCACTGACCCAGGCAGGGAATAAAACCATATCGATTTTAGGCGCCCGGACAAAAGAGTTGGTGATCCTGGAAGAGGAAATGTCAAAAGCCTCAACAATAGTTCAGGTTGTCACCGATGACGGAACCTATGGTGCAAAAGGCCTGGTTACAGATACCCTGCAAGAACTGATCGAAAAAAAGGAACCCATTGATCGTGTCATCGCAATCGGCCCAATAGTCATGATGAAAGCGGTGGCGGACTTGACACGTCCTTATGGGATTTCGACCGTTGTCAGTTTGAACCCAATCATGATCGATGGAACAGGCATGTGCGGTGCCTGCCGGGTAACAGTGAACGGTGAAATGAAGTTCGCGTGTGTGGATGGACCCGAGTTCGATGGTCATGCAGTCGATTTCGAAGGGTTGCTCAATCGGATGAAAACCTACCTCCCGGAAGAAGCCGAAGCGAAGGAAAAATATTTAAAAGAGACCGAAGGGAAATGCCGGATCGCGGAAATATCTCAAATATACGGTTGAAAATGAAAAAAGACACACAACGACATAAAGGACCACGAACCCAGGCCCCAGAACAAAATCCTGAAGAAAGAAGAAAAAATTTCCAGGAAGTGAGCCTGGGTTACACCCCTGCCATGGCTCAACTTGAAGCCTCACGTTGCATCCAATGTAAGAAACCCAAATGCGTGATCGGGTGCCCTGTGCGAGTTGCCATCCCGGATTTTCTTAAACAGGTAGCCAAAGGTGATTTTCTCGGAGCGGCTCGCACCGTTAAAAATTCTAACGCACTGCCCGCCGTCACGGGTCGGGTCTGCCCCCAGGAAGACCAATGCGAAAAACATTGTGTGATCGGCATCAAAGGTGAACCCCTGGCGATCGGAAAGCTGGAACGTTTTGTCGCGGATTACGAACGCCTGCACCAAAAAGCAGAAACCATAGAAACGGCACCACCTACCGGAAAAAGAATCGCTATCATTGGTGCCGGTCCAGCAGGGCTGACTGCCGCCGCCGATCTTGCGAAGCTGGGGCATGAAGTCGTCATCTTTGAGGCCCTGCACAAACCCGGAGGCGTTTTGTTTTACGGCATCCCGGAGTTTCGCCTGCCAAAAGAAATCCTGGAAGCAGAATTGGATTACTTGAAACGCCTGGGAATCGAAATCCAAGTCAATTACGTGATCGGAAAAATTAAAACTCTGGACGAATTGCAAGAGGATGGATTCGATGCAATCTTCATCGGGACAGGCGCAGGACTGCCTTATTTTCTCGACATCCCAGGTGAAAATCTTAACGGTGTGTATTCGGCCAACGAATTTTTAACCCGGATCAACTTAATGCATGCCTGGGAGTTTCCAGTATTCGATACACCCCTCCACCACCACAAAACCTTTGTAGTGATCGGCGGTGGCAACACGGCGTTGGACGCCGCCCGGACCGCACTCCGACTGCCTACCACCGAAAAGGTAATGCTAGTCTACCGACGTTCACGGGAGGAGTTGCCCGCCCGGCTGGAAGAAATCAAACACGCGGAAGAAGAAGGAATAGAGTTCCATTACCTGGCAAGTCCTTTGGAAATAAAAGGCACCAACGGTTGGGTTTCTGAGATTGTCTGCCAAAAAATGGAGTTGGGTGAACCGGATACCTCCGGTCGAAAACACCCACAACCCGTGGAGAACAGCGCGTTCCCTTTAAAAACCGATGCGGTCATTATAGCTCTCGGTAGCGGAGTCAATCCGTTAATCGCAAAAAGTGCTTCCGATTTACAAACGGATAGCCACGGGCACATTGAATTAGCCGATCCCGACATCAATTTAACTTCCCGGCCGGGTGTGTTTGCCGGAGGCGATATCGTCACCGGAGCCGCAACAGTTATTTCAGCCATGGGAGCGGGAAAGAAAGCGGCCCAGGGAATACATCATTATGTTATGAAAGTTAAAAAAACGCTAATCTGAAAATAGTTTTATTGTGAGCGACCTTCCAAAAAACTCCGTCGGAGAACGGCCATGAACGATGAAAACGAATTAAAAAAAGAAGTGCCGGTGGACTTAAAAAACCACATCTCCTACGCCGAGGGTTCGGTGGTCAGCAAAACCCTGGTCAACAAAAAAACTGGCACCCTCACCCTATTTGCCTTTGATGAAGGTCAGGAGTTGAGCGAACATACCGCCCCCTTTGACGCAGTCGTACAAATTCTGGATGGTCAGGCAGAATTAACCATTGGTGGTCAAAAAACTAAAATCCAAACCGGAGAGCTGATCATTATGCCTGCCAACATTCCCCATGCGGTACACGCCCCACAAAAGTTCAAAATGCTCCTGACTATGATTCACACCTGACCACCGTACCCCGAAGCGGGTACATCTGTGGTTAAAAGGGTTTCGGCTTGCATGGTTATCGCTGGGCGATGAATTTATCCAGCTCATTGGCGAACTTGAAGCGTTCTTTCTGGCCGAAACCAGCAGGGCCGCCGGTTTCTACGCCGCTACCGCGCAACTCGTCCATGAAGTTGCGCATACTCAATATCTGCCCGATATTATTTTTATCGTAAACTTTTCCACGCGGATCGAGAGCCAGTGCCCCCTTTTCTACAACACGGGCGGCGAGTGGAATATCTGCGGTGATGATTAAATCCCCGGCCTCGCATTTCTTCGCAATCTCATCATCGGCAACATCTGCTCCCTGCCCGACCTGAATCAAATGAATAAAAGCGGAACTCGGTATGCGTAACCCTTGATTAGTGACCAATGTCACCGTTATTTCTGTCCTGTCCGCCACACGAAACAAAATTTCTTTGACCGGCCTGGGGCAAGCATCTGCATCCACCCATATTTTCATTTTTCCTCCACTAGGCGTGGGGCCAGTGTGCCGCCTCTTTCGCTGGCGAGCAAAGAGTTATCTCGGCTTGACGAGTTCCTGCTACCTGCCACCGGCGGCTCGCCGGTTATAATTGCGGGAACACCAGCACCACAATGAATACCGCTACGATAACCATCAGCGCAATAATGGTTATGAGTTCGATTTTATATTTTTCGGGTTTATCCTTCATTTTACTTCGAGGCAGGCGTGCGAAACTTTTTAGAAATTCCTACTGGTTAAAAAGCACTTTAATTTTTTCCTCCAGGTCGACTGCTTTAAAAGGCTTTTGCATGAACTCATCGACTCCGGCATCATAGGCTTCCAGCATTTTGTCTGTATTGTAATCGGAAGTGATCATCAGGACGGGAATCAGGTCGATTTTTTCACTGAGCCGGACCTCTTTGACGAATTCAATTCCATCCATTTCATGCATATGCAAATCGGTGATGATCAAGTCCACTTTTTTTTCATTCAGAATCGCTAATGCGGCTATACCATTTTCCGCCCCAAGGACATTAAATCCACCAAACCCAAGCAGCTTTAACAGCCTTTCGACAATTTTACGGATCACAGATGAGTCATCCACAACCATCACCTGCTTGGAACCATATAAATCCTTCCCTAAAGTCTGTTGAATTTTCTCTTTAAAATAGTCCGGTTTGAAAGGCTTGCATATATATTGGTTGACACCGACTTTAAATGCCTCTTCCACCTTTTCCTTTTCGCTTTCCGAGGTTATCATTATGAAAGGAATCGCCGCTAACTCTGGATAATCTTTTATCGTTCGCAACAATTCCAGACCATCCATTTTTGGCATATTCCAGTCGGAAATAATCAGGTCAACCTTCTCGGATCGCAGCAAGTTCACTCCATCCAATCCATCCTCTGCTTCGAAGATGTTATCCTCGGCGAATCCGATTTTTTTGAGATTCCTGACAATGACTTCACGGACGACTGGAGCATCGTCAATCACTACAACTCGCTTTGTTTTATATTCAGAGTCCAAAATGATGTTCCTCTCTCATTAATGGGACAACCCTCTCAATCTCAAAACCTTTGATCTGTAATGGATAGTCTGACTAAGGTCACACAGTAGGCGTGAAAAGTCAATCCGGGCATCGCCCGTATGGGAAATAGAGCCGAGGTCAGGCAGAAGGCAGTATCCTCGACTAGTTCAATGTCCCGCAGGGGAATATCGGTAGTTACTACTCCAACCAGACTTTCATGTCACGTTCTTCATCGTGAAGTTCAAACAGGGTCTGAGGAATGAAGCCTGATCTTCGGGCTTTGTCTTGAATGGATTGCAAATCGATATTTTGTCGTTGGATGGATTCTTTGACAGGTTCGTCCATAATCGATTCGATATCATCGGCGCATCGGCCCGGCATGGTGAGACTGACCTTATTGCCATTGGATTTCACCACATGAACTTTCAGGTAGCGGGCCATGGAATCAAATGCCGGACTTTTGGAGTCGCCCTCCACTTCCGGCAAGGTTAATGCCCTCGCCTGTGGGTAAATGTCGGACAGTATTTGGTCCATGATGAACTGCCAGGGGAGCGGAACATCCAGCCGTCGCAACATGGCGGTCAAGCCATGCAAAGTCCGCATCAGGAAGATCAGTTTGGGAGGCGCGGCAGAGCGGAACCACCATTTCATATCTCCCACTATCTGGTCAAAGCGTTCGCTCATTCTCCATTCCTTAACATCGTAAGGAGCTTCGATGAGAAAAGGTTCGAACAAAACGGACATCAAGGCCGGAAGAGTCGGGCGCAGGTCTTTTAGTTTTTCCGAATCAAAACCCAGAGCCGAAAGACAGGTCAACGGGTCCAGATGCTCCCGCTCACGTAGAGCCAGGATGATTCTTAAAAGTGCCAGCCGGGTATCATCCGGGATCTCAAGAACGCTGCCGAAATCGTAAATAATTAATTGGAAATAACTTTTTTTATATTGCCGGAAAGCAAAATTTGCCGGTTGCGGATCGGCATGGACAAACCCGTGCCGAAACAACATATGCAGATAATGCTGGAGCAGTAACCGGCCCATAGCCTGCTTCTGCTCGGGCATCATGGTTTCGGCTTTATCCAGACTGAAGCCCTCTTCCTTTTTTTGTACCAGCACAGTCGGCTGGGTCAAGTCGCTGATGACTTCGGGAACCACAATGCGTTCCAGCGGCGGAATTTTCTGGCGGTAGTTTTCCTGATGCTTCGCTTCAATGCGATAATCCAGTTCTTCACTGAAGTTATGCCAGAAAGCATCGCGGTAGCCATCCATCTTGAATCCCCATTTTGCCACCGGTCCCACTTTGGGTAACCAGCCCATGAGGTCCATCTCCGCTTCCACCGTGTTTGCTATGCCGGGATATTGCACCTTCACCGCGACTTCAGTGCCATCCTTCAACTTGCCAAAATGCACCTGGCCCAGCGATGCGGTCTTGCAGGACTTTTCCAGTTTTTTAAAAACCGTGGATTTACCGTAGGCTTGACTGATCAGTTCCTCGACTTCTTCAAAAGACATGGGTTCCAGGGAATTGTTGAGAGATTCCCTGAGAGCCTGATCGTCGGAGTCCATGGTCATGAACTGGCCGATCTTGGTGGGCAGTCCGCGTGACTGACCGAGTAGTTCAACGAGGTAGTGTTGCGCCCAATGACGCTGGTCTTCTGTGGTGGACTTGCGCAACTTTCTTGCGGCAACCCCCAGCTTGAGAAGATTGGCCCCTCTTTTAAAAATAGCTCCGAGTTTCATAGTTGCGTTCCAGTCCGTAGGTCGCATAAAGGGTTCTAAATCACCCCAGCCCCTCTTTAAAAAGAGGGGTCCATTGAAGCTCCCCCTTCTACGAAGGGGGTTGGGGGGATTTGCTTTTTTACCCCTTCGGGGAGCGAAAACTAGTTCAGCTGATTTTTAAATTTTTTGGTTTCTGTAATGACGCCCTCCGGCACTTTTTCTTTACTGCCTTTGGCTCGCATTAACACTTCCAGCCGGGGAGTGCTATCATCACGAAATATTTTTCCTGCCGTTTTGGCGACACCCTCTTTTTTGAGGTCCTTCACCGCCTGGATCAACTTCTTTTTAAAACGAAAGTCGCCCTTTTCATCTGCGGCAAGAGCGTAAAGATCTCCGGCAATCGCACCGATGCTGTCGCCTTTCTTTTCCAGCGCAACGATCAAACTCTGCTGATGCCTTTCAAACTCCTGGTCGGTCAATTTTGAAAAAAGCTTTTCAGTACTCGCCATCCAGGCGTTGACCCGTTTGCTCAATTCAAAAGGACCATGAGTAGAAGACTGGATCACCAACCGGAAAAAGATTCTATCTTCAATGCGCTGATTAAAACTCCACACAATGTATCCCAACTGCTGGTTGGTGCGCATTTGGGTATAAAAATCGCTTTCTACAACAGAAGCTATCATCGAGGCTTTGGCCAAAAGAGAAAAATCTTTCTCGCCAACCTGAATAGCATAGGCTAGCGAATTATTATTATCCGCCACCTCCCGGCTAAAGCGGAACCGTTCTCCTTGAGGCATGACTTCCACCACCTGTTCGAACCGCTCGTTTTCAGGCAGTGGTTTACTGCCCAAAGCAGATAGCAGGCTATCCACACTTTGCATGGCTTCCTTATCAGACCAGTTACCATGAATCATTCCGGTAATATACACTTTCTCATAAAGTGTTTTGGCGTAGGCCTTGACATCATCCAAAGTGATTGCGGTCAGTGCCGCCAGTTTTTCCTCCTCCGTATACTGATCCTTGAGAAGCATCAGCCAGTTGTAATACCCACCACGTGAATAGGCCTGACCGAGTTTGCTATTTTTCAATCCGCGTATCATGGCTTCCTTAATATTAGCGAATTTCTGTTCATCCACTTTCACTTCTTTCAGGTTCCTGGTCACCAATTTGATCAAATCGCCAATGCGCTCTGAATAACCGCCAAGACTCAGGAGCACTCCTTTTTTTTGTATGGACAGGCCATAAGACAATCCCGCCATTTGAATGGGATACACCAGTTCATTCAAGCCTTCCTGCATCATGGCGTCATACAACTTTGCAAGTTCCAGGTTTCTAGGACTGCGATAAACTTTTGCAGTTTCTATTCTGAAGGTCAGGGCTATTTTTGGCTGTTTAAAACGATGGTCATACTTAAACCAGACTTTTGCCAATGCGTCATCCTTCACCAGATGTGGGTATTCCTCGACTAATTTCAGGTCATAAGGAATGAAGTCATTTTTTTCGGGATAAAAAATACCGTCCACTTTTGCGGGATGGGATAACCTCTTGAAAGCCTTTCCCCCTATTTTCTTCAGGGAATACTCGGCATCGTAGTACGGCACTTTGCTATCGGTATCGGCAGAGTTGTAGCTCAAAACCACCATTGCGTTTTCAGGAATCAATGTATCCAGAACTGCTTTATAGGCAGAAGGTTCATATTCTGTATAAAGGGAAGGAAGTGTTTCCACTTCATCGAGTTTATAGTTCTGCATCAACCCGGCTTTACCGGCGACAAACCCCATGCCTTCACTCGGATTTTTCCAATCAAAGTTGATCTGGGCCATGGCCTGGGTCTCTTTGAAAGAGTATTCCTCAAACCCATGCTCACGCACCATCTGAATATGGGCAAAAACCAGTTCAAGAATTCGTTCATATTCCTTCAACCCTTTTTCCGTCAGGGAAACGTTGACACCAAACGAATTGATATCCGGGTGACTGCTTCCCCCTCCTGCGCTGAGGCTTAAAACCAGCCCCTCTTCTTTCAACTTGGAGAGCAGGGAGCCTTTGCCCTCATACCCCAACACAGACCCTACGATAGAAGCCGGCTTGCTGGCCTGATGGTTTTTAAGGCGTATGGTGGGAAAATCAATTTCCAACGAACGCACATCCTTGATGGTTTTTATTTTCAGCAATCGATATTGTCCCTCAAGCGGTTTCCTGAATTCAGGGGATAGCGCAGGAGCCTTGACGGGCCGGTTGGGTATATCCGAAAAATATTTTTTTGCCACACCGGAAAGAATTTCCATCGGCATATTGGAGATGAGGGCCAACTTCATGTTGGAAGCCGCATAATAACGCTTATAAAATTCGAGTAGCGCAGGGCGATTGTCCCCGGACAGAGTTTTTTGGTTACCTGTGCCAAAATTGCCAACAGGGTGGTTCGGTTCTGCCATGAGGTTCGCTACAAAGTTTCCGCGCCAACTATCATTGAGTTTGTTTTTTTCGTGTTCATTATTGACGGCTTTGACCTCTCTCTTCGCATAGGTCTTATCGAACAGGGGAGCCTTGAAAAAATCACTGAAACGATCCAGAGCATCATTGAACCCATCATGCGATACCTGGAAAAAATAGTTGGTCATGTTTCCTGAGGTGTAGGCATTGGATCCGCCCGAATGCGAGTCGAGAAATTTTTTATAGGAACCCACTTCCGGGTATTTTTTTGTCCCCAGAAACAACATATGTTCCAGGTAATGAGCCAGTCCCGCTTTTTCTTTCGGGTCATATAAATAACCGGTACCAACTGATAAGGCCGCGGCACTACGATGCACATCCGGGTCAGAAACCAGCAGAACATCCAGACCGTTTTCCATGGAAAGAGTCTGGGTTTTCCGTTTATCTCCCTTTACCGCTTCGGCGGCAGAAACAAAAAATGCGATCCATAAAACCAAGAGCAACCCGGTTTTAAATAATTTTGTAATCCGATCCACAAAAAACCTCCAATTCCATTAATTCAAAAGCCTTGAGGCCTGAAAGTATCAGTAAATATTCACATTCGTTTTATTATATCCAGCTCTGCGCCATGGCAGGGTTAATTTTTTTTAATCTCACACTCACATTTAAAAATCGGTTGCCTACCGTTAAGGATCACAATGAGCCCCAACATTGGACTAAACTCCCGATGTAAGTATAATGGATACAATTTACTATGCTAACAAAATTTAGAGTGTGGTCTGAATGGGAGTGGCTATGAATTGTATAAGGCTGACCTTCATTATAGTTTTTTTTGTGATTGGAACTTTACTTGTTCCTGATCTGGCCCGTGCCAGCGAAGATTGTCCTCAGCCAAGAAAGACCCTGAAGGCCCCTAAAAATATCTATAACAAGAAGAATCCTCTTCGCAATACACGCAAAAATATTTCCGCCGGAGAAGAGTTGTTTTTTCAGGTGCGTAAAGAACTCGGGTGTGTTCGTTGCCATGGAGTCCTGGGCAACGGAAAAGGAGATATGGCAAAAGGTCTGGAGCCGCCGCCGCGAAATTTCAGTTGCACCCCGATGATGAATAAAATTCCGGATGGACAATTATTCTGGGTCATCAAAAATGGCTCCGCCAATACCGGAATGTATACTTATAGCAAGCTGAAAGACAAGGATGTATGGCAGTTGATTTTATTTATCAGACAGTTTTCAAAGAAATGAGGCTGGGTATTACTGTCGATAACAATTGTAGCTCTAGCCCGGATATTGCATGAGTATTTTTGTGTTCGGATTGAAAACCCTATTAAACCACCCTCACCTCAATCCTCTCCCCTCAAGGGAGAGGAAGCAAAAAGTCCCTTCTCCCCTGGAGGGAGAAGGCTAGGATGAGGGGGATATATAAAGATTAAGTCCTCTTCTTACTTATTTGCTCATGCAATATCCGGGCTAGTTAATTGGAATGAGAATTACTGCCGATCAGGAATATGCCAATCAGGATCAGCACTCCCGCCAAAAGGCGTTGCCCACCAAACGGTTCTTTAAGTTTCCAGCATCCCCAATAGACCACCATCAATACGCTGACCTGACGCAGGGCAACAATCGCACTCAGTGCCTCGAACTGAAGCACCACGCAGATCAGGCCATACGAACCCAAAGTGGCAATTGCGGCAAGCAAGGCTTTTTTCCATTCCTCTCTCCAGGTTTGCAAAATGTATTTTGCCGGGTGTTTGGCAAAAAGGTACACGTTGCAGAGAAAAAAGCCTATCGTCGCCTCGATGAAAAAGAAGGTGACCCCATTGACGAAGGGCTGATCCGGGAAATAACTCAAAAAGGCATCCATTCCTTTTTTGTCTACCAGACTGTAGCTGACCACCAATGCCAGCGTGTAAAAAGCCCAACGTAAATCCTGATGCTTAAGAGCCCCTAACAGGTTTTTAAATCCCCGCACCACCTGGCCTTCAAAATGGAGAATATAAATAGCTGTCAGGATGATTCCTATCGCCAGAAAGGTGGCAACAGTCAGATGCTCCTCAAGAAACAACCAGGCAAAAACCGGCACGAATACCGGTGCGGATCGGGCGATAGGATAAACATAGGAAATATCCGCTGTTGAATAAGCCCGGGAAAGGCAGAGTATATATACCCCATGCAAAATGCCAGAAAGAATGCCCCAGAAAATAATTTCATCACTCAGGGGAACCATTCCGAACCCTGCGTAGGCAGTCAGGGCCATAATCATGACCCAAATTCCTTTCAAACCGGAAAAATACTGGGAATTTTTGCTGGTCTGGGTCAATATATTCCAGAAAGAATGCAAAAGGCTGGATAACAAAACCAGCCCTATACTGAACAGTGACAAGTGTTAGACTCCGAATCGCATCATTATATATAAGGCAGGATTTCCGACATGCAGGCAAAAATCGCGTTTATTTCCTATCCGGTTACAAATTTAGACAGGGCTGTGAAATTCTACCAGAAGGTGCTGGGAAAAGAACCCCTGTTTCATCGAGAAGATTGGGCAGAGTTTGAAATGGGCGGACAAAGACTGGCTTTGCAGAAGACTTCCTCTTCCCATGCTGGAGCCGGGGCCATCGTTTATTTTCTTGCCCAGCCGATTGAAGGCTTTGTATTTCGGTTGAAGGAGCTGGACACCGCATTGCTCGGAAACATAGAAATCCATTCCTACGGCAAACTGGCCCGTTTTCAGGATCCTGATGGAAATATCCTGGGCCTCTATGAACCGGGCAAAAAGAAATCCCATTGAGCGTACCCCCGGGTTGCTGTACAATTGGTCCCATGAACAATCCATTGACGCATTTTAATGAAGAAGGGCGTGCCCGTATGGTCGATGTGTCCGACAAGGACCATACCTGCCGTAAAGCCGTGGCTACCGGAGTTGTGCATATGCAACCGGGAACTCTGCAACTGATTCAAGAGGGGCAGATCAAAAAAGGCGATGTGCTGGCAGTCGCGCAAGTCGCGGGCATCATGGGAGCAAAACGAACCCATGAAGTCATTCCCATGTGCCACCCTCTTCTCCTGACCGGCGTGGACATTAGTTTTCAGATAAACCCCGATCCTGAGGCAGGTTTGTGTTCCATCACTGTCAATGCCACAGTCAAAGTGACCGGCCAGACCGGGGTGGAAATGGAAGCCCTGACTGCGGTTTCCATGACTGTGCTCACCATTTACGACATGTGCAAAGCCGTTGACCGGGGCATGTATTTTACTGATATCGGATTGGTGCATAAATCCGGCGGCAAATCGGGAACCTTTGATAAAGAAGCAGTAGAGGCCGGGAAATGATAACGCTTAAATATTTTGCCAGCCTCAAATCCATTGCCGAAAAAGAAGAAGATCATTTGGATATTGAAAATCCAATTACCCTGGACCAGTTGAGTGACATCATTTCTAAAACAACGCCGAAAATGGGAGAGATGATCCGTGAGAAAAAAGTCTTGATCTCGATCAATCAGGAAATGGCCTCTGTCGACACCGTTATCCACGATGGCGATGAGGTAGCATTTCTTCCCCCGTTCTCCGGCGGAGCAAAATAATAAGGACACTATCATGAGCACCACGACCGACTCTAAAATACGTATCCAGCTGGAAGATTTCTCCGTTACCGATGAAATCGAAGCGATGAAAAAAGTTTCGCGCAACATTGGCGGCATCACCACCTTTTTGGGAACCGGCAGAGAACTTTCGAAGGGTGAAAATATCAGCCAGCTTAATTTCGAGCATTACCCGAAAATGGCGGAAAAAAAACTGGCAGAGATTCGGGAAAAGTCCATTAAGGATTTTGGCATCATTGACATGAGCATCATTCACCGCATCGGCCCCATAGAAATCGGTGAGAACATTGTTTTGATCGTTGCGGCGGGAGAACACCGTGGGGAAACCTTCAAGGCCTGTGAGTGGGCCATCGCAGAACTCAAGCGCACCACTCCAATCTGGAAACGCGAAACCACCACCAAAGGCGAAGTCTGGGTTCAGGCTACTCCTTAGCACTAGGCGTGCGGCCAGCACTGCATTGCCCATAAAGCGGACCGAGTACTCAAGCGCAACACTTTAATGATCCTCCCCCTGATAAGGTGGACGTGATATTTAACCATAGCTCTTGTGCCCCGAAGGGGTATTGAGGGGGTTGGCTTGTCACCCTGAGCCTGTCAAAGAGTCTCGGGATATTCTAAAACTCCTCCCCTAAACTTTCCCTTTGTACATGAACAAGACTCCACTCATCCTGACCGTCAATGCCCGGCTGGCCCGCTGGCTTTTGCTTGAACATGATGAGCAAAAGAAAAAGGCCGGGGAGAAAGCCTGGCAAACTCCACCGATACTCCCCTTGTCATCCTGGTTGCGTGATGTGTGGCTCGCGTCATGGCCCTCGAAATATCTGCTCAGTGAACTGCAATGCGAAAAAATCTGGGAAGGAATTATAAACCAGGACGCAAGTAGACTGGACCTCCTGCACTTGCAGGGAGTCGCCAGCCAAACCAGCAAGGCTTTTTCCCTGATTCATGAGTACCGCCTGCCACGAGATGCCAAACTCTATGAACAGACCGAAGAGTCAAAGGCCTTCCTGAGATGGATAAGAAAATTTGAAAGCCGCCTTTCTTCAGCATTAGCCCCCTGCATGCTTATGGATGCAGTGAGAAATTCCATGCAGAAGGGAGAGATACCTGTCCCGCACTCAATAAGGGTAATGGGATTTGAAGAACAGAGTCCGCAATTAAAACTTTTCCTGAACTTCCTGCGCGAAAAGGGAGCCGATGTTGATTTCATGTCACCGGTACCGGACCCTGAAATTCTTGCGCAAAAAAGGGAAGAGCTAAATGACGAAAACGTAACGGTCGGAGAATATGAACACCGCCAGGGCGAAGCCCAGGCCTGCGCCTGCTGGGTAAGATCAATATTTCAACCGGGAAAACGTATCGGTATTGTGGTCCCCGAACTGGAAAAATACCGCACATTGCTCAAACGCGAGTTGGCGGCGGAACTGGTTCCTGAATCTATTTTCAGCCTGGACGAAGAGGACTTGCCCTTTAACATTTCGTTAGCTCCTCCCTTGTCCCAGGAGCCCATGATCAAACTGGCACTGGACCTGTTAAGCGTAAAAGCATCCACGAAAAACCCCACGGTTCCAGTCGGCACCTTTCTTTCAATCATCCAGAGTCCTTTTTTTGGTTTTAATTTTCCACCGACGCGCGAAGTATCAGACCTGGAACGCAAGCTGAGAAAAAAAAGAGTTCTCTCCATTCCTCTTGAGCAGTCAAGCGGTATTGCAGAAGTAGATCAGTTGATGGCGAGTTTAAAGTCCTTGACCCAAAACAACAGCAAGCTCATGCCGGAAAAATGGGC
>JABIAY010000021.1 GCA_018653085.1 Nitrospina sp.
AGTAAGTCCCATCCTGTGGCACAGAAACAGCCTAACGAACTGGGCTTGTATGACATGAGCGGAAATGTATGGGAATGGTGTTGGGACTGGTATGGCGATTACTCAAGTTCATCGCAGACTGACCCGCAGGGCTCAAATTCAAGAGAATATCGCGTTCTTCGCGGTGGCTATTGGTTCAACTCCGACTACTTCTGTCGGGTTGCCAATCGCGACAGGCTCAATCCGAACTTCAGGGATTACGACTTCGGCTTTCGTTTGGTTCTTTCGCAGGACTTGTAGCCCCCTTATCCCCCAATTTCGCGATAGCGGAATTAGAAAATATTTTGAAAATAAAAGATGAAGAAACTGGAAAAAGCCGGTGAATTATTAGTTATACAGAAATTGTATGATTATTTGATATGGGTCAGCCCAATAATCAATCGGTTGCCCCGGGATAAAAAATATACCATAGGAGACAGATTATTGAACAGGCTGTATGACGTGCTGGAAGATTTGATTAAGGCAAAATATAGAAGCCGAAAAAAGATAGAATTGTTGGAACAGGCAAATGTAGGATTGGAAATAGTGCGTTTTTATCAACGGTTAATTTTGTCTGATAACCTTTGGGACAGGAAACGATATCAATTTGCTTCCAAATCAGTGAACGAAATTGGTATTCTTCTTGGAAAGTGGGTTTTAAGCATAAAGGATACTAATGAAAAGAGTCGGTAATTTATGGTCGAATATTATAGATTTTGATAATCTATTGTTTGCATCATGTAAAGCTCAAAGAGGTAAGAGATTTCAAGATGACGTTTTACGGTTCAATTATGACTTGGAAGCGGAATTATTTGATATTCGGAACGAACTAATGGAGAAGACCTATCAGCCCGGGGAATACAAAACGTTTGAAATATACGAACCGAAAAAACGCATGATATCCGCCTCCCCTTATCGGGATCGGGTTGTTCACAACGCTTTGTGTAATGTCATTGAACCCATCTTTGAAAAGAGTTTTATTTATGATTCTTACGCGAACAGAAAAGAAAAAGGGACACATAAGGCATTAGACAGGTTTATTAAATATTTCCGTTCAAGCCAATATGTCTTGAAATGTGATATTGTAAAATATTTTCCATCCATTGACCATGAAATTTTAAAGAATCTTCTTCGCCGAAAAATAAAATGCAAAGACACGTTATGGTTGATTAATTTGATCATTGACAATAGCAATCCGCAAATACCCGCAAATGAATATTTTGAAGGTGATGATCTTTTTACACCTTTTGAAAGAAAAAAAGGGTTGCCCATCGGCAATTTAACAAGCCAGTTTTTTGCAAATATCTATTTGAACCAATTAGACCATTTTATCAAAGATGAATTGGGTATAAAAAAATACGTTCGTTACGTAGATGATTTTGCCATATTCAGCCATGATAAGCATTTTTTGAAGAAACTTCGTCAAAAAATTGAAATGAAATTGGAAAAATACCGTCTTCGTATCCACCCTGTAAAAAGCCGGATAACCCGTGTGAAGTATGGGGAAAATTTCTTGGGTTTCAGGATATTTCCTAATAAAATTCGTGTTAAAAGTGATAACCTGAGACGGGCAAGAAGACGCATGAAAGATTTACAGGATGATTATAAAAATGGGTTGAAGGGGATGGATGAGATTGGTCAATCTATTCAAAGTTGGGTATCGCATTTGAACTATGGTGACACGTATCGATTGCGAAAAGATATTTTTAGAAAATTGGTGTTTAACCAATGAGGATAGGCAGAAAACCAGACGCGTTCTTCGCGGTGGCAATTGGAACAACAACGACAACAACTGTCGGGTTGCCAATCGCAACAGGAACAATCCGAACAACAGGAATAACAACAACGGCTTTCGTTTGGTTCTTTCGCAAGTCTCTTTTTCGCTTGTTTTGTTTGAAGGGATTCAAATGATGATGCAAATGGAGGAGTCCAGCCCTGTTCTCGTGATTTTAAAAAAAATCCAAAAATACTCAAAATTGTGTAAGGCAAGTAATGAGAATGAACGTGTTGCACATTAATAAAATTGTGATCAATAGGAGGCCTGTAATGATTATAATAAAACGTCGATTTACTTTTGTAGCCATCGTCATGTGTTTGTGCGCAGGCATGCTCCATGGCCAGGACAATGTAAGCGGCACCATAAAAATAAAAGGTGTGGAAGACATTGCACGGGAGCGCAGCCCGGAATTGTTCCTACCCCAGGACGAATTTGAGACCAATTCGGAATACAACCAGCGAGTGGCACGGCAGAAAGCATTGTTAAAAGATATCCGCGCCCAATTGCTGGCAGAAGCAGAAGCCCGCAAGAAAGAAAAAGGAAGATTGGCAGCGGAACAAGCCGCGGAAGAAGAGCGGCTGCTGCAGATCAAAATCGCAGAATCTTTGTCGCCGGCGGAGTTTACCCCGTCTACTCTCGGTCGTTACAATGCGGAGAATAATACGTTTCCATTTAAAATAAATGGAAAATCTTACACCGTTAATGTACCAAGGTCTGTAGCCAGAGATTTTAAAAAGGAATTTTCATCCGTAAAAGTGGAAGGGTACAAACGACTGCAGCGTGATCTTAGAACGTATGATTACTTCAACATGGTAGCCATCCATCCCATTACCGGTTCCCGGTTTCCATTTGGCCCCACTAAAAACCTTGCCGCCGCGCCGGTGATTGCGGGCAAAAAATCTGTTGTTCCGCCGGAGCTTACGATGCGGGTGGCCTTTGTAGAGCCCAACGGCAACGGCTTTTTGGATGCGGAAGAAAAGGGTAAAGTGAAAGTCTCTATCACCAACAGCGGAAATGGATCCGCCATGGGTGTTTTTGTAAAACTGAATGCAGAAACGTCAAATAGAGATATTTCCGCCGGAACGTCAAAGATCATTGGAGAAGTACCTGCAGGGCAGACAAAAACAACGGAGTTTGAGATCAATGCGTCCAAGTCCGTCACAAGAATGGAAAACCGGTTTACCGTGTCCGCCACGGAGAGCTACGGCTTTCCGCCTGATCCGGCTCAGATCAGTTTTGAGACGTTTCCCTTTATTCCGCCCAGACTGGAGCTGGTGGACTTTGGTGTCAACACGCCCAATGAAGGCAATGAGATCCGGCCCCAGACCACCACGGAAGTCCAAGCGAGAGTTCAGAACCGCGGACAAGGCCCAGCGGAAGACGTGCAGTTTAGCATCAACCTGCCCAAGGGCGTTTATTTTACGCCGGATAGCAAGCAGGACTATTCTTTTTCATCCCTGAAGCCCGGGGAATTCAAGGACCTGGAATTTTCCTTTAATACGGCAAAAACTGTGGGCAAGACGATTGATGTTTCCATCGGCTTTACGGAAGAAAGCACCACGGGGAAATTTCCCTTAAATTTGGAAGTGGAAAAACCGCAGCAGACCATCCAGCAGTTGGTTGTATCAGGGCAGGAAATGGGAACAATGGAATTTGCCGATGTGGCCACCGTATCCGTTGATATTGAAAAAGATATTCCCACATCAGGGCGGAAAGGAAAGCATGACCTGGCAATAGTGTTCGGCATTGAGAGCTACAAGAACGTTCCCGGAGTGTCCTTTGCCAAGCGGGATGCTGAATGGATGAAGAAATATTTTGAAAACATATTGGGGATACCCAAAAACAGGATTTATTATAAAACGGACACAGACGTGGGACAGGCGGAATTCAATAAAGTTTTTGGCGAAAAAGGGTGGATTGAAAAACGCATCACAAAAGGTAAAAGTAACGTATTCGTCTATTATGCGGGTCATGGCGCACCGGACAAAAAAACGGCTTATTTGATTCCTTATGATGGTGATCCGAATTACGCATCCCAAACAGGATATGAAATGGATAAACTCTATGAACAGCTAGGCAGTTTCGAAGCAAAATCCACAACCGTATTCCTGGATGCCTGTTTTTCCGGTGCCAACCGCGATAATGAAATGCTACTGGCTGATGCCCGGCCCGTATTCATGGAAGTGGATGAGTCAGCCACCCGTAACGTAACGGTCTTTTCCGCTTCTAGTGGTAGTGAAATATCCTCTGCCTGGCCGGAGAAGAAGCACGGCCTGTTTTCGTACTTCTTGATGAAAGGCATGCGCGGAGAAGCGGATACCAACAGCGATAAGCAGATTACAGTAGGCGAACTGGGTGATTATGTAAAAGAGAAAGTATCTAACTATGCCGGCATGCTGGACCGGGAGCAGACCCCGGGCTTGCGGACGCTGGATGAAGATAAAGTTTTAATCAGTTATTAGGAGTCAGCTATGAAAAAACTCATACTTGTCACAACGTTAATTTTAACCGGGGCTGGTTTTGCCCAGTCCATTGATGAAACACTGCAGCAGATCGATGCCCTGAAAAAAGAGATCGCCCAGAACGAGAAGCTGGTGGAGGAGAAGATCGCTGATCTGAAGCGCACCAACCCGCTCTTCGCGGAGCAGGACGTGTTTGAAAGCGACATGGAGTACTTAGGCCGCATGAGCCGGGCCATGCCCCAACTATACCGCTTGCGCAAGCAGTACCTGGACGACCTGTGGCAAAAAATGAGCATCCTTCGGGGTCGCATGTTCGAAACTAGCGACATTACGGTAACCCTGAACAAGAACCTGTATGATGCCAATAACGAGACCTGGCCTATTGTAATCCAGCATAACGCCTACCAGGAAGAACGCTTTGAACGGACCATCAATATTGCCAAGAAAAATGCAGCGACACTTTTCAAGAACTGGGACAAGGTACAGAAAACCGGTGTACTGACCGTGGATGTGGGTGACAAGATCGGCCTGGCAAAGTTCAGATTATTCGACCCCATCAGCGGCTTTGAGTTCAAGCACGAGTTTCGGCCCATGAAATCCTTCAAAGCCAACGGTTCTGTTAGGTCTGTTGCTTTCAGCCCGGATGGGAAATACCTCGCGGCAGGTTCAACTGATTATTATGCCCGCATCTATAACCTGGAAACGGGCCAGGAAGTGAAATCCTTCAAAGCCAACAGTTCTGTTTATTCTGTTGCTTTCAGCCCGGATGGGAAATACCTCGCGTCTGGTTCAGATGATAAATATACATATCTGTTTCGGACCATGTTTCAGGTGGAAGAAGAAGTGCTGGCCCAGAAGGCCATCTCCCGCCCGCCGGCGCTTTCCGCCAGCGTCAGCTTCAGTGAACCTTCCGGCAACCAGTTCCTGGATGCCATGGAAACGGGAGCCATTACGCTGACCATCACCAACACGGGTGCCGGCCCCGGGAAAGGCGTGCTGGCCAAGATCGCCCCGGAGCGCACCGACAACCTGAACTACAATAATACCTACATCGAAGAAATACCGCCGGGCCAGAGCGTTTCCGTGGATATCCCCCTGGAAGCCTACATCGGCATTGCCGACGGCGACCACACCTTCCGCTTTGATTTTGAAGAGATCAACGGCTTCCCGCCGGACCCGGTGGAGCTACAGTTTTCTACCAAGGCCTACCTGAACCCGGAAATGTATATCGTGGACGTGGGGATCGAAGACGACAATATGAACGGCAAGATCGAGTCCGGAGAGATGATCAATCTTACAGTACGGATAGGGAATAAAGGGAAAGGGACCGCCAGGAGCGCCTACGCCAAGCTCTATGCCGGGGACAATGTATTTATCACTGAGACCTATCCCAAGACGGTGAACATGGGCGAGCTGGCCTATAATGACTATATAGACATACCTTTGGAATTCTTTGTGAACGACAAGACCGTAGACGAAATACCGCTCTAT
>JABIAY010000020.1 GCA_018653085.1 Nitrospina sp.
ATAAAAGTCCTGCCGACATAATGGTTGCGGATGAGGCCCATTTCAAAGGGGATGTCGCTCTCTTCGGCAAAACCCATTGCCGAAACAACCCCCGAGTCGGGTACCGGGACTATGAGGTCGACATCGGCGGGGCTTTCCTGAGCCATGGCCCGGCCCATATCCTTGCGTGCCGTGTACACATGTTCCCCAAACATAAAACTGTCCGGGCGCGCAAAATAAATATGTTCAAACACGCAGTGTTTAGTGTCAACTTTTTTAAAAGGAAAAAATGATTGGACTCCTTGATCGTTGATCAGGAGTACTTCGCCAGGCTCAACCTCCCGGATGAATTCCGCCTCGATAAGATCCATGACACAGGTTTCCGAAGCCACGATGTAGGCACCATCGAGTTTCCCCAGACAAAGGGGACGAAACCCGTGTGGGTCGCGTGCGGCCAGTAATTCCGTCTTCGTCATCAGGACCAGTGAGTAGGCACCACTGACTTGCCTCAGGGCTTCGGCGGCCTGGTCGATGAAAGTTTCGGCTTTCGACTGGGCCATCAAATGCACGATGACCTCGCTGTCGTTGGTGGACTGGAAAATTGCTCCCTTGCCGCCCAGTTCTTTGCGAATGGTTTGGGCGTTAACAAGGTTGCCGTTATGAGCCAATGCCAGAGACCCGGATGAATAGTTAATCATGCAGGGTTGGGCGTTGACCAGTTCGCTTCTTCCGGCGGTGGAGTAACGGTTATGGCCGATGGCCAAAGGCCCCGGCAGTTTCAGGATTCGGCCAGGGTCAAAGATATCGGCGACCAGACCCATGCCCACCTCAAGACGCATTTTGGAATGGGTGCTGGCGACAATGCCCGCACTTTCCTGTCCCCGGTGTTGCAGTGCATAGAGTCCGAGATAAACTAGATTGGCAGCCTCAGGGTGACCATAAACCCCAACGACCCCACATTCTTCATGTAACTTGTCCAGCATAATTTCCCAGAGAGGTTTTCCAGATATTTTTTAAAATATTAACTTCCTGTTTGATGACTTCTTTCCCATTGACCGTTACCGTGAAATGAGAACCGCCCACTTTCCCAATCAGGGAAAAGTCGACTGGAAACGCCATAGCCAAGTCTTCGATTTCGTTGGTTCGTTCTTCGGGAAAAGAAATAATAATGCGTGACAGGGTTTCCCCGAATAACAGCGTATCATTTCTCAATGTGGATTCCAGTGTGAGTGTGGCCCCCAAAGTCTGGCCTCCGTACGAAAAACAAGATTCCGCCACTGCGATTGCCAAGCCTCCTTCAGAACAATCATGCGCCGAAGAAATAAAACCCTTTTGGATCAGTTCCAGACAAAAATCTTGAACCTGTTTCTCGTGCTTTCGATCCAGAACGGGAGGTTTCCCATCACTGCGATCAAACATGGTTTTCAGGTATTCGGTTCCTCCCAATTCTTCCATGGTAAAACCGATGAGAGCAATTTGATCCCCGGATTTTTTAAATCCCTGGGTCATGATCTGTTTTTGATCCTCGACCAGACCCACAACAGCAACAGTTGGAGTCGGATAAATGGCATCCCCTTTTGTCTCATTATAGAGGCTGACGTTACCACTGACTACCGGAATATCAAAAAACCTGCAGGCATCGCCCATGCCCTCTACCGCCTGTTGGAATTGCCACATGATTTCGGGTTTTTCGGGGTTGCCAAAATTCAGGCAATTGGTCAGGCCAATTGGTTTCGCGCCAGAGCACACCACATTGCGGCAGGCTTCGGCAACAGCAATAGCCGCGCCCTCATAGGGGTCGAGATAGCAATAACGGCTGTTGCAGTCTACCGATATGGCTATCGCTTTTTGCGTGTCTTTCACGCGCAGGACAGCCGCGTCCGAGCCGGGCAAAACCAGCGTATTCAGACGCACCATATGGTCGTATTGCTCAAAGGCCCATTCCTTGCTGGCGATATTGGGGCAGGCCAGAAGTTTTTTCAAAGCCGCGTCGCCATGTGAAAAGTCGGGAAGTTCGGTCAAGTCTATCTGCACCACTTGATCGAGATACTCAGGGCGTTTTGTTTCCCGTTTCAGGTCCAGTGCTCCATCGACAACCGGAAAGACCGGCAGGTTCACCACCTCTTTGCCATCAAACTGGATGCGCACACAGGGTTCCTCGATCACCTCGCCGATGATTGCCCCGTCCAGTCCCCATTTGTCGAGTATGGCAAAGGCTTCTTTTTCATGCCCCGGTTTAATCACGAACAGCATGCGCTCCTGGGATTCTGAAAGCAGGATTTCGTAGGGAATCATGCCTTCTTCTCTCAGAGGAACTTTCGATAGATCCATGAACACCCCGGTTTCGGCCCGGTGAGCCATTTCAAATGAAGACGAGGTGAGCCCTGCGGCACCCATATCCTGCACGCCCACCACCCAGTCGCACTCAAACAATTCCAGGCAGGCTTCGATCAACAGTTTTTCGGTAAACGGGTCACCGACCTGCACGGTGGGTCGCTTGTCTTCTGTGGTTTCATCAAACTCGGAAGAAGCCAGAAGGCTGGCACCATGAATCCCGTCGCGTCCGGTTTTGGAGCCAACATAGAGGATTTGGTTGCCCACTCCGCCTGCGCCAGCGAGAAAGATGCGGTCTGATTTGACCAGCCCCAGGCAGAATGCGTTGACCAGAATATTGCCGTTGTAACAGGAATCAAAATAGATTTCCCCGCCCACGGTGGGGACGCCGGTACAGTTGCCGTAGCTGGCGATACCATCGACGACACCATTGAGCAGAAAGCGGGTGCGGGGTTCTTCCCAATCTCCGAAACGTAATGAATTCATCAAGGCAATGGGTCGCGCGCCCATGGTGAAGATATCTCGCATGATACCGCCTACACCGGTTGCGGCACCTTGATGGGGTTCGATGAAGGAGGGATGGTTGTGGCTTTCAATTTTGAATACGACAGCAAGGCCATCGCCAATGTCTATGACTCCCGCGTTTTCCCCTGGGCCTTGCAGGACGTTCGGGCCTTCGACCGGTAGTTTCCTTAAATAAGGCCGGGAGCTTTTATAACTGCAA
>JABIAY010000060.1 GCA_018653085.1 Nitrospina sp.
AACCGAATAACCACGATCTGGAACCTGAGAAACCGCATCCCTCTTAAACTCTTCTGCGTAACGTATTCCTTTGGGCATCATAAACTCCTTGTTTTGGTATTCCATTTTTACCTTACAAGGTGTCTATAAATCTAGGGGCGTATCAGGTTGCTGATATTCTCAAGGATGCTGAGCGAATAACCTTAAAGAACATGGAAAGAGGAAAGTATTTCAGGATAGCGGCAGATGTGTTTGTCGATGGAGAGAACCTTGCTGATATGCTGATTGAAGCTGGTGTGGCTGTTAGATATGGCGGGGGGAAGAAGGTTCATAAATGGTGTAAGTAAATGGTTAGCAAAAGTCACAAAAAATGTCCAAGGTGTAACGAAACTAAACCAAAGTCAGATTTTATAGATGCAACCGGTAGCAACAACACTAAAGGGAAGTATTGTTCTAAATGCTATAAAGAACGAGAAAAGGAATCATTTTTAGAAATTCTTGAGGATGAAAAAATAAGTACACTAAGAAAATTAAAAATCGTATACGGCGATGACTGGCCAAAATTCACTTTTCCTCATGAACTGCAATATACGTTATGGAGCGAAAGAGATTTTTGTTTGTATTGTGGTAGAACATTTCCTTTATCTCCATACAAGGAAAGTTTTTCAATTGACCACATGGAGCCTTTAGACAAAGGTGGGGAAGACTCATATAGAAACTCTGTATATTGTTGTAATTCATGTAACTCTAAAAAAGGTAAAAATCTATTTATTGACTGGCTGGATAAGCTAAAGCCTGAATACCAGAAAATTTCGCTTGGGGTTTATGTTAGTAAACTCGATTACCACCCAAAAAAATACCTGCCAGGGTTACCCACTTCACGCTTGGGTGATGGTATGAGAGCATGGTTGTTACTGGACGATGATGAAATCAAAGAATTAATCGAGGAAGTCGGGAGAGATTATCTTTAAATGGCCTCCTATAAAATAAACTTAGAGCAACAAACAGCAACCTCCATCAACGGTATCACCTTCAAGCTGACTGAAACTAAGCCGGGGGAGTATGAGGGCGTGTGCCTGAATCCCAAGGATATACCGCCTGATGATTTGGATGATCAGATACTTGGGAAGATGGTGAAGGAGGCGGGGATGCTTTATAAGATGGAGTGGGATAGGAGGGAAAATGGGATCGGATCATAAAATAAAATTGCGGGTACTGCGTATGAGAATAATTGGAATAATGCTTATAGGGGTGTTTGCCCTGCTCTGCTCTACTAACGGCTGGGCGGAAACACCGACTAAGAAAGAAAAACAATGGAAAGTTTTTGATAACTACAAGGACATGCTGGAGGCAATGACACCAGAGGAAAGGAAAAATGAGCGGTTGAAGCAACAAGCACGGAAAGAGCAGAAACGGCAAGAAGCAGTCAAACTGGAAGCCAAAAGGCACGAAGAGATATTAAAAGAAATTGCAGAAAAGGCTCCTGAAAGATGCGTTTGTTCTGATACGGCAATCGCTGAAATAGGGGGTTACTTAGAAAAGGAAATTGATATTCTTCATTGTAAATGTGGGAAAGCATTATGCGTCGTCAATCTACAGGGTGGCGTATCTTGTCTCAAGCAAGGGCTGTTAAAATAATACCCAATACACACAGCACACAGAATATTACTTGAGATTACTGGAGACAAAGATCGTATGACCACCAAAGATAAATTAATGACAGCAATTATGCTTACCCTTCTGGTCTCGGGCGATCAGGTGGTGAGGCTTTGGTGGGGCTGGGTTTAACATGTCTCTTCGTTCTTGTGATTGCCAAGGATACGCAAAACTTTATTTAGTTGCAGTACAAAACACCGTTTGACCACCTTTGAGAGCAATGATTTGGACCCCTTTCCATTTTCCATTTTGTGCTCTCTGCCGCCCTTTCCGCATCCTCTGCCGCACTTTTCGCCTCCTCTGCCGCACTTTTCGCCTCCTTGATAGCTCGTTCGTTATCCTTCGTAGCCTTTAATATGTCCTTTTGAACCTCATACATGGCATCCGTTTCAAGTCCTGGAACAAGGGGACGTTTAAATGTGATTTCATAATCATCTAACGGAATTTGGGTTGAGCTGTGATGAGCTTCAGCGCCACTTAGCCACAAAACCCTCATTTCAGGAATTATCATGTATCCTTGTTGCTCATCCTTTTCGGTAATTTCGTATCTTATTTCTTTTGGTGTCAGTCCCAATTTTTCATCCCCTTGATAAAGGGTCGCCCATTGAGGGTTTGAATTAATTGATACTCTCAAACTTCCTCCACCACAACCTGACAAAATAAAAACTACCAAGAAAAAATATATTCGCCAGCGTTTTAAGTTGTCCATCAATTCTAAGCGCATTAAGACCCCCTTAAACGAAAACAAAGCTGTTTTGGGATTATAGTATAATTGAGCAAAACAGGGGAGTTTGTTGGCTCTTGCTATCCCTCCCAGATGCCTTGGAGACCCCCCATATTCAGCAAAAAAATGGAAATGGGGGCAAACAGTGGGCAAATATAGGTAGAAAAGAAAAAGGGCTTGGAAGCGTGTTGCCTCCAAACCCTTGTCTTATTTGGTAGCGGGGGCCAGATTTGAACTGACGACCTTTGGGTTATGAGCCCAACGAGCTATTAGGCTGCTCCACCCCGCAGTAATAACAAATGAATTTTAGACTATGACTGATGTCAGGCACGGTTGTCAAGGACCATAATTCCGCCCTTGTATTTCCGCAGGAGAAAAAAACGGGCTCTGGGTATTAAAACCCGGAGCCCGATTATGGCAGAATTAAAGATTTGCGTTTTTCCGATCAGGGTTGCGGAAAAGAGAAGTCTCGTTGGTCAAAGCCTCCAAGGCCGGAAAAGTATCATCAGGATGAATTTTGCCGGCTTTCTCCAGCAATTCTTCTTCCGACTCTCTTTTATCTTCATCAGGAATACAGCAGTCAACCGGACAAACTTCCTGACAGGCTTCTTCGCCATGGAACCCTACACATTCGGTACACAGATCGGCTTCGATTTCATAGAAATCTTCACCTTCGGTGATTGCCGTGTTAGGACATTCCGGTTCGCATACACCACAGTTGATACATTCGTCAGTGATTAATGTTGCCATCTTGTTTTTCCTTCTAAGTGGTTAATGATCTATAAAAAAACGAACTATAAGGTTAACTATAATTTTTTTTGATTTTAAAGGTGCTCATCAATTGGAGCCTCTCAAAAGGTGACCCAAACTATAGTCAAAACCAGACCAAGTCAAGATTTTTTTTAGGAAACAGGCCGATTTGGAAAACCCATTAAAAACCAACAGGCTTTGCGTTGATACACAAAGTGTTACAAGAAATTAATCTGCTCCTTTTATCGGCATATTTGGGGCGAAAATTAACCCTGTTTCCTTCATTGATTTGATATGATTTCATCATGATTGTCAAAAAAATTCTTATCTATTTTCCCATCGCGCTGAGTTTGTTTCTCCTGCAATCTTTTTTCTGGGTACCTACTTACGATAAACAGGCAGTGGGCAATCCGGCTCGTTTGGTTAAATATGTTCAGGGCTCCAGTGGGGATGCGCAGATACTGAACCCTGTCTTAAGTGCCGACACATCGTCCAGCTCCATCAACGACCTGGTTTTCGATGGTCTCATCGACCTCGACCAGAACCTGAAGTACCGCCCCCGGCTGGCTGAATCCTGGACCCAGTTTGAAGAGGCCACCCTTGCAGTAAACACAGTCGCCTTTTTGCCCGGCGGTAGTATCGCACAAACTGTGCAGGACTGGCCCGACACGTTGCTCACTGCGCTTGAGGGCAATAAGGCATGGACTAAAAACCTGCGTTCCATAGAAGTCATCCCTGGAAAAACCGTGGAAGTCGAGCTTGCCCCTATGAACTCGGAGGACAAGCCCGAAAAAATCACCTACACCGTCCACCAGCCGCCGCGCCTGAAATTCACCCTCGAAAAAATCGATCAGGATTTCTTTGTGCCCATCAAAAAATGGCTGGGGGAAGAATATTTTACAACCTTCCCCTATGAAAAATTCATCCGCGCAAAAGACCCGGCAAAACAGGCGGCGTTACAATCCCGTTATGAAGAAATACTGCCGATTACTGAGCATAATCCGGTGATCACTTTCGACCTGAGAAAAGATGTGGTTTTTCACGATGGTCACCCGTTCGATTCCGGCGATGTGTTGTTCACCTATGAGTCGATCATGGACCCGAAGGGCACCTCACCACGAAAATCCGATTACGAACCGGTGAAAAATGCCGAGGTGCTGGGACCCTATAAAATCCGTTTTACTTACAAACGTCTGTTCTCACCAGCTATCGGTTCCTGGGCCATGGGCATTTTGCCCGAACACTTGCTCAACCGCGAAAGGCTCTTGGCCGAAGCGAGCGAAAGAGGGCGCGAGCCCGAGGCTTTCACCCTGCGAGATAGTAACTTCGGCCGACACCCCATCGGCACTGGACCGTTCACGTTCGCTGAGTGGAAAACCGATGAACTGATACGCCTGAAACGCAACAAAAACTATTGGGAAGGCGCACCCGAATACGAAGAATATGTCATGCGCATCATCCCCGACAGCCTGACTCAGGAGATGGAGTTCTATGCCGGAGCGGTCGATAACTATTCCGTACAACCACACCAGGTGGCACGGTTTTCCAAGGACGAAAAATACCAGAGTTTCTCCAACCTAGGATTATTTTATTCCTATATAGGGTACAACATGCGCAACCCGTTGTTTGCTGACCGCGATGTGCGCGTGGCCCTTGGCATGGCTATCGACATCGACCCCATTATTAAATACATCCTGTACGGGGAAGGGGAAAGAGTGACAGGGCCCTACCCGAAAATCACCGACTGGTACGATCCCGATGTGAAACCACTGCCTTACGACCCGGATGCCGCACTGGAAATCCTGAACCGAATGGGGTGGAAGAAGAACGCCGATGGCTGGCTGGAGAAAAATGGAAAAATTTTTGAGTTCAACCTCATCACCAACAGTGGCAACCCGATCCGCAAAAACATCCTCACCATCGTGCAAGAAAGTTGGCGTAAGATCGGCATAAAATGCAACACCCAGCTTTTTGAATGGGCCGTATTCCTGAAAGATTTTGTCAACACGCTCAAATTCGATGCGCTGGTGTTGGGGTGGAGCATGGGCATTGACCCGGATATGTATCAGATATGGCATTCCAGCCAGGCGGGTCCGCGCCAGTTAAATTTTGTGGGATATAAGAACCCGCAAGCAGACCGGCTGATAACAAGAATCCGCCGGGAATATGACAGAGAAAAACAAGTTGCAATGGCGCGCGACCTACACCGCATGATAGCGCGTGACCAGCCCTATACTTTTTTGTATGTGGCGAAATCCACCCAGCTTTTGGATAAGAAAATCGTGATTGTCGAAAAGAAAGAGGGCGGGGAAGTGAAGTATGAAAAGATCTATCCCACCAAGTCGGGTAACATCCGTTACTACTTCAACAAATGGAAAAAGCTGGCAACAATCCCCACCTTTAACCCTTAGCAGGCTGACCGGTGAGCCGCCGGTGGCTAAGCTTTTGCGGGGTTACGGGCAGAGGACGGGCTCAATCCGTTCAAGGGCCCAGTCGAGCTCTTCTTTGGTGATGGTGAGCGGTGGGGCGAAACGGATCACGTGTTTATGCGTCTCTTTGCACAGGATGCCCTTTTCCATTAAAGCTTCACAAAACCTTCTGGCTCCGCCAGCTGATTTCTTCAATTCCACCCCGACCAACAATCCTTTTCCTCGGACTTCTTTGATATACGGCGAGGAAAGTCTATTCAGGTTTTGAATGAGATAATTACCCATAACCATTGAATTTTCAATGAGATTTTCATCTTTAATTATCTTCAATGCTTCCCTGGCCACCGCACAGGCCAGGGGATTGCCGCCGAAGGTGCTACCGTGGTCACCCGGATTGAAAACGGACAGGGCCTCTTTGTTCGAGAGCACAGCGGAGATGGGGTAGAATCCGCCCGACAGGGCTTTGCCCACCAGGGTGAGGTCGGACTCGATACCCTCATGTTCTTCGGCGAAGAGTTTGCCGGTTCTGCCAAGTCCAGTTTGGATCTCATCGAGGATGAGCAGGACGTTGTGGCGATCGCAGATTTCGCGCACTTTTTTCAGGTAACCGGCAGGCGGGATAATAATACCTCCTTCACCCTGAATAGGTTCCACCAGAAAGGCAACCGTATTGGGGGTGATGGCCCACTCCAGGGCCTCGGCATCCCCAAAGGGGATGGTGACAAATCCAGGCGCGAAGGGACCGAATCCGTCTCGATATTGCGATTCAGTGCTGAACCCGACGATGGTGATGGTCCGCCCATGAAAATTGTTGGCGCAGACGATGATCTCAGCCATGTTTTCGGGGATCTCTTTGACCTTATATCCCCATTTGCGCGCGGCTTTGAGGGCGGTTTCGACTGCTTCGGCACCGCTGTTCATGGGTAGGACGCTATGTGAGTGGGTCATTTCGCAGATTTCTTTATAGAAGGGACCCAGCTGGTCGGTACGAAAAGCCCGGGAAACCAGGGTAAGCTTTTTGGCTTGTTCGATCAGGGCAGTCAGGATGCGTGGATGGCAATGGCCCTGATTGAGGGCGGAATACGATGCCAGCATATCCAGATATTTATTGTCTTCCACATCCCAGACCCAGACGCCCTGGCCCCGGGCCAATACGACATCAAGAGGTGCGTAGTTGCGAGCTCCAAACTCATTTTCGAGCTCAATAAAACTCTGTGCGTTCGAAAGGGTGACAGTAGAGTCCATGACCGTTTCCTCATCAACCCTGATATTGTCCTCCCCAGTAATCTAGGCCCTGAGATGCGCTTTTGCCACCACTAGGCGTGGGGCCGACTGGCAATATGTTTGTCTGGCTAGCAAAGAGCTGTCTCGGCTTAAAAAGCAGTTGCTATATCCCCTCCCACGGAAGTGGGCTAGGCGCCAGCGTGACGCTGGACCCAGTGAACAAGGGTTTTTTGGGCCGAGACAATATCCGACTAGCCAGCTAAAGCTATTGCATTTTGGCCCCACGCCTAGTGGCCCCTTATCAGGGGGAGCTTTGCGTAACAAACAGAATAGCGAGATGCTTCGAGAGCCTCAGCATGACAAACCAGGCCTCACAGGGCCGTCTTCGCGAGCCGCAAAGCGGCGTGGCGATCCAGAGTTTCGCTGGGTTGCTTCACTTCGTTCGCAATGACGATTTATGCAAAGGTCTCCTTATCAGGGGGAGGCGGTTTATTATGCCTCGAAGAGGGTTTGATTTTTAAACAGTTTTAGATATAATGACGGTTTCCAACAACCCATTTCATATTGAGAAGAAACTTATGAGTATTGACGATAAAGAGCTAGAAGATTTTATGCCTGCTGTGGAGCTGGAATGGACCGATGAGGCCCGGACCCGCATGACGAACGTGCCGTTTTTTGTGCGCAAGAGTGTGGTGCGAGGCATTGAGCAATATGCCAAAGATAAAGGTCTTGCGGTGGTCGATGATGGTGTGGTTTCTCGTGCCCGGCAGGAACGTGAAGGCGAAGCCATGGAACTGGCCCGCAAAAAGAAGGCAGAAGAACAGCAAGCTAATGGGGGTGAACCGCCTGTCCAACGTCAATACGTCAGTTTTACTTTCTATAAACTCGATCCCGCGTTTCGCAGACTGCCCAAAGAAGAACGCGACAAGAGCATGAAAGAGTTCATTGATGTTCTCGAGGAATATGACAGCAGTCCGGATATGATTCTCCTGTGTTATTCCATGGTCGGGTTGCGTGGTGATGTCGATATCATGACATGGCGCATCTCCTACAGCATGGAAGAGTTCCAGAAAATGACTACCCAGCTCATGCAGACTGGTTTGGGAGCCTATTTGCATACGCCATATAGCTACCTTTCCATGACCAAGCGGTCGATGTATATGGACTTCATCAACCCGGAACATGAGGAAGACCGAACGCACCTCATTCCCGGCAAGGCGAAATATCTATTTATTTACCCCTTCGTCAAGACGCGCGAATGGTACCTGCTGACCCAGTTCACCCGTCAGGGAATCATGGACGAGCATATTTTTGTCGGCAACAAATATCCTTCCGTCAAACTGAACACGACCTATAGTTTCGGTATTGACGACTACGAGTTTGTGGTGGCTTTCGAGTCCAATTCCCCGGATGACTTCCTCGACCTGGTTCAGGAGTTGAGAGAAACCGAAGGAAGCAAGTATGTAAAAGAAGACACACCCATCTTCACCTGCATCGCCATGTCGATCGAAGACACCGTCAAAAGCCTCGGCGCCTAGGTCGAGTGCCTCGACACGCAATGAGCGGCAGCTTTATTAGGTGAGTAAAGAGTTTCTCGGCTTAAAGAGTTCTTGTTGTTTGCCTCCCCCCTGACAAGGGGGGACAGAGGGGGGTTGAGTTTTGGTTGCAAGCTTCCTCTAGTGGTACCTCCATCCATATATTAGTAAAGAGCGGTTTATCAAAGTATTTCCCCACCCCCTACTCAGGGCAGTCTATCCCTGCAAAATGCTGTTTTTTTTGAGCTTGCTCGTACCTAACTTAGGTGCTATATAACTCGTATCTGCATAGGAATATCCTGTGCATCGCATACCACCCACGAAGCTACTTACTCCAAATTGAACGGTTTTCTTTTACAGGGGAAAAACCATGCGACGCCTGCCAGCCTTAGTATCTTTCTTCACACTTTTATTTTTCATTTTCAGTCTTACCGGCAATATGTTGATTGCTGATCCGACTTTTTCCAGCTCGGCGTTTGCGCAGAAGAAGAAGGATAAAGATGACGATGATGACGATAAAAATGAATTGAAGGGCAATAAGAGATTGCGCGAAGCGGTGAAGGCTTTGCAGGAACAGGTCGATACAATTGAACTGACCCCCGGACCGCAAGGCGACACCGGACCCCAAGGCCCGGCAGGCCCAACAGGTGCTACCGGCGCAACGGGTGCAACAGGACCGACAGGTCCTCAAGGTGATACAGGAACTACTGGCGCAACAGGTGCTACCGGTTCAGCCGGTCCAACAGGGGCGGAAATAGCTGGCAGACTGGACCCTTGTATTCCAACCGGAGGATTGGGGATGCTGGCCCATATTCCGGGTCGCTCTTTTTCAGTGCGCTTACCTTTTAGTGGCGATTTCGTTTTCAGTCACGTCCCTGCCGGTACCCATGCCATCGTTTTCGAATTAAACGGTAATGTTATAGGAGCTCTACCCGGTGTGGTGGCGGTGGAAGGTCAGACCACAGATGTCGGCACCTTCATCACTCCATTTTGTTCCGGGGATGGGGATGGAGATGGCTTCACCGGCGCACAGGGGGATTGTGATAATGGTAACGCCAGCGTCAATCCGGGTGCATCGGAAGTCTGCGATAGCATCGACAACAACTGCGATGGCTCGGTGGATGAGGGCGGCGTGTGTAGTACTTCTGCACCTGTAGATTGCCAGGTGTCTGACTGGAGCGCGTGGTCTGAATGTTCCCATTTCTGTGGCGGAGGGGTCCGAACCCGAACCCGTACGATTCTTGTTCAACCTTCAAATGGTGGGGCGGCCTGTCCAGTTGATCCTGGTACAGAATCCATTACAGAAAGTGTCGAACCCTGCAATCGTGATGAATGTTTTGATAATGATGATGATGGATACCTGGAACCATCGTACCCAGGCGATTCCGGGGATTGCGACGATACTAATGCCAACGTGAACCCCGGTGCGATGGAGGCTTGTGGCGATGGCATTGACAACAATTGCGATGGCCAGGTGGATGAAGGTTGTGACACCGATTCAAACTGTGGTGGGGTGGACTGCACAGTCTCTGGACAGGTCTGCGTCAGCGGTGTATGTCAGTCGTCCTGCCTGAATAACTGTAGCAACAACGGCTCTTGTGATACGGGCTCGGGACTTTGTACCTGCGATGTTGGTTTTAGCGGGACAGATTGTTCTCTTCAACTATCTACCTGTAATTCGGCGATTTCCTGTAGCAGTAATGGCACCTGTGCGCCGGATGGTAGTTGTGTCTGCGCATTTGGTTTTACGGGAGCGGATTGCTCCGTTCCCGATATCGATATAGGAGGCGGTGCTGTAGAGGAAGTTCAATGCACTCCTTCTTGCCAAAATGGTGGCACCTGTGTAGAGGGCAACACATGCTCTTGTCCGACTGGCTTTACTGGCGATAGATGTGAAGCAGACATTAATGAATGTGCAGGGCCTGTCAGCCCGTGTGCTTCTGGCCAGACATGCATAAATACTGCAGGTAGTTTTATCTGCCAATAAATTTTAACCTTTTGCATCAAAATTTGAGGCGGGGCGTTTCCAGCGTCCCCACTTCTTCGCTATTTATTTCAACTGAACGATTTTCTTTTACGGGGAAAAAACTATGCGACGCCTGCCAACCTTAGTATCTCTCTTTACACTTTTATTTTTCGTTTTCAGTCTTACCGGTAACGCATTGATTGCCGATCCGGCTTTTTCCAACGCGGCGTTTGCGCAGAAGAAGGATAAAGATGACGATGATGACGATAAAAATAAATTGAAGGGCAATAAGAGATTGCGCGAAGCGGTGAAGGCTTTGCAGGAACAGGTCGATACGATTGAACTGACCCCCGGACCGCAAGGCGATACCGGACCGCAAGGCCCGGCAGGTCCCACAGGTGCTACGGGAGCAACCGGTCCGGCAGGTGCTACGGGCGCAACGGGTGGTCAAGGTCCAACGGGTGCTACCGGCGCAACAGGACCGACTGGTGCAACAGGACCCAAGGGTGATACAGGTGCTACGGGTGCAACAGGACCACAAGGTGCTACCGGGCTACAAGGTGCTACCGGATCACAAGGCGCTATCGGACCACAGGGCGCAACAGGCCCCAAGGGGGATACAGGCGCAACCGGTCCCGCAGGTGCAACAGGTCCAGCGGGTCCGACAGGTGCTACAGGCGCAACCGGTTCAGCAGGCGCTGATGGCGCAGACGGGGCAACGGGTTCATCAGGTGCTGACGGCGCGGAAATAGCTGGAAGGTTGGACCCTTGTATTCCAACCGGAGGGTTGGGGATGCTGGCCCATATTCCGGGTCGGTCTTTTTCCGTTCGCTTACCTTTTAATGGTGACTTTACTTTTAGCCATGTTCCTGCTGGCACTCACACCATTGTCTTTGAGTTAAACGGAAATGTTATAGGAACTCTGCCCAATGTGGTGACTGTAGAGGGGCAAACCACAAATGTCGGCACCTTCATCACTCCATTTTGTTTGTCGGATGCGGATGGCGATGGTTTCACTGGTGCTCAAGGGGATTGTGATAATAGAAACGCCGCCGTTTATCCAGGCGCGCAAGAAGTCTGTGACAGCCTCGACAATAACTGCGATGGCTCGGTGGATGAAGGCGGCGTGTGTACTTCCGCCCCTGTGGATTGCGTGGTTTCTGCCTGGAGTCCTTATTCCGCCTGTTCCGCTAGCTGCGGTGGGGGCACGTCAACCCGAACCCGTTCGATTATTGTTCAGTCTGCATATGGTGGACAGGCTTGTCCTTCGTTAACAGAAACTCAAGCATGTAACATACAACCCTGTGCTGTGGATCTAGATTTAGATGGATGGGATTCAACCATTGATTGTAACGATAACGATCCATACATCTACCCAGGCGCGGTCGAGATTTGCGATGGTGTCGATAACGATTGTGACGATCAGGTGGATGAGTTAGCTCTCGGTAGCGGGGATGCTTGTGACGGCACTGACTCTGACTTCTGCTCCAACGGCATAACTTCCTGCGTGGGTGGTGCCATTGTCTGTGCAGGGGATATTGCAACCCCCGAGATTTGTGGTGATGGCATCGACAACAACTGCGATGGCTCAGTGGATGAGAACGCCGTCACACCGACAGAATGTACTGATGCCTGTGGAATCCCCGTGTCTGTAGGGACTTCCTGCTCTGGTTACCCCGGGAGCTCTTGTAATAGCTCTGGCCTTTGTGTACCTGCTATAACTTGCCAACCGGGCTTGACTATTTGTAACGCTAGCGCGACCGAGTGTGCAGATTTGAACACTGATAATAATAACTGCGGGGCTTGCGGCAGTGTTTGTCTAGCGGGAAGCACTTGTACCAGTGGAGTGTGTGTGACATCAGACACCGACACAAACTGCGGTGGGGTGGATTGCACAACCACATTACAGGTCTGTCAAAGCGGTGTGTGTCAGTAAGACTGCCTGACTAACTGTAGTAGCAAAAGGCACTTGTGGTGCGGATTCGCACTTGGCATTAAACTTTAAGGGCGGGACTTAACGTCCCGCCTTTTTTATTGGAGGAATATGAATAAGATCATTTTGTGGGCTCTCATTATCTGCCTTGTTCCATTCACGGCATTTGCCGAAGGCATCACGAAAGAGCAGGGCGATGCCATCCTGAAAGAATTGAAAGCCATCCGCCAGGAGTTGAACCAGATCAAGAAGAGGGGATTGGCTCCCCAGGGCAGGGGAAGACCTGCAAGGCCCACCACGGCCAGTGTTGCTACTCTTGGCAATCCCATTCTCGGGGACTTGAAAGCTCCGGTCACGATTGTGGAGTTTACCGACTACCAATGTCCGTTCTGCAGAAAGTTTTATGTCGGGGCATACAAAGAGTTGAAGAAGCAATATATCGATACGGGTAAACTGCGTTTTGTTTTACGCGACCTGCCACTCGGATTTCATAAAGACGCCAAACCCGCCGCCATCTCTGCCCACTGCGCTGGTGAGCAGGATAAGTTCTGGCAGATGCACGATGCTCTGTTTGCTGAGAAAGGAAAGTTAGGGAAGAATGATATTCTCGGTCACGCAAAAACGATAGGACTGGAAAATAATGCCTTCAAATCCTGTTTGACCTCCGGTCGATACGATGAAGGAATCGCACAGGATATCAAAGATGCCAATAAAGCCGGTATCACCGGCACACCGGGGTTTGTGGTGGGTCGCACTACAGACAATATCGTGAAGGGAGCCCTCATCAGCGGTGCCCGACCGTTCAACGCTTTCAAAGCTGAAATAGATAAGCTGCTTCTTCAGAAATAGTACCCTCAGTCCCCGCTGATCGTCATCGCGAGCCACTGAAAGTGGCGTGGCGATCCAGTCTCTCTGGATTGCTTCACTTCGTTCGCAATGACGACTTATACAAAGCTCTCCTTGTCAGGGGAAAGCCCTTTATTAAGCCGAGATGACTCTTCGCTTGCCAAATAAAGCGACGGCATACTGGCCCCAGGCCTAGTGGTTAGGCTCCGAGGAGTTCGGGGGGTTTGGTGAGTGTGGGTTCTGCTGTTTCAGGTTCTCGGGAAGGACTGTTTTTCAGTATATGGAGTAGCTGGGCGATGGCGGATTTCAAATCTTTTCGGTGAACTACGTTATCGATGAGTCCGTGGTCCAATAAAAATTCCGCTGTCTGGAATCCTTCAGGAAGTTTCTGTTTAATGACTTGCTCGATAACACGTGGACCGGCAAACCCAATCAAGGCCCCTGGTTCGGCGAGGATGATATCCCCCAACATGGAAAAACTTGCAGAGACGCCGCCCATGGTCGGGTCTGTCAAGACGGATACGTAAGGGACTTTCATTTCACTCAGTTTGCTGAGTGCCGACGATGTTTTAGCCATTTGCATGAGAGAAAAAATGCCCTCCTGCATACGTGCGCCGCCGGAACAGCTTATGATGACCAGGGCCGACTTGTTATCCATGGCGCGTTCGATAGCACGGGTGATTTTCTCTCCCACAACCGAGCCCATGCTTCCACCCATAAAACTGAAATCGAAAACACAAAGCTCAACAGGCAGACCTTCTATCAACCCGGAACCGGTGACCACCGCATCGTTAGAAGTGCTTTTTTTGACAGAGGATTTGATCCGGTCTTTATACTTCTTTGTGTCCTTGAACTTTAAGGGATCTGAGGATGTCAGGTGCTGGTCGTACTCTTTAAAACTATCCTGATCCATGAGTTGATGGATCCTTTGCCGGGCCGCCAGACGGAAATGGTGATCGCAGTGGGGGCAGACCTTCAGGTTGGCTTCCAGTTCGGCAATATAAATCTGTTCGTTGCATTTTTTGCATCCGACCCAGAGATCTTCATCCTTGGCGGTTTTTTTTCCGCCGATACCGGCCTTAAGTTTATCTATCCATGACATCTATAAAACTCTCCAAGTCCTTGGTGGGGGATGTAAACCGTTATTAGTCGGTCTTATGCTCAGTGGTTACAGGGGATGTTTCTTCGGCCTCCAGTTTTTTATTTTTCAACAACAAACTGATCGGTCCGATGACGGCATAGGTGGTGCCAAGAATAAACAACGCAACCCGCGGTATTGTTGCCAGAACATAAATGAATAAAATCACAAACAGGAAACGGGAAAATACCACCCGTTTTTTAAAGTCAAACTGTTTGAAGGCCGGGTACTTGATATTGCTGACCATGAGGAAGGCCAGGGCATAAACCACCAGTACCATTATGAAAGGATTTATACGTGTGGCAAACAAGTCTTCAAAGGCGATCACGATGGATGCGATTACAGCCGCTGATGCGGGACTCGGCAGACCGGTAAAATGTTTGCTACGAGTCTCTGGCTTACTCACATTGAACCGGGCCAGTCTGAGGGCGGCGCAAAGTAGAAACAGGAAAGCGGCCATCCACCCCAACCGGCCAAATGGTTTTAATACCCATGAGTAAGCCAGGAAGGCAGGGGCCATGCCAAAGGTGATGATGTCTGCCAGCGAATCGTATTGTTCGCCAAATGCGCTGGTGGTTTTGGTCAACCTGGCTATGCGGCCATCGAGTCCATCAAAAACCATTCCTGCTACAATGGCCCAGGCGGCAAAATAAAATTGTTCATTCAGTACCGCGACAAACGCGTAGAAACCACAGAAAACATTTCCTGTGGTGAACAAACTGGGAAGGATGTGAATGCCTTTGCTACGTTGCATGGATTTTTATGCGGCCTCTACTTATTCGTAAATTTTTCTAAGTCCGCCACTAGGTATGGGCCAACTGGAAATTGTTCCTCAAGCCGAGAGCACTGTTGCCAGCGGTAAAAGCTATTGCGAACTACCAGCGGAGGTTCTCCGCCGCCGGTTTACCTTAGATAGCCAATGATGGAGCTTCCTCCGTGGACAATATCGCCAATCGCGACCTTTATGTCTGTCCCCTCAGGTAGAAAAACATCCATTCGTGAACCGAACCGGATCAAGCCATAGCGTTGTCCGCGTTGATACTCATCGCCTTCCTTTGCCCAACAAACGATTCTTCGGGCGATCAAACCGGCGATCTGCTTCACTAAAATTGTAACACGGCCATTATTCAGGAGGATAGCGCTTTGTTCGTTATCCAGTGAAGCTTTGTGGCTGGCCGCGTTGAGAAATTTTCCCGGATTATAACGGGTGGCCTGTATTCTTCCGGCGATGGGTACCCGGTTCACATGAACGTTGAAGACATTAAGAAAAATACTGACCCGTGTATAGGCCTCATCCAGCAAGGGGTCTTTTTCCTGAATAATCTCTACGACCTTGCCATCCCCCGGGGAGACGATGGCGTTAGGGTCTTCGGGAATGTTTCTTTCCGGGTCCCGGAAAAACCAGGTGACAAAAAGAAACAGTCCACCAAAAAGGCCAACGGCCCATAACCAGGACAAAGTCCAAAAAATTCCCGTTAAAACAGCAAGGGGCAGGATGAAAATATACCCCTCTTTAGCAATTGGAATGCGCATAGAATTTTACTGCACCTTCTTGCCAACGAAGGGCATCATTTTCCTGAGCTTTTCTCCAACAATTTCGATAGGGTGTTCTTTATCCTGTGCCAGTCTGGCATTAAACATCGGGCGGTTGGCCATGTTTTCCAGAATAAATTCTTTGGCGAAACTTCCGCTTTGGATCTCGGCAAGAATCCGTTTCATTTCCGCACGGGTTTCCTGGGTGATGACGCGGGGTCCGCGAGTTACATCGCCGTAGGCCGCAGTGGTGCTTATGGAATAACGCATATTGCTGATGCCGCCTTCATAAATGAGGTCAACAATCAATTTGACTTCGTGAAGGCACTCAAAATAAGCCAGATCCGGACTGTACCCTGCGTCTACCAGAGTATCGAATCCGGCACGGATTAATTCGCTGACTCCTCCGCACAATACAGCTTGTTCGCCAAACAGGTCGGTTTCGGTTTCTTCTCTGAAATCGGTTTCCAAAACACCTGCGCGGGTTCCGCCAATGCCCTTGGCATAGGCCAAGGCTATCTGCTTCGCCTTTTTTGTGACGTTCTGGTGTATTGCCATCAAACAAGGAACGCCTGCACCCTGCTCATAGGTTCTCCTGACCAGGTGCCCCGGACCTTTAGGGGCGACCATGAAAACATCCACATCTTTCGGCGGGACAATTTGGCCGAAATGAATATTGAACCCATGCCCAAAGGCCAGGGCCATGCCTTTCGACAAATGAGGCTCGATATCTTTTTCATACATGGCCCTTTGTTTGTCATCGGGAACCAGGATCATCATGATGTCGGCTTTTTTTGTAGCTTCAGGAACGGTCATGACGTTCAGACCATCCTTTTGAGCCCTTTTCCAGAAAGCACTCCCTTTTCTAAGGCCAACGATAACCTTTAATCCACTGTCGTGGAGGTTTCTGGCATGAGCGTGCCCCTGACTGCCGTAACCAACAATGGCAATAGTTTTTTTCTTTAAGATTTTGATATCCGCGTCTTTGTTATAATAAAGCTTCGACAAAATGGTTCTCCTTATCTTCTTTGTGTGATTTTAGTGGATTGATTTATTTCCGCGACCGATAGCGATTCTTCCGGACCGGACGATTTCTTTTATTCCCAAAGGGCTCAACAGTTCTAAAAAGCCGGTTACTTTTCCCTCGTCACCGGTGATTTCAATTGTATAGGCACTGGAGCTCACATCGACAACCTTTGCTCGAAACAGGTCCACGATTCTTAGAATTTCTTCTCGGACTCTGACCTCAGCGTTCATCTTGACTAGCAATAGTTCCCGATCGACAAATTTTTCTTCGGTCAGGTCAATGACTTTGATAACATCGACCAGTTTGTTGAGTTGTTTGGTGATCTGCTCAATTTTAGCGTTGTCACCACGAGTGACTATGGTCATGTGAGAAACTTGCGGGTCGGATGTTTCGGCGACATTCAGGCTTTCAATATTGAATCCACGACTACTGAAAAGACCTGATACGCGGGACAAAACACCGAACCGATTGTTCATCACTATAGAAATGGTATGCTGCATTTTCCTGGAATCCAGTTTAAGGTTCACCCCAAACCTGTTTTGGGGGTAGTTTTTTTTAAACCTCTTATACTAGCAAAATCAAAGCTTTTTTACTAATAAGAATTGTTTTCCGCAGTATAAACAGAGAGAGATGACCATGCGGGAGAAATTTCATATCAGTCAGGCTCTTGCCAGGGTGAAAAAGGCTATCCGTTCATTTCCGACTCCCAGCGTGACTGTCATCAGCCGACAGAACGATCCTTTTGCCGTCCTGGTCAGTTGCATCATCAGCCTTAGAACCCGGGATGAGGTCACACAAACAGCCTCATCCCGATTATTTAAACTGGCAAAAAATCCGCAGGAACTGCTGAAACTTTCGCCAGCAAAAATAGAAAAAGCCATTTATCCTGCGGCATTTTTCCGCAACAAAACCAAGTCGCTGAAAGAATTATGTCAAAGTCTGGTAGATAATTATGACGGGCAGGTTCCTGATAAACTGGATGAGTTGCTTAAGTTGAAGGGGGTAGGGCGCAAAACCGCCAACCTGACTTTAATTCTGGGGCATGACAAGCCCGGAATCTGTGTGGATATCCATGTCCACCGTATTTCCAATCGCTGGGGATATGTGAAAACCAAGTCTCCTGATGAAACCGAAATGGTGCTGAGGGATAAACTGCCCAGGAGGTACTGGAAGGGATATAACGACTTGCTCGTTACGTTCGGGCAAAATATCTGTAAACCCGTCTCGCCGTTTTGCGGCTCCTGTACCCTCGCAGAAACCTGCCCCAAAACTGGAATAACGAAACACCGCTAGCGTGGATACTGCATGAAAAATTAAAGAGGAGATGGATTTCATCCATATCGATTCCCCCTCATCCTAGCCTTCTCCCTCCAGGGGAGAAGGAACTTTTTGCTTCCTCTCCCTTATCAGGGGGAAGAGTGTCACAGTATTGCGCTTGAGTGTTCAGCCTGCTTTATGGGTAATGCAGTACTGGCCCTACGCCTAGTAGACGGTTTTTTTCTGTAGGGCGATGAGTTCTTTGATGCCTTTGTCGGCGAGTTTGAGCAGGCCGGCTAATTGTTTATCATCGAAGGGTTCCTGTTCGGCGGTTCCCTGGACTTCAACGTATCCGCCGGAACCGGTTTTGACAATATTGAGATCGACATCGGCTGTGGAGTCTTCGCTGTAATCCAGATCAAGCATCTTTTTCCCGCTGACAATCCCTACGCTGATGGCGGCGACATAATCTTTGATCGGTAATTCGTCGATCAACTTTTCCTTTTTCAATTTCTTCAATGCCAGGACCGTTGCCATGAAGGCTCCTGTAATGGAAGCGCAACGGGTACCGCCATCTGCCTGAATGACGTCACAGTCGAGCCAGATAGTACGCTCTCCCAGTTTTTTCAGGTCAATAACCGTACGCAGTGAACGACCGATGAGCCTTTGGATTTCCTGAGTTCTTCCCGAAAGCTTGCCCCGGGAAGCCTCGCGGGGACTTCGGGTGTTGGTGGATGAGGGGAGCATGGAATACTCTGCCGTTACCCATCCGCTACTTTTCCCCCGCAGGAAGGAAGGGACTTTTTCCTCTACTGTGGCCGCACAAATGACTTTGGTATTTCCCATCTGAATGAGAACAGAACCCGCCGGATGCATGGTGTAGTTTTTGGTAACTTTGATTTTTCGACATTCGTTTGAGGAGCGGCCTTGATCTCTGGACATGTTACCTCTAATAAAAAGGGACGTTGAAATTCGGAGAAATTCCGAAAATGGGAAAACGCAAAAACAAATAAACTAACAGTTATAAATCTAATTTTCAACTGCTGTAATGACAGCCGCTGTTGATCCGCAACCGCTTATAGACAAGCATCCAGCATAAATTGCGGGGAGGGATACAGGGTTTTCATCAAGCATTTCCTTCGGTACTGGGTTGTAACTTGTTCTATTATTTGATACTATTCAAATCATTCCAGACTTTTAAATTTATTCATTTTTTTTTCGTAATCCAATGGACTCCTACTTTGAAAAAGGAATCAGGCTTAAAGGCACTCTGTGGGTGAAGGGTTCGGTTCACTTTGATGGGGAGTTTGAGGGAGAAATCTACTCATCCAACCACTTTATTGTTGGTGCATCGGGCAAGGTGCTGGGCAACATAAAAACTCATGATGTGACCAATATGGGTTTTGTTCAGGGGAACCTGTTTGCAGAGCGCAAGGTAGCCCTGACAAACGACAGCCGATTGGTGGGAGATATAGCCACCTATCATTTGGTCGTTGACGAGGGTTCCAACTTCGAGGGCCGCTGTAAGATGGTCGATGAGCCGCCCAAAAGTGTCAAGGAGGAAATGGAAACCCTTGAACGACCTGTTCCCAAAACAGCGAAAGTGTCCAAAGCTCCAGGATCATCCCCTGCTGAAGGTAAGCCTTCTTCACAATGGGGAAAAGTCGCGGGAATAGCGGCCATTGTTCTGATGATTGCCGGGGTGATCTGGTTTTATCCGAGTGAGGAGGATGAACTGGGATCCTTGATCGAAAAGGGTTACAAGCTGGTTAATGAAAAACGTTATTCCGATGCGGAATCTATTTTCAAAAAAGCCCTGACCGTTTCCAGAGTCGAACCCAGGGTTTATGCGGGACTTGGGGATATTTATTTCGAGGACAAACGTTTTAATGATTCGCTGGCTCAGTTTCAGAGAGCCATTGATTTGAATCCTGCCAATGTGGAGTACCGGATCAAGCAGGCAAAATCCTATTCCTCCAAAGGGCAATTGAAGGAGGCGATAGCGTCCTACACGCAGGCACTGGAAATTGACCCAAAGAGGGGATCAACTTTCTATGACTTGGGCCTTTTGTATCTGGAGCAGGAGGAATTAGACAAAGCCCGTGAAGCACTCGAAATGAGTGTGAGTCTGGATATGGATTCTTTTGAATCTCATGAAGCATTAAGTCTTCTTTATTCACACGAAAAAAAATCTGATGAAGCCATTGCAGAAATCAACGAAGCGATAAAACTTGAAAATAAAGAACCTAGATTACACTTAACTTTAGGAAAACTTCTTCTGGAAAGTGGTAAGGAAGACGATGCGGTAGAGGCTTTCAAAAAGGCGACAAACCTGTTTCCAGAAAACTTCTCGGCCCAAATCCGTCTTGCCGACTGGTATTACATTAAAGGAATGCTTGAGAAGTCTCTAGAGACTTACAAGGTTGCGGAAACCCTTGACTCTGATAACCCCGTGGTTCAGGCACGGTTAGGAAAAATTTATGCAGGTAAAAAACAAAATAATAAAGCTCAGGTGGCACTGGAAAAAGCCATCCAGCTAAATCCCAAAGACGCGGAAAGCCATTATCAATTGGGGAAACTGGTCTCTGGTGAAGGGAAATGGGAGCGTGCCCAATCTTTATTGTCCAATGCCATTGCCCTGGATGCCAGGCATGGGGATTCCTATTATGAATTAGGTGTTGTGTTGCTGGGAAGAGGTAATGTGGACCTGGCCAGGGGTAACTTCAAAAAAGCTTTAGATTTGGAGCCCAAAAATTCGGATTATATTATGGGATTGGCGATGGTATTGGTTGAGAAAAAGGAGCTGGATAAGGCATTGGAAATGCTCCTTCCTGTTTCCAAAAAGGAGACAAATAATTCTAAGCTCTTTATTGCAATCTGCAAGGTTTATACGAAGAAGGGTTATTTTACAGCCGCCACAGGATATTGTGAAACAGCCTTAGGTTTGAACGCCGGTAACTATGAGGCCATGAATCGACTGGCTTGGTTATACGCGAAAAAAGGCGTTAAACTTCAGAAGGCACTCGAGCTTTCTGGCAAGACCCTTAGAAGCTTTCCAAAGCAGCCCGAATACATTGATACACTTTCGGAAATTTTTTATGTTCAGGGGGAAACTGAAAAGGCGGCAGAAAAAATTCAAGAAGCCATTAAGCTGGTGCCCAACAACCCTTACTACAAACAACAATTGTGGAAGTTCAAGAATGTAAAGCCGAAACCCCCTGCCTGATATTTTATTTACAGGCTCCCTGTTCCTTTCAACCCTATATAAACACAATAAGCCAAAAGCAATACTCCCCCCTTCAGTTTTCCCAGAGAATGATTCCCATATCTGATCATTCCCAACAATAATCCTGTGATAGCGGTGGCAATAAGCAAGTCGGGGTGGATGGGTTCTTGAATCTGTAAAGGGTGAATGGTTGCGGTGAGGCCCAGAACCATCAGGATGTTGAAGATATTGCTTCCAAAAATATTCCCGATTGCCATTTCTCCGTGACCCCGTTTTGCGGCGATGATGGAGGAAACGATTTCCGGTAGGCTGGTTCCCACAGCAACGATGCTAATGCCTATGAACCATTCACTAATTCCCAGGTAGCGGGCAATGCTCACGCCTCCTGCAACCAGAAGTTTGGCTCCTCCAATCAATAGAGCAAGCCCTACGATGACCAGCAATATTTGAAGGGAGGAATTTTTCCCTGCAAAAAGAGGGACCTCATCTTCCAGTTCTTCGGCAAAATCCTCCTTATGGCTGAATGACCGCCATATGTAGAGACCCAGGAGACAAACCATTAAAAATCCTTCATAACGATTGATCTCCAGGTCCCAGGCGATCACCACGATGAGAAAGGAAACAAATATCAGTGGAGGAGATTCCCGCTTGAGACGTTCGGGAGCAATGGATATGACTGCAATGCAACCGGTCAAACCAAGAACGAGTCCAATGTTGGCGATATTACTACCGATGACATTGCCCATAGCCAGCTCTGGACTACCCTTTAAGGCGGCGAGAAGGGCAACAGCCAGTTCCGGTGCGGAGGTGCCAAATGCGATGACTGTGGCACCAATTACAAAGGGACTGATTTTCAGTGCACGGGCAAGGCGAACACTGCCGGTTACAAGAAAGTTTCCGCCGTAATATAAAAGTGCCAGTCCGGCAATGATTTGTACAAGATCGAGCAATTTAAACCTTAGCTAAAAACATGACCCACTACCGTGGGAGGCAATATGGCAAGAACTTCTCTAGCTGTCAATATTTCTTGCTAGCCCCTTAGCAGGGGAGGGAACTGGGCAAGTGCTTGATTGCGCCGAGACAACTCCTGGCTTGCCAGAAAAAGCGATGGCACACTGGCCCCACGCCCGGTGGGGTTAGCGTAGGAAGGTTTTAGGGTATCCCTTACGGGCCAGTTTTTCCTGGGTAAGGAGTGCTTTTTCACGGCTGGGAAAAACTCCCAACTGTACGATATAAGTTTTGGCAGGCGCATCAGCCATGCGCGACTCGGACAAGAAGCCTTTTAAACTCAAGCGGTCCTGCAGTTTCTGTGCGTCTTTAAGGCTTTTGGATTGGCCGACTTTAAGGCTGAAGGAATTATTGGGATTTTTATAAAAGGAGGCACGGAATCCTTTACGGGTCAGTTCTTTTAGCACACTGTTTCCAGATTTTTTATTGGTAAAGCTCCCAACCGTTACGAGATGCTGTTTTATTTTTTGCGACCGTGTTTGTATAGAGGGTGCAAAGCCTTTGGCCTTAAGTTGTTTCAAAAACGATTCCGCATTTTTCTTGACGCCAAATGCACCAACCTGAATAAAGAACCTGACGCTTTCTTTTTTTGCTGGTGATGGTATTTTTTTCGGGCTTGATTTAGGACTAGAAGATACTTTTTTAATTGTTGGTGATTTTTTTACTTCCTTTTTTACTTCCTTGATTTTAGCCGGCGGTACTGTGCTTTTGGCCTTTGGTGGTGTGACGAATGGATTGACAAGCGGCGCACTCGCTGATGGTGGAACCGGAATACTGGAGGCGAGTGAACCATCTTCCACCACTGGAACCTGTTTAGCCAGGCTTTCTTCTGCGGTCTCAGGTTTTTTTACCTGGGCTTCTTTCGTAGATTCAATCGGAGCGGTCTGGTGGTTTATCTGAAAATAAACCAGCGCTAAAAGCCCGATGCCGATCATGGAAATGGAAAACATGCGCGAATTTTTTGACCGGATATTTTTTTCCGCTTCGATTTCCGCTTCGATTTCTGCATCCTCGATAAGGTCGTCGATTCGTTTGTGATATTTTGTAACTTCTTCCGGCACTTCTGTGTCTTCGGGGAAAGGCAGTGTTTCCTGTTCCTTGATTTCCAACATAATCGGGAGCCCTGAGTTTATGGATTAAAATTGGTTGTCGTTTTAATTAGTAGGGACAACTTTGATTGCGAATGTTAGGATATAAAAGCATAGGGGGCACTTAACCCTGTCCACCCTGTACCTTTAGAAAAGGTATCCGATAACCCCTTAATTGTCAATAGGATAAGGAAGACCCTGCTATGGACCTTTCGGTCGAATTAGGCGGTTTAGGTTTGAATAATCCGGTCATAGCGGCTTCCGGAACTTTTGGCTATGGTCTGGAGTACAGTTCACTTGTGGATTTGAATGCTCTTGGCGGGTTTTCCACTAAAGGGCTTTCTTTAAAACCAAAAACCGGAAACCCTGTGCCCAGGGTCATCGAAACATCTTCTGGCATGCTCAATGCCATTGGGCTGGAAAACATCGGACTGGAAGCTTTTCTATCTGAGAAGTTACCGCAATTGAAAAATTTCAATACCCGGATCATCGTCAACTTTTTTGGAGACACTACCCAGGAATATGTGGAGATGGCCCGGGCTTTGTCTGATGTGGAACGATTAGACGCTCTGGAGATGAATGTTTCCTGTCCCAATGTGGAAAAGGGCGGCTTGCAATTCAGTTCCGATGCTGGCGTTTTGACAGAAGTGGTTTCTGCGGTGCGCAAGGCAACCGGAAAATTTCTTATTGTCAAGTTGTCTCCCAATGTTACGGATATTACCGTGCTTGCCAAAGCGGCAGAAAATGCCGGAGCCGATGCCTTGTCCGTGTGCAATACTTTTGTGGGCATGTCGATTGACTTGAAAACCCGAAAACCTCATCTGGCCAATAGGACAGGCGGGCTTTCGGGGCCTGCCATCAAACCGCTTGCCTTGAACCTGGTGTATCAGTCGGCGCGGGCCGTGCAAATTCCGGTTATTGGAATTGGGGGAATATCAAGCGGCGAAGATGCGGTGGAGTTTTTACTGGCAGGGGCAAAAGCGGTACAAATAGGAACGGCCAATTTTATAGACCCGGCTTCCACCCTTCACGTGATTGAAGGAATTCGTCAATACTGCCTGGCAAATGGAGTGAACAATCTTTCCGAATTAAAAATGCGGGAAGAGTGACTACCCATTTTTATAGATTCTGGGTACTCGTTTGCTGACACTGCAAAGAATTTCGTAAGGAATAGTTTTTCCTGCCACAGCAAGTTCCTCGACCGATATCACCTGGTCGCCCTGCCTGCCGAAGATGACTACCTCATCTCCTTCTTCTACACCCGGAATATCGGTGACATCGATGAGAATCATATCCATGCATATATTTCCGACTTGAGGCGCACGCTGTCCGCGGACCAGAACATCCATTTTGTTAGACAGCGTGTGGTGGAGTCCATCTGCATAACCGATGGGAAGGGTGGCGAGAATACTGTCACGCTGGGTTGTGAAACTTCCTGAATAGCTCACGGGCTGTCCCCTGGCAATAGATTTAAGCAGAATGATCTGGCTTTTCCATTGCATGACAGGCTGGAACGGATTTCCTTCCCGCTCGAAAACAGATTGTAAAGAAGGGGAGGGGAGAACTCCATACAGAATGAGGCCGGGCCGGACCATATTGAAATGGCTTTCGGGAAATTTGAACAGGGCAGAGGTGTTTGCTGAGTGGATCATTGGCATGGGAACACCTTGCTTTTGTAAGTGGGTCAGAGCAGTTTGAAATTTTTCGAGCTGTGTCCGGGTGATGGAAAGGTCTTCGTCATCGGCGGAGGAAAAATGGGTGGAGACAGCTTCGATTTTCAAGTTCTTTAAACTGCGAACCTGATCCAGAAGCGCAGGCAAATTTTCAGGAGATACCCCAAGCCGGTTCATCCCTGTATCTACCTTGATATGCACCGATACCGTTTTATTCTGTTTTTCAGCTTCTCTGGAAAGAGCCTGGGCAACGGGCAGGGTGGAAACTATGGTTGCAAGGTTGTGCCGGACTAAATCTTCTGCTTCATCGGGGAAGATGCCGCCCAGTAACAGAATGGGAGTGCTCAAACCATTTTCCCTGAGTTCGATGCCTTCTTCAATCACCGCAACTCCCAGATAGTTTGCAACGCCGCCCGCTATGCGGGCACAAGGTACAGCTCCATGCCCGTAGGCATCGGCTTTGACGACTGCCATGACCTGGGTTTGAGGCTCGAGATATTTTTTCAGCGTTTGAAGGTTGTGCCGGAAAGCCGATAAGTCAATTTCAGCGCGAGTCGCGCGATGGTGTGCCATAAAATTGTTGGGATAAAATGTTTCTAATCGGTTGAGAGTGCCCGGTTACTCTCTTCGTGACCTGCCTGTGGTGGATAAGCGTCCGCTTTTTTTAACCGGCGGACCGGAAGTGCGGACAGCCCGGCAACACATGTTTTCTTCATCTCTGGCTTTTTTTCTCACCTGGTAGGCCCGGTCGCTGTAAAAATTATAGGCCATGGCGTTGATGCCTTGTTCTTCCTGGCACCAGTAAGTGGACCCGCAACCCTCAGGGAATTTATAGTCGAGATGAACGATGTCGCCATCGAAATCGGTGTTCTTGCAGTCGTGGTCATACAGGTTTCTGCATTCCTGGCTTTTAGGCAGTCTCCAGTCGTCGAACCCGGCGAATTTTTGTTCATTGAGCCAGTCTATGTAATTATGGGCACCTTTCCAGGAGCACCATTTATTGCGCATTTGGTAGCTGTCTTCCCGGGTCCAGGTCAAGTTGTACTTGGTGTCGGTCAGGGTCTCGTTTTCGTTATCTTTAAACCGGTCTTCGTCTGCCATGAATCTCTAAAAAATGGTTTGGAAATAATGATGGATAGTATATTTTAAAGGGTGTCCTCATGGCAAATATTGATTTTTAGTTATGCCTCTCAGTTTAATTTTTCATATATAGGAATGTTATGCCGAAAATAGAAATTCAAAGTTTTTTTTATGACTTGCTTCATTGTAAGAATAAGATCCTCAGTGTTTTTGATAAATGGGATCAGAAATATGAAGAGGATGAACGCGGTTCTCTTGTCGCCGGAATGCGCGACTGCCCGGATGCAGAATTGATCAATTTATTGATGAATATCCAGAAGCTGGCAACGGGATATGAACAAATCAAGGACCTGATGGATAAGGCCGAGCAGGATCAGGTTGATGAAGCGATGGATGAAGACGACCCTGATGACGAAGAGTTTTAACCCGCGCTCCTCGGCGGAGGGCCAGCGTGCCATGGTTTTTTGCCCCATATTGCAAAACCGAGCCGGGGGACTACATTCTAACAGGTGTTTGTCGCTGATAACTGCGGACCGTTAATTTTTTTCTGATTAAGAGGGGTTGATGCTATGGAAGAAACCGTCAAACAAAACTTTCAAACCTTGACCAGGTTTGTCGATGAAGCGATTGAATTCGCCGTGGTTTATGGGTTCCAGGTCCTCGGTGCGTTGGCGGGACTATTTATCGGGCTAAAAATTGCAGGGTGGGCGGGGAGGAAAACAACTCAATTTTCTTTGGCGAAACAAGTCGAAACTACCCTGGCGGGTTTCTTTGGGAAAATCGTCAAAATAATATTTATCTGTATTGTCGTGATTATTACGCTTGGTAACTTTGGGCTCACGATTACTCCGTTGGTGGCACTGGCAGGTGCCGCAACATTTGGAATTACAATGGCACTCCAAGGTCCTGTTTCCAATTATGGGTCGGGAATAAGCATCATTATCGGCAGGCCGTTCTTGATAGGCGATACCATCTCGGTCGCAGGTTCCGGTGTCAGTGGTGTTGTTGAGGAAATTAAGCTGGCTTATACCCTTCTCGTTGGCGAAGATGGCGAACAAATCATTGTTCCCAATAAAGAGATTATTGGCCGGGTTATCGTAAACTCGAAAGATCGTCGGGTTGTGCAAACCAAGATCGCCCTTGCCGGCAAGGCTAATATTGAGGCTACTATTTCAGCCTTAAAAGATGCGCTCTCAAAGTTCCCGGAATTGCAGGATGACCCCCGACCGCTAGTAGGGGTTCATGACTTCACCTATGGCGGTGTTGTGCTGGGTGTGCGGTTCTGGGTGTCCAGTCAGAAATATTTCCGTACCCGTTATGCCGTTAATGAAGCACTGTTGAAGGCTGTAGAGGGGATCGGCGAGAAGTTATTGTCAGTCGATAGTGTTGCGCTAACACCAGAAAGATTGTCCGCAGATGAAAACACAAATACATTTAGCTCAGAATAATTTTTGCCTCCCTCCCTTTTAAATCGGAGTGGGACTGAGGGGGCGGAGCCCCCTCTCATTGTATAAATTGCGCTTTTCTATTTTCCTAGCAATTCATTGGCCTTCTTTGCTGCATCTTCCATGGTTTTATCCAGTTGCTCTCCAGCCTTTTCCGCCGAACCTTTTTCCTCGCATCCGATTACGCCAACCATCGATATCATTAAAATTGAGACGATAATTAATTTTTTAATATTGTTCATAGGCCTCCTTAATTTAAAAGAATGATTTAATCAAGCGGTTATGTTTGATCAGTTTCCAAATATTCCTTTAACGGCATCTCCCATCGGGTTGTTTTCTACCAGATCCTTGGTTCCTGAGGTGCCTTTCTCCAACATATCTTTTGCTCCAGAAACAACCGAACCTACAACCTCTTTAACTTGATCTAGATTCAGATGCTTGACAGCTCCATTTATATTCTTTTGCAAGGAATCTATTACTTTACTGGCCACTTCTCCTGGTGTAGCACCGCCTTTGCTTTTGCCGATGTCTTTCAATACGATATTCGGAAGATCCACGGACATGGTTTTACCCTGCAAGATTGACGCGCTGACATTAGCCTTGCCGTTAAGAATAGATAGTTTTTCTACGATTAGCTTTTTGCCGCCTTCACCACCAGATTTTTTCTCTGATGAACCTTTCCCTGTTCCCAGGTATGAATCTACATTTTTCTTGATCGCGTCAATATTGCTCCCATTTGTACTATGTTCGTAAGTGATTCTGGGGCCGGAAATGGTTATATCCTTAACGACTATAGTATCTTCGGTAATAGTTTTAATGTCCAAAGCAATGCTGATTTCATCAAACTCTACGGAGTTTTCAGTTTTAAAGTTTTCCGGATTTGTCATTCTGAATCCGCGCAGAGCCCCCTTGCCATCGGTGGCTGAAATTTTGGTTTCCTTCAGCGTGACCTGCGTTTGCGTGATTTCTGAACCAAATTTTTCAATGGCACTTGTAATAATGGTGTCGAGCGATGAATATAAGAAAAATACCGCGATCGCTGCTAAAACCAGTACTCCACCGCCAATGCCAATCAGGCGTTTCATATAAATAACCTCCATTTAACTTTGAGCGAGATTTATTGTTTGACCATTTGACCGGTCTCTCTTAGCTGTCTCAATTATAAGCCAAAGAATTTTAAAAGTAACCCACACTCAAAAAAAGAGTCTAACGTGAATTACCCCTGACCAGACCCCGTTATTCCTGCCAGATATAGGATTTAACCATAAGTTTCTCATTTTTGATTTTTTTGTCAATTGGTTCGGCCTTCGAATATCCGTCCAAGTATTAAGCTGGAATACCTACAATGTAAGCCACTCTGGACGATCGAGGGGCCTCTTGAATGCTATTCAGGTGGGCATCTTGGTTTTCTAGTGCGTATTTGTCGAGTCAATTAATATTAAGCGGAGTTCCGGTTTCGGGGTCGAGAAGTATGCGTGTGAGGGAGCGATTGCCGCCCAGCCACAGGGAGTGGTCGGAGGCTGATTCAATACTGAAAATAAATTTTGATTTCAAGCCGTTGATGGCTGAAAAGTTCTGAAATATTTTCCCATCGAAACGGCTCAATCCGTTATTGGTGCCGATCCACAACCTGCCTGATCGGTCCAGTTCCAAAGCAAGTATAAAATTCCCCGGCAGTCCATCCTTCATGGTGAAGTTGCGAAACTTCAAGGTGCGGGTATCGAGCATACTCAGTCCACCTCCCCAGGTTCCTATCCACAAACGGTTTTCATTGTCCAGTAACATGGAAACCACATAGTTGGGCCGGTAGTCCGAAGTCTGTAAATTGGGAATGGATGGAGAAGCTGAGTGATGCTGGCCTTGAAAGAGCGACATGATGCTCCGGTTATCCTGTTGTACCTGCTCGTAGGGGGCTCCGAGTCCGTTCGCATGATTGAAGGCCTGCCATTTTCCGTTATGATAAACGGAGATGCCGGATTCGGTGCCAAACCATATTCTCCCGGAAGGTTCAATTTCGATGGCATAAACCCAATCATCGATCAATCCGCCTTCTGTGTTTTCGACGGTAAAACTTTGCCAGTTTTTTCTCAATCCGGGATCCCCCGTTACCCGGTTGACTCCACTCCAGGTTGCGAGCCAGAGAGTTTTTTTGTCGAATTCGATATCGTATACAAAGGCGTCGTTCAGTCCTTGCGGGGTATTGTAATGTTGCCATTGTTTGCCGTTAAAATGGCTGAGTCCGCCTCCATAGGTTCCAATCCAGGGCCGGTTTTCAGGGTCCATGCCAATCGCGAAAATTCCATTGCTGAGTAAATGGTTTTGATTGTCGTAGACTTCATAATCCTCGTTGGTATGAGTGTCGTAGCGGATGATTCCCTGTCCGGTTCCCATCCACAGATGCCTGCCTTGAGAGGTCAATACTTTAATGTTTCGGGTGTTGAGATCAAAGGTTTGGGTTTTTAGAATATGGGGGTAGGGTTCCGCTGAAGTTTTTTCGGGTATAGAGAAAGCATTGCTGGTATCCACAGGGATAAAACTCGCCACTGCGATAAAAATGAATATAATGGCCCTTGCTTTATTTATAAAATTGAAAGGTTGCATGGTGAATTTTTTATTTGTCAATTCTAGAAACTATAGCGCAGTTATTTTCATATTGCCTTTGTTTTTTCTTTTCGGATGTGGAGATTGTGATTGTGAAAAGGAAGAAGATCTTTTGCCTGCTATAAAGGTTTCCCAGCGGGACCAGAAAGAAATGGTTCTGGTTCCGTCCGGTGAGTTTATTATGGGTACGAACAAGGTGGACACCGAGGGCACGCATAAAAAAATTGGCGCGATTAAACCTCTTTATCTCGACCAGCATCCTGAAAGAAAATTACTTCTTGGGTCGTTTTATATGGATCGGTATGAAGTGACCAATGAAGAGTATCAAGGGTTTTTGCATGCGACCCAGTTTACTGACTTGCCTGCCCACTGGGTGGATGGAGTTTATCCTGAGGAGCAGGCTTCACATCCCGTCACCCAGGTCACATGGTGGGAGGGTTGGTCGTATTGCATGTGGGCGGGCAAACAGCTACCTACCGAAGCGCAATGGGAAAAATCCGCACGGGGTCCAGACGGTCTTCCGTATCCATGGGGGAAGGAGTTTGTTAAAGGAAAGGCGAACCTGGGGATTGATGGAGATCGTAAAACAGCGGCTGTCACTGCGTACCCTGAGGATGTGAGCCCGTATAAAATATATGGCTTGTCAGGGAATGTTATGGAGTGGACTCGGGATTGGTACCTTCCTTACCCGGGAAACTCGAAGCCGGACCGCCGGTTTGGCAGGGAACTAAAGGTCCTGAGGGGAAATGGATTCCAGAAAGCCGGACATTATTTTTTACCCGCCTACCGATACGCGTTTACTCGCACCGAGGCCAATCCTAATGATTTTTTTGAGAATGTGGGGTTCCGTTGCGCATCAGAAATCATCCCGGGAAAAGGTGATCTCTGAAAATTTAGGGGTCAATGTCCGGGTGTTACCCGGCCAGGATGGTGTTTTCCAGGTTGGCGCCCTTGGTAATCGCTTTTGCAATGTTGGCATCTACCAGATACGCATCTGAAAGGTTGGCGTTGGTAAAGCTTGTGCCATGCAAATTGGCTTCCAGGAGAAAGGCGTTTTGAAGGTTGGCTCCTTCCATGTTGGCGTAGGTCAGATCAGATCCCTCCATGTTGGCTTCTTCCAAAACGATTCCTGCGCATTGAGCGTCTTTCAAATCCACACCAATCAGGTTTGCGTTGGTCAAATTGACTTCTTTAAAGGTGCAGGAGTTAAGGTCTGCGTATTTCAGTATGGAACCCTTTAAGTCTACTTCAGTCAATTTAGAAAAGCTCAAGTCGCATCCCCTCGCATTGGCTCCTCCCAGTCGGGATTTATTTATGATGGCCTGTTTCATGAAGGTGTACATCATCCGGGCGAATCCCATATTGCTGTTTTCTATAGTGGCGGAATAAAAACTGGCGTGGCCCAGGTTTGCACCCTGGAAGTCACATTCGTTTATGTTGGCTCGTGAAAAATCACAGTTGGTCAGGGTAGCATTTTTGAAATTACAGCCCACCATATTTGCGCCTTCAAAGTTGACCCCTTCAAGGTTAGCTCCTGTAAAATTCAGGTCCTTGATCTTTGCATTTTTCATGGATGACTTTTCCAGAGAAGCTTGGGAAAAATCAACTTCGCACAGTTCGGAGTCGTCTATAACCGTCTCAACCAGAGTTGCGTAAACAAAGCTGGCGCCATTGAGGCTTACCCCTTTCAGGTCAAAGCCACTGAAATCGCCCCCATCCTGCTTGGGCTCTTTCATGATTAATGAAATCATCTCATCAACGTTTGACATTTACTTTTATTCCCTCTGTTGAGATGGTGGCAGAAGTGCGTTCATGCTCCGCTGAATTTTTTGCGGATTTACCCTGTCATGAATTCCAATGATGCCAACCCGTATGGCCTTGAATAAAACGCCTTCCATATCCGTTCTGCTGGCCAACTTCGCCGCGACGGGAGTCAAAATGAGGTTGGCCAGCATGAGACCGTAAAATGTAGTGATCAACGCAGTGGCCAGGGCAGGGCCAATGGTTGCCGGATCGTCAAGATGCATCAGCATTTGTACCAGACCAATTAATGTGCCGGCCATTCCAAATACAGGGGCCTGCACGGACATGAAGCGTAAAACCTTTACCCCGGAATTATGCCGGTCGAGCATGGAGTTTAGTTCTCTTTCCATAAGTTCGTGAATCTCTTTTGCGTTGTAACCATCCACAATCATGGCGATTCCATTTTTAAGGAACCGGTTGTCCACTTTGCTTTCTTCATTTTCCAGTTGTTTCATGCCACCGGAACGATATTTGGAAGCCAGCCTCATGATGTCATCGACATAATCTTCCGGCTCATAAATGCCAGGCTTGAAGGCGTTGTTAATAATCGGCACCATCCCGGATACTTTTTTGGAGGGAAATGCGATAAAAGATGTGGAAAGGGCTCCTCCAAGAACGATCAAGGCACTGTTGATATTGATAAAAATCCCGGCGTCTCCACCGCGAATAATTGCTACGGTAATGAGAAATATACCTCCCAGAGCACCCAGCAGGGTACCGGTATCCATTCCGGTATCCGCACGCTCCTCCTGAGCCAGGTCTGCGGCGGTACCTCGTATTTCTTGAGTTGCTGTGGCCATGAACCTTTAGGCAGTGATGTTAAAATCTAATTTCAACTGGCGGCTTTTTCCGCATTAGTCGTGGCCCGTATCAATAATGAGCGCACGATATAATTATTCAGCCAAGGTACCTGTAACACTTCTTTTCGGCCGCTGGGGATGTAAACCTTAAGAAAATCGGGCTTTTCAACCTTTTCAGGGCTCAGTTGGGGGCTCAGGTCGCTGATGCACCGGGTCATACAATTTAACCCTGCATAGGATTTGCAGAACAGCTCACCCCAGGAGGTCAAATAAATGGTTGTGATGCTCCGCGCTCGCTCAATTCGTTTATTGATAAATTTTGTCAATTCATCGTTATTTTTGCAGTCCCTGATGTTCCCCATACTTATTTCGGGTGGCGGCGGATTGCCAAAGTCCACCAACATGAACAATTGAGTGATTTTAGCCTCGTTCAACAGATCCTCATTAGACAATGCGGCGATGTTGACGGACTCGATGAAGCTTTTGAGTATTTGTAGCAATGTAGCCAGATCATTTTCCTTGATGGCTTGCCCCTCGGCTCTCAGCAAAACTTCGGTGTTTTCACTGTAGAGATGGTTGAAAACAGTAAACGCCAGGAGAAATGGAAGGGTTGCTGATTTCCTGATGATATCGTCCTTGTCAATTTGCTCCAGGTAAGCTTGCGTCCTGCCTCGAATCAGGTACCACTCCGGTTTAGCATTTCTATCCTTTTGTTCCAAAAGGAAGGTCAATTCATTTTCAGCCGTTTTACCATCTACCAAAGCACCCAGGTTATCGACTTTATTGGGGGCGGCTCTGTAAAAACTGAAAAGTTTCCGACCTAAAAGATGGGTGTCTTTCTCGGTGATCAAACTTTCACTGGGATCAAGGGTCTTGTTTTTTTCAGAAATATTTTTGTAGGAGGCCATCAAAATTTTATTGATACGGTTTCCCAAATCCACCTTATGCATCATTTGCCAGCCGGAATACTGGTTCAGTTTTTCAATTTTATCCGAGCTCCAACCCCACTCCTTCAGCATTTTGATCAGGGTGCTCTTTCTCCAGTTATCCGAGCCCTTTTCATACTCCTCGCCAGTAACCTGGGTACCCACCTTTAAATAGAATGCGTGTCTCAGTGCATCGACTTCATCCTCAGATTTTGTTTCAGTAAAAAACTTCTGTACTCGCTCGAACATTCCCAGGTAGGGGTCAATATCCAGGTAGGGGACATCATTATAATATTTATCTTTAATTTGATGGCATAGCAGGTTCGATTTGGTGTCTCCAAACATATATTCTTCAAGCACCCCCATTTTCATGAGTGTTTTAAAGGGGGATTTGAAGGATTTGATCAGAGCCCATATCGACCCACCAAAAAATTCTCCATCGGAGATATCATCTACATTGCCCATGTCGATGAATTCTTCTTTTTTGAGGAGAGTTTTCCCTGATTGGAGCTTTTCATATAGCTCGTAGTACCGGTCATCATCACAGTCCACCGGAGAAACCAGCCAGAAAGGAATTTTCCCAGTGACAATGATCATGGTTCGATACATTTCTTCCTTCAGGAGTTTTGCCAAGGCGGACCCTGTGCTTTCACTGTCACTTTCACCAAAGATATTATTTTTGACTTCCTGGTAATCATTGATGAAAAAATGGGTTTCCAGAGTAAAATTGTCCCAGGTCCACGTCTCTATCAGGTTCAGTTTTTTCTGGAACAGCTTCATGCTTTCTTCAGTGAAATCCCTTTTGTCTATTAACAAAGTGTAGTCAAGATCGGACTTTTTGGTCTGGGCAATGGAACCCACACTGCCCATAAGCAGAGCAGTATGAATGACGGGTTTCAGTTCCGGGTTCCTGCGGAGGATTACGTCCGGGAATAGTTTTTCGGCGGCGACCTGGGCTTCTTTATCCAGAGTAAAATTATGGATGCCGCAGGGGGGATTGCCTTCAAAATAGCCCGGCAAGCCCTCCTGATGCACATGAAGCAGGCGCGGAATAACCAGGAAAATCAGGCGATCAATCTCAGAAAGTGTGATCAGGTTTCGATCTATTTTAAACCGGTTGAACTGTAAATAATCCTGCCGGTTTGACAGGAGCATTTCTGCATCCGACTTGATGAGTGTCTGTTGGGCCTTCTCAATATTTTCTTGCGGGGGTTTTTGGGCAAGCTCTTCCGCGGCAAGAGATTTTTCCATTTGTTCGGTGATAGATTTTTCTACTGATCCCATAATAATGATGTTATCGCTAGGTTTATGGCTTATTGGTAATTTTACCCTAAAACCAGTTAAAAAACTTTCTCAATAGTATAGGAGCCTTCCAGTAGCTTACGAGGCCTATTTTTCCGGTTGTTTTGAGCTCGGGCCAGGAGTATCTGGGGCTCCAGGTTTTTTCTCGCCTTCGGTTTTTCCCTTTGTCTTTTGGGCTTCATCTTTAGCGACTTCAATCGCTTTCAATATTTTAATTTCCACCCGTCGGTTAGCGGCGCGGTTGTCATCATTGGTGTTGGCTTTAAGCGGACGGAACTCCCCATAACCTGTTACGACCATTCGTTCAGGCGGAAACCGCATTTTTTCTATAATAAACCGGGCCACCTTTGAAGCTCTGGCGGCTGAAAGTTCCCAGTTGGAAGGAAACTTGGTGCTCTTCATCGGAACGTTATCGGTGTGACCATCAATAAGCACCTGCTTGACACCTTCTTTCATATCTTCCTGGATGGTGGAAATAATCAGGTCTTCCGCACCCTCACTGAAGAAAGCATCCCCAGGAGCGAAAAGGTCTGAGGTTGGCAGGAGATGCAGGATCGTTCTCGTATCACTGCGGGAAAGGCTTTCCGCGTCAACATTGTCTTTAACCAATAGCCGTACCCGTTCCAGCATTTTCATTTCGGCTTTGCTCAAGCGAACATTGACGCTTTCAATACGCATTCTTTTTGACTGGAACGAGGAAAGGGCCTCGGCAAACTTATTTTCGTCCAGTTTGGAAACGCTGTACATCAAAACGAATACCACCAAAATAAGTGTGATCATATCGGAATAAGTGATGAGAAAGCCTTCCAGGCCACCAGAGAACTCCGATGCCGCCGCCGCACGGCCTTCAACCATCTGTTGACCGCCTTCACCACCACCACCCTTGGAGCCACGCCCTTTTTCCTCTTCAAGCAGGACGATTTTCATATCCATTTCGGCATTGTCTTCTTTGAGCATTTCCAAATCAACCATCATCCTGCGGCGCTCTTTTTCCAGATCTTCCACGTCCTCTTTCAATTCCTGGATGATTTCAGAGGGGAGCATGCCGTCTTCCCCTGCATCCATGCCACCGTAAAGCATATCTTCGTATTTTTTTATGAGTTCGTCCTTTTCCTTGACAATATCCTCTGTTACGGCTCCCGATGACATGGAGGTCTTTTTAGCCTTTGACAAATCCGCCTTAAGATCCTCAATTTTATTCTTTAAGTTGTCAGTAGTTCCGGTGTCCTGGCGGAGGCGCTTCAACTCTCTCATCAGCACACCCCGTTCCCGCTCGAATTTTTTATTAGCCCCTTTTTCTCTCTCAATCCGTTCCCGAAGAGCATCGACCTTGGTGGCAAGCTTGGCCATTTTCTCCTTCATTTTTTCGTCCATCTGAGCCTCAATGCGCTTGTTTATCTCGGCCTCTTCTTCCTCTTTCTCTTTTTTGCCCGCTTCAACTCCAGCATGTTTTGAAAGACGGGCCGCCTCGACCAGGCTTTTTTGTTCGGCAACCTCCTCTTCTGCAGTCTTGATGCCCGCTTTAAGCTTTTTGACCTCAGTTTGGTTAAAGCTGATCAGGTCTTTGATTTTTTTTGTTACCTTCCCCTTTTCTTCGTTGGATTTGCGCAACTCGACTGTCTTTATTTTGAGTTGCTCCTTAACTAATTGTAGGGATTCCATATTTTTCATAAACTAGCCTCTTGGTTCTCCTGCATATCGGCAAAAAAGATGGAAAAGGTTATATAATAACAAGAATTTAAGGGCACTACGCCGGGTTAAGGTTGTGCTCCTACAAGTCAATTTTATTGAATGATATCACGCCTTGTCAATTGCCCATACTGACCGGTCAGTTTCGCGTTCCAGGTGAAATGCCTGAAACTCCCTTACTTTAATGATATAAGGGGTTTGGTTCACGCAGAGCGAGCTAGATTTCAACGTAATGTATTTTATAGGTAAATGCATATAAATTGTTATATATATAGGTAATTATGGATTTATTTTTCAATCGCAGGGTGGTGGCGGTTTTGTTTCTGGGGTTTTCCTCAGGACTGCCCCTGGCGTTATCGGGAGGAACTTTACAGGCCTGGCTGACGGTGGAGGGGGTCGATATCAAAACTATCGGCCTGTTCACTTTGGTGGGCTTGCCGTATACCTTGAAGTTTCTCTGGTCCCCCTTGCTGGACCGGTTTGTTGTTCCTTTGTTTGGGCGAAGACGGGGCTGGATTTGGGTGTTTCAAATCATACTGCTTGCCTTGATTTTTGCGATGAGTGTTGTGTCTCCCGTAAAAGCTCCCTGGGTTCTTGCTTTTCTCGCCTTCTGTTTGGCCTTTGCCTCATCTTCTCAGGATATTGTTGTTGATGCTTACCGCACAGAAGTGCTGAGAGAAAAAGAACGAGGATTGGGGGCGGCGGTTTCAGTAACGGGGTACCGGATCGCCATGCTGGTTTCCGGGGCTCTGGCTTTGATTCTGTCAGAATTTTTGGGGTGGCGTTCAACGTATATGCTTATGGCGGGACTGATGCTTGTGGGTATGACGGCTGTCTGGCTGGGTCCCGAACCCGAGGACCCAGGGATTCCACCCAAGACATTGGGGGAGGCCATTGGCGGGCCTTTGGTCGAGTTCTTTTCTCGCGATGGTGCCTGGATGTTGTTGGCCCTGATTGTCCTCTACAAACTGGGGGACGCTTTTGCCGGAAGCCTGACCACAAGCTTCCTGATCCGTGGTGTTGGTTTTTCTGTAGGTGAAGTGGGGGCGATCAACAAAGGGATGGGGCTGGCGGCAACAATTGTGGGGGCTCTGTTTGGCGGTGTCCTCATGGCTCGGTTGGGACTTTTTCGCTCACTTTTGCTTTTCGGAGTTTTGCAGGCTGTCTCAAATCTTTCATTTATGGTTTTGGCCTGGGTTGGCAAGAGTTATCCCATGTTGGTTTTCACCATTGGTTTTGAAAATTTGGCGGGAGGGATGGGGACAGCGGCTTTCGTGGCTTTCCTGATGGCGTTGTGTAACCACAATTTTACGGCAACACAATTTGCCCTGTTCTCGGCTTTGGCTTCTCTGGGGCGGGTGTTTGTCGGGCCTGCATCGGGTATTTTGGTGGATGAGTTTGGCTGGCTTCTGTTTTTCCTGGTAACATTTTTAGCCGCGATACCGGGGCTGATACTCTTATGGAAAATGCGCCCCAGGCTTCAAGCCCTCGACCACTAGACACCGGTGGTTCGCCGGTAGTTTATTATGACAGAATTCATTTATCTTCACGGGTTCGCATCAGGGCCAGGTTCGCAAAAGGCTCGTGTGTTCAAAGATCGTTTTGAGAAAGCTAACCTCTCCCTCACGATTCCGGATCTGCAACAGGGCGATTTTGAAAACCTGACACTGACGAAGCAGGTTTCGCTGGTTCAAAGTATTATTGATGCGAAATCCGGCGCACAGTTTGCCTTGATAGGCAGTAGCATGGGGGGCTATGTCGCGGCATTGACCGCCGAAACCCGAAAAGAAATACAGGCCCTTTACCTGATGGCACCCGGCTTCAATTTCCTCAGTCGCTGGATGGAAAATATGGGCTGGAATGAAAAATTCGCCATTCCAGACTTGATCCGGGTATTCCATTACCGCTACAATAGGGAAGTAACTCTTAACACGCGTCTATTCCGTGATGCAATGAACTGGGACTCATTATCGTTAACCCGAGATATCCCAACCCGTGTGGTCCACGGGCTTCATGATGAAACGGTCCCTGTTCAGGAGTCCCGAGACTTCGCCGGGTCACGTCCCTGGTGCCAATTAAGAGAACTGGATTCTGATCACGGGCTTTTTTCATGCATTGATTGGATTGTCGATGATTGTATGAAATTTTTTCGCACGGTAGGTTGCTGAAATTTTGAAAATCAGGAAAAAATGAATCACAAAATTCTTTTAGTTGATGATGATAAAGAGCTGTTAGCCGCCCTGGAAGTGAAGCTCCAAAAGGAAGGCTACCAGATTGATACGGCACCGGATGGTGAAGTAGCCCTTGAGAAAATACGGGCCAATTTGCCGGATCTGGTCATTTTGGATGTGAATATGCCTCGCATGAATGGAATGGAGGTTTGCCGGGCTCTGCGGTCTGACGATAAGACCCGGGATCTTGCCGTTATCATGCTGACTGCCAGGGATGATGAAGTGGACCGGATTCTGGGATTGGAGTTTGGTGCTGACGATTATGTAACCAAACCCTATAACCCAAGAGAGCTGATCCTGCGGGTCAAGGGGTTGCTAAAACGAATATTTCACTTTCAGGATAACCCTGGGGCTCAGGAGGACATTCAGGTTGGTCCGTTGTCCATTGACTTAGGCAAACATGAAGTTCAGGTAGATGGAGAAGTGGTGGAGTTGACACTGACTGAGTTTAAGCTTCTCGCTCACCTGATTGAAAACCCCGGGAAAATAAAAACCCGTGATTTTCTTCTGGAAGAAATTTGGGAATATAGCGATGGAGTATTTTCAAGAACCATTGACACTCATATCCAGAGACTGCGTTCCAAGTTAAAAGAAGCTGGAAAATATATCAAAACCGTTCGTGGTGTAGGTTATCGCTTTGAGAGGAGTGAGTAACTGTCGGTAAGCTATTTTTAACAGGTACTTGATTTTTTCGTTTCAAATCCTGCCCTGAATCACATCCGTCTTTTCTAAAAAAGTGACACGACTGTGACGTCTTCTTGATTTTTCTTTAACAAAATATCCCTATGATGATGCCTAAGCTAATTGCGGATAGACTTTGTGCTTTCCGTAGTTTTGGTCGTAGGTTTATCCCCTAAATATGGGGGTGGGCAGAATTTTTCTAACGGGAGGGTTGCTAGTAATGAATGGACAAGTCGAGAATCAGAAAACTACCGGAAAACGATTGCGGGCATGGCGGAAGTCTGTTCCATTAAAGCTAATGCAGTTGTCTCGCTTGATCAAGGTTTCACAAGGTTCGCTTTCGGATTTGGAGAATGATAAGTCTTTGCCCTCGGCGACCACTTTGGCAAATTTATCAACCCATACTGATTTGAATATTTATTGGCTGTTAACCGGTAAAGGCCCGGTATACCGGAAGCTGTCTCCTGATATGGAAAAGTCTACAGAACAGTCCTGCCTATATGAGGACTTTATGTTTATGATGCAGGACAGGAAGTTAAAAGGAGTTGTGGAGAAGGTGATTGCGGTTTACAGGGAAGGGGATATCAAACAAAAAGCCCAGATGCAGGGCTTTCTTTCTGCGTTAAGTTAAAGGCTAAAGTCCGGGGTTCAGAGTTTCTTCAAACATTGCGTTATCTAAAAATATATCCAGGTCGCTGTATTCGTCTGCAATCAATTGTGGGCTTTCTGGCATCGAATCATCCATCTTTTTAATCCCGGCGGATTGCACCCGACTCCTCATTTCCGCAACTCTTCTGGTTTCCTGCTCTTCCAGGTTTTGCTTTATCATTTGAAACTCTCTGACCTTGTCAAAAACCTGTTCCCGTAAAGCTGTTATCCTTTGGGAATTGATTTCCTCCATGAGTTTTCTTTGCTTTTTTACAAGGAATTCAGCCACGACCTCTTCAATAGTCCTTTGCTTCTGGTAGCCCTTTAGCAGGGATTCAATGATTTCCTGTTTCTTGTAATCCTTGAGTGTTATGCCATGCAGAAAAGCCTGTTTTAGCACTGCTCTTTCGGCACGGGGTCTGCCCCAGTGGTATTCATCTTTTTCATCGACCTTTATTGTCATGACGCCGTTTTTAACTTTAAGAGTCGGGTAGGCATCAACAAAGGTATAACCGTGATAATTATAGTTGGCTCTTAATTCGCTTGCGACCAGGTCCATAATTTCCGGGGTCATGTTTAATCCATTCCCCAAATCAAGATACCCATCCATAAAATAAGGGTCGATGAGGGTATTGCCTGCAACCCGGATTTTTTTTACGAAGGGTTTTCCAGCCAGAGATATTGTCGGCATCAAAAGAAAAAGGGTCGACAAAATAAGCGATACTAAATGGCAATGGGGAGCGCGATTTGATTTCATAACTGTTTTTCCAAAAATACTTCGATAGATTTGAAAGAGGGGGTTTTCGATTTAGGATCAAACTGGCGCGGTACCAAAACGTTACTTTCCGGATAATACATCATGATATTTCCCTGTTTAATGGGGTAAGCTTGTAATTTTTGTCCGGTCATAATCCCTGTATCATTTTTGATCGTTGCCAGGTCGCCCTCTTTAGCGCCTATTTTTTTAATATCTTCTTCGTTTATTAAAATGACATTGCGGCAAGAGACACCGCGATATCGGTCGTCCGGTTCATAAACTACGGTGTTGAATTGACCTTCCGAGCGAACTGTCATTAAAATAAAGCTATTTTCCTTGTTCCTCCTAACGGCAGGAATGGGGCAGACTTTAAAACTGGCTTTGCCGTCAGGCAGGGGGAATTTGGGGGTATGGAGAATTCTTCCATCAATATGGAACTCTTTTCCTGTCTGATCAATATTTTTCAACTGCTCGAATCCTGGGATGATCGTACCGATGATTTCCCGTATGTTCCCTGTTTCGCTTAAAGATTTCCAGGGTAACGGGGAGTCTTCCAGAACACGTTGGGCAATTTCCGCGATTATTTTCACCTCGCTTCTGGGTCCGGAATAGCGTTGCAGGCCTCCGTTACTGAGTCTTATAAAGCTGAACATACTTTCCTGCGTGGTGGGTTCCGGTTCTTCATCCCTGGCCGACACGGGAAGTATGAGGCTGGTTTGGCCCCGCCCGAGAAAATGCCCCTGGTTCAATGTGGTATTGAGAAAAAGACTAAAGCCAACTTTGGCAAGGGCCGTCTGGGCGAACCGGGAATCCGGATTGGAGCCATACAAATTACCTCCAAGGTTCCAGGCAAACTCAAATTCCCCTTTATTGGCGGCTTCCATGCACCCCAAGGTGTCGAGACCCGGTTGTGTAGGCAGGGTTACCGGGAATTTAGACTCCAGATTGTCCATCACCGCCTGCTTCAATTGCGGGGTGAAACCTACCGAGCCAATTCCCTGTACGTTGCTATGCCCTCTCAAGGGTAAGAGGCCGGCGTATTTTTTCCCCACCATTCCTCGCATGAGTGCCAGGTTGACGATGGCTTGAACATTATCCACACCAAAAGTATGGTGGGTGATTCCCATAGCCCAGGCAAACACGGTATGTTTACTCTTTGAATAAATTTGTGCGGTTTTTTCTATTTCCTCCCGGGATATGCCGGAAGCAGACTCTAAGGTTTCCCATGATTCGGATTTCACATCCTCTTCGACTTCGGTAAAGTTCAGAGTGTGGTTAGCGATAAAGTTCTGGTCCAGACAATCTTGATTCGACAGGAGGGATTTTGCGATGCCTTTAAACAGGGGGATGTCTCCTCCTATATTGGGTTGCAGGTAAAGGCTGGCGATTTCTGAACCGAATAACAGACTCCGCATATCAGAAGGGACACTGAAATTTTCCAGGCCACGCTCCCTTGCAGGGTTTATGACGATTATCTGCCCACCACGCCGGCGAACATCCATGAGAATGCGCATGAAACGGGGGTGATTGGAGGCGGGGTTTGCTCCAATTAGAAAAACCAGATCGGTGTGATCAAGATCTTCAAGGTCAACGGTGGCGGTACCGGTTCCCAGGCTCTGGTTCAGTCCAACTCCGGAAGCCTGGTGACAGTAGTATGAGCAGTTATTAATATTGTTAGTGCCATAAAGTCTCGCAAACAATTGCAGAAGGAAACCCGCTTCATTGGAAGAACGCCCACTGGCATAAAAGAAGGACTTGTCTGCGGAAGTTGCTTTGAGTTTTTCGACCACCCGGTTCATGGCCTCCAGCCAGGAAATAGGGCGGTAGTGGGTGTCACTGGGTTCACACAGAACAGGCCGGGTCAAACGTCCGCTCAGTTCCAGGTCACGAGGAGACCATTTGGAAAGGGTGGGAATATCGAATTGGCTAAAAAAATCTTCGGCAAGAGCCCCTTGCATGTCTGAGGCCTGAGCCATGAAGGACTTGTTGCAAACTGCGGGGAAATTGCCACCCTCATCGCGCATTCCGCCTTTTTGTCCACCCATTCCCAATGCGCAACTTTTGCAGTTGTTTTTGGAAGCCAGTGCCTTCAGCATGGGCCACAAGCCTCCGGCCCGATTCGCCATCTTCAGCGAATAGCGTATGGCACCCCATCCTCCTGCGCTTTGGGGTAATTTGACGCTCATGGCTTTTGCTCCGTTTACTATTAATATACTGCAAGTCGAAGGTAAGGTGGATTCAAAAATCACCTTCCTTGATAGTGAGGATGTCCGGGGAGTCTGGTTGTAATATATAGGATAGTCTCAGAGTAATATCTCGAAAGAATTCCTTATTTTTTTTCGGATCGGTCAAAATCATCAGAATCATTCTTCCCTTTTGGTCTTTGCCGCGGAAAACAATTATCCTTGATTCATCCATCTTGGCATTGGTGGCATATCCATCTTTCTGATACTTTTTCTTGATGAAGTGACTGCGAAGACGGTTGGCGTTGTTAACGATGTTGCGGGCATCGGGTTTAGCGTCTACAGGTGTTCCCCAAACCACATTGACCTGTATCAGTTTTTTAGATTTATAACCGAAGACATAACCCACCACTGCTTTTCCGCCTTCTGAAAGTACCTCTGGTACTTCGACCTCAAGGCTTACCGTTTTTTCTTCAGGGTGGACGTTACGCTTGACCTTGTTTCTGGGGATTTTGAAATCCTTGGCAATGGTTTTCAAAACGCTCTTTTCATTCATACCGAAACGGGCAGAGCGGAATCCTTTTACATCAGCCCATTTATTTGCAGAAGCGGTGGATTTTGTGGAGGAGGATTTTTGGGTTATCTGGGTTTTAGCCAATACTCCAGTTGCCAGTATTGTTGTAACAAGAACAACAGCACCACTTAGCCATCCTGTGTTTCTGAAAAACATCAATCGACCTCCCAGAGTTGTCACCCATATCATCTGAACCAGAAAGGATAATATCTTAATTGGGCACTTCAATGTTTAAAATACGCGAAGGCAAATCATTAGTTTAGAACACTTACTAACTTATTCATTTATTTAGTGTTATAATTTTATCAATTATCCGATAATAGGTTTATGTGATTGTTGCCCTGATAATTGATATTCCATTTCTGCTTCACCTCTCTTTCATGCTCCCGCAGATTACGAAGATAAAATCAGTGCTCGGCATAAATAAAACAGCCAATAGTGTTTGCGAAAATATAATCAATGCCTGGTATAAAAAAAACAGCCTGCATTTATCGTAGTTTCTTCTCCTCTATTGTCGCACTGTTTTTTCTTTTCCTATTGAGCCCAAGTGTTTTTGCCGCTGACCTGACGGTTTCTACTGCATTGACCGCAACGCAAAACTTCTCTACTTTGGGTGATGACCTGACCGTAACAGCTGCGGGTTCGATCATTCCTTCCACGCCTGCCACACCTGGGGCCGCTACCAATCCTGCGACCGGTACCGCCAACAACGGAGACGCCGTCGATTTTAGCGGTGCGGCAACCAACGGAACGATAACTTCAGCCGGAACTATTACTGGGGGTGCCGGGGGTGCCGGTGGCGATGACTCCGATACCGGAGGCGTTACTTCAAACGCTACGACAGGTGGTGCCGGTGCCGCAGGTGCCTTGGGAATCGATTTTAATGTGGGGAATACCATAACCATAACCGCTGGTACCGTGACAGGGGGTGCCGGTGGCGCAGGGGGAACAGGTGAGGGGCCTACCAATGCGGCTGGAGGAACGGGTGGTGCAGGGGCATCAGGTGGAACTGGAATAGATACAACGGGGGCGGGCGGGGTGACAATTGATATAAACGGCGGCGCAGTTGCCGGTGGCGCAGGTGGCAATGGCGGTACCGGTGGCACGACTACAAGTGCTACTGCCAATGGAGGTACAGGCGGTGCGGGGAGTACAGGTGCCACGGGTCTTTTAACGGCTTCCGGTGATACCGTGACAGTTTCCAGTGGAGCAAATATTACCGGTGGCGCCGGGGGCTCGGGAGGTACTGGTGGTGGTGGTTCTACAACCGGTAACGGCGGTGCCGGGGGAAACGGGGCCACTGCGGGTACAGGTGCGCAATTAATTGGTAGTACAACCATGACGGTATCGGGAACGATAACAGGCGGAGCAGGTGGAAGCGGAGGAACGGGGGGAGTGAGTAATAACAACAACGCTTCCGTAGGGGGTGCGGGTGGGAGCGGTGGAACCGGCAATATTGGTATACAAGCTTTGACCACAACGGGAGGAACGATCACGGTCAAATCGGGGGGAGAAGTCAAAGGTGGCGCTGGGGGCGCGGGAGGTGCAGGGGGCGCGGCCAATGCCACGGATGGGGACGGTGGAGCTGGCGGTAATGGAGGCGAAGGTGGTAGGGGTATTGTAGCCTCTGTGGCGACAACGATCAATGTTGAGGCCGGCGGCAAGGTTACAGGGGGCGCTGGCGGGGCGAATGGTGCCGATGGAGCAGAAGGCGCCAGCTCAAATGCCGATACCAGCCAGGCCAGCGCTGCTTCTGGTGCATCTGGAATTCAGGAAAGCTCCTCGAGTGGCACAACTACAATAACCAATGCTGGGACGATCACTGGTGGCGCGGGCGGCTCAGGACTTGATGCAAACCAGACCGACCAACTTGGTGGACAGGGCAATTCAAGTGGCAACGGTCTAGGTATTGTTATTACTGGATCAGCTAATAGAACTGTTACCAATACCGGTTCTATTATAGGCGGTGCTGGCGGCAATGATGGGGCCGCCAATGGCACCGCTGATGCGTCTTCTCAAGTAGCGGGGCAAGGATCTACGGGTGTCAACTTTGCTAGTACTCTTACATTAAATAATAATACGAGTGGTTCTATAACTGGTGGTGCGGGTGGCACGGGTATGACCGGTGGCACAGGCAATGCTTCCGGAAAAGGAGGAATTGGTGGAGCGGGTGTTTCTGGAACAAATAATGGCACTTTTAACAACACGGGTGGAACCATCACGGGTGGCGTGGGAGGCACAGGTGGTTTGGGGAATGCTACGGCAAGTACTGATACTGGTGGTGCCGGGGGGGGCGGGCGGTATAGGAGCAAGTTTTAGCTTCGGTACAGTTAGCATTGATAATACCGGTGGAACGATCACGGGTGGCACTGGGGGTACGGGGGGGGCGGCGCAAAACGCATCTGCCAATGGTGGCGCAGGAGGTACAGGAGGTGTTGGTTTAGAATACGATAATACCACGACATTGACCAATGCCAATGTAATAGAAGGTGGCGCAGGAGGCACAGGTGGGGCCGGGGGTGCAAGTGGTACGGGTGGGAATGGGGGTGCCGGAGGGGTGGCGGTGAACATCACTGCCGCCACGACTTTCACCAACAACGGCACTGTCACCGCCGGTTCCGGTGGTTCAGCAGGCAGTGGTGGTACGTCAGGTTCTGCAGGTTCTTCGGGCAATGCCATCACCGGTGATAACAACGCTATCACTATTACCAATACCGGCAGCATCACCGGAAATATCTCAATGGGGACGGCTGTTGATACCTTTAATATGAACGGCGGTACCATCACCGGAAATATTGACCTGGGTACCGGCGCTAATGTTGCTTCCGCAACCAAAGGAACCATCAACGGAATATTCGATATTGGTGCCGCGACAGCAGACGCTACCATTAATCCTTCGTCAGGAAATACAGTCAGCTTTCTAAACTCGGGTGCGACCGCTTTGGAGTCGACCGGCCTGGACTTTGCCTTGAGTGGTGCAGGCACCGTTGTCATCAACGGCAACGTTGTGGATACTTCAGCTTCCGCCACTGACCTGGATCAAACAGCCGGAACATTGGAGTTTTCCGGCAACTCGGCGATCGATGGTGCCCTCTTATCATCGGGAGCTTCAACCATTGTGGATCTTTCCACTAATGATGTCACCGTTGCCGCCGCATCGACACTTGGAACCTCCGGTTCAACACTCAAGGTAACTATCGATAATACGGCAGGCAGCAGTGGCTCCCTGGCTACCTCAGCGGCGGTGGCGATCACGGTTAATGATTCACTGATAATATCCCCGACAGTAGGAAATGTGATCGCGGGTGAAGCGATAACTATCATCGATGGGGCTGCCGGTGGCGGCACGCTCAGTATCACGACCCTGGCCACCTTGCAGAGCAACCTGTCTGTTTCGGGTGCAAGCATCCGTCATGACAACTTCACTCTGGCAAACACCGGTCAGACTTTAACAATCACTGCGGGCCTGGCGTCATTGAGTCTTTCCGGTTCTGCGGGTGGGGTCAATGACGTGGCCGATACAGCCTTTGCCAGTGACAGCACTCTTTTAAATGCATTGAACGCCGTTTCATCATCGGACGGACTCAACGATGCACTGGAATCTCTGGCCCCCGTGGTTAACGGTGGCGCGATAGTGGGCTCTGTGTCTGCTGGAACTGCTTCCAGGAAAGTGGTTCAAACACGTATGGCAAATCTTCGCATCGGGATCTCTGCCGGGCAGGGACTTGCCAGTGGTGATGAGTATGAGGGAGAAAGAAATTTCTGGACGCAGGGTTTCGGCACCTTTGCCGATCAGAGGGGTCGTGATGGCTTTGATGGTTTTGATGCCGTCACCGGTGGTTTCGCGTTGGGTGCGGACAAACCTGTTTCTAAAAACCTGACGGGAGGTCTGGCCTTCAGCTATGCTTTCACCAATGTAAACTCAGACCGTTCTGCCAATCGAACATTGATCAACAGTTTTCAGACAACAGGATATGGCAGCTACGAGTTCGGTTCCTATTTTCTGGAAAGCATGGTTTCACTGAGCTACACCACTTATGAGGGATTGCGAAGCATCAGTGTGGGTAGCGTTGAACGACGAGCCAGAGCCGACTATGACGGTGCACAAGGTTCCATCAAGGCAGGCCTTGGTCGCGAATTCAGATTTGATGACGGTGTAGAGATAACACCCAGCATATCGTTGCAGTACAACCACGTTTATATAGACAGCTACACGGAAAGCGGAGCCGATGCATCGAATCTGGATGTTGGCAGTCAGAACTACGACAGTCTTTATTTAACCTTGAATAGCGAATTCAGCCGTACTTACGAAATAGACGCGGGAACTTTGGCTCCTGAGATCCATATTGGATATATGTACGAGGCTTTGGATGAAAAGGTTTCCACAACATCTACCTTTACTGGCGGTGGCGGGTCTTTCAAGACCAGCGGGTTTGACCCGGCCAACCACAGTTTGCTTGCCGGAGCCGGTTTAACTTTTGCCAGCCTGGACAATTTCGATCTGAAAGCCACGTATGATATGGAGATGAAAGACGATTATACCAGCCACTCGGCTCTGCTTCGCGGAGAATGGAAGTTTTAAGGACCAATCGGGTTGTAGTAGAATTAATGCCTCAGTGACCAACTGGGGCATTTTTTATTGGAACAGGAAAGAGGATGCCGGAAGCTAATCTAAAACAATGTTTCATGCAGTTGGGTTTTGTATTGCTATGCCTGTTGTCACAGGGTTGTGCAAGCAACACTCCCCAGACCATTGCATCCGATATTGCCGACAAATGGTTTAAGTCCACAGAGCTTAAAGGAGGGGAGTTTGTTCTCCAAGTCTATTATAGATTTGATCAGTTGGAAGCGCCATTGAGTGTCTACATTGAAGGGGATGGGAAGGCATGGCTCAACAAAAATAGAGCATCGAGGAACCCGTCCCCGCGTAATCCTATCGGGCTTTCCCTGGCAGTGCGTGATCCAGGTAAAAACGTTATGTATATTGCACGTCCTTGCCAATACGTATCGTTTGAGAAAAACCCGCAATGCGACTACACCTATTGGACAAACAGGCGCTTTGCTCCGGAGGTTATAGCTAGTGTTTCTGCAGTGATTGATTTGGGAAAAAAGAAGGCCAAAGCCTCAAAGGTGAATCTCATAGGGTATTCAGGGGGTGGGGCGGTTGCTCTTCTGGCTGCGGCTCGACGTTCTGATGTCACTAGTATCCGAACCGTAGCAGGAAACATTGACCACAGAGTCTGGACAAAACAGCATAAAGTTGATTCATTGAATGGTTCACTCAATGCGGCAGACGTTGCAGATAAAGTCTCTGCGATTTCTCAGATTCATTATGTTGGAGAACGGGACAAGGTCATAGGCCGTTATGTGACCGAGAGTTTTATTTTCAAAGCTGGTTCCGAGAACTGTATCCAATTAAAGATGGTTTCTGGAGCAACACATACAAAGGGGTGGGAAACCTTGTGGCCGAAGTTAATTAGAGAAAAGTTGCCTATCTGTGGTGAGAAGTGAAAATGATCCTCGACTAACTCCCTAAACTCAAAAACTGTGAGGTGGAGGCAGTTGAGCAAAAGCTCCTCAAGCCGAGATAAGTCGTTGCTAGCCAACGAAAGCTATTGCTCGTTTACCCGTACCGGGCATGAAGGCTAATGAAGAGGTCATCACAGCCACCGGCGGCTCGCCGGCGCCTAGTGGCCCATGGAATTTTTGGGAACCCAGCCTTTTTGTTCATCATTGAGACGAACTTCCAGCCAGTTTTCATGTTCATCGGTGACGGTAAGCAGAGCACCTTCGTGCAGTTGGAATAAAGTAACCGCATCTTCAGCCCGCCCGGATTTCACTTCAACTCTTTTAGTCAGAACCACTGCCGGTTTAAAACCGGATTCACGTTTAACTCCGATTGAAATAAATGAAACCAAAAGCAAACAAAGGAGGGCATTGCGGACGATTTTCAGGCCAGGAAAATACAGCCACAGGGATAGACTGATCCAGAAAACGAAATTCAAGCCTATGGCAAGATAAATAAGTTCGTTTAAGTTTAAGTCGTTGCTCCAGAAAAAAAGAGTGCTTAGGGTGCCAGGGGCCGGGAGTTCTATTTTGTCCTGGCTTTGTTGGATGGCAAATTTTAAATTGGCTTCCAGGTTTTCATCACGCGGAATCCATTTTCGGGCATGGACATAATTTAAAATGGCAGGCCCGATTTTTCCCATACGAATATAAGCATTGGCCAGGTTGTAATGCAAATATCCGTTACGTATGCCCTTATGGATTAAAGACTCATATGCTTCGGCGGACTGGGCATAATGTTTTTCAGCATACAAGTCATTGGCACGAACGATTTCCTGTAGATATTCAGAGCCCTCTGTGGGGAGGCTGGTAAAGAGTGTCAGCGCAAAAAATAAAAATACTGAAAAAGCATTTTTCATGATTGCTTCTCCAACAACTTGATCAGGTCTTCAGCTCGGCTGAGTAGTTCCTTTGTGTTGCCACGGGTTGTCGGAGCAAACTGAAGGGTCTCGCATTTTTCGAGAAGTTCTCGGGTTGCTTCGGCGGATTCATAGTTCGCTTCTTTTAACCGGGTCTCCACTTCCTCTGCGGTGATGGCCTTTCCCTGCCGGTTCAGCTTGTTGCCAACATATTCCCGCAGAATTTCTGATAACTCCCGGCCAAACTCCTTGGGGTCGGAAGAGTCGGAAGGCCCAGACATTTTTTTCAGACGCTGGTTTGCGTTTTTATAGGCATTTCGGTGGCGATAAAAAGCTACATCATATTTCATGCGTTTTTGTCGTTTTATCAAAAAAGCCGAAATGATGAAAAGAAACACGGGCGATCCAAAGCCAGTTGCCAGGAATGCCGGTGAATGAGAACGAACATTTTGGAACTTGTCCAGTTCGGTGTAGATGGGGAAAATATCTCTGCCAAGAATTTCAATTTCAGGTTTGGATGCCGGGGCGTTCTGTTGTCTGGACTGCACCAGATTGAGCTCTTCTTTTGTCGTAGAGGGTTTTATGTTTAAAGAAAGAGGTTGGGTTTGAGCGACACTATACTGAGATTTTCCCGGATCAAAAAAGGGCAGTGAAAATTTGGGCAGGGTTCTATTCCCTGCTTCCAGAGGCACCAGGGCAAATTTGAAAACCTTTTTTCCTTCAATCTGGTTGTTACGAACGGTTTGGTGAAACTCGGGCTTATCCGGGTAGATTTTAAAATAGCCCTTTAAATCCGGTTCATCAAAGGTGATATCCCGAACATTACCTTTTCCCGCAACGGTCACTGTCAGGGTGGTGGTGCCTCCGACTTCAAGGTTCTTTTTCCCCAGTTCTGCGGAAATAGTAACGTGTCCGATTATGTTTGCAAACCCCTCGGGTGCTCCATCAGGCAGTGGTAAAACTTCAATGGAAAGAGGCTCTGAGCGCAGAATCTTGTGCTCGGCCCGAGCGCGTTGACCAAAAAACTGGCCGAAGGGATCCCGGCTGGAGCGGGTTCGCATCGGGTGGAGAAGATCCAGTTCAATCGCACTGGCGGGAATTTCATGTAGTCCTTTTTCCAGTGGGAAAAGTGCCAGTGATAACTCCTGCACGTGGTACTGAATTCCATTAACGACTTTAATAAATGATTTGGGCTCTCCAAGCTCTTCTTTATGAAACCGGGTCTTGTCGAAGGGCAGGCTTAAATTCAGGTTTTTGGCATCAATGCGATGGAACAAAAGGAAGGTATAAACCAGTTGCTCTCCAATATATGCCTTTTTGCTGGATAGGGTGGTAACAACAAACGCGTTTTTATTTCCGGTTGTTTTCTGGCCTGAAGGTTTTTGTACCGCGATTGTTATGGGCTGGGTGGAAAAAGTTTTTCCGTTTGCCCGTACCCGTGCCGGGCCGATGACAAATGTCCCCGTGTTCATGGGGGCCAACTGGTAATTATGAGTGATGGAGACACTGCGTTGGGTATTGATGTACTGGGTAGATGAGGAAGTGCCTGCGGAAACAACCCTGAAGTCTGGCAAAGAAGGCAGTTCGGGCGGAGGCGTGTTCTGGGTTCCCTTGATAACGATGGAAAGTTGCAGGACATCTTCCAGAGTCAAACTGTTTTTGTCTACCGTTGCCGTGACGCTGATATTCTGCGCAAAAATTTGGGAAACGGGATTGAGCACGAGAAACAGGAAAACCAGTGCTTTAATTTTTCCTGAAAATATTTTCATTTTTACCAGTCGTTCCCCTGATAGGCGGATTTTGTTTTCCCGGCCTGCATGCGGCTGATGCTTTTTAAATCTTCGGTGAGTCTTTCCAGCATCCGTTCGGCTTCTTTCTCGGAGATTTCAACTTCTTCGGTTCCCGACTCTCCAGCTTGCTCTGAATTTTCGGAACCGTCTTCTTCAGAGTCCGAATTTTCGGGTGGGGGTGGCTGGTTCTCAGATTGTTGGCCTTTGTCTTGCTCCTGATCTTCTCCCGGTTCTTTTTTGGAATCAGAATCCTTGTCTTCGTTTTTCTGTTTGCCCTGATCGGAATCCTGTTTTTGATCTTCTTTCTTTTTTAATTGCTCGCGGACATACTCCAGGTTGAATTTGGCATCCATATCTTCAGGGTCGAGCCGCAGGACTTCTTTATAGGCGGACTCGGCTTCTTTCAGTTTTCCAAGTTTTACCAGGGTGTTGCCGGTGTTGTAGATCGCATTTTTCCTGATGTTCGGATTCTTTTCGTCCGATGACGGCTGGGTAAAGGCTTGAAGTGCTTCCGGAAAACGCCCTTCCTTATAGTGGGCATTTCCCTGATTATAGGTTATGCGTGAATCGTCAGGGCGATCTGTGCGAGCTGAGGAGAAACTCTGTCCGGCATCCTTGAATTTTCCTTCATGATACTGGGTGATGCCTTCTTGAATTTTGGAATCCACCGATTCCGCAAACCCGGTCAAGGGCAGGGCGATCAGCCAAACAAGGAGGGTTGTAGCTTGAAGAGCCCAAGCTGAAATTTTAGAAACTGGAGTGTTCCCGGCTCCAGGGAGCCGGGAACGTTCCAAATTGAAAGGCTTCAACTTATCTTCTGTCTCCCATCAGCCTCAGAAGCATGAGGAATAGGTTGATGAAGTCCAGATACAGGGTTAGAGCTCCACGGATGGCTTCTTTGGTATCTTCATCGGTGCCTTCATTGCCAATAATATTCATCTCTTTGATCTTTTGCGTATCGTAGGCGGTCAGGCCCACAAAGATGAGTACCCCGGCATAGGTGATGATCGTATGCATCATGCTACTTTGCATGAACATATTCACCACGGAAGCAATGATGATTCCGATAAGCCCCATGAACAGAAAACTGCCCCAGGAAGTCAGGTCTTTTTTCGTTGTATAACCGTACAGGCTCATAGCACCAAAAGTACCTGCCGTGACCATGAACGTGGAGGTAATGGATGATGCGGTATACACCACAAAAATAGCAGAGAAAGTGATGCCGGTGAGACCTGCATAAAGCATGAAAACACCGGTCGCCTGACTCACGCTCATTTGCATGACTCTTGACGCCAGCCAGAAAACCAGCCCGATCTGAACAACGATAAGAACAATTGGCATGATGGGATTGCCAAAAATGATGTTCATAATCGTTGGGTTGTTGGAAATATAAAAGGCCATGAAACCGGTTATTGCCAGTCCGGCAGTCATCCAGTTATAGACACGCACCATGAACCGCTGTTGCTCTGCGGCATGGGCATCCACGCTCATGGTTCTAGATGATTCTTGCATTATTTTTTCCTTTCGTAATGATTGAAACGGGTGCCGTTTATGCCGGCTACTAATTGAAATAAGATTGCGAACACAGGTTGTCAAGTTGAGAGCAACCAGAAACCGTATTGAATCTATTGGTATTTTACCAAAATTGGAGAGGGGAGTGCAGGTTAAATTATGGGTCGGGCAAGGGCTTTTTTTCAGCCAAACAGGCCTCTATGGTCAGGCAGAGCAATGCCGCAAAAATGAACCATTGGAAACGCTCTTGCCAGATTTTACGACGCTCTGATTTCAGCTCCCTTTTTTCGATATGTTTTTTAATTTGATCCCTATAAATGGTCTTCAGGTCGATATCTCCGGTGACGGAGCGGACGTAACTGCCTCCAGTTGCCAGGGCTATCTTTTGCAATGTTGTCTCGTCCAGTTTTGAGAGGATGACCTCTCCTTGCTGGTTTTTCCTGAATCCGCCAGCTGTAGATGGATTAGGCAAGGGGGCACCCATTTCTCCCCCGATTCCGATGGTATATATTTTTACGCCCTTGTCTTTTGCCGCTTTTGCGGCTGAGAGGGCTTTTCCTGTTTGATCTTCCCCGTCCGTTATCAAAATCAGGGCTTTGGATTTTTTATCCTGAGTGCGAAACGCTTTAACGGCGGTATTGATGGCGTTGCCGATGGCGGTTCCCTGTACGGGAATCAATTCTGTGTCAATGGCGGAAAGAAATATTCTGGCGGCACTATAATCAAGAGTCAGAGGACACTGGACGAAGGAGGTTCCGGCAAAGGCGATGAGTCCGATTCGGTCCCCGTCCATCATATTAAGAAGATCGGAGATTTTTCGTTTGGCCCTCTCAAGCCGATTGGGTTTGATGTCTTCTGCCAGCATGCTGTTGGAAACATCCAACGCAACGATGACATCGACCCCACGCTGATGCAGGTCTTCCCAATGGTAGCCCCAGCGTGGGCGAGTGACTGCCAGCAAGAGGAACAAGATGGCTAGGAAAATGAAAATGGTTTGGGTGCGATGCCGCTCTTTCAATCCCGGATTCACCAGCCTGGAAAGCAAAGGGGTACTGCAAAATTTGATGGTGAGTTGCTGTTTCTTTTTCATGCCCCATAGCATGAAAATGATTAAGGGGATCAGACTCCATAATAAATGAAAGTAAGTGGGCTCACCAAATCGCATGATTTAAGGAATCCTCCGTAAAATGGAATTGGAAAGGCCGATTTCCAGTAAAAGAAGCAGGAGTCCCGGTATCAGAAAATAATAAAAAAGCTCCTTGTATTCCGAATGGTCGATCACTTTGACTTCCGATTTTTCCATTTCATCTATCTGATTGTAAATATTTTTTAAGGACTCCAGATCAGTAGCGCGGAAATATTCGCCGCCGGTAACCTGAGCTATTTTTTTAAGCGTAGTCTCATCGATATCTACTGCCTGATAGACGTAGCGTTGGCCGAAAACAGAGTTGACCAAAAAAGGCGCTTTGCCTTTGGTGCCTACACCAATGGTGTAGATTTTTATGCCAAAGGTTTTGGCCGTCTGGGCGGCTTGCAGGGGGGGCAGGGACCCCGCGTTGCTCCTGCCATCGGTCAACAGAATGATGACTTTGGATTCTGACTTCAGATCTTTGAGCCGTTTTACCGCGATACCTATTGCGGAACCAATGGCTGTGGAGTCGCCTGCCATGCCAATCTCCAGCTTGCTGAGAAAGGATTGCAGGATGCCCTGGTCGAGAGTCAATGGACACTGGGTGTAGGCATGTTCCCCAAATACCACCATGCCAAGCCGGTCGTTGGGCCGATTATCGATAAATTTGGAGACGACTCCTTTTACTACAGCGAGCCGGGTGATGCGTTTTTCATCTTCAATAAAGTCCAGCGCCCGCATACTTCCCGAGGTATCCAATGCCAGCATGATGTCGACCCCGACAGAAAGGATTTCTGTGCTCTTGTGTCCTTCCTGCGGACGAGCCAGGGCAAGGATTAAAAGAGCCAGTGCCAGAAAGCGAATCATAAGGGGAAGTCCGGCATAAAGATCGACCCTGGATGGGCGCAAGGCTTTCAGGGCAACGATAGATGAAAAATGCACGGTTGCTCTCTTCCTGTTTTGCAGGGTGAGCAGGGGCAGACCTAATAGGAATAACAATAGCCAGGGATCTTGAAATTGAAAAAAACTCATGATTGGTTTGGGGCCTGGGAGACGGGCTCGGTTGCCGTCTGAATAAAGCTAATGATAGATTGCATTTCGTCCCGTCCTTCTGTCTGTTCGGCTTTGGCAAACTTGATACGGTCGGTTTGAGTCAGGATGGTCCGGGCCTGCTGTTTTAAGTTTTCACTGAGCTTGGGAAAATGTTTGAAATGGGCCGTGATTTCTTCTGTGGTCCATTCCTGTGCCGGAAACAGGTATCGGTTTTCCAGGTACCGGCGAAAGATTTCCGACAACTCAAAAAAATGATCCTGAATGCGTCCGATTTCCAGCCATCCTTTAGTTTTGAGTGCCGCAAGCTCTTTGTACGCCAACTCCTCTGGAGTTAAGGCAGGACGCGCGGCGGAGCTAACTTGCTCGGTGGGCCGGGATTTCCACCTGCGCCAAAGAAAATAGAACAATCCTAAAAGCGCGAGCACTGCCAGGGCCATCCACAAGTAATGAATCCAGGGAGGAGAAATTTCTTCTAGCGGTTTGATATCGTGAATTCCTTCCGGATTTCCAGCTACGGCTAGAAGAGACTGCACTTCCAGGGTTGTCTCCGGGGCCAGAATGGTTCCCTGAATGATTTTGCCGGATTCTTTTGGATCGGGTGCGTCAAAGGAAACAGCGGTGGCAGGAAGTATCAACGCGCCAATGTCGTCTACCCGAAATTTATACCAGTACTCATGCACGGTTTGCCCGTTGATTGCCTGAGGCGGATTCCCCCCCTTTTCGACAAACTCCAAACCTTTTGGCGGCATGACCTCAGGGGCGGCAGGGTGGATATCGGCATCATGCTGAACGGTAATGGTGTAGGTTGCTATATCTCCAAGAGTGAAAGTGTCGGGAGTGACGCGGGGGGTGACGGAAACCGGGGCTTCGCCAGCACTAGCAAACAGAGTAGAAAAAAGTAAAAGGACGAAAAGCGGAAAAACTCCTATCGAGAACTTTGCCCGAAATTTTACATTTTTCATTGGCCGGAAATTGTGTTTTTTGCCAGGCATGCATCGATGAGTGGGGTCAGGGCTTTTCCTGCCCCTGAAATTTCTGCCCCTGCCGCTTCTGCCCGAAACAACCAGACCAGGGCTTCCTGGCAGTTGCCGAGGTCGGCATATAAATGCCCCACAGTTTGCGCCGCTTTTGCCCTTTCTGCTGTGCCTGTTTTTTGCATCTGCCATACCTGGATAAACTGGTCGATAGCCTGCTCTTTTAAGCCGGCATTCATCAGGCGTGTTCCCACCTCTTCATATTCACTGCTCAGTTCATTTGACAGGGATTTCTGAACAGCCGACACTTTTTTGGGAGCTTGTTTGTTTATGAACTTGTTGAACAAGGCCATAAAAGCAAAAAAGATCAATGCTGTAAGGATAATGACAGCGGCTTTCAGCTTTTTGCTGACCCCATCGGTTGGGATTAACTTTGGATCTTCGCTCATATTAATGTTTTTTCTCCCGCATTTTAAAATAACGGATGATGGGTTCTGTTAAGGACCGGTTTGTGTGAATTTCGATGGTATCAATACCTATGGAATGGAAATAAGTTTTTCGTTTTTCTCTTTTTTCCTGAAACTGTCTGGCGTATTGCCGGGTCATCGCACTATCGCTGGTGTCCACCACCAGGGTTTCTCCTGATTCCGCATCTTCAAGTTGAATCAAGCCGACATTGGGCAGGGTTTCCTCTCGCTGATCGGTAATGCTGATAGCGACAAGATCATGTTTTTGTTTTGCCAGTCTCAGTTTTGTTTCATAATTGTCATCTTTGTTGTTTTGAAAATCGGAAATTAAAAAGGTGGTGGCCTTTCGTTTCTGAATATTTAAAAGATATTCGAGTGGCAGGGAAAGGTTGGTGCCTTTTCCTTCTGGTTTGAAATTAAGAATCGTACGGATGATATTCCAGATATGAGCTTTGCCTTTTTTAGGCGGTATGGTGTGCTCGATTTTGTCCGAGAACACGATCAACCCGATCTTGTCGTTGTTTTTGATGGCAACGAAAGCGAGGATAGATGCGATCTCGGCAGAAACTTCGTTTTTAAGTTTCCCGGCGGAACCGAATTCGCCAGAAGAGCTCACGTCCACCAGAAGCATGAGAGTTAATTCCCGTTCTTCCTTGAACTCTTTAATGAAGGGTTGGTCCATCCTGGCGGTTACGTTCCAGTCAATCAACCGGACATCGTCTCCGGGTTGGTATTCTCTCACCTCGCTGAACTCCATTCCCCGTCCCTTAAATGCAGAGACGTATTCCCCTGCCATAATGTCGTTGACCAGATAATTGGTCTTTACCTGAATGGCCTTGATACGGTGCAATAGTTCAGGGGACAGGTTTTTATCCTGCTCAGGCGTTGGAACCGGCTCCTGAAACCAATCCTTAATTGTTTGAGTGATTGTCATAGCTATATTTAAGGGACCTCAAGCGTGTCGAAAATTTTCTTGAGAATATCATCCGCCGTGACATTCTCAGCCTCGGCCTCATAGGTAAGGATGATCCGGTGTCTCAGCACGTCGAGGCCAATACTTTTAATATCATGTGGGACGACATAACCCCGGCCTTGCAAAAAGGCATAGGCCTTTGCGCACCGATTCAAAAATATGGATGCCCGTGGGGACGCGCCGTACTGGATCATTCCTTTCAGGGTAGATATCTGCTGGCCTGCCGGGTCGCGTGTTGCCTGAACCAGGTTGATGATATAGTCTTGCAGGTTTTCATCGATATATATTTCATCGAATACTTTCCTCGCCTGCAAAATTTCTGTCGGGGAAACCACCTGCTTGACCTGATAAGCAGTATTGGTGGTAGACATTCTTTGCATGATAGTTTTTTCTTCTTCCCGGGTCGGGTAATCGATATGAAGTTTAAACATGAACCTATCCACCTGAGCTTCCGGTAAGGGGTAGGTGCCCTCCTGTTCAATTGGGTTTTGAGTGGCAATCACCATGAACGGTTCTTCGAGTTTGAAGGTTGTGCCGGCAATGGTGATCTGTCTTTCCTGCATGGCCTCAAGCAGAGCACTTTGAACTTTGGCAGGCGCCCGGTTGATTTCATCTGCAAGGATGATGTTGGCAAAAAGAGGCCCTTTTTTAATAGTAAACTCACCGGATTTGGGTTGATATATCTGGGTTCCCAATAGATCGGCGGGTAACAGGGCGGGGGGAAACTGAATACGCTTGAAATCAGCTTTTACGGATTGGGCCAGGGTTTTTACCGCAGTAGTTTTGGCAAGCCCCGGCACTCCCTCCAAAAGAATATGTTCCCCGGTCAACAGTCCCAGTATCAAGCGCTCGGTCAGATATTTTTGCCCTACAATAACTTGCTCCAACTCATGAAAAAGAGGGGGGATAAATCCATTGGCCTGCTTGATGCGTTCTGTAATTTCATCGATCTTTTGTGGCATTTTGAAAAACCTTTGGGTGAAGTTGACGTGATTATAATGGGGGACAGTGTTCTCTCATGCAGCTTTGAAAATATAATTTAATTTCCTAAATAATGATATTAATAATTTTTAATTTTTCAAAGAGCCCCCTGTTTACTCAGGCATTTCCCCCACATCAATAGCTCGATGTTTTCCCGGACTTTGAAGAAATACTGTAAATTTGGGCCAATGGAGGGGGAAATTGGATTTTAAGCTTTACAAGTATGGATACTGCCTTAAAATAGCGGATTACTCTTAATATACCGATTTTTGTGTGGAGCGTGTGAGAATGGCTGAAAAGGAAGTCAAAGATATCGACAGCCTCATTGACCAGGGACTGAATGATGAGAACAACGAACTGGATCTGAGGGAAAAGGAACTGGATGATGAGGACTTGATAAAAGTTCTGGAGTCCGACAAGGTTAAAGGCGTTACCGCCATGTTTTTGGAGTTTAACGATATTGGCGATGAGGGCCTCAAGGCTTTGGTGGAAAGCGATAAAATGAAGTTTTTGACAGCTTTGAACCTGTTTAAAAACAAAGTGACCGATGAAGGTGTTCAGGCTTTAGCCAAGTCCAAAAACATGCTCAATCTTTCCGAGTTGATATTGAGCGATAATGAAATCACCCATGAAGGTGCCAAAATGGTGGCGACATCCAATATTTTGGGGAGCCTGGTATCCCTGTGGATGGGAGACAAAATTGGGGATGAAGGCGTGAAGGCACTGGCGACTTCTGAAACGCTCACCCGGATTACACAACTTTCTTTATATAGAAACAATATTGGCAATGAAGGCGCACTTGCGATTGCTCAATCCAAAAACCTGAGCAACTTGACGGAATTGAACTTGAACTGGAACTACATTGAAGGGGAAGGGGTGGAGGCGTTGGCTGGATCAGCGACTTTGAGCAACCTGGAGCAATTGACCCTGACTTTTAATCCAGTAGGACTTCGAGGTGCTGAAGCCATTGCAGGTTCTGAGAATTTTAGAAACCTCACCTTGATTGATTTGTATGAGACGGATCTGGGTAATAGGGGTGCCAGGGCCTTGGCCGAATCAACGAGCCTTCCTAATCTTGAAACACTGGTTTTAATCCATAATGACGTAGGCGATGAGGTGCAGGCCTTGTTCAAGGATAATAAAAATTTCCCCAAAATGAAGGATGTTTATTTTTTCACGGCCAAAGCCGAAGTTTGATTTGGCAAAGGCTTGACGGATCAGGGTTCCCGGTTTAGACCGGGAACCCTTTCTTTTTTTGTAGAATTTTCCCTCATAACAGGTAGGCTTGCAATATGTTTACAGGTGAAAAACCAGATCTGCTGGATATCATGCCTTTCAGGCAGGACAGCGTTTACGTGGTGGGCAAGGATGGCATTCCCCAGCACTGGGATGGGCAGGAGTGGTTGCCGGTTAGAACTGAGAATACCAACCCGCTGATGGGTATTTGGGGGCCGCATGAACAATGCATTTATGCTGTGGGTATTGGCGGTGTCGTCCTTTTTTACAATGGTCAGGAATGGAACCGGTTGGATACGGGTAGTTACGATTCGCTCAACTCCGCATATGGCTTTGATGAAAATAGCGTGTTTCTTTATGGTGTCGGCGGCCGCATGCTTTACTGGAATGGTGAGAAATGGGACTACCGGGAACCCAACACCATTCATGATTTGTTCGGCATGTGGGGCGAGGACGTCGAGCATATTCACACAGTAGGCGGTGAAGGGGTTTATCGGTTTTATGATGGCAAAGAATTCCAGCGTCGTGATGAGTTGACCGATGAAGAAATTTCTCTGTTCGGCGTTTGGGGTACCGGCAATGACAATATTTATATTTGCGGTTCCCACGGTACGATTTTGCACTATGACGGAACGGACTGGAAACCCATGCAGTCGGGGACCGAAGAATATCTCTTGAGCATATGGGGAACCTCAGATGAAAATATTTTTGTGGTCGGAGACAATTCCGCCATGCTTCACTATGACGGTAACAAATGGTCTCCCATTCAGTCCCCTAAGGAAGAGTATTTGACAAAAGTCAAAGGACTTGGGCCGGATCAGGTATACGCAGTCGGTGAAAACGGCACGGTGCTTAAATATGACGGCAAAGAGTGGAGCGATATGTCGATATGATTTTTAAATACCCTGGAGAACGATTATGTCTGCTTTGACCGACAGCCACCTCTTGTCTATTTTTGGATTTAACGAAAACGATATTTTTGTCGGAGGTGCCGAGGGAACCCTGTTGCATTACGATGGCAGTCAATGGTCTCCCATGGAAACAGGAGGACGTTGGACCTTCAAGGATATCTGGGGCAGTGCGCCGGATAACGTTTATGCGGTGGTGACTGACGGAAGAATCTTGCATTACGATGGCAAAACCTGGACGCCGGAAGATACGGAAAAACTTCCGCCCATGACGGGTATCTTTGGACTTGGTCCCGATGAAATCTATGCCTGTTCCAGGCTGGGTAAAATCCTTCGCTACGATGGCAGTTCCTGGAAATTCACTCAGACGGGAACCGATACGGATGTAACCCGGTTATGGGGCTGTAAAGAAGGTGGCATTATTGCCGTCGGTTACGATGGTCTTGTTCTCAAGCAGGATGGAGAACGCTGGACTCGTATGACTTTTAACTCCAACGCGGAGTTTTACGGTATATATGGGTTTGGTCCGGATCAGATATATATAGTAGGGTCTGATGGTGCCATATTCAAATTCAATGGGGTCGAGTTGACTGAAATGCCTTCTCAGACCATGGAGTTTTTCCTTGATGTCTGGGGGCCTTCCTCAGAAATGGTTTTTGCCATAGGCGATGAAGGTATGATTCTTTATCTCGATGGCGATCAATGGACCCGGATAGAATCCAACACGAAAGAATATCTCACCGGCATCTGGGGTACCAGCGATGAAAATATTTATGTCGTCGGCGACAACGGACTGATCCTGCGCTGGAACGGTGAAGACTGGAAAGCCGTAGAAGGTTGACCCACCCTTAAAGCCCTTACCTAAAGGCTTGACACCGGCTTTGGCGTGATGTTAAGGTCTGGTTTCTAAGTGCTTGATATTAAATCCTATAATCGTTTTCTTTGTAAAAATTAGCTCGACAAACTAGTTATGTTCCGTCCCTCATTAGAAGAATTCAAACAGAAGGCCCAATCGGGAAACCTGATTCCTGTTTATAAGGAAATTCTGGCCGATCTCGATACGCCAGTGTCCGCTTATATGAAAATCAGTGGAGGGGAATATTCTTTTCTGCTGGAGAGCGTTGAAGGTGGAGAAAAATGGGCGCGTTATTGTTTCCTGGGTTGCGATCCATCGATTGTGGTCAGCACCAAGGGCCGGACTTTGACAATAATCGAAAACGGAAAACGCGAGCAAAGAGAAATTAAATCGGGTAGTCCTCTCTCGGCGGTAAAGGAAGTGCTGGCCCGGTACCAGCCGGTGCCGTCTGCCGGGTTGCCCCGATTTTCAGGTGGTGCGGTGGGGTTTATCAGTTACGACATGGTGCGCTTTTTTGAAGAGCTTCCTGAACAAACGATTGATGATCTCGATGTTCCGGACTCGCAGTTTGTCATCACCGATACCATGCTGGTATTTGATAATGTTTCACAGACCATTAAAATTATTTCCAATGCGTTTGTCGGTGGCGATGACGACTTGTCCGCCGTGTATGAAAAGACATTACAAAAAATTTCTGCCCTGGAAGAAAAGTTGCGAACACCCCTTCCTAAAATAGAGCCATCTGAAGCAAAAGAGGGTTCGGCATTGAGCTTTGACTCCAATATCGAAGAGGAAACGTTCAAGCAGGCGGTGACTCGCATCAAAGAATATATTTATGAGGGAGATGCCATTCAGGTGGTGCTTTCCCAGCGCTTAAAGTTTTCCATTAATAAAGATCCTTTTGATATATACCGGGCTTTGAGAACCATCAATCCTTCGCCTTATATGTATTACCTGAAATTCGGTGAACTGCAGGTGGTGGGTTCCTCTCCGGAAGTTCTTGTGCGGTTGGAGGATGAAAAGGTTGAAGTCCGACCCATAGCCGGAACCCGCAAACGGGGAAAAAACGAGGAAGAAGACCTGGTACTGGAAAAGGACTTGTTAAGCGATGAAAAAGAACTGGCCGAGCACATCATGCTGGTGGATCTTGGAAGAAATGATCTCGGGCGGGTCGCAGAAATCAGCACGGTGGAAGTGGATGAAAGTTTTAGTATCGAGCGATACTCCCACGTCATGCATATTGTTTCCAATGTGCGCGGAGTCTTGAAAAAAGGTTTGGATTGTTTTGATGTTCTGGAAGCCGCTTTCCCTGCCGGAACCCTTTCCGGCGCACCGAAAATAAGAGCCATGGAAATTATTGATGAGTTGGAACCGACCCGGCGCGGACTTTATGGCGGGACCGTTGGTTACATCAGTTTTAATGGCAATATGGATACCGCCATAGCCATCCGCACTTTGCTGATTAAAGGGAATACCGCTTATCTTGGAGTGGGGGCGGGGATAGTTGCCGACTCGATGCCGGAAAATGAATTTGAAGAGACTATGAACAAGGGACGGGCTTTGCTCAAAGCCATAGAAGTGGCCGAAAAGGGGTTGGTTCTATGATTCTGATGATCGACAATTACGATTCGTTTACCTATAACCTGGTGCAATACATGGGTGAGATGGGTGCTGAAATACGTGTGGATCGAAACGATAAAATAAGTATCAAGGAAATCGAAGCACTGAACCCAGAAAAGATCGTTGTTTCTCCCGGTCCCTGCACTCCTGCCGAGGCTGGCATATCGGTGGAGGTGGTTAAACATTTTGCCGGAAAAATTCCGATTCTGGGAGTTTGTCTGGGGCACCAGTCAGTTGGTGTGGCGTTCGGGGGTGAAATTGTCAAGGCCGGTCGCCTGATGCATGGCAAGACTTCCATGATCCGGCACGATGGCAAAACTCTGTTTAAAGACCTTGCTAATCCGTTTGAAGCAACCCGCTACCACTCTCTGGTTTTGAACCGGAAAAATCTGCCAGACTGTTTTGAAATTTCCGCAGAGAGCGATGACAACGAAATCATGGGCATCCGCCATAAAGAAATTGCTGTAGAAGGTGTGCAGTTTCATCCGGAATCTATTTTGACTGCCTGCGGAAAAGAGTTGTTGGGGAATTTTATTAAAGGCAACCACGCATGACGTTTCAGACGACCCTTGATACTCTTGCTGACGGAAACGACCTGACCGAAGATGAAATGGTTGCCTCCATGACTGCGATCATGCAGGGAGAAGTTGCGGATTCTCAATTGGCCACGTTTTTGACAGCCTTGCAGGCAAAAGGCGAAACCGTTGCCGAAATTGTCGGCGCGGCGCGTGTGATGCGGGCCAAAGCGGAAAAACTCGATATCAAATCGACTTCTCTGGTGGACACTTGCGGCACAGGCGGGGATGGAGCCGATACTTTCAATATATCCACTGCCAGCGCCCTGGTCACAGCAGGGGCGGGGGTTACGGTAGCCAAGCATGGCAACCGGGCTGTATCCAGCCGGTCCGGTAGCGCGGATGTCTTAAAATGCCTGGGGGTGAATCTGGATGCCAACCTCGCAACCGTGGAACGTTGTGTTGATGAGGCGGGCCTGGGGTTTCTGTTTGCTCCTTTAATGCATAAAGCTATGAAGCACGCCGCCGGAGTACGAAAAAAACTGGGTGTTCGCACTATTTTTAATCTGTTGGGACCCTTGACCAATCCAGCCAACGCGCAGGCTCAAGTGCTGGGTGTTTTTGATGTTAAATGGGTCCAGCCTTTGGCTGAAGTTCTTTGCGGCCTGGGTTGCAGTCGTGCGCTGGTCGTTCATGGCTCTGATGGTTTGGATGAAATCACCTTGACCGGTGTCAGCCAGGTTGCCGAATTAAAAAACGGCGAAGTGACGAGCTACAACCTTGACCCGGCTGAACTTGGATTTGATTACTGCACTTCCGCTGACCTCAAAGGAGGAACCCCGGAAGAAAATGCCGCAATCATCCAGGGAATACTGAATGGAGAAAAAGGAGCGAAACGAGATATCGTTGTCTTGAACTCCGCCGCGGCTATTTATGTGGGCGGGAAAGCGGACTCTCTGGAGCAGGGTGCTCGACTGGCTGTGAATTCCATTGAATCGGGCAAGGCGCGGGATAAACTGAAAGATTTGTGTAGAATTACGAATTCTTGAAATGTCGAACATACTTGATAAAATTTTCACCGATAAACAGAAGGAACTGGCAGGTACAAAAAATTCTCTGCCTTTGCCTGCACTCAAACAGCGTATAGGCGACCAAGCCCCTGTGCGTGATGTTTTCAAGGCTCTTAATGAGGGCAAGCAGTCCAAAATTATTGCGGAGATCAAACGGCGGACACCGTTTAAGGGAGAACTGCGGGAAAATTTTAACGCCTCTGAAATCGCTAGGGATTATGCCAAACATGGAGCCGCCACACTTTCTATCCTGACGGAAAGTAATTATTTCGGCAGTCATATTGGAATCCTTGAAGAAGTGAGGCCCATCGCGCCGATTCCATTATTGCGCAAGGATTTTATCAGTGATGAATACCAGGTGTATGAGTCCAGAGCGTACGGAGCGGACCTGTTTCTGTTAATCGCTACCTGGCTGGATCAGAATCAATTGACCGATCTGCTTCTACTGGGAAAAGAGCTGGGCCTGCCGGCGTTGGTGGAAACTCATAACGAATGGGATATGGAAAAAGCCTTTGAAGCCAAAGCGAGCTTGATAGGCATCAACAACCGCGATCTCACTAATGGCAAAACCGATTTGAATATTGCCAGGCGTTTGATACCGATGGCATTGCAGGAACCGGGTAACACCCTGGTTTGCGAAAGTGGCATCAGTGGCAGGGAAGAGATAGAAGAATTTGAAAAGTTAGGGGCGCATGCATTTTTAATCGGGGAAAGTTTAATGACCTCGGATGATATTCCTGAAAAACTAAAAGTATTACTAGGCAATGTTGATTCCTGATCCACAAGTTAAAGTTAAAATCTGCGGTATGACGCAATTGAAGGACGCGTTGTTTGCTGTTGATCAGGGTGCGACAGCGGTCGGTTTTATTTTCTATAATAAGAGTCCGCGCTCGGTTACCATGAAGGCGGCTCGGGAAATAATAGCGAAACTGCCGCCGTTTGTGGACACGGTGGGTGTTTTTGTCAACGAAACCGCTGAGCGGGTGAACAAGGTCGCCGATTATTGCGGTCTGGACCTGGTGCAGTTGCATGGTGAAGAGTCCCCTGCATTTTGCCGGAAAATTAATCGCCGCGTGATCAAGGCGTTTCGCATTAAAGACCTGCAGTCTTTTAAGAAGTTGGAGAAATATTCTGTCAGCGGTTTCCTTCTGGATACGTTTTCCGAGAACCTGCATGGCGGTACGGGAAAGGTTTTTGACTGGAACCTGGCTCATCGCGCTAAAAAAATGGGTCCGATTATTCTGGCAGGGGGACTGACCCCTCGCAATATTTGTCAGGCCCTCCGGCAAGTCCGCCCTTATGGAGTTGATGTCTGTTCGGGAGTGGAAAAGGAACCGGGAATCAAAGACCCTGAAAAGGTTCGAGCGTTTTTAAAAAATATCAGATCCGGGAGTAAATCATGAAACCGCATAAAAAGCCCGATGGGCATTTTGGAAAATTTGGCGGCAAGTATGTCATTGAAACTCTCATGCCCGCTCTGCAACAGTTGGAGGAGGTGTATGAGGAGGCAAAAAATGATCCGCAATTTAAAAAGGAGTTGGACTACTACCTGGAACACTACGTCGGTCGTCCGACTGCGCTTTATTTTTCCCAGCGTCTTACGGAACACCTTGGCGGCGCGAAAATTTATTTAAAACGCGAAGACCTGACTCATACCGGGGCGCATAAAATCAACAACACGATCGGCAGTGCCTTGCTGGCACAACGAATGGGTAAAAAAAGAGTGATCGCCGAAACCGGAGCCGGGCAACATGGTGTGGCAACGGCTACTGCCGCTTCCTTGTTCGGACTGGAATGCGATGTGTTCATGGGTGAGGAAGATATGCGAAGGCAGGCACTCAATGTTTTTCGCATGCGGCTTTTGGGGGCAACGGTCATCCCCGTCACCGCTGGAACACGAACACTTAAAGATGCTACCAGCGAAGCTATCCGCAACTGGATCACTACCGTTGAGAGCACACATTATATTATTGGTTCAGTTGTGGGCCCGCATCCTTATCCCACGATTGTCAGGGATTTCCAAAAGGTCATCGGAGAAGAAGCCACGCGACAGATAATGCAGGCGGAAGGCAGACTGCCCGATACCTGTGTGGCCTGTGTAGGCGGCGGCAGTAACTCGATGGGACTGTTTTATCCCTTTCTGGAAAATAAAGAAGTCAGTTTGGTGGGAGTCGAGGCCGCCGGTCTGGGCCTTGATACGGATAAACACGGTGCGACTCTCACTAAAGGGTCGGCAGGAGTTCTGCATGGCATGATGAGTTACCTCCTGCATGACGAGGATGGGCAGGTGACCGAAGCGCATTCGATTTCGGCGGGACTGGATTATCCGGGTGTGGGTTGCGAGCACAGTTATCTTCGAGAATCGGGCCGGGCACAATATGTCTCGATCACCGATGAGGAAGCGATGGAGGGATTCAAATTGCTTTCCAATCTGGAAGGCATCATCCCGGCACTGGAGTCGGCGCACGCCATTGCCCATGTAATGAAAATGGCACCCTCCATGAAAAAAGATGAAATCATTCTGGTTTGCCTCTCAGGTAGAGGCGACAAAGATGTGAACCAGGTGGCGGATAGAATGGGAGTTTCGTTGTGAGCCGAATAGAGGAAAAATTAAACGGGAACGGGAAGGCTCTGGTGGCTTTTTTCACTGCCGGGGATCCGGATATGTCAGCGTCAAAAGAAATTTTCTCTGTGATTGAGAAAAGTGGCGCCGATATCATCGAAATCGGTGTGCCGTTTTCGGACCCGCTTGCAGATGGTCCCGTCATTCAGGCTGCTTCGCATCGCTCTCTAAAAAATGGCACCAACCTGAAAAAAATTATTGCGCTGGTAACGGATATCAGGAGCCAGTCGCAGTTGCCGATTGTTCTCATGACCAGTTTCAATCCGGTATTCGTTTATGGTCAGAAAACATTTGTCGAGGATGCGGTCAAGGCGGGAGTGGATGGGGGGATTATTCCCGATCTTCCCCCTGAAGAAGCGGAGGAGTTTCTCGGTTACGCCAATGAGAAAAAACTGGATATGATTTTTCTCCTGGCACCTACCAGTACCCCGGATCGGATTCAACGAATCGGCGAGTTGAGCAAAGGTTTTATCTATTATGTTTCGCTGACGGGAACGACAGGAACAAAATCCGCACTGGCTAAAAATCTGCAAGAGAAAGTCACGGCGATTAAAAGCAAGGTGCAACTCCCGGTGCTGGTGGGGTTTGGTATCTCAGGACCGGAACAAGCGAAAGAAGCGGCGCAATGCTCGGATGGTGTTATCATTGGTAGTGCCATTGTTAAGATAATCGAAACCCATTCCGACCCGGCAGAGCGCAATCAAAAAATCGCCGACTTTGTATCCGGCATTAAAGAAGCCCTCAACTCCTGAGACGGAGGATATGTCTCCATGCATCCTCGCATTTCCGTAATCATTCCCGCCTTTAATGAAGAGAAATCCATAGGACTGGTTCTCGATGCCCTGCCGCAAGAACTGCTTCATGAAGTTATCGTCGTCGATAACAATTCAACCGATAACACCGCCCGGTCCGCGATTGAAAAAGGCGCGCGGGTGGTTGAGGAAAAAAGAAAAGGTTATGGTTCTGCCTGCCTGAAAGGAATTTCTGAGCTGGACAACCCGCATATCGTGGTGTTTCTGGATGGGGATTTCAGCGATTATCCGGAAGAGATAGTTAAGCTGGTGGCACCCATAGAATCTGGTGAAATGGATTTTGTTCTGGGTAGCAGAATGATACTTCCTGAGAGTCGTTTGGCATTGTTACCGCAATCGCGTTATGGCAACCAATTGGCCGTATTTTTAATGCGCCTGTTCTTTCGCCATCAGTATACGGACCTTGGGCCGTTCCGTGCCATCCGTTATGGGGCACTGCAATCCATTGCCATGCAGGACACCAACTTTGGCTGGACGGTGGAGATGCAGATCAAGGCGATCAAAAAAGGATTGCGAATCCTGGAGATTCCGGTGAAATACAGGGAAAGGGTAGGGGTGTCCAAAATCACCGGAACTTTTTCCGGCACCATCAAGGCGGGCACAAAAATCATTTACACCATCTTCAAGTATTTGTTAACCTGACTTCATATTCGGAAACCACGCCCGGTGGTGCTGATTGTAAGCCCGCAAACGACCCATAGCGGAGTTGCTACAAAGATGAGATTCTCCTGGGAGGTAGGAGTCAACCGCCTTGTGGACGGCGACCATAATATCGACTGCAAGATTACCGGTATCGGAGCAATGATGTTAAAGTCGGAATTTGTTAAGAAAGCCTGAGATGAAAGCCAAGCTCTCCAAGGATCGAATTGTCTACTCCACCGAACAAGGTAGAATCTGTCCCGGCTGTGGTAATCCCGTTAAACAATGTACCTGTCGCAAACAGACATCACCATCCGGCGATGGTAACGTAAGAGTCTCCCGTGAGACCAAGGGCCGAAAAGGTAAAGATGTCACGTTGATTAAAGGGCTCGCTATGGATGCCGCTACCCTGGGATTGATGAGCAAGAAGCTAAAAACGATGTGCGGTTCCGGCGGTACGGTCAAAAAGGGGATCATCGAGATCCAAGGCGACCACATTGAACGTATACTTTACTATTTGAAGGAACAAG
>JABIAY010000018.1 GCA_018653085.1 Nitrospina sp.
GGCAAGACGTTTTCAACTATATCGAGATGTTCTATAATCCAAAACGAAAGCATGGCAAGAATGGGATGCTGTCACCCATAGACTTCGAACGACAGCAAAACATGAAACTACGAAGTGTCTAGAAAATCAGGGGCGCATCAATCAATGTTACCCGGGAAGAACTTGTTGTGAAACTTACGACCCTGGCAGAAGTGCTGGGAGACAGCAGTCGCGCCGCTATTGTTTTTGACGATAGGACAAGGGGCGAGGAGATTTTATTTTCGCTTGAAAAAGAACCTCAGGTCACTTTCGCAGCTTTGGCCGATAAAGATGATCGTAGATTTGTTACGTATTTAAAGGATCCGACTGCTCATCATGATTGGAGCTTGTCTCTTGAAAAAGAGGGTTATTTTTTTGAAAAGGATTATTTGGTGGTCAGAAAGTTTATTTATCTTGACGGGGTGCTTGTTGGGAAAATTTTTATTCAGTCGCACCTCGAAAGACTTCATGACAAAAACAGGAGCATGATAGTGGCGATGGGTTCGGTCCTGCTGTTCACCCTTGTGGCGGTTTATTTTATTACATTACGATTGTCTCGAGTTATTTCTGAACCTATTGTCTCCCTTAGTTCTTTGTCAGAAAGAGTTGCTCAAGCCGATGATTTCTCTTTGCGAGGGAGTTATGTGGCCGCAGATGAAATAGGTGTTCTTTATAGCGCATTCAACGACATGCTCGCAAAAATACAAAGTCGTGATGCAGAGCTGGACAAAACCCACCAACAGCTCCTTCAATCTGAAAAGCTATCCGCAACGGGGAAGCTGGCCGCCTCTTTGGCGCATGAGTTGAATAACCCGATTTGTGGTATTCGGAATGTTTTGGAAATTCTTTACGAAAGAGGCAATGTGAGTGACTCTCACAAAGACCATTTGATTATGGCTATTAGGGAGAGTGGCAGGATCACCAGTCTTGTTAAGGACCTCAATGATTTTCATCGTCCTTCTGCTGGTCAACGTTCCCCGGTCAATATCCATACTGCAATAGATGAAATGCTTCACTTGATGAGCCGCAGGCTTAAAGATCGGGGGGTAGTGTTAGGGTTGAACTATGCCGAGAGCATACCTCAACTATCCATCGTCTCTGATCAATTCAAGCAGGTTATCTTGAATTTGCTGACAAATGCTGAAGAATCCATCGCCGAAAAGGGAGGGCAAGGACACATCACCATTGTCACCGAGGTGGTTGATTCAAACGTTGTGATTCAAGTGAGCGACAATGGAGCGGGCATCCCCGAAGAGACTATAAACAGTATCTTTGACCCTTTTGTCTCAACCAAGGCCAGAAAAGGGCTGGGCCTGGGGCTGTCAATCAGCCAGGGGATCATCGACAGGCATGGCGGAAAGATTACCGTGGCAAGTCGAGAAGGCAAGGGATCGACATTCAGAATTATTCTTCCTATAAACAGAGGCGAGAAGCATGAGCAATAAATCTATACTGCTGGTCGATGACGAAGAAATAATAGTTAAAACAATGCGCGATGATCTGCAATGCGAAGGTTATCGAGTTGATGTTGCCCTTGATGGGAAAGAAGGATTGGCGTTGTTTGCAACACACCGGCACAGTTTGGTTATCGTTGACCTGGTGATGGCAGAAATGGGCGGGATAGAGTTGGTCGAGAAAATAAAAGATGTCGATTCGCAAACCAAAGTCGTTATCCTAACGGGGTATGGTACCAGAGATTCGGCCATTGATTCCCTTCGTTTGGGGGTTTCCGATTTCCTTATTAAGCCCTATGAGAGAAAGGAGCTATTAATAAAAATAGCGCAGTTGCTTGAGGACGCGGTAGCGGATGAGGCATCGCCAAAAGTTGATGGGGCATTGAAGGCATGGGGTCTGTCTGAAAGGGAAATCGAAGTCAGCAAACTGATGTTGGTTGGCACAACGAAAGAAGAGATCGCTTTTAAGCTGTTTATTAGCAAGCTGACCGTTGACACGCATATTAAAAATATCTATAAAAAAATGAAGATAAACAGTCTCGCAAAATTTATAGGAAAACTGAGCCCCTATCAGCATTGAACACGGTTGTGTAATGAGTTCTCAATAAAAACAGGAGGGTGTGGTTATAGCGGTGCTTGTTTCGTGTGAAAGTCGGTGGCTTGCTGGAATTTGTGTCCGACTGTAATGAGGCTCGCTTCATCAAAGTGCCTGCCCATCAATTGCAGTCCGACCGGGAGGCCCTCGGCAAAGCCGCAGGGAATCGACATCGCCGGTATGCCAGCGAGGTTGGCGGAGATGGTATAAATATCTGCCAGATACATTTGTAACGGATCGTCCAGCTTTTCTCCGAGTTTGAAAGCCGGGTAGGGGGTGACCGGTGCGGCGATGACATCGCACTGCCCGAGTGCGTTTTCAAAATCCTGTTTGATCAACGTACGTACTTTCTGTCCCTTTAAATAATAAGCATCGTAATAACCGGAACTGAGCACAAAGGTTCCGAGAATGATGCGCCGCTTAACTTCTTCGCCGAAACCTTCCTCGCGGGTGTTCTCATACATATTGACCAGGTTGTCGGACTTCTCGGTGCGATAACCATATTTGACTCCGTCATAACGCGAAAGGTTGGTGCTGGCTTCGGCGCAGGCGATGATGTAGTAGGTGGCCACGGCGTAGTCCAGATGCGGCAGGGAAACTTCCACAGCCTGCATTCCCATTGACTCAAGTGTGCGGATGCCTTCCTGCACTGCTTTTTCAACATCGGGATTGATCCCGCCAGTGCTGAAATATTCTTTGGGAATGCCAAGCTTCATGCCTTTGACATCTTTTTGCAGGGCCTGGGTGAAATCGGGAAGCGGGACATCGGCAGAGGTGGAGTCTCTCGGGTCTTTACCACCGATCACGTTCATCAAGGTTGCCGCATCGGCAACGGTTTTGGTCAACGGTCCGATCTGGTCGAGTGATGAAGCAAAAGCCACCAGTCCAAACCGCGATACCCTCCCGTAGGTGGGTTTTAGTCCGGTTACACCGCAAAAAGCGGCAGGCTGGCGGATGGAACCGCCTGTGTCGCTACCCAATGCGGCTACGCATTCGTGTGCCGAAACAGCGGCGGAAGAACCTCCGCTGGAGCCTCCCGGTACCCGGTCCAACCCCCAGGGGTTCATTGTTGGGTGGTGGTAGGAGTTTTCGTTGGAAGAACCCATGGCAAACTCATCCATGTTGGTCTTGCCCACTATTACGGCTCCCGCCTGATGCAACTTTTCCACAACGGTGGCGTTGTAAGGGGAAACAAACTGGTCGAGAATTTTTGACGAGCAGGTGGTGCGATGGCCTTCGGTGCAGATCAAATCTTTAAGTGCGAGAGGAATACCGAGAAGCGGGGCATCCTCTCCGGCGGCGATGCGGGTGTCCGCGTTTTGTGCCTGTTGCAAGGCTTTCTCGCGGGTCAGGTGGACAAAAGCCTTAACCTTGTCTTCCACCTGGTCGACGCGTGCGAACACCGCTTCGGTCAGTTGTACGGAACTGAGTTTTTTTTGCCTGAGAAGTTCCCGGGCCTGGGTAATAGTTGAACGGTGCATGAAGGGTCAGAGTATCTTGGGCACCTCGTAATGCCCTTTGTTATGTGCTGGTGAATCGGATATCGGGTTGTGGTCGGCGAGGGGTTTTTCAGCCGGTTCATCATCGCGGAACACGTTGCTGAGTCCTAACACGTGCGCCGTGGGTTCCACACCATCGGTATTGAGTTCGTTGAGCTTTTCAATGTATGCGAGAATCGTCCCCATCTGGTCCGTGAGCCGTTCCTTCTCATCAGGAGTCAACTTCAACCGCGCCAGCACGGCCATATGTTCAATATCAAATGACACTTTTAACTCCGGAGTACTTCAGGGTTGGTTCCAACCGTTGCAAGCGAAGGTTGCCGATTGCCCGTGTGATCAGGATTCAGAGGAACCTTCTTTACGGTCTTTTTTCTTTTTCTTTTTCAGCTCGGCCATCTTTTCAGTGGCGGTGATCTTGCTTGATTTGCGTGCCAGCCGTTTGGTTTTCTTTTTCAGTTTTCGGGCCGCGACCACATCATCGCCTTTTTTTGCGGATTCTGCCAGATTGGATTTAGCCTTTTTAAGGTGTTCCTGCAATTTTTCTACGTTTGCCATGATAATTTGCGCCAGTTTTAGGGTTTGAGATAATCAACCTTTATACCAAATAATGCCTCAAACCACAACCAGCGTGACGCTGGACCCGACTAGCAATAGCTTTTATTGGCGGGAAAAGGAGTTAGCTCGGCTTGACGA
>JABIAY010000068.1 GCA_018653085.1 Nitrospina sp.
AGAAAGTTTTTTCCACCTACTAAAAAGTGAGCGAATTAGGAGAAAAATCTACGCCTCTCGCAAAGAGGCTCGGCAAGACGTTTTCAATTATATCGAGATGTTCTATAATCCAAAACGAAAGCATGGCAAGAATGGGATGCTGTCACCCATAGACTTCGAACGACAGCAAAACATGAAACTACGAAGTGTCTAGAAAATCAGGGGCGCATCACTCGGGCACTATTCAGCGGTCATTCTGTTAGAGAAATCACCAGATCAGAAGCTGGCGCAATGAATTTAAAGGAAACCGCGACTGAAGTAATGACAGCAGTAAAAGAGGCGAAAAGGAGTAAAAAAAAATCATTAATTTTTATCACAGGTGTTCCAGGTTCAGGAAAAACATTGGCTGGCTTAGAAATTGCCACTTCCTCTAGACGGGAAAATCATTCTGACAATGAAGGTGTATTTCTAACTGGCAATGGTCCTCTTGCTGATGTTCTCAGAGAGGCCCTTTCAAGAGACGAGGTTGAAAGAAAGAATATATCGAAAAAAGATGCCATGCGAAAAGCGAAAACATTTATCCAAAACATTCATCATTTTAGAGATGAATATTTAGAAAATAAAGTACCTCCCCACGAGAAGGTTGTTGTTTATGACGAAGCTCAAAGGGCTTGGGATCAGAAGGCAGCTAGTAGATTCATGATTCAAAAGCGCGGCATTACTGATTTTAATCAATCAGAGCCAGAGTTTCTTCTATCGGTAATGGCTCGTCATGTTGACTGGTGCGTAATTATATGTCTAATTGGAAATGGCCAAGAAATTAATTCAGGAGAGGCTGGTGTTACTGAGTGGGTTAAGGCTGCAGAAAGTTCAAACGAAAACTGGACTATTTACTTTTCAGGTCAACTTTATGAGTATGAGCAAGGCGGCACATCCAGTTTATTTCAAAATATGGAACCCTCCTTTATTAACGAATGTTCTGCATTCCACCTTGCGACGTCAATACGGTCTTTTCGTTCTGAACGTCTTTCGGAATATATTAGCAACATATTGGAAGGGGATGTGCAGCAAGCAAAAATAATTAGCGGTGAACTGGGAAACTATCCTCTACACATTTCAAGAAATCTTTCCCTAGTAAAAGACTGGTTAAAAAATATTTCAAGAGGCTCTGAAAGATATGGATTAGTTTCTTCATCCAATGCTCACCGCTTAAAACCTTACGGTCTAAATATGAAATCAAAAGCGGACCCGGTCCATTGGTTTCTTGCAAATAAAGAGGATATTAGATCAAGTTATTTTTTAGAGGATGCAGCATCAGAATTTGAAATTCAAGGGCTTGAACTTGATTGGGTTGGGCTGTGTTGGGATGCTAATTTACGATGGAACGGTCATAGTTGGGATCTTTATTTGTTTAAGGGTACTAAATGGCAGAAGGTTACTCAGCCTGAAAGGAAATTATTTTTAAAAAATTCATACCGAGTATTAATGACACGAGCTCGTCAGGGCATGGTGATATTTGTTCCCGAGGGAGATAAAGAAGACAAAACAAGGAATCCGGAATTTTACGACCCTATATATAAATACCTTTTATCCTGCGGATTTAAAGAATTAAGCTAGGTATGTTTTATAGAAACTAACAAATAAATGAAGGTGAACAGAAGGGAGACGGTTTAATTATACCTTTCATCTGTGTCTATCTGTGTTCATCGGTGGTTAAAATTTGAATGGCAGCCACATGGGAGTATCGGAACGGTAGTTCTCGTACGCCTCGCCGAACTGCTCTTTCAAAGCCTGTTCCTCAAAATAAATCCGAAACTGGAAACCAAACAGTGCTGAAAATGTGCCCAGCGTTCCCGCTATCCACGAATGGGTCGTTACCGCATAGGCCAGAATCACCAGCATCATTGCTGTGTAGGTCGGGTGCCGCATGAGGCCATGAAGGCCATCGGTTTTCAGGGTCTGGTTCTCCCGAAATGCGATATTGAACTTGAACCGCAACACCCCCAACTGGACCACGGACCAGACACGCAGTATGGACCCGGCAATAAAAAGCGTCGCGATCAGACTGATTTCCCAAACGGTGACCGGCGCTCCGGTCGCGCGGGAGACAAACGACATGCCCACCAAAGCGATGACGATGGGTAACACATGCCCAAAGAGTTGTTGCAGATAGGGTTTGTCGAACGTGATGTCTTCAGGCCGTTCGGTGAGAACGAAAAAGACCATCTCGATGATGCCGAAAATCAGGTTGCTGTAAGAGACGATCAGGAACCGTTCCATATTACTGTCGCTCATCCCGAACGGTATGAGGGGAAGCAGGTAGGTGAGCCCGACCAGGGCAATATTGAAATTGCGGTTCCTTATTAAACAGGCGGCAAAAACCACGCAATAAATGGCAAAATTTATCTTTAACAGGATAATAGTGTTCACCTCGACAACTCCCCTTGCAATATGGCCCGGCCAAGGAAAACCAAATCCCCCCGACCCCCTTCGTAGAAGGGGGGGGCTTAAATGGACCCCTCTTTCTCAAAGAGGGGCTGGGGTGATTTAGAAACTCTCATGCAATATACGGCCTGGGACATCATTGCCGCATAATCAATTAGAATCTGGTATAGTACTGTTTTTCAGGGTAGTTTTATTATAAAATACTATAATATTGGATTCGTACACCCAATTTGCGACCAATTTGGTCAAATCCCGCAAATTGGGAATATAATCAACTTTTTTGGGCGGCGGAGTACCCCCCTGCTAATAAGCTCGCTGGGTCCAGCGTCACGCTGGCGCAAGTGGGTAGAAACTGAGGAAATTAATGGATACAAAAGCACTGAATATTCCGGACGAGGTCCGGGAAGAAATTGAGGCCTTCGCCGCAGAGGTAGAACGTCTCAACCGGGGCGAAGTCGGCGACGACGACTTCAAACGGTTTCGTCTGCAACAGGGAATTTATGGTCAGCGTCAGGACGGCGAGCAAATGGTGCGAACCAAGTTGCCTGCAGGAAGAATGACCAGCGACCAATTGCAAAGCATAGCGGATTTTTCCGAAAAATATTCGCACGGAATCCTGCACATCACCACACGTCAGGACATCCAACTGCATTATGTAAAAATCGATGATGTTCCGCAGGGTCTTGAAGACCTTGCGCAAGCGGGAGTCACCACCCGTGAAGCCTGTGGCAACACAGTGCGTAACGTAACGGCTTGTCCGAAGGCTGGCACTTGTGCCAACGAGGTGTTTGATGTCGCTCCTTATGCTCTGGCGGTTTCCCAATATCTTTTACGAAAAGATTTAACCCAGAACCTGCCGCGAAAGTTCAAGGTCACTTTCGGCGGTTGTAACGGATGCGGACTGGCCCCCATCAACGATATCGGACTCAAGGCAGTGATCCAGAATGAAGTGCGCGGGTTCCGCGTTCTGATCGGCGGTGGACTGGGTTCGTTCCCTCATGCCGCAAAACATTTGCTGGATTTCATTCCTGCCGACAATATGTTGCAGATGTGCGAAGCGATTGTCACCATCTTCGACAAGTACGGGGACAAAAGAAACCGCAATAAAGCCCGGCTGAAGTTTGTTGTCGATAAACTGGGCCTGGACAAAATCAAAGAACTCTATGAAGAAGAATATGCGGCGCTGGGTACAAAGACCTACCCTGCTATTGAACTGTTTGCAGAAGGCAACCCGGAAGTTGGCGGGTATCAGCCCAACAACCAGCATGACTCGGACCCGGAGTTTACACTTTGGAAGAACCGCAATATTGAAGCACAGAAACAAGAGGGGTTCAACAACGTCCAGATCAAATTGAATCTGGGCGATTTCACCGTCCCGCAGGCCAAAGCACTGGCAGACATTGCCGCAAAATATGCCGGCAAGGTGCTCCTCTGCACGGTCAACCAGAACTTGATGATTCCCTGGGTGAAAGAAGATGCCTTTGGCGCGGTCTTTGGCGAACTCAAAAATATCGGCTTGCATAAAGCCGGGACGGAAGAGATCCGCGACATCACCTGTTGCCCCGGTTCAGAAACCTGCAACCTCGGCATCACGGCTTCCCGTGGATTGGTACAGGAACTGAACACGGAAATGGAAAGCGGATTTGAGGCCTCCAAGGATTTCGATCACGTTTCCATCAAGGCCAGCGGTTGCCCAAATTCCTGCGGACAGCATCATGTTGCCTCTATCGGTTTTCATGGCGGAGCCAAAAAACTGAACGGAGTTCTCACCCCGCATTACGAAGTTTTGCTCGGTGGAAGAATTTCCGAAGATGAAGCAGTGTTTGGCACATCGGTTATTAAAATCCCTGCCAAAAATGCTCCGGCGGCGATGAAACTTTCTCTCGAAGACTATAAGGCCGGAAAACAAGACGGCGAAACGTTTGGCGAATATTTTGACCGCCAGGGTAAAGCGCATTTCCGCGATTTGCTGAGTCCGTTGAAAGACCTGCCGGATATTGAGCAGTCCCCGCAGTCCTATATCGATTACGGCTCGACGGAAAAGTTCAGTCTCGAAGACCGGGGTCAGGGCGAGTGCGCCGGTGCTGTCACCGACATGATCACCGACCGCATCAGCGAAGCCGAGCGCGCTCACTTCCAGGGCAAGCTCAGTCTGGAAAAAGACGCATTCAAGGAGACCGGTGACTACGCCAAGCGTTCTGTCATTGCTTCTGCCAGAGCCCTACTGGTTACAGAGGGCATGGACTTCAATGACGATTGGGAGTGCCTGAAAAAATTTCAGTCGCTGGTTATCGATATGGAAATTGTATCGGCAAAGTTTGCCAAACTCATCGACAGTTTTGAAGCAACTCCGGAAGCCACAGACGCTAAAACCGCCAAGTGGTGGCAGGACGAAGCCGGCCAACTGTTAGAGGAATGCAAAAATGTACAAAACAAAATGCAAGAGGACAAATCTTTAAGGATGCGGGTCGGTGGAGAAGACGCTAAACCTGCAAATGGAAATAGCAAACAAAGCATTGACCTTCTCGGGGTCAAATGCCCGTTCAATTACGTCAAAACAAAAATCAAGCTGGAGACCATGGCCTCGGGAAGCATACTGGAAGTATTACTGGATGCAGGCGAGCCATCTGAGAATGTCCCTCGAAGTATTAAGAACGATGGACACAAAGTCGTTTCCCTGACGGAAGAAAACGGCCATTATAAATTGACCGTGGAAAAGGCTTAGGAATTAATGCTGATCAGCATGACCGGGTTTGGCCGGGCAGAATGCCAGAATGGTGACTACTCCTACAAGGCGGAAATCCGTTCGGTCAATAACCGCTTTATAGAAATCAACACCCGCCTGCCTAAGGCCTATGTGGACCTGGAACAACCTCTGAAAAAACTGGTCAAGTCCCATTGCGCAAGGGGCTCCATCAGCATCACCATCACTCTGGCCAGTTCCAATGAGGGTCCGGGAGAATGGGAAGTCAAACCCAACCTTCCCCTTGCCTCTCAATATGTGGAAGCACTTGAAAAAATTCAAACTTCGTTGGGGCTTGAGGGTAAGCTGAATATTGATTCTGTCGTCGGTCTTCGGGACATCATAAAAATGGAGCCCGTGACCATCGACCCGGCGAAAGAAGGTCTGCTCTTAAACATAGCTGAATCTGCCCTCACCGCCCTCAGGAAAATGCGGGAAGAGGAAGGAGAGCATCTACAAACGGACCTTGCAGAACGCATTGACCTGATCGAGAAACATGCGGAGCAAATAAAAAAACGCCAGCCGGAAATCATTCAGGAATACAAGGCGCGTCTTGAGGAAAAAGTCAAACTACTCAATGACGGAGTTGAGGTTGACGCAAGTCGTCTGGCACAGGAAACGGCTATCCTGGCAGACCGGTGCGATATTACCGAAGAGATCACGCGGTTAAACAGTCACCTCAAGCAATTCAGGAAGTTGTTTGAATCGACCGAGCCTGTGGGGCGAAAACTGGAGTTCATCACTCAGGAGATCAACCGGGAAGTCAACACAATGGGTTCAAAGTCCAGCGATATCGAAGCGACCAGTCTGGTTATAGAGATGAAAAGCACACTTGAAAAGATACGGGAACAGTTGGCAAATATTGAGTGATTGGTTTTTTGCGTTTTCCATATTTTACAAATTGTTGGAGTCTCCACCATGGGTGAAGGACTTGCCATAATACTTTCCGCCCCTTCCGGGACAGGGAAAACCACCATCTGCAAAGTTTTGCGCAAAAAATTGCCCGATTTAAAATTTGCAGTTTCCCACACCACGCGGCCAATCCGGAAAGGGGAAAAAGATGGTGTCGACTACACCTTCATCTCCAACGAAGAATTCGAAGATAAAATCAAAAGCAATGATTTCCTCGAATGGGCCAAGGTCCACAATTGTTATTATGGCACCTCCCTTCAGTCCGCCGAGACCCCGCTGAAAAAAGGATACGACACTCTTTTGGAGCTGGACATTCAAGGTGTCAAAACTTTACGCGACATGAAGTATCAGGGAGTTTATATTCTCATCTTCCCGCCATCGGTCAAAGAGTTGGAGGCCCGACTTAAAAAAAGAGGGACAGATTCCAAAGAGAATATCCACCGGCGCATTGAAACCGGGAAAAAGGAAATCAAAAAATATAAAATGTACGATTATGTCATCACCAACAATGAGGTCGAAGACACGGTGACGACTTTCCTCTCTATCCTGCAGGCGGAAAAATCCCGAGTTTCTCTCTACAAGCCTACCTCGCCTGATATCGAAGAATTATTAAAAGATGGAGTTGATTGAGCATGTCCCACATTGATCTTATGGCACTGGTCCGGGACAAGGTTAAAGGACTGAAAGCCTATCAGGTGGAAAACCTGGACGAAGGCACCAAGTTACACGCCAACGAGAACCCTTACCCACCTTCGCCGGAACTGTTAAGTAAAATATTCCAACGGCTGGATGAGTTGGAACTCAATCGTTACCCCGATTCCGATTGCAGGAACCTGAAAAAAGCCATCGCCAACAGAACGGGCGTTTCCACTGAACAAATCATCATCGGAAACGGTTCGGACGAGTTGATTCAATATCTCATGCAGGTTCTATGTGATGAAGGGGAGACCATTGCCTTCCCGGACCCCACATTTGCCATGTACGGCATCACCGCCCAGTGCCTGGGCTTGAAGCCTGTCAGTTTCCCTCTCAATAACAATTGGGATTTCGAAGCTTCATCCGCATTAAAAATTCTCGCCGAACATAAGGCGCGAATTGTTTTCATTAGTTACCCCAACAACCCAACAGGCAATTGTTTTTCTGCACAGGAAATTCAACAAGTCATTGAGCAGTTCGAGGGCATCGTGGTTTTAGATGAAGCCTATCACGACTTTGCGGGGAAAACTTTTCTCAAGCAAATGGAAAAACATAATAACCTGGTTGTTCTCAGGAGCTTGTCAAAAATTGGCCTGGCAGGACTCCGAGTGGGTTATGGGATTTTTCCTGTCCTGCTCGCAGAACAGATTAACAAAGTCCGCTTGCCTTATAACTCGAATTCCGTATCGCAATGGGTCGCAAGCGAACTTCTCAATGATTTCACCCCGGTGCAAAATCAAATCCATTCCATTTTAGAAGAACGGGATCGCCTGATGAATGAGCTATCGAAATTGTCCGGCATAACCGCGTACCCCTCGAATTCCAATTTCATTCTGTTTCAAGCCTCGAAGGATGGGGTGTTTGATAACCTGAAAGCAAACGGGATATTATTGCGAAACCTGAGCTCCCACCCCCGATTAAAAAACTGCCTACGCATCACTGTAGGAACAAAGCAGGAAAATGACCAGTTCCTGAAGCAGTTGCAGAAAACCGCATCATAAACCGAAACCTGAAAAACTTATGAAGCACTGGATAAAAAGAATTTTCCTCACTGGCTATTGGGGATTTTTGGCACTGGTATGGATCGTGGTAGGTTTGTTCTACTATCAGGCTTCTCGACCCGCCAGCGAAAGCAACCAGGCCACGACCTTTGAGGTCCAGCCGGGAATGACCCTGAAACAAGTGGCCCGGGAACTTTCCCGTCAAGGACTGATCCGCAGTGCCAATGCTTTTCAGGCCATCGCCTATATTCAAAACAAACAGAAGCAGGTCATGGTTGGAGAGTTCAGCCTGTCACCCTCCATGCCCCCTTCCAGCATTCTTCTTCGGATCACATCCGGCAAAACCGTTCTGCACCCTGTCACTATCCCGGAGGGTTATCGAATAACAGAAATCGCCGCACTTCTTCACTCAGAAGGTCTGATAGATAAGGAAACTTTTATCCAACAAACCCGGGATGAAAATTTAGTCCGCTCCCTGGGCATTCCCGCTGACAGCCTGGAAGGTTATTTGTTCCCGGAAACCTATCATTTCAGCAAATTCACTCCGGAAAAAAGAATTGTCCAGACAATGATAGAGACTTTCAGAGAACAGGTCTTAAAACCCCCGTTATTAATGAGTGCAGAAAAAAGTTCTCTTTCCTGGCACGAAATCATTACGCTGGCTTCTCTGATAGAAAAAGAAACCGGGTTGGACTCGGAACGAAAAATAATCTCATCCGTTTTTCACAACCGGTTAAGAAAAAACATGCGTCTGCAAACCGACCCAACCGTGATTTATGCTATGGAACAGTTTGACGGCAATATCCGCAAACGCGATTTGAAAATCGACTCTCCTTACAACACCTATCGTTATAAAGGACTGCCCCCCGGCCCTATTGCCAATCCCGGACTCAAGTCCATCGTAGCGGCACTATCTCCTATCGAGTCCAATCACCTGTATTTTGTTTCCCGGCAAGACGGTAGCCATCATTTTTCTTCCACTCTGGCCGAACATAACCGGGCGGTACAAAAATATCAGTTACGCAAAGCCCGTTTCCGCAGATGACCTTTTTACCGGGGGCTGTGATATTTCCTCCCTTAATTGTTCTGGCTCAAATTGTTCTTGATGATTAGGCTCGAGGCCTGCATTCTTTTGTGTTGCGCCTGAAGCCTGGCAAACTCCTTGTCCTGTTTATGAATTTTTTCTGCCAGCATTTCATTGACTCCATTTAACAAAAAGGCAACTTCTCTCCAATCCACTTCCTGATCATTCGGCTCCATAACTCGCTCCTCCTGCATGGGGGGCCGTCAAAACCCCAAATTTGTTGATTATTTAAATGGATTGATCTAATATATTCATATATATACTTTTGTCAACCTAAAACATAAACTAATGACTAATAATATTAACAAAAGAATAATTAAATCAAGAAAATCAAAGGGGTACACGCAAAAATATTTAGCTGAAATATTAAGTATCTCCCTCCCTACCATGAACCACTACGAAACCGGGAAGCGGGTTCCAAACTCTGCCTTACTGGCAAAGCTGGCCGGAGTTGTCGAATGTGATCCCGGCTGGCTGCTCACTGGAGAGGAAAAAAATACAGAAGACCATTCCTCCACAGAGGGATTTGTCCTGGTACCTCGATACAATATTGAAGCTTCTGCCGGAGGCGGTTCCGTCATTCATTCCGAGCAGATTGTCGATCATCTCGCTTTCAAGGCGGATTGGGTTCATAAAGAATTGGGCACTCACCCCAAAAACCTGGTTCTGGTCCATTCCATGGGGGACTCGATGGAACCAACCATCCGTTCCGGGGACTTGCTCCTTGTCGATAGGAGTAAAGCAAAGATGAGGGGAGATGGCATCTACCTGATCAATCTGGATGACGGGCTGATGGTCAAACGGGTGGAATGGCTACTTGGCGGATCGGTGGTTATTCGCGGCGACAATACTGCCGTTTCCAGAGAACAGATCCTGCCTGCAACGGACTTGGAAAAACTTCATATTCTGGGCCGGGTCGTGTGGCTGGGAAGCAAGCTATGACAAAGCCTTTATGTAAAAATGTTTCGCACACTATCACTCATTGATAAAATGACCAAAGAGCGATAGACTATGAATTGAAAATACTATCACTAGCGGGTTCCCGGGAAGGAGGGAATAGCATGAACATGGAAAATCAGCAGGCGCATTTCAACCATGAAGATTGGCTCAGTCACCTTTACCGGTATATTGAAACGGCTCGCCAGTTTGGTAATGAACTCTTCAGGGGTTTGAAATCCCTTTCACAAAAAGGGTTGCTGGAAGCCTGGAGCGAAATCCGTTCCGTGGCATCCAAGCTCACTCCTCAGGACTTTATTGTTACAGGGTTGCTAGCCCTTACCGGAACTATTGGCGGGCTATTTTTTCTGATCGGACTCAGCCTTTTCGGCTATCAGGCTATACTCTGGTTGCAGGATGGGGTTTGGACCGGATTCCCACTTTTTGCGGTTTTTGATTTCCTGTTTGAGAACACAACCTTTCATCAGTGGATGGTTCAACCGGAGTCCTGGGTGGGCCTGCAAAAACTGTTCTCCTGGTTTTTGGAGTCTGTTCCCCTTTCACTGGCATTAATGGTTCCTGGTCTTTCCATTGCCCTCTTCATAGCGGGAGTCATGGTGCTGGTCATACTTTTTCGTTTTAATCAGTTAAGAAACAGGAATGACTGAAAATACGCCATCGCTCAAGGAAAAACTGGAGGGTTCCAAAAAATACCTTCAAAACGCCAACCTGAAAGAAAGCGACCTGGAAGGGGCCGATCTGGAAGGAGCGTTGCTGGTTGGTGCCGACCTGAGCGGGGCCAATTTAAAAAATATTTTCCTCAGTGGTGCCCAACTCTCTAAGGCCAACCTATCCCAGGCAGACCTTACTGATGCAAATCTCAGCGGGGCGGATTTAAACAAATCCAACCTACAGGGAGCCAATCTGAAAAATGCCTACCTCCGGCGTGCCGACCTGCGCGGGGCCAATTTAAGCGAAACCAATCTGACTAAAGCCAATCTCAGAGAATGCGCACTCTACAAAGCCTGGATGAAGAACACAGATTGCAGTGGGACCAATTTACAAAATATTAAAGGCTCACAAACGAAAATGCAAAAATCTGTGTTCAAGAACAGCAGGCTGGAAGGAGCGGACCTTTCCGGAGCCCAGCTTGAAAGCACCAACTTCGAAGATGCCGGTCTGCAAACAGCAAACCTCAGCCGGGCAGTTTTAAAAGGCGCAAATCTCAATCGGGCAGACCTGCGTGGAGCCAACTTGCGCTATGTGGTGGGGTTGACCCGGGAACAGCTCGAGCCTGCACTCATTGATAAAAAAACCCTTTTGCCCAGTTACCTCAAAATCAAATGGGCCTCAGAAACTGAGTTTGAGTTTCTTGACGAAAAAAATTAACCTTGGACAAAAAATGAATACCGATAGAAAACTAATCAGATTCTCTGCCGCGACAGGATTTTCAGTCGTTTTAGAATTCGGCACTATTGAGAAAATGAAAACATACGAAGAAAAAATTAAAAACGCCGGACTGCAATGCAAAACCATCCCTGACTTCAGTCTAAACTTTGACGAAGCAGACTTGTTCATGGATTTGCGTAGCCCGGAATGCAGTGCCCAGTTCGACCTCGAAGACTGGATCTAACCACTAGGCGTGGGGCCAGCGGGCAATAACTTTCGCTGGCTAGCAAAGAATTATCTCGGCTCAACAAGTTGTTGCTATCTGCCACCTTGTCAAAAAACTATCTTCAAACTGCGCGCAAAGATATCTGATCGCTTGGCGGGCTATTGCACACTGGGTCCAGCGTCACGCTGGTGGTGGCGGAGGGTTTGTAGTCTATCTTTCAGGGTCTGGGGTTTTTCGTTACGGTTTTGCAAAAGGCGGGTAAACCAGTCCAATCCTTCTCCAAGACGCGGATCCATTTTTATGGCCCGGTCATAATCGGCAATGGCCTGAGGGTAAAGTCCCATTCGATCTTGCAGAATACCCCGGTTGGCAAAAGAGACAGCGGAGTCGGGGTCCCGTTTGAGCACTTCGTTAAACGCTTCCAGGGCTTCCTTATCCCGGCCCAACTGCATCAGCGTTCGAGCCCTTCCCCTTTGCGCATGAATGAAGTCTGGGTATTCGCGGATACTTGTTTCATAGTCCCGCAAAGCTTCTGCGTATTCCCCATCGGTATAGAGTCCCACCGCGCGACTGAAGGCTGGCCCACCGGGATGAGTTTGAGGTCCCGCCCCTTTGTACAAGGCCCACGCCAGCGACAAAAAAATCAGCCCTATCGCAAAATAACGGATTCCCCTGTAAATCATGAGGGAAGGACTAGTTCTGAAGTTTCCAATGCGCGAGGCGGATGCCATCTTTATGAGACTTGCGGGTGATTCTCTCGACCGCTTCCGCACCTATTTTTTCACCTTTATAAACCGCGTTGACAAATTTAGCCACAAGCTCCGGGCGACCCTGACCAAAAGCAGGAAGCTTTTTGCCAACCCAGTCGAATGTAGATTCATCCGCCGTATAGAACTTTAAAAAGGTTGAAAGATGCAGGATCAAACTATTCCGCCCGATATTTTGAGGTTTGCGTTGCCCTTTGAGGGTGGAGAGTTGCAGGCCCCCTATCCTTCTGCGAGAATCCATCTGATCTTTTTCGGGAAGATATTTTGCCGCCAGAAAACAGGTAGACAACACACTGCTTTCCAGGTTGCCGTAGGGAAACTCGTTGTCACCCTGTTGCAGTCTCTTCATTTTATCTATTGCCGACTTACCTTTTGGCGAACAACAAAAATGGGCGCGCCAGACTCTGAATTCTTTAACCGTCTTCATCATCGTTAGATATCCTTCCGTTAATTACTGCTGGCGGGGTCCGCTTCCAGGTTTTGCTCCGCAACATAGGTCTGGCTACCCCGTTGATGAACCAAAACATGGTACCAGGGTTTATCCTTGGGAGGTTTACTCCGGGCCATCTCGTCATACCAGTCATCTGTCTGCTTGAATTCCAAGTCCACACCGAGAATGATTCCCCGGTAATCAAACAGTTTATGATGAATCAGTTGCCCAATACAGAACTTTGCTTTTGTCGTACTCATCTCTTATTCTACATCTTAAGTGTTTTTACTTGGTTGGCCTTTTACTACTTCATTCTGCACTCGTAGGTATCTTCCGAGGTCCAGTTCACTTCAATATAGTCAGGAATCTGAGTTTTGCTATCTATAAATGCCAATGCTAATTCTTCCGAGGAAATATTTTTGGCTTGTCGAAGGTCCGCCCCCTGAAACTTTGCTTCGATAAGCTCTGCACCGGAAAAATCAGAACCCTCAAAATCCACTCCTCTGAAATCGGCAGCGCCTAATTTTGCATTCACAAAACAGGCAGATTTCAGGCAGGCATTTTTAAAATTAGCTTCACTTAAGTTGGCTCCGGAGAAGTCAGCTTCGCTACAGTCAGTCTCATTCATTTCTGCGGCAGTCAAATCGGCCCGGATCATTTTCGCACCAACCAGTTTCCCCCTGCGCAGATTGGCACCACGACTAAAATGGCCTTCTCGCTGGTACCGACCTGAAAGTTTAGCCTCGGTCAAATCCGCACCCGTCAGGTTTGCGCCGAGAAGATTAGCCTCTACCAGCTTGGCTCGAATCAAATCAGCTTTTACCAATTCTGCATCAGAGAGATTGGACCCCATCAAATCCGCATCACTGAGATTAGCTTCCTGAAAGTTTGCCCGACTAAAATTTGCCTTAAAGAGACTGGCAGCCGACAGGTTGGCATGCCGAAAATCCGCCCGCGTGGCCTTGGCGGAAAAAATTTTAGCTCCAGATAAATCCGCGCCACTCAAATTGGCCGATACCAGGTTGGCGGCAATGAGGTTGGCATTTTTCAAATCCGCACCGGACAAATCCAGGCCTTTCAGTTCCGCACCTTCAAGGTTTTTTTTCGCCTGCTCAACTTTTTCTTTATTCCAGCTCTCCATACCGGCAGTTTTTCCTCAAAAATTTTAAGTTTAAATAAAATACTAAGGTAACAATCTATTCATCCCAAAGCCCAAAGTCAAATAGTTCCTTAAAAACCTGAGAAATGAGGCAAACTGAGTTACACTGGGGGAAATCGTCCGAGGACAAAAACAATGCGGGCAACGATTACCGATCAGAGGGGTTTCACCCTAATAGAACTGTTAGTCGTTGTAGCTATTGTAGGCATTCTCGCCGCGACTAACTACTCCTCCCACAGCCAATATAAAAAACGCGCCTACGACATTGACGCCAAATCAAATCTTCAGAGCCTCTTTCTCACCTGCAAACTCTATTGGAATGATAATGGATCGACCTCCAACTGTGACGTCAGTGCTGTATCCGGGTCTTCCTATGGTTTCGCATCTTCTGCAGAAGTCACCATTTCCGGACAGGGAACAGAATCCAGTTTCAGCGGAACAGCAATTCACAACTCCAGCACCACCACATTTACCATAAACTCCGCAGGAACTGTATCCTGATCTACTCTGGGTGATAGCGACAACTCCAAACTAAAAGGCATGCCCCCGAGGCGATTCGAACGCCTGACCTACGGATTAGGAATGTGAAACTAACGTTTTTAGGAAGTTATTGATTTCAGGCTGGTTTCTCTTATCTGCTTTATTTACATACAGTTTTAGGCTCTCTAAGAATTCCACCAATTCGGTGAATTCTATCTTGATAATAAGCTTCTATCATAATTTTATCATAGTCCCAGAATATTCATAATACAATTCGGTTCATATTTTTGCATACCGCTTTTCAATTGACGATATTAATAAAAGCATAATAAACACCCCCCCCTTTTCTAGAATTTTGGAATAAATATTCATCCCGAACGTCCTTATAGATAGGGATAGATTCACAGAGCGAAAGTAAATTTAAATGGGAGGAGAATATGGGTGACACATCACAAAAGGTTTTAGTAGTTATTCCAGATAATCCTTTATTAGATTTAATGTGGGAGAAATCGTTGGGAATTTGAAATCTGGCGAAGGTAAATTTTTACATCAAGAAGATATAGGTGACTTATTTGAAATTCTGAGGGGATGGTTGCTCGATCATATCCTTGTTGAGGTTATGAAGATGAAGGACTTTTTTGCAGACAGAAATAAAGAGTAAGTTATTTATCCTGATGCTATTTTGCCTTTAAGGCAGATTTGTCTTTAAACGATCCTTTATGGAGTATCGTTTGCGAAGAGAGTTTGACCCAGAATGGGTATTTGGGATTGAGGGTTTAGGCTTTGAGGTGGAATACAACGGATTTAATGGCAAGGACACCACAGCCCTAAGGTATGGACTACTCTATAAGCACTCTCTGTCTGTTTTTTTTGATAAAACAAGTTGGTTGCAGTGGAGGTATCACCCTGTAGAGAGCTTTGAGAGAGGACAACAGGCAAGTATTATTTATAGAATGGGGTTTAGTCTATTTTTTTCATTTCAAGTTTTGCTGATTACAACTTTGACCTTGATGGACAACCAAAATGGGTTGTTGAGCCACAGTTAAATTTTGTGGTTAATAACATGTTGGATATAGTTTTGGAAGTTCGTTACAACGGATATGAAGCAGATAATACCAAATTAAAAGGGTTTGGGATTGCTCCCGGTCTCAAAGTAAAATTCTAACTTAAATTGTATTATGGCTGATTTAACTGAAGAACTAATATTAGAGGAACCAGATTCTTTTTGGCAAAGCCATAGGGAAAAATTTGCTTGGCTCATTCTGATACTGAATATACTCATTACCTTTTATTTTTGGAAATCCGTTAATAATGCTGTCTATAAGGATGCTGAGACTCGGTTTGCATTCAGGACAGAGCAAATTCGTGCTGACATAGAAGATCGAATGAGGACCTACGAGCAGGTATTGCGTAGTGGCATTGGATTATTTAATTCATCAGAAAACGTAGCCCGAAGCGAGTGGAAAAATTTCACAAAAGCTTTGCAGATTGAAAAGGAATTTCCTGGAATTCAAGGAATCGGATTTTCTCTTAAAATAACTCCAGAGGATAAAGAAGAGCATATTCGTCAAATTCAAGCAGAGGGTTTTCCCGATTACAAAATCAAACCCGAAGGAGAACGTGAGGAATACACCTCTATCATTTATCTTGAACCATTCGATGTTCGCAATCAACAGGCTTTTGGCTACGATATGTTTTCTCAAGTTGTACGTCGGGAGGCAATGGAGAAAGCCAGAGATACTGGAGAGACTGCCATCTCCGGTAGAGTAACACTGGTTCAGGAGATTGATGAAAATACTCAAAGTGGATTTCTTATTTACCTACCCCTGTATAAAAAGGGGATGCCCGTAGATACTCTAAATCAACGCCGTATGGCCCTACATGGTTATGTGTACAGTCCCTTCCGAGTCACGAACCTCATGCGTGGAATTTTAGGACCGGGTTCCAAGGACATTGATTTTGAAATTTACGACGGAGTGGAGATAAAAAAATCTGAGTTGATGTATGATTCCGATGAAAGTGGGCCTGGTGAACGGAATGGGCAAGGTTCCTCTAAAAACATACATCACATGTTCAGTGACACCAAGGTTTTGGACATTCACGATCATCTTTGGTCTCTAGGGTTTAAAACGCTCCCTTCCTTTGAAGCATCAATAGATAGTAATAAATCAACTTTCGTCCTTCTTTTGGGTGGATTATTTAGTTTGTTATGTTTTGTTGTGATCCAAGGTGCGTTCACCACTAGGAAGCAAGCTCTTCAATATGCAAGCAATCTATTACAAAAAATGAAAACAAATGAGGAAAGGTTGAGCTATGCGTTGGAAGGAACCAACGATGGGATATGGGATTGGAACATTATTACAGGTGAGGTTTATTTTAGTCCTCGGGCAATGACGATGCTGGGCTACGAGCCATTAGAGTTGGAGGGAAACATTAAGACGTGGGAAGACCTTACGCATCCAGATGATAAGCAGTGGGTAATGAATGCTCTCAATAAGCATCTTGAGAATAAAGCACCCATTTATGAAACTGAACATCGACTTAAAACGAAATCTGGGGAATATGCATGGATCTTGGATAGAGGAAAAGTTTTCAGTCGGGATGAAGATGGCAAACCTTTAAGGATGACTGGGTGCCATACCGATATCAATGCACGAAAAATAGCAGAGGAGGAATTACACCGATATCAAAATCACCTTTCTGAGTTGGTGATTAAGAAAACTAGAGAAATTAAAGGTGGTGAGCAGAAATTTAAAAGTTATTTTGATCTTCCGCTAGTTGGTATCGCCATTACATCCCCCGAAAAGGAATGGCTGGATTCTAATCAATAT
>JABIAY010000076.1 GCA_018653085.1 Nitrospina sp.
CGTTTGCCGTAATTTCCGTTAGATTGATATCTGGGAAATCTTCGGTCAGAAGATAGATCAAAGGAATTCTCCGAAACTTCTTTTTTAGATTCATCAGGTGTTTGATCTCGTTTTTGTCCTTACGCGGGACAAACACTATCAGGTCGCAACGAATCCGATCGGGTTTTTTAAAACAGTCATTAGGAGAAACAAACGTCATGATGGTGAAAATTTCCTCACTGAGAAATTTTGCCAATGGAATACGATCGCTCCTTATTGGGTCAACGATGAATATGGTCTTATAGTTCATGAAATCTTCCTGAAGTTGGAACCACTAGGCGTGGGGCCAGCACTGCATTGCCCACCAAGCAGGCCAAGCCCTCAAGCGCACGTGATATTCTTCCTAAGCTCTCGTGCCCCGGAGGGGTAATACTTTAATGTTCCCCCTGATAAGGGGGATTGAGGGGGTTGCTTTTTACCCCTTGCGTGTCATGAGAGCTGAACGCACGGCTGTGAGCAACCATGTGCTCAGTTTGGCGAGTCATTGCCCTCTCCACTAGTGGCCTAGTTTAACATTAAACGGAGCAACGGTAACGTGAAATCAGTTCCGGTCGGGTTTGCTTTATTCATTCCCCTGTGGAACAATATTACCAAGCATGGACGGAAAACTTTTGATCCTCTGGTTATCCTGATGAATAAACAAATTGGTTTCCTATTACTGATTTGGTTCCTGACCGTCTCTCCCGCACATTCTAAAGACCTTGTGGTCGTTGTTAAAATTTCAGGAGCCATCAATCCCGCTGTTGCCGAATACGTTTCGCATGAAATCAGCCAGGCCAATGCCGATCAGGAAGCATTGATCGTTCTGCAGATGGACACTCCCGGCGGACTGGACACTTCCATGCGCCAGATCATCAAGAAAATCCAGAGCTCTAAGATTCCCGTAGCCTCATTTGTTGCACCGAGTGGATCACGCGCCGCCTCAGCGGGAACGTTCATCACCATAGCCTCCCATATTGCCGCCATGGCACCGGGTACCAATATTGGTGCCGCCCATCCGGTAAATATGATGGGTGGGGGAGGCGAGAGCGAACAGGCGAAAACCATGGAACACAAGATTGTCAACGATGCCGCCGCCTATATCCGTTCCCTGGCGGAGCTTAGAAAACGCAACGCGCATTGGGCGGAACTGGCAGTGGTCAAGAGCGTTTCCATATCGGCGGAAGAAGCCATGCGGCTCAATGTGATTGATCTCATTGCCGCAGATGTGAAGGCGCTGGTACTTGCTGTTGATGGAAGGGAAGTGCAAGTCGCCTCGGGTTCGGTCACCCTCAAGACGGGAAACCTTCAAATCGTTTATCACGAGATGAACCCCCGGCAAAAATTTCTGGATATTATTTCCAATCCCAACGTGGCCTATATACTCATGATGCTTGGGATGGTAGGCCTTTATTTCGAGTTGTCTAATCCCGGACTGGTTCTGCCCGGCGTGATTGGCGCGATCAGCCTTATTCTCGCGCTCTATGCCATGCAGACTTTGCCCATCAACTATGCCGGACTTTTACTGATTATTTTTGGCGTGATTCTGTTCATTGCGGAGATCAGTATCATGAGCTATGGCCTGTTATCGGTTTCCGGGGTGATCTCGATTTTTCTCGGGTCCACCATGCTGATAGACAGTGACGACCCTGCCTTACAGATTTCCCGTGTCATTCTTTATCCAACATTGGGTTTGACAGTGGTTTTATCTGTCGGGATCATTGTTCTCGCTACCCGCACGCGGAGCCTGAAGAAACAGGGTGGGATGGAGGGGATGGTCGGCGAAATCGGTCTGGTGAAAGAAACTTTGAGTCCACACGGACGAGTCCTGGTCCACGGTGAGTTGTGGGAAGCCGAATGTGAAGGCGAGATAACAGAGGGGGAAACAGTCCGGGTCGAAGCAGTCGATGGACTAAAAATAAAAGTCACTCTCGTCGAAAACCATTAATAGGTTTAATAAAAAAGTGACGTGGGTTCAGTATGTCGGTCTGCTGGTTTTTTCCATAGTGGCCTACGCCGCATTCCTGCTCTTATTTGAAAACAAAATTATTTTCCATCCCTCCCGCTACCCGGAAGGATTTTGGGATCCTGCATCTGTTGGTGTTCCGGCGCAGGATATTTATTTCACGGCAGAGGACGGAGTAAAACTGCATGGCTGGTTCCTTCCTGCTAAAAATGCGGTGGCGACCCTGCTATGGTTTCATGGCAACGCCGGTAACCTCAGTCACCGGCTGGATAATATCCAGCGCCTGGCACCGCTCAACCTGAACATTTTTATTTTCGATTACCGGGGCTACGGACGCAGTGAAGGCGAACCGGATGAGCAGGGAATCTATATGGATTCTCAGGCGGCTTATAACAAGGTTCTTACGATGGATGGGGTGTCCATTGAGTCCCTGTTTCTTTTCGGGCGTTCCCTGGGTGGCATTTGCGCGGTTGAGACCGCAGTGAACAATCCGGCACGCGGCCTGATCCTTGAGTCGGTATTCACCTCTGCCTCGGATATGTCGAGAAAAGTTTTTCCGCTCATTCCCCTTGGCTGGGCACTTCGGTCCAGATTGGATGCTGTCGGGAAAGTTCCTCACCTTCAACTGCCAAAACTTTTCCTGCATGGTACGCAGGATGAGATTGTCCCCTATGACCTCGGGCGTAAACTGTTTGACCATGCAGGAGAACCCAAAACGTTTTATGATATCGAGGGGGCCGGGCACAATGACACGTATATTCTGGGCGGGCGTGGCTATTTTAACGCTCTGAACCGATTTATCACCGAAACCCTGAAAAACTCTAACAATAAGAGATGACCTCGCTGGAATTTTAGGTTACATTTTCCTTTACGGATTTTTTAATGGACCCCTCTTTCCTAAAGAGGGGCTGGGGTGATTTACAACCGCAATACGCAGGCCGGAGAACATGGCAGTTCGCGAAGACATTTTAAAAAATATCAAACGTGTGGTGATCAAGATTGGGAGCAGTGTTATTTCCAATCGGGATAAAGGACGTTCGCCGTTGGAGTGCGGCCTGAGTCGGGAATGGGTGCGGCATTACGCGCGTAAAATAAAGGCCATCCGAGATAAGGGCTACGATGTGGTGCTGGTCTCATCCGGTGCGATCATGGCAGGGCGGGAACGCCTGGAGTTTGGTCGAGCCGATTTAACGGTTCCTGAAAAGCAGGCCTGTGCGGCTATCGGCCAGAGTTTCCTGATGCATACCTATGAGAAGGCTTTCGAAAAAAAAGGACTGAAGGTTGCCCAGATACTTTTGAGCCACGATGACCTGGGAAATCGCAAACGCTACCTCAACGCCAAGCATACCATCGAGGCGCTTCTGGAAAAGGGCGTCATTCCCATTATCAATGAAAACGATTCGGTCACTGTTGAGGAGATCAAGATCGGCGATAACGATTCTCTTTCCGCAACCGTGGCCTGCCTGGTGGATGCACAATTGTTAATCATCCTTTCTGATGTTGAGGGACTGTATGACCGGGACCCTTCCCTGAAAAGCAAGACTGAAAAAGCGCAACTGATTTCTCATGTTCCCAGAGTCAATGAAGACATCGAGAAAATCGCAGGAAAAAGCAACAACCGGTTGACGGTTGGAGGGATGCTCACCAAAGTTCGGGCGGCAAAAAAAACCATGAGTTTCGGTATTCCCACGCTGGTGGTCAACGGACTGGACGAAAAGGTTGTCGAGAAAATCTTTGCCGCTAAAGAAGTGGGCACATTATTCTGGTCGGGAAAGGGCAAGATCCGCGACCGCAAACACTGGATCGCGCATACCCTGAAATCTGCCGGAACGCTGACGATCGATGAAGGAGCCCGCAAAGCCCTGGTAGACAGAGGAAAAAGTCTCCTCCCTGCGGGATTGCTGAAGGTAAAAGGCAGTTTTGAGTTTGGCAATGCCCTGACTCTCATCGACGAGTCGGGCAAAGAAATTGGTCGGGGACTGGTCAACTATAATTCCCGTGACCTCGAACGTATCAAAGGCATGAAAACTTCTGCTGTGCGCAGTCTGATGGAAGAATCTTTTTATGAAGAAGTGATCCACCGTGACGACCTGGTAATCTTCCACTAGGCGTGGGGCCAGAGTGCCGTCGCTTTTTCTGGCGAGCAAAAGATTATCTCGGCCCAACAAGCTGTTGTCCACTTTCTTTTCTATCTGAGGGTACTCCGCATGGCTAAATGGTGGGAAAAGGAACCGCTTCGGTTTGAATGTCAGGCCGATTGCTACAAATGTTGCGTCAAGCCGGGTATCGTGCATTTTGACCGTGAAGATATCCGCAAAGCCGCCGATTTTTTGAAAACCTCTCCAGCGGAATTCAAGAAAACCTTCCTCACCCGCGATGAAGGTTATTGGGTCCTCGAAGTGGGGGAAAAAGGCGCACCCTGTTCCTTTTTGACCGATCAGGGATGTGGCATCCACCCCGCCAAACCCAAACAATGCGAGTCCTACCCGTTCTGGCGGGAGAACATGGACTCCAAACCCATGTGGAAACTGGTCGGTGGATTCTGCCCCGGTATCGATATCGGCCCGATGGTCTCTGTGAAAAAAATAAAATCCTTCCTCAAAAAATTCACTCACTAGCGTGAGAGGCAGATAGCAATAACTTTTACTAGATAGTGCGAAAGGTTATCTCGGCTGAAAAAGCCCTGCCTCACTGGCTCCACGCCTGGTGGCTGGTTTCAAATTGCGCTCAATGATGTTCGGTCGCTTGACGGGCTATTGCATACTGGCCCCACGCCTAGTGGCGGCGAGTGGTTGACAAGGGGGGGAGGGGTGAGGATAATACCCCGCTGGGCGCTAACTTTATCTATATTTAGTTGTTTATCAGGAGAGATTCATGCCAGTTGCGGTTGTAGTAGGAATGCAGTGGGGCGATGAGGGGAAGGGCAAGATCATCGACCTGCTCGCAGAAAAGATGGATGTGGTGGCCCGGTATCAGGGAGGCCACAACGCCGGACATACTATTTGTTTCAATGAGAAACAATTTGTCCTGCATCTCATCCCATCTGGAATTTTCCATAAAGATAAATTGTGCGTGATTGGTAACGGAGTGGTGCTGGACCCGCAGGCGTTGGTGGATGAAATGCGCCAGTTAGAGGAAACCGGAGTTGACCTGGAAGGCAGGCTGGTTATCAGCGACCGGGCCAACATCATCATGCCTTATCATGGTACCAGTGATAAGGGCCGGGAGAGCGGAAGTGGATTCCAGAAAATTGGCACCACGGGAAGAGGGATTGGCCCATCCTATGCCGATAAAATCGCCCGGTCAGGAATCCGCACCTGTGATCTTCGGGATGAAGCCTACCTGAAAGAACGGTTGCAGGCCAATCATCAGGAAAAACAAAAGATTTTGCAAAGCCTCTACGGTACGGAACTGCCTGGATTCAACAGTATGTTCGATGAGTTGATGAGTTACCGGGAAACCATTTTAAAATATATTGCCGATACCCACATTCTCATGCGCGACCAGATCGCTCAGGGAAAAAATATATTATGTGAAGGCGCACAGGGAACCATGCTGGATGTGGACCATGGCACCTATCCGTTTGTGACTTCTTCCAATTCAACCGCAGGCGGTGCCTGTACTGGACTCGGTATTCCGCCAACAAAGGTGGATAAGGTACTGGGTGTGATCAAGGCTTATACAACCCGGGTTGGCGAAGGCCCGTTTCCCACCGAATTGTCGGATGAAGATGGCCAGCGTCTGGGCAAGGTCGGGCATGAGTTCGGCGCGACCACCGGCAGGCCCCGGCGGTGCGGATGGTTCGATGCGGTGGTTGCCAGATATGGCGTTCACCTCAATGGTATCGATGAACTGATTCTCACGAAAATCGATGTGCTGGATGGATTCAAAACCATCAAGGTCTGTACCGGTTATGAATATAAAGGAAAAGTGTTTCCCGATATGCCTGCCGATCCTGAGGTTCTGCAAAACTGCCAACCGGTCTATACAGAATTTGACGGCTGGTCGGAAAGTACTGTTGGGATACAGGAGCTTGATCGGTTGCCCGACAACGCCAGACGTTATATCGACCAGTTGAGCGAACTTCTTGCAACCCCGTTCATGATAGTCTCCACCGGACCGGACCGGGAACAAACCATCCAGCGTAGCTCTCTGTTTTAATCCCGCCACTAGGCAAAAGCTCGTTGGGCCGAGATAATGTTTGCTAGCCAGCAAAAGTTATTGCACTCTGGGTCCAGCGTCACGCTGGCCTGCCACTAGCCAACTTTGATATAATAAAAAGCTAATAATGTAACCTTTTTAAGGTCTGCTTATGTTGACCATTGTCATACTGGTTTTTGCCTGCTTGTTTTTTTATTTTGTGGGCTATAGGTTCTATGCCGAACGGTTGGATCGGGAATTGATCCAGCCTGAGGCCAGCCGGGAGACTCCCGCCACAAAACAAAACGATGGTGTGGACTATGTCCCCAGCAAGCCTCTGGTATTGTTCGGGCATAATTTTGCGTCCATTGCCGGTGCAGGGCCGGTCATCGGGCCGATCATTGCCATGCACCATTTTGGCTGGGCGATCACGCTGGTGTGGATCATGCTTGGCAGTGTGTTCATCGGCGCGGTTCACGATTACCTGACCCTGATGGTCTCGGTGCGCAATCGTGGTAGTTCCATCGCCGATATCGCGGAGACCACTATGGGGGTCAGGGCCAAAGCCGTGTTCGCCATTTTTCTTATTCTGGCCATGCTGTTGGTGATTGCCGTGTTCGGTGTGGTGGCGGCCAAAACCCTCATTGCCCAACCGGAAATGGTGTTCCCCACTTTCGCCATCATTCCTGTTTCGATGATCCTCGGCTGGTGCATTTATAAAAAGAATTTCAGCCTCAAGATAGCTTCCACCGTTGCGGTGCTGGCGGTCCTGCTGAATATTTTTATCGGATTCAAAATTCCCCTGCCTCTGCCAGAAGAGGGCGTGATGGGCTTCTCCCCGCTTTTGTTCTGGTTTGTGGTGTTGATGGTTTATGCCGGGGTGGCCTCGATCCTGCCGGTGCAAACGCTTTTGCAACCGCGCGATTACCTTTCTACATTTATATTATTCGGTTCCATGTCATTGGGCATAATTGCCCTGTTATGGGTAGCACCCGGACTGAACACTCCGGCCTGGAGAGGCGCGATGTCCGATGTGCAGGGTCCGGTCTGGCCGATGTTGTTTGTGCTGGTGGCTTGTGGTGCGGTGTCCGGTTTCCACTCGCTGGTTGCTGGCGGCACCACCTCAAAACAATTGGCAAATGAAACCCAGGGCAAAGCCATAGCCTACGGCGGCATGCTCACCGAAGGCGTGGTCGCGGTTGTCACCGTCCTCATGGTGGGTGGCGGATTGTACTGGATAGCCCCGGAAGGCGGCGGCATCGACATGGCCCGATTGGGATTCCGCGAGACCCTGCAATCCGGTGGATGGATTCTGGCATTCGGCAATGGATACGGCAACGTGGTGCACCAGATGTTGCCGACTTTGAGTTTTACTATCGCCTCGATGATAGCGGTACTGGCTTTGAATACCTTTGTGCTGACCACCCTCGACACCGCCGTGCGTATTACGCGGTTTCTGGTGCAGGAGGCATTGGGAAATCAGTTGCCCGCGTTTCGTAACAAATATGCCGTGACGGTTTTAGTGGTGGTTGCCGCTTATCTGATCGGCGCGACCGACGGCTGGCAGAAAATCTGGCCCATTTTTGGCGCGACCAATCAGCTCATTGCGGCAGTGGCCCTGTTCGTGGTGGCGACCTGGTTGATGGCGGTCAAGCGGCCCACGCAATATGTGCTTTATCCCGCCCTGTTCATGGTGGTGACCACGATCGCAGCATTGGGTTGGCAGGCTTATCAGTTCTTTACCGCGCCACAACCTAATCTGTTTCTCGGGACGGTGGCGGTGGTGCTCATTGCATTGGCTGTTTTTGTCGGATACGAGGCCATGCAGTCCCTTAAAGGACGAAGAAGGATCGTGATTCAGGATGCATCGGAAATTCCTGCCCGTGCCGAGTGATGAGATAATATTTGGCTCCGGCATTTGAATAGATTATTATGTTCCCTACCCTCTAAACCTTAAGAGTTTTTTATTGTGAAGATCAGCGAGGTCCTGGCCATCCAGGAAAAATTGAAGGAAACAAGCGCACCGGTTAAAAAATCCAAGCCGAAAGCGAAGCCCAATAGCAAAAAAGCCTTGAAAGTGGTGCGCACGAAAGAAACCCCGAATCCCAATGCCTTGCAGTTCGTCATCAACGCAGTGCTTCTCGATAACGGCAATATTTCTTTCGCCAGCAAAAAAGAAGCTGAAGGAGACAAAATGGCAACCGCCCTGTTCGAACGGCCCGGTGTGTTGAGTGTGTTTGTCATGGATAATTTTGTCACCGTGACCAAAGACGACAAGACCAGTTGGGTTCCGTTAAAAGACAGGGTTTGGAAAACCATTGATGAAACCGTGATCCTGTATCAGGCCGAAGGAAAAGTGCAGTTGAGCGAGGTGGATGTCATCAACTTCATCAAACTCAACGACGAGAAAAAACTTCAGGGAATCGAAATGGTGCTCAACCGTTCGATCCGCACCAACCTCGCCCAGGATGGCGGCGGCGTGGAACTGAAAGGTATAGACGGTAACGAAGTCCAAATCCACTATCAAGGGGCCTGCGGCTCCTGTCCCACCTCCACCAGCGGCACCCTGCAATATATTCAAACCCAATTGCGCCAGCAACTGCATCCTGAACTGACTGTTAAATCAGTCTAGCCACTCGGCGTGGGGCCAATGAGCCAGCGAGCCGCCGGAGGCAATGAGCCCCGAGATTCTTCACTGCGTTCAGAATGACAAGAAACATCGGTTTGTCATCCTCGAGGAGCCGAAGGCGACGAAGGATCGCGCCGTTTGCTCCCTCTTTTCTAAAGAGGGTTGGGGTGATTAACATTCAGGGGTTTGGTTTGTCATCCTGAGTTGCCGTGATATTCTCAGCATTCGTGCCTCGCAGGGGTAGAAGCACATCACCCATTAGGAACACATGAATAAAAAAGACATCCATACACTTATCAGACTTGCCAGAAAATGTGGGGAGAGTGTTTGTGATAAAGGCACGTTTGAAGAACGGCAAACAAAGTTCCTTGTTATGAAATGGAAATATCAAGGGTGTGCGTTTGCGCATAAATTTCCAGGTTCACAAAAAAGGTCAACCCTCAATCACCAGTATTCTCAAATGCGAAAGAACCTGCGGGCAAGTGGTTTAGGGCCACCCAATGAATTTTCTGAGAAATTTATGGGTTCCGTTGAACAACGAGAATTGTTAGAAGAACTTTGGCTTCATCTTGGGACGGATGACGAAGGTGAAACCCCCTATGGTGGAGAGGTAGAGTGGTGATAAATAAAGAGGTTTAAACTTGTCATCCGAGGGGAGCCGAAGGCGACAAAGGACCGCGTCTTTGCGAGCGAAGCGCGGCAATCCAGATTTTATAGTTAACCTTTCTGGATTACTTCGTTGGCTTCGCCGCCTCGCAAAGACGATCCTGTGAGGTTTGGTTTTTAAACACCCTCTTTTCTAAAGAGGGCTGGGGTGATTTACATTCAGGGGTTTGTCTTGTCATCCTGAGGCTCTCGAAGGACCCCTTCCTTTACCTGCCCTAAACAGGTAAGATCAGATTGCGGAATTAGAAGGCAAGGTGTAGTCAAGAGTGGAATGGCTCTCTTGATTCGCGCTGATCGTAAGCCGCAAACGACTGCGACTTCAACCGGTTGACGCAACACATGCGCTAAATCTCTCTGCCGGTGTTTCAAATTCTAATGTCTCACGGGGTCGTTCATTTAATTCCCGTGCGACTTTATTAAGTGTTGCCTGTGAGTGTACCGATAAATCTGTCCCTTTTGGAAAGTATTGTCTCAGCAA
>JABIAY010000016.1 GCA_018653085.1 Nitrospina sp.
CCCACCACTCTCGACATGATTCGAGAATCTGGTATTGAACTGGAAGACAACGAGCTCCTCGTCAAACGTCAGGTTTCCAACTCTGGGAAAAACCGTTGTCTTCTCAATGACAGTCCCGTCACGGTATCTACTCTAGCAAAGATTGGTGACCGTCTTGTAGACCTGCACGGACAACACGATCACCAGGCACTGCTTCATCCTGAAACCCATATCGATCTTCTGGACCTGTACGGCAAATCCCAGGAACTCCGCAATGAGTTTGCCTTGAATTTCTCGGACTACCAGACACAGTCCAAAAAATTTCAATCCATGAAAATGGATGAACAGGAACGATTGCAAAAAGAGGAATTCCTGAGCTTTCAACTTGCCGAAATTGATGCAGCCGGACTTTCAGAAGAAGAGGAAGAAGAAATCAAGGCAGAGAGCCATAAACTCAAACATGCTGAGAAAATACGCGCAGGCCTGCAACAAAGCCAGTCTCTGTTAACCGATGATCAAGGTTCCATACTGGAAAACCTGGGGCAGGTTTTGAAAGAACTGGAAGCTGTTCTTGAAATCGACCCCGGTCTGGCAGAAACGGTTGAGCGGTCCCGTTCCGCCTACTATGAACTCGAAGAAGTGGTGGAATCTTTGCGCGGTTACAATCGGTCTCTGGAGTTCAATCCCAATCGACTGGAAGAAATTGAAGACCGGCTCGCTGAGATAAACGGACTGAAACGAAAATTTGGCAACGACATCACAGAAATTTTAAAGCGTCGGGACCAGATCGCAGAAGAATTACAACAGTTGGCCTCCAACGACGAAAATATGAAAGCCCTGGAAGAGGAGTTACGGCAAAAAGAAAAGGTGCTGTCTAAACTCGCCATCCGTTTGGCTGAGAAAAGAGAATCTGCGGCAAAAAGTTTTACTGCCAGTGTTGAAAAGGAATTGAAAGAACTGAGCATGGGCAACGTCCAGTTTGGCGTGCGCTTTGATTACCCGTCTGACCCAGATGGATTTATTCTGTTCCGCAAAGAAAAAATGAAAGCCTCAGCAACCGGATTGGGCACACTGGAGTTTATGTTTTCCCCCAATCCCGGTGAGGAACTGCGCCCTCTGGTTAAAATCGCTTCAGGCGGTGAAGTGTCCCGAGTGATGCTGGCTTTAAAATCCATTTTGAACGATCAGGACACCATTCCGGTGATGATCTTCGATGAAGTGGATACAGGTATCGGAGGAGGGGTGGCAGAAAAAGTCGGCCTTAAACTGCAAAAAGTCGCCAGCACCAAACAGGTTCTATGCATCACCCATCTCCCGCAGATTGCCGGGTTGGCTTCTTCCCATTTCCGCATAGAAAAACAAATAAAAAGCAAGCGCACCCATTCCACCATTCACCAACTGGAACATGAAGAACGTGTGGAAGAACTGGCGCGCATGTCCAGCGGAGAAACCATCACCGACGCCTCCCTGGAACACGCCCGCGAAATGCTTAAACCCACAAACCGCCAGTGAAAATTAACCACAGATAAACACAGATGGACACAGATAAAAGATAAGCACTCTCCCCCCCCTGATAAGGGGGGATTGAGGGGGGTTAGTTTTTAAACTCCCTCTTTCTCAAGGTACCCGTTCCGGGCTTTCTAAAATTTTTGTAGGATCCCCTAGAGAATTTTGGGACTTCCTTCCTGTGCTACACTTTCCCCAATTCAAAACCAATCGAAAGGATTAAGCCTATGTGGGAAAACTTTCTAAGCGTTGATTGGTACTCGGCAATTACAGTGTATGTTCTGATTTGTATAATGCTTAAAGTTGGAAGACTCGTGGAGGTTGCCTGTCACGTAAATCAAAGACTCGCCAGATTTGAAAAGCACTTCCTTCCTAAGGACAATGACGATAGTTTGTTTTAACGAGGGGTCAAGTCCTCTCTCGATGACAACTATAATTCTTCCTACCCTTCGACAAGCTCAGGGTGACGGCTAACTCAGATATTGGATAAACAAATGAGCACGGAAAGGATTTCACCCGTATGAACTCCCCCTCATCCTAGCCTTCTCCCTCCAGGGGAGAAGGGACTTTTTGCTTCCTCTCCCTTGAGGGGAGAGGATTGAGGTGAGGGTGATTTAATAATGTTTTCATCCGCACCCAGAAATACTCGTGCAATATCCGGGCTAAACCTCTGGTGGTAAATCACCCCAGCCCCTCTTTGAGAAAGAGGGGTCCATTAAGCAACCCCCTCAATCCCCCTTATCAGGAGGAAGTTTATTAAAGTATTGCGCTTGAGTACTCGGTCCGCCCTATGGGCAATGCAGTACTGGCCCCGCGCCTAGCGGTGGGATTGGTTGGCGACGGCTTCGGCGGCTTTTTTTGCGGCTTCGGGGTCACCCAGGTAATAGTGGTTGGTGGCTTTCAGGTCTGCGTCCAGTTCGTATACCAGGGGAATGCCGGTGGGAATATTCAATTCGAGAATATCTTCTTCGCTGATGTTATCCAGATGCATGACCAGGGCTCTTAAGCTATTGCCATGTGCGCAAATCAAAACTTTTTTTCCAGCTTTGATGGAAGGCACGATCTGATCGAACCAATAAGGCAAAAATCGGTCGACGGTATGTTTTAAAGCTTCTGCGGCAGGCAATTGGTTTTTTGGTATGCCGGCATAGCGGGGATCTTTTGCCGGTAACCTTTCGTCATCGTCAGAGAGAGGGGGAGGGGGAGTGGCATAACTTCTGCGCCAGATTTTTACTTGTTCCGCGCCGTGTTTCTCTGCCGTTTCCGCTTTGTCCAATCCTTGCAGAGCACCGTAGTGGCGTTCGTTCAGGTGCCAGGACCGGGTGACTGGAATCCACATCAAATCCATTTTATCCAGCGCAATCCATAAAGTTCGAATCGCCCGCTTGAGGACAGAGGTGTAGGCCAAGTCGAAGGTATAACCTTCTTGCAGAAACAGTTTTCCAGCTGTTTCGGCTTCCTGTTTTCCCTGTTCAGTCAGGTCAACATCGGTCCAGCCGGTAAACCGATTCTCCAAATTCCATTGGCTCTGCCCGTGTCTTAAAAGGACCAACTTATACATATTTTGTCCTCCTGGCTAATCAATCCCTAAAGATAACTTAAATTCGACCGCAATATCCCATAAATGGAAAGCGGAAGGGGAAATTTCTACCCCCTCCCGGCTAATTTCCGTAAAAACATTTTCTTCCTAATAGTTACAACAACCCCCGGATTTCGGGGAATCTAACGTCCCCCCTCAAATGGGGGGATTGCATAAAATAACGGCAAATAAAAAAATTCAAATTATTTGAGTTAAATGATTGACTTTTCGGGTGTTAGGAATTATATTGCCATTAATCATCAATTCGAATATTATAAATTGTCGGCAAAGTTTTAGATTATTTTTAAGCTTTCTGTTTACATAGGTTGACATCTTCGGGGAGAAGCAAGCGATTATGGAAAGCATCGCCCATTTTTATCGTGAAATAAACAGCGGTTTTTTAAATAAAAGCTGTGGTCAGGGTTTTGAAATTTCTTATCTGGCGGAATACGATGAGAACGATGAACCCCTGTTCCGGAAATTTGTAGACTACACGCCGGAAACTCACGAAAAAATCAAAAAGATGATGGATGGTGATGATTGCATGGAGTTTTTCATCCATGAAACAGACCTCATCAAATACTATAAAGATTTCAAAGTTGTAGAACTGCAAAAAGCTCTGGAAAACGAGCCTCCGAAAAAAGTTTTAAAAAGCGCCTACCTTCTGAGCGAGCAGGTGATCAAGGAATACTTTGAGAACATCGGCTCCACACGCATTTTACGTACCCTGGAAGATCTGGTTAAAGTAATACAGGGTTGCATGGATCGTGGAAGCCTTGAGTTTATAGATGTGTTCCATGTCACTAAAAAGGATTTTCACTCCTATACCCACTGCATCAACACCGGAATGTATTGCATGGCACTGGCAAATAATTTGCAGATGAAGCCGGAGGCCGTGCGTGAGATCGGCCTGGGAGGCATGTTATTCGATGTTGGTAAAAAGTCCGTTCCCTATGAAATCATAATGAAAGAGGGGAAACTGGAGCCGAGCGAGTTCCAGTTCATTCGCAAACATCCGTCGGCGGGCCGAAAAACGCTCAACGATATGAAATGTTATAGCGAAAACATTTTGAAAATGGTGGCGGAACATCATGAAAAGTTTGATGGCACCGGCTACCCGTTCGAATTAAAGGGTGACAAGATTTCTCTTTACGCAAGAGTCTGTGCCATCATGGATGTTTTCGGAGCTTTAACCTCTCCCCGGCAAAATCGATCGGGTATGAGTCCTTTTGCCGCCCTGACCGAAATGAAAAATAATATGGAAGGTCAGTTTGACATGCGAATTTTGGTCAACTTCATCAAAACTCTTGCAGATGCCGCCGCAGCAAAAGTTTCTGCGTCCAAATCAACCGGTTCTTCGCAAGCATCCGGCAACCAGGTAGCGGCCAGCGCCTGATTAGTACTGCCCCTGAACCACCACCTCCGTCTTCCCGGTACACCTGTTTTTTTATACCTTTTTTCTTCCACCAGAATTCCAGCACTTGTTCTTTACCCTCCCAGCTTAATAAAGGTAAAATAATCTCTATCAATACCTGCATGGAGAATACCTGTGTTTGTCGAGGTCGATTACAACAACAATACTGACCAGAGCTTCAATATGATTTTTCGGGATATCAGTCTCCCGCGAGAATTGTATTGCATCAAATACCCGGTAAACGGTGAGGAACAACCGGTTCAGATCACAGGCTGGGACGCGGATTCCAATACGTCTTGTCCTGCCTATGCCTGCAAAGTGGAAGAGTCTGGAGACGGCGTTGCCCTGCTCATTTATGGCGGATCAGGTGGGGTGCGCATGAAACCCCTTGAAGACGAAACACAATGGGACACCGGGTCTTCCAACCAGTGGGGAGACACACACCTGGTCTACCCGGCAGATTGCTTTATCGTTTATAAAGACGAATTATAGACCACTAAGCGAATGGTTTCTTCATCTATTGAGTCTGCGAATTGGCCGTCAACGCAGTGAATCAGAAATTCCCGGTTGCCTTTTTGACCGGTGATGGGGGATTCGGTTACAGCTTTCACCGCCCAGCCTTTTTCTGCAATAAAACGGTTCACGTCCAGCAATACCCGAATATGTTTGGCAGGGTCTTTAATGATGCCACGGTTTTCCACTTCCTCTTTCCCGACTTCAAACTGAGGTTTGACCAGTGCTACCAGTTCTCCCTCCGGCTTGAGGATTTCCAGCAAAGGGGGTATGACAAGCTTGAGCGAGATGAACGACACATCGATCACAGCCAGGTCCAGCATTTCCCCGACATCCTCTTTGGATAATGTTCGGGCGTTTTTCCTGTCCAGGCAAATGACCCGGGGGTCGCTCTGCAGTTTCCAGTCCAACTGTCCGTAGCCGACATCCACTGCATAAACTTTTTCAGCGCCGTTTTGTAAAAGGCAATCGGTAAATCCGCCAGTGGAGGCTCCGACATCTATAACGGTTTTTCCTGAAGGTAAAACATGGAATTGTTTTAAGGCGTGGTCCAGCTTCAATCCGCCCCTGCTGGCAAAGGGCTGGGGCTCACCAATAATAACGGGAAGACAATCTGCAGGGACCAGTCGACCGGGTTTATCGGCAACGGCATCCTGCACCCTTACTTTTCCCGCGAGGATTATGCTTCGGGCTTTTTCCCGGGTGGAAACGAGTTTTTTTTTACCAGTAACTGGTCCAGACGGATTTTTTCAATCTTTTGCGTCATCTTCATCCTCAGTCGGAAACAACTCGGTTACCAGCTCACCTTTCTGGTTTTGGGTGAGCTTTTCTATTTTTGCTTCGGCTTCATTCAATTTCTTCGAACAAACGCGCGACATTTTAATTCCTTCCTCAAAAATCTCCAGGGATTTATCAATATCCAACTCCCCTTTTTCGAGATCATCAACGATTTGCTCCAGGCGTTGCATTGCTTTTTCAAACTTAACTTGTCCCATAATCTCCCTCCTGCCAGGCCCGGCCAAGTGACCCCAGCGTGACGCTGGACTCAATGAGCAATAACTTTCTCTGGCGAGCAAAATTTATCTCGGCTGAAAATTCAACCCTATTGTGTTACCCCCTTCATTAATCTTCATCCCCCAAAGGGGCGCTAAGGGGATTCTAGTACATTTTCTACCTTACAGTCCAAGCCCCCTTGCGAAAGCCTTATTTTAACCTTGTCTCCTGGTTTTACTTCAGCACTGCTTTTAAGTGATTTTTCATCTTTGGAGCAGATGCTGTACCCTCTCTCTAAAATTGCCAGCGGGTTTACCGCGTTCAGATTTTTAAGGATGCCCTCAAAACGTTCCTTGCGAAAACGCACCTGGGTCTGAATATTTTGCGCCATCCTGTTTTGTAATCCGACAAGCTTTTCAGATAAAAGCTGAATTTTATTTTTTGGCGATGCCCGGATGAGCCTGTGTTTCCTGTCTTTAAGCCTTTGCTGGTGGGTGACGAGTCCCTGTTCCAAACTGCGCACCATCCTGCTGTGCAAATCATCAAGACGTTGAACATGAGGACCAAATATTTCTTTAGGCTGATGAAAAAACCGGCGATCCATCAGTCGGTTTAAAAGATTCCTGTAAGCCTCGACCTGTTGACCTAACGCTTCTATCAGTTCTCCTGTCAGGGAGCGGATATCTTTAAGCATTTCGTTCAAAACAGGCACAGTCAATTCTGCGGCGGCTGAAGGAGTGGGGGCTCTGAGGTCGGCGACAAAATCCGCAATGGTAAAATCTATTTCATGGCCCACAGCAGAAACTATTGGAATACGCGATGCAAAGATCGCCCGTGCCACCTCTTCTTCGTTAAATGCCCATAAGTCTTCCAACGACCCTCCGCCCCGGCCGATGATGATGACATCCACGTCCTTCATGCTGTTCAAGTCGCGGATACCCTGAGCAATATCTTTTGCGGAACCTTCCCCCTGCACTTTCGCCGGACGAAGCAGAACAGAAACCTTTGGGTTTCTCCTGCGAATGATATTAAGGATATCGCGGACAGCGGCACCAGTCCCGGAAGTGACCACTCCTATTTTCCAGGGAAACGTGGGAAGCGGTTTCTTTGCTTCATCATCAAACAAGCCTTCTTTTTCCAGCTTTGCCTTCAACTGCTCGAAAGCTTTTTGCAGGGCACCCAGTCCTCTTGGTTCCAGGGACTCGGTGATGACCTGGTATTCGCCCCGGGCATCGTAGACCGTGATCCGACCAAACATTAAAACCTGATCGCCATCCTCAGGCTGAAATTTGATACCAGCCCGGTAGCCTTTGAAAAGAACACAGCGGATCTGTGCCTTGTCGTCTTTTAAAACAAAATAACTGTGGCCGGAAGCCACGGTTCTGAAGTTGGAAATTTCTCCTTCGATCCAAACCGAATCAAACGCCGCCTCCATAATAGCGCGGATGTCTCGGGTCAACCCGCTAACACTGTATACCTGCGGTTGCGTATTTTCCGCCGCAAGATGACTCGAGGTCGGTTCTTCAGGCACGAGTGAACTTTTAGGTTTTTTAAGTTGGCTTTGCTTTTTGCGGATCATAAAATTATTTTGCCAGAAATTTCTAAGGAAAAATTTTTTAAAGCGTCGCCTTAAAAACTTTTAACGTATTTTCCATGAGCAGAGCGATGGTCATGGGCCCCACGCCGCCCGGAACAGGAGTGATGAGCCCTGCTTTTTCAGAGACCGGAGTAAAATCAACATCGCCGGTCAGCTTCCCATCAACGCGATTGATTCCCACATCAATCACCACCGTCCCCTCCTTTACCATTGCTGAAGTCACAAAATGGGGTCGACCAACCGCCGCAATCAATATATCCGCTTGGCGGGTCACTTGTTCCAGATTGGCCGTTTTTGAATGGCAAATGGTCACCGTAGCATGGCGTTGTAATAACAAATGTGCCACCGGCTTTCCCACAATATTACTTCGGCCTAAAACTACCGCGTGTTTGCCGGCAATTTCAATATCGTAATAGTCCAGCAGGGCAATGATTCCTGTCGGCGTACATGGGGTGAGCAGGGCATTGCCGATTGCCAGCTTACCAACATTGATGGGGTGGAATCCGTCCACATCCTTTTCCGGGTCAATGGACAACAGAATTTTTTCTGAATCAATATGGTCCGGAAGCGGCAATTGCACAAGGATGCCGTTTACCGCATCATTGGCATTGAGTTCGTCAATGAGGCCCAGCAATTGCGCCTCGGTGGTTTCCGCTGGCAGGTTTTGTTCAAAGGATTGAAACCCGATCTCATGGCATATTTTATTTTTGTTGCGCACATAAACCGCCGAGGCGGGGTCCTCTCCAACCAGAACCGTGGCCAGACCCGGCATACGACCTGTTTTGCTTTTCAATTCTGCGGTCTCTTTAGTCAGGCGACTACGAATTTCCGCAGATACTTTTTTTCCATCAATAAGAACCATAATTTTCCTTCCACTTGGCACCAGCATCGCTGGACCCAATTAGCAAAAACTCTTAAGGCCGAGATAACTCTTTGCTCGCCTAAAAAAGCGATGGCACACTGGCCCCACGCCTAGTGGGGAGTTTAGCAGATTTTTTGATTGATCGAAGGGCGTACTTCTCTTTATTTAATTTCCAGTTCCTTGATCAGCCGGGAAAGGTAGGAGCGTTGAACATCCAGAACCTGCGCAGCTTTGGTCCGGTTACCGCTGGTGGATTTAAGCGTGTTGGAAATAAAAGTTCTGCGGAACAAATCGCTGGCCTGCTTGAGGGTGGACCCTACATTGAGCTCAATGGGAGCCTGGGAAGTTTCAAAGGGAAACGCTTCAGGAAGCAGTTCATCACCGTCTGTCAAAACAATAGCCCGCTCCACAGAGTTTTCCATTTCCCGGATGTTGCCCGGCCAGGCATAACTCATCAGGTGAGAGGTCAGCCCCTTGCCCGGCTTCTTAACAGGCTGGTTTTCCGGACTGTGCTTCTTGATGAAAAAGGTCAGTAAATCGGAAATATCTTCCAGTTTTTCACGCAGGGGAGGCAGGGTCATTTTTATAACATTAATTCGATAAAACAGGTCCTGGCGAAAATTTCCTTCCTGAACTTCTTTATCCAAATCACGGTTGGTCGCCGTTATCAACCGGACATCAACCTTGATAGTTTCGGTACCCCCCAAGCGAATGAACGACTCTTCCTGAACAACTCGCAGCAGTTTTACCTGCATATCCAGCGGCATTTCCCCTATTTCATCGAGGAAAAGCGTGCCCGTGTTAGCGGCTTCAAACAGACCTATTTTTTGCGTTTCCGCGCCGGTGAAAGCACCTTTCTCGTGCCCAAAGAGTTCACGCTCCAGAATAGATGCCGGCAAGGCCCCACAACTGACCGAAATAAAAGGGTTGTTCTGCCTTTGACTACGATCATGGATCAGGTGAGCAAACAATTCCTTTCCCGTTCCACTTTCACCGGTTAACAGAACAGAGGCTTTGGAGTCGGCCACCTTTTCGGCCATGGTAATGCATTTTTGGATGGCTTTGCTCTCGCCAACTATCGTATAACGATGCAGGTATTGTTCTTTAAGTCTGCCAAACTCCTCACCCAGCAACTTTCTACTTTTTGAGACTTGAAAAAATTTTGCCATCAAATTTGCAAAATGTTCCAATATCTCAACATTTTTTTCATTGAAAACCGTTCCGTCTACTTTATCGAGAAACTGGACGACACCGATCACTTTTTTATCAATATTCAATGGAAAGCTGGCCATGGACTGGATGGGAATCCGCATCTTTTCACTGACCCCCTGATACCACCGGGGATCTTTGGCCACATCGTTGGAGACAATCGATTCCCCGGTTTTTGCAACATGACCGGAAATTCCCACACCAGGCGGTAAGTCAATATCTTTTAACTGGCCCATATTTTTTCCGGAGGCCTGGTAAAACTGTAGCTTGTAGGTCTTTTCATCCTGAACCAGCAATAACGAGCCGTTTTTAACCCCCACAATATCTTTGGCCGCGTTCATGACCATCGCTAATAATTCATCCACCTCCCAAGAAGTCATTTGAAAAAGGTTGGATATTTTACGTAACGCCTGAATATTTGTTTCTTTGCCAATTCGTTTCATGGGAGATCCTGTTATTAAATCAATAATATGACTTAAATAAGTTGCACTTTATTGTTCATCACTGGAATTATGTATGATTTTATTTTACACCTTTGGGAAGGTTTTGAAAAGTGCTAATATCTAGGGGCTTGGGACAAGTTTACTATCAATATTGAGGCGAAATTAAACGATAACTAATTAAGGGCATCTCTAAGCCTGAATATTTCGTCCAATAAGGTTTTCAAGCCACTTTGTCATTCACCCTGCGATTCATTAATTCTTCCGAACCCGATGATATCCACCCCGCCAGAAATTAAAAAGATTATAGGATGTGTGCTTCTTTTAATTCTAGCCAATATCGCGGTATATTTTAATTCCCTGAACGGCGCGTTTCAGTTTGATGATTTACCACTCATCCAAAGCCAGTGGGTGGAAGACCTGGATGCATTCGATCGCCAGGTTCGTTTCTCCGCATTTGAAAACCGCCCTGTCGTTCTCTGGACCTACGCATTAAACAACACACTTGGAAAAAACCGGGTTTTTGGTTTCCATTTATTCAACCTCACGGTTCATATCGGCGTCACACTATTAATCTTTCTCATTATTTCACGCACCCAATACCTCATTGCCTCCCGCGCTAGCGGGTTTCCTTTGGCAACGGCTTTGCTTTTTGCGTTGCACCCATTGAACACCGATTCGGTATCCTATATATCTTCCCGTTCTTCATTACTGGTGACCTTTTTTTATTTGCTGGCGCTTTACCTGTTCACCGGCCTGTTTTCACGTAAAAGCAAAATTCCAGAGTTCAACTTCCGGTGGGTACTTTTCATACCCATCCTGATAAGCGCATATATGAGCATTGCCTCAAAACTCATTGGCGCAACCTTGCCTGTTCTGATGGGACTTTGGTATCTGGGTTTTATAGTTTCAACACAGAAACCGCAGTTCGCTGAAAAATTTTTCCAACCCAAGTGGATAGCTACTCTTTTCCTGCTTGCAGGAGCTTTGTTTGCGGGAGCCTACATTGTTGCCGATTCCTGGCTTTATATTGCCAGGGACCAGGGGCTGGAGCTTTATGGGCGAATGCCTTATTTTCTGATGCAGATAAAAGTAATCGTCTTTTATTATCTCAAGCTGTTCCTGTTTCCCTTCAACCTGAACGTGGACAGCGGCCTGCCGTTCAGCACCCCTGCATCCGACCCACTCATATTTTTAGCAGGATTGGTCATAATCGGAATTCTTTTCGCCGTGGTAAAAGGCAGGAGTCTCTGGGTTGCCATCGGTTTCATTTGGTTTTTCATCACGCTTGCCCCGACCTCCAGCATCGTTCCTCTGAATGATCTGGCCGTGGAACATCGCACTTATCTGCCCATGACATTAGGGCTTTGCATGGTTGTGGGATGGATCGCCAGTACCTGGCGCTGTTCAATATTGCTTGTGCTTTTACCCCTGTTTGCGTTGGGAACCGCAACCCGAAACAGTGACTGGGTCAGCGAGATCAGCTTGTGGAAAGATTCGGCCCAGAAGAATCCCAATTCAACAAGACCCCATAACAATCTTGGCAAAGCCTATTTTGAAAAAGGCGACCTTGTCCTCGCGGCCCACCACCTGGAAAAAAGCGTTGCCAATATTCCCCACTTCATTGATACCCAGTACAATATAAAGAGTGCTGAAATATTTTTAAAAAGGCGGGAAAAAATCTACGGTGAAAAATCTGCCAAGAAATTTTCGCCTTCGGAGTCCATTGGACTTCTGACCGAGCTGGTGGAGCCTCACTACAACCTGGCCAGCGTTTATCTGGACCAAGGACGACTGGATGATGCAGAAAAAGAATACCTGAAAACCCTGACATTGAGGCCAGGTCATTTGTCATCCAGAATAGGGTTGAGTTCAGTTTATAACCGAAAAGGACTGTACGACCAAGCCATAGCCTCGCTGGAACTGGCCGTCAACTCACCAACGTCCGACCCCAGCTTTGCCCTGGCCCGATTGAACCTTGGGGAGCTTTATGGAAAAACCGGAAAAATTGAAAACGCGATAAAAGAATGGGAAGCGGCTCTTAAAATCGATCCATCCTTGTTGCCGGCTCATTTCAATCTAGGAACCGCCTATATGATGACTGGCAAATTGGAGTTGGCGGTAAGGGCCTTCAAACATTGCCTGCAGTTGAATAACCACTATGAGCCTGCGTTATTCAACCTTGCCAAGGTTTATCAAAAGCAGGAAAAATGGGACGAGTCCACACAACAATTTAAAAACTTCCTTGAAGTTACCGGCCCCAAGTCTTCCGCCTACGCTCAAATTGGTTTCAATTTTAACCAGCAGGCAGACTGGAAAACCGCGCAAGAGTTTCTTAAAAAATCTCTTTCACTGCAACCGAATAATTTTAATGCCCATATCTCTCTGGCAGAAACTCTTGCCAACCTTGGGCAGATGAAAAAAGCCCGGGAACTTTTGCAGGCGACCTTAAAAATGGACCTGAATCCGGTGCAAAAGGAAGCCATAAATAAAATGATGACAAATTTAACCCATCCACAAAACACAACCCCATGAATTCAAAAATTACAAACATGGGTTCCATCGGGTATCAACTGAAGTCCATTACGATTCTCATCTGTATGGGTCTTCTGGCTTTCTGGGCTACTTTTCACTCGCCCTTTCTTTATGATGACGCCCATGCCATTGTTGAGAATCCTTATATTAAGCATTTGAGTGATTTTCAAAAGAGCATTGGCATTGAAAACATTTTTAATCGTTCCGTTCTTCTCCTGACGTTTGCGGTAAATCGGGAAATAGGTGGGCTGGATGTATTCGGGTATCACCTTACCAATGTTTTGGTCCATATACTGACCGGCGTAGTCTGGTATTTTCTGGTCAGCGAATTATTGCTTTTAGAGCCATCTCGATATCGGCTCAAACGCTTGCCTTTAATTTGCGCTTCCATTCACCTTGTCAATCCTCTCACGGTTGAAACAGTCACTTATATTTCCAGCCGCTCATCAGGGTTGGCAACATTTTTTTATCTGCTTGCCTTTTATATTTTTTGCAGGCTGGTCCGGCCTCGGAAAGAAAACCTGGCTTGGACAGGCAAACTACTTTGCATTGCAGGGATTTCAGGTTTCCTTTTTCTCGGAGTTGGAACCAAGGAAATTGTCGTCACCTTCCCTCTTATGGCAATCGTCTATATATGGCTCATCACTCCAGCCGACGAAAGAAAATCTTTAAAGGCAAAAATTGGAGTCCTTCTCCTGCCCCTTTTGATTTATTTTTGTTATCGTTATATAGAGCAGGGCAATATTTTTTCTTTAAAGGCCGACCCAACCTCCGGGGAGACCAGCCGTTTTTTATATTTTTTCAGTCAAATTAAAGTAGCGGTTCACTATTATCTGCTCAAGCTGTTCCTTCCCTTTAACCTCAACTTTGAGCCGGATATACGCTTACTACCCGATTTTATAGACGGGCAGTTGGTTTGCGCTGGCGCAATTTTAGGAGTCGGAGCAGTAATGGTATTTCGCCATAAATCTCATGTTTTGCAATTTGCCGCTCTCTGGTTTTTTATCACATTGCTTCCCTCATCCAGTTTTATTCCTCTCAAACAAATTGCCACTGAGCATCGCACCTATTTACCCGGGTTGGGATTCAGCCTTGCGTTGGGCTGGTTGTTCCTGAGCACTCAATCGGTCCGTACTTTGGCAACTGGTCTTTTGTTGGCATTTTTATCTCTTACTTTTTTGCTCACGGTAAATCGCTCGCTTGATTACCGATCTGCAATCAGGCTGTGGCAAGACACAGCGGAAAAGTCGCCAAATAAAGCACTGGTTCATAACAACCTGGCTACCGTGTATATGGAAAGCAAAATGTTCGAAGAGGCAAAAGAGGAGTTGGCGATTACCCTGCAGTTAAATCCTACTCAGTCGGATGCCTATGCAAACCTGGGCCATATCCATTTCCAACAGGAACACTGGAATGAGGCCATTGAAGAATTTAATCAGGCTATCACCCTGGGTTCCAACAAACCGGACACCTATTATTTTGCGGGCCTTGCCTGGAACAAACAGAAGGCCTATGGACAGGCTATTCCGTTTTTACAAAAAGCCGTCAGCATGCGATCGCATAACGCCGATTACCATTTTGCTCTGGGCGATGCGCTTCGACAGGTAGGGGCTTTTGATGAAGCGCTTCGGGAGTTTCGCCGGACACTGGCAATCAAACCTGAACACCCGCAGGCGCAAAATAACATTGGTGTTATTTTCTGGAATTTACAAGCTTATGAAAAAGCTGAAGTTGAATTTAAAAAGGCATTGGACATTCAGCAGGATCTTCCGGAAATCCATCACAATCTGGCCGCCCTGCATCTGAAAAACAATCGTTATGCCGACGCCGTTCCCCACTTGGAGCAGGTTCTCAGACTACAACCGGGAAATACAACTGCCCAAAAATTGCTCGACCATGCCATGAGCCAGATGAAGAAAGGGCCGTCATGAAATCCGGCGATTTTAAATTTTCACAAACTCTGCTTAGCCAACTGGGTTATTGCCTGCTCATCTCTTTGCTTGGAGTTTTATTTTTTTCCAATCATCTCAACAATCCTTTTCAATTTGACAGCGTTGCTTACATTGCCAACAACGCCAGCTTAAAAAATCCAGAAACCCTGCTAACCCTTGAATTCTGGCAAAGGGAATTTCTATCACGTAGCCTGCTAAGAATGTCCCTTGCCCTTAATGCTCACCTGGATGGCTTTCGACCCTTTGGGTACCATATTCTCAACCTCGCTTTTCATATTCTCAATGCTCTGCTTCTCTTTTTTGTTCTGGAAAAATCCTTTCACCGTTTTGGCATGGAAGCAATGGGTTGTAAAAGAATCCGCGCCGTTTCATTTTTTTCAGCCGCTTTTTTTCTTTGCCATCCGATCCAAACAGAGTCTGTAATTTATATCATGAGCCGTTCAGAGGTCATCGCCTCTACGTTTTACCTTGCCGGATTTTTACTGTTTCAACAATTACTGAACCGACCCTCAACCTCTCGCCTGCAATATTGCTTTTATTTTCTGGCACTATTTTTAATCGCCCTGGCAGGTTTCAGCATAAAACAGATTGTCGCGACTCTGCCCGCTATACTGGCCTTATATTACCTTTGCAGTTGCCCCGAACAAGCACCTGCTTTGCGGTTTTTAAAAAAGTGGAGGTGGGCGATATTTGGCATCATTGCAGGAATTATCAGCTCTCTGTTCTATAAACTCCTCACCGATGAGACATTTCTTATAGGCCCATCACGAGCTGAGGAGATGGTCGGCAGAGCCAAGTACATGCTCAGTCAACCGAGTGTGATCGTTTTTTATTATTTAAAAATGTTGCTATTCCCGATGAATCTCAATATCGACCCCGATATAGAGGTTGTCGCCCGTTTGCTGTCCTGGAACTTTTTAATCCCAGTACTTTGCATAGCCTCTTTGTTGCTTTGCTCCCTGAAATTTTTTAAGACTCGTTTTGTTTTCTTTTTTCTGTGCTGGTTTTTCATCATCCTTTCCCCTTCCTCTTCCATTGTCACCCTGCACGATCTTGCCGCAGAACACCGGGTCTACCTCGCGTCAGCGGGAATTTTCGTCTTAATTACCTACTGGGTCTCCGAGATAACCCGTAGATGGGGAGAAATTCCAGCACTAAAAATTATTCTTATTTTTTGTGTATTCGCCTTGGGAATTATGACCCTGAAACGGAATGCGGTGTGGCAATCGGAGCTCTCGCTCTGGCAGGATACGTATCAGAAGTCGCCGCATAAGCTACGCCCGCTGATTAATCTGGCGCGGGCCCACAGTCTGGAAGGCAACACCGATAAAGCCATAAAATATTATCAGGAGTCACTTGTTGAGGGACCCGCAGTCTTTGCTACTAATTACAATTTGGGGGATCTTTATCTGAAGAAAAACTTGGTAAACGAAGCCATGCGGCATTTTAACCTGGCCAGCCGCATTGAGCCTGAAATTCCTGAATCCTTTGCCAGGATTGGAGAAATTTATCTATTACAAAAAAAATTCGAACTGGCAGACCCTTATTTCAGGCGTGCTGTGGAGCTCAATCCCCGGTCTGCGCAGGTGTTCAAAAACCTGGGCGTTTTGAATTTCTACCACCTCAATAAACCCAAGCAGGGCCTGGCCTTTTTTTCCCGCTCCCTGACTCTCGATCCCGGTCAACCCGAGGCCAGCAAGATTCGCGAGCTTCTGTCTCAATTCAAACCCGAATAAAATCCAAACTAAGGACCTCTGGCATCAATAACCACCCGATCTCCAAAGCAAAATTTGATCTATGAAAAATAAATGGATTTTAAAATTACTTAACTTATCCCTGTTCGTTTTTGGGGCGGCCTATATAGTCCTGCATGTCGAATTTAACGAGGGGAGTTATTTTTACTATTTTTTCAAAGCCAAAGTCTATTATTCGATTTTTAATAAAATAATTTTTCCTGTTGGCTTTTGGGGTTGTTTTGCCCTTTTTTATTTCTTTTACTACCTCTTGAGCCAAAGAAGTGAAAGTCATCGCGGAACTTTACTACATAGTTTGCGTTACGCCTTGTTTTACCATTTATTTCTTCTTCTACTTACCCATTCCAACGAAATTGTTTCCTCTTACTATTTTTCCACTCCGTTTTTTTCAGTTTACGAAAGGCTATTTTTAGCCATAGCCTTTGTTGGTTACTATCTGGCGGGGATGAAAGTTATTCAGAAGGTAGTGACATCAGGGTGTAAGTTCTGGGAACTAGTTCTTCCTGTTTCAACAATAGTCCCTTTTATATATTCACCTTCACCGCTTATTCATGCTTTCTACCTCACCCTCAGCCTTGGACTTTTTATGGGCTGGCAATTCCTGACCCAGGAGAAGTGGAAGGATTTATTGGGGAATTTAATATCTAATGACTATTTCAAAATAGGTATTATTTTCTTACTGAGTTTGGGACTCAGGCTGTGGTATGCCTACCCCTATGCCACGCATGACTTAATAGGAAATAGTGCGGATGGGCCGGTTTACTTTAAATCCGCATTGGCTTTTGCAAACGGCAACTGGGGTGATGTGAATTTTTGGCATGCTCCTTTTTACCCGCTCTACCTTTCTGTATTTCTCATTTCGTTTGGTAAAACCTCGGCTGTGCTTTTTTACAGCCAGGCTATTTTGGGATCAGTAACCCCGGTAATCATATTTTTGATTTGCCAAAAGCTAATGCTCAGACGGGCATCCTTTATTGCTGGCCTGCTGGTCGCCTTATCCCACCTGAGCATCCACTACTCAGTGGTGATCAATCGCGCCGCTCCCTTGTCAATAGCCATTCCTTTACTGATGTATTCGATTCTGTGTCTGGGTAACAAATTTGGTCCCCTAAAATATTTACTACTGGGCGTTCTTTTTGGCGGCACTTTTTACTTGGGTCAGGAAACACTCCCTGTTCTTGCGTTATTTGCAATTTATTTAGCACATCATCTATGGAAATCAGAGGCTCCCCGTAAGAAAAGAATTTTCCACACGGCATTGATCGGGCTGGGAGTGATATCCATCTTTTTCAGCTTGAACGGAATTTACCACTCTCACACGGACCAATGGTTACCATTGGGAAGAGCTTCTGACGCAACACACGCAAGTTCTCTCTGGAATTATAATAATAATTCTTACGCAAAAGAGATGATTGATATGGGCTTCGACCCGATTCAATCTCCGGATAAAAGTTCTGACGTGTTTCTGGAAAATCCACTACGAATATCTGGCCTGTTACTGGGAAAACTATTTACGGAACTCCCAGACCTTTTGTTCGAGCCCGGAGGCGTATTATTTGTCCCTTTACACCTTGCCTTTGAAAGCTTTTATTCCGCCCACCTGCAATTTTATATTTACCTTTTTGTCCTTATTGGACTGGTGGTTTTTATCTCGACTAAATCCGTAATAAAAACTGACAAGCTTCTATTACTGGGTCCAATATTTATTCTGATAATTTTTTGCTCCTTTCTTGTAGGAACTTTTCGGTTTCGTGCTCCCTTTACACCTTTGAACATGATTTTTCTGGCAACGGCACTCGAATTATTTCTATTTAGAGGGAAATCATTAAAAGACAGTCCCTGGCAATTTGTGCATTTCAAAATGTCGTTGCCGTGGAAAAATGTGCTTCAACGAAAGCCTGTGTTTTTGAGTACCAGCGGGATAATTGTAGCGTTTTCAATTTGGGCAATTGTTGGCAACTTATTTCCCCCTTCGCCTGGAACCCCTGCTCAATACCGTCTGACTCCCTGGTTAATCCCCTCCAAGCAAAAGGTGTTTGCTACAAGATATCTGGGTCTCAATGAAACAACATATTCTTATTACACCAGGGCCGAGGGGAACGAGACCCGTTCTGCTATGGAAGTTCGATTCAATATGTGCCAGAGATTAATGCCGGGAATGAAGCCCTATTATCAATTAGCGGTTGATGGAAAATTAATAGGAAAATCTAAAAAAGTGTTAAGTGGCTGTTTCAGAGTTAAAGAACGAATAAAATTCAATTTTGAGACCGGGATGATCAGTTTATTTATTTTTGTTTCACCCGATGGAATTATTGGGGAATTAAAACCGATTTCTTTTTCTGTTGATGGAGCCTACAACAAGAAGGAAAAAGTAACGATGCCCGTAGCCAGCCCAATCCCCCTCGATAGCAATATGAAACAGTATATTGAGCAATTCAAAGTTTATGCTGAAAAGATAAGAATTGATAAACCCGAGTTATTTCTCCTGCCAGAATAAATAATATTATAAAAATATTTTATGCCTGAACCATTTAAAAATTTGCTCAGCAAGACCGTTATAACCGGCATGGGGAAGCATTTTGCCAGAGCGTGGCCTGAGTTTGATCGTGCGGCGTTTATCGCGGCGGCGACAAAAAACCTGAATGCGCTGGAACTTAAAGAACGCTCGGTCCAGATAACCTCCACTATGGCCACTTTCTTACCGGACGATTTTCATAGGGCGGCGGCAATCATGTTGGCAGCACTTGCGCCCGATGATTGGGACGATGCCGGCAACCCGGAAGTGGATGACCGGGGTATTGTGGGTTGGGCCGTCATGCCCATGACCCATTACGTCGGTCTATACGGTCTCAAACATTTCCCTCTTTCCATGACACTGCTCAAGGAAATGACCAAGCGGTCCAGTTCGGAATTTGGCATTCGTTTCTTCCTGCTCGAAGAACCAAAGCGCACGTTATCCACACTCGAAAAATGGACGCGCGATTCCAACCACCATGTTCGCCGACTGGTCTCCGAAGGCACGCGCCCCCGCCTGCCTTGGGCCATGCAACTGCCAGCCTTTGTCAAAGACCCTGCACCAATCCTTCCACTGCTGGAAATGCTCAAGGATGACGAAGAAGAATATGTCCGCCGCTCCGTCGCCAACAATCTCAACGATATCGCCAAGGATCATCCGGACAGGGTTGCGAAGATAGCCGGGCAGTGGTTGGCCGGGGCCAGCAAGGACCGGAAAAAGCTGGTCAATCATGCTTGCCGCACGTTGATCAAGAAAGGACACCAGAAGACATTGAAAGCCCTCGGTTATGGACCGGCCCGGATTGAACTTAAAAAATTGAAAATATTGACTGCTCGCGTAGCTTTTGGCGATGCCCTTTTATTTGAGTTATGCCTGACCTCGACCTCTAAAAAACCCCAACCGCTGATCATCGACTATGCCATTCATCATCGCAAGGCCAATGGAAGCACGACAGCAAAAGTCTTCAAGTGGAAAAAGATCACACTTGAATCATGTGCAACACTTTCGGCAAAACGGAAACATGCGATCAAGAAAATCACCACGCGGGTTTATTATCCCGGCACGCATAAGTTGGAAATCATGGTTAATGGCGTTTCCCTTGGAACCAAAACTTTTAAGTTGGTTATGTGAAGGCACAAATGGAAGTTAAATAGAGGGCCCTTCGAACGTCGTTAAGCTTTCCTTTGCTCAATCCACTTTTGAGCTTTTTTCAATTGCCGAGGATCGACCTTTGATTTTACCTGTTCCAGTAAATCCGATAGCTTGACCTTAGCCAATTCGTCCCGCCACACCTTCTCCGCATTCCACATCGCCGAAGCAATCAAGCAGGGTCTTTTATATGACGGGCTCTTTTCCAGAGCAGTGGGTCCTTTCCGACGGATTTCATCGCACTCAAAGCAGGGATCGTTTCCCTCTATAGATAAAACTATATCAAGCAACGAAACCTTATTTGGTTTTTTGGCAAGCTGATATCCCCCCTTTGGTCCCGAAACCGTGTTCAATATGCCGTCGTGAGAGAGGGTTTGCAGGGCTTTTGCCAAATAAGGGTGGGGCACTCCATGAAACTCCGCTAACTCTTTCCCGGTCAAACTGGTTTCCTTCGGCAACCCGGCAAGAAGCGAACAACAGTGAATAGCCCATTCTACGGTTGAACTTATTTTCATAGGGAAAATATAGTACGTCTGCCAAATACAATCAAGAAAGGAAATGACGGCAGGAAAGATCGGTGTCTCCTGACAATAAAACCTATTGCGGATAAAATATATCCGTGATAGGATTGGAAAATATTCCGAACTTCTTTTGAAAGGGACCCGAATGGAAACACGCATTGATTATCAAAATACTGCCCCTAAGGCTTTGAAAGCATTACTCGGAGTCGAAACCTATCTGGGACATTCCAGTCTCAGTCCCAAGATTCAAGGGTTGATCAAGCTTCGGGCCTCCCAAATCAATGGATGCGCCTTTTGCGTGAATATGCATTACGGCGAACTGAAAAAATTGGGAAGTGCTGACACCTATTTAAACCTGGTCTCGGTATGGAGGGAAGCCCCGTGTTTTTCAGATAAAGAACGTGCGGCTCTGGCCTGGGCCGAATCCGTAACCTTGCTGGCCGATACTCACGTTCCGGATCAGGAATACGATCTCGTGAGAAAATATTTTTCAGAAGATGAATTGATTGATCTAACGGTTGCTATAGGACAAATTAATTTATGGAACCGACTTTCCGTTGCTTTCAGGATCCTACCTCCTGTCGATGCCACCGAAGGTCGGAGAAACCTTTCATGACAAACATTCGACTTGCACTGTGTACATTTATTTTTGTTTCTTTCGCTCTCCCCATTCTTTCCAGTGCCGGGGCAGCACACTCTGTGACCCTCCTCAAAAGTCAGGACTTGTCCGGGTTAAAAGGAAAGGAAGGTGTATTGGTAACGGTTAGTTATGCGCCTGGGGAATCGTCCCCAATGCATCGGCACAATGCGCATACCTTTGTTTACGTATTAGAAGGATCCATTGTCATGCAAGTAAAAGGCGGAAAACCCGTAACTCTAAACCGTGGTGACACATTCTACGAATCGCCCGAAGATATTCACAGCGTATCAAAAAATGCAAGCGACTCACATAACGCCAGGTTCCTCGTATTTTTTGTTAAAGCCAAGGGTGCCCCTTCAGTCCTTCCCGTCAAATGAAGGTTTATGAATATTTTTAATGGTCCATTTTTGAATCATTTTTGATATAATCCTGAAAAGTTATATGAGCATTCATATAGAGATAGCAATTCCCGCCGTAAATTATTGAAAAATAGAGTGCCGGAGTGGTGAAATTGGTAGACGCACAGGATTCAAAATCCTGCGAGGGCAACCTCGTGTCGGTTCGATTCCGACCTCCGGCACCACCCACTTGCGTGGGGCGCAATGTGGCGGTGACGCTCCGCAACCGCCAAAGCAATCCAAATTCCTACCCAGAACGGGTATGTGATATCCTCCCCCTTGACCCTCATGCCCCACAGGGATAAGAGCCCATTTTACTGAAAACTCCCGTCCGCCAAAAATTCAATGAGCGATTCTCACAGTCCTGAAGCAAAAGCCTACTGGAAAGAAAATATCCGACTTGTGCTTTCACTTTTAGCCGTATGGTTCGTGGTTTCTTTTGGCATGGCTATCCTGCTTGTCGATGTGCTGGATAATATCCGTTTCTTCGGATTTAAATTCGGATTCTGGATGGCGCAACAGGGTTCCATTTTTTGTTTCGTCATTCTCATCTTCATCTATGTCTACAAGATGAATAAACTCGACCACAAATATGGTGTGGATGAGGACCGGGACGATTTCGCGCGGGATGATACTTATTATCACGATGAAGAGCCTGAGAAATAATCCGCCATGGATGTTCAGACATTAACTTTTATATTCGTTGGGGTCACGTTTGCTATTTATATTGGCATCGCCATCTGGGCGCGGGCGGGCACCACCGATGATTTCTATGTCGCCGGGGGAAGCGTTCCCCCGCTTGCCAATGGCATGGCGACCGCCGCCGACTGGATGTCTGCCGCTTCGTTCATCTCCATGGCAGGCATCATATCTTTTGTTGGGCGCGACGGTGCCGTTTACCTGATGGGGTGGACAGGGGGTTATGTTCTGCTCGCCTTACTTCTGGCGCCTTATCTTCGCAAGTTCGGCAAATACACAGTTCCCGATTTTGTCGGCGACCGTTATTATTCTGACATCGCTCGATTGGTTGCGGTCGTGTGTGTTTTGTTTGTTTCGTTCACTTACGTGGCAGGTCAAATGCGGGGAGTGGGAATCGTTTTCTCCCGTTTTCTCGAAGTCGAAATCACCACCGGCGTTCTGATCGGAATGACCATTGTGTTCTTCTACGCTGTTCTTGGGGGCATGAAGGGAATCACCTACACCCAGGTGGCACAGTATTGTGTTCTGATTTTCGCTTTTCTGGTGCCTGCCATCTTCATATCCATGCTGATGACGGGAAACCCCGTCCCGCAACTGGGATTCGGTAGTACGCTCGTGGATGGCTCCAATACATATCTATTAGACAAGCTCGATCAGTTATCCGTAGAACTTGGATTTTCCGCTTATACAGCAGGCAATAAATCCACCATCGACATGTTCTTCATCACTGCAGCTTTGATGGTTGGCACTGCGGGGCTTCCCCATGTCATTGTGAGGTTCTTCACAGTTCCAAAAGTCCGTGATGCCCGGATATCAGCCGGGTATGCCCTGGTGTTCATCGCCATACTCTACACAACCGCCCCGGCCCTCGCCTCTTTTGCCCGGGTCAACCTCATCAACACTGTCCACAATGCGGAATATAAAACCACCCCTTCATGGTTTAAGAACTGGGAAAATACCAACCTCATCGCCTGGGTGGATAAAAATCAGGATGGGAAAATCCAGTACTCAGCGGGAAAAGCGTTCGATGGGAAGCCGCAATTTATAGAAACACGCGGCCCTGAAGGGGAGAGAAAAATTTCCAATTCACCTACCGACACCCGCAACGAACTCTATATCGACCGCGACATCATGGTTCTGGCAAATCCGGAAATTGCCAATCTGCCCAATTGGGTCATCGCCCTGGTCGCCGCAGGCGGACTTGCCGCCGCGCTTTCCACCGCTGCAGGCTTGCTACTGGTCATCTCAACATCTATCTCTCACGACCTGTTGAAAAAAATGTTCCTGAAAGATATTACCGACAGGCAGGAATTGTTTTTTGCCCGGATGTCAGCGGCACTGGCTATCACCATCGCCGGTTATTTTGGAATCCACCCACCGGGATTCGTCGCGCAGGTGGTAGCGTTCGCTTTTGGGCTTGCGGCCTCGTCATTTTTCCCGGTCATTTTAATGGGAATTTTTTCAAAACGCATGAACAAGGAAGGCGCCATTACCGGAATGGTCATTGGGCTGACCTTCACCGCCGGCTATATCATTTATTTCAAATTCATTAACCCATCTGCCAACTCCGCAGAAAACTGGTGGTTTGGAATTTCGCCGGAAGGGATCGGAACTTTGGGAATGTTATTTAATTTCATGGCCTCAAGCCTGGTCAGCCGGTTCACGGCTCCGCCTCCGAAAGAGATTACGGATATGGTGGACGATATAAGAATTCCGCAAGGCGCCGGAGCTTCCTATCACCATGTAAAGTCATAAATAAAGCCATTGCCGTCATACCCCTTTGGGGCACAAAGGTTTAGGGAAAGTATCACGGCCTCTAAAGAATTTTGAACATCAGGAAAGTCATGTCATCAAACTGGGGGGCGTTGCGAGTGAAAGTCTGTATGGCATTCTCTACTTTTTCCAGAATCTCTTCCGGTGTTCCACTGGGTTCACTGATCATAGATCGTAGTCTGGTCATACCAAAATGTTCTTTTTGATCGTTCATCGGTTCCACCACCCCATCAGAATACAGGAAAACCAAATCACCAGAAAAAAGCTGAACCTCCTCTTCTATATAGGAGACGTTTTCAGCAATTCCTAAAGGGATCCCGCCTGCTTTCCCTGCCTCCAGTATTTCGCTATCTCCCCTGCGGATCAGCATGGCATGGTGGCCCGCATTGCAGACCCTCACTTTTTTACTCTTAACATCAAGCAATAGAAAAACAGCCGTGGCAAACATTCCCTTGCGGGAACGTCTCGCGGCAATATCATTCACCTGACGAATCACATTCCCCGGTTGAGGGTCTTGCATAGCGACATAGCGAAAGTCACTCATCAGTCTTGCCATGTATAAAGCCGCTGAAACCCCCTTGCCGGATACATCGCCAAGAACTATTCCCAGCCTGTCTTGTTCCAGCTCTATGAAATCGTAAAAATCTCCTCCCACAAATTTTGCCGGAACTGTTTTAGCGGCAAACTTAAAATCAGGAATATCAGGAGTCGCTTCCGGCAAAAACCCTTCCTGCACCAAGGTGGCCATTTTCACTTCACTTTCGATTTGATTTTTTTCGTCAGTGATTCTGCTCAGTTCCTCCTCAGCCTTGCGTCTCTCTGTTATATCTCTGCCATAAATATTGATATAGCCGGATTCGATAACGGGCATGAGCTCAAAGGTGAATTTTTTATTTTTGTGCTCCACCTCCATTTCCTGGTTTTCTCCCAGGTTTAGAGCGGTTTCAATCAGTTCATGAAAAATAACGGGCAGGACATTGCCTGTCTTGATGTCCCAACCTTCCAAAACGGTGGTGGCCGCTTTATTAGCGTATAGAACATTTCCAGTTACTCCGGCACGAATTACGGGATTGGGGTTTTCGCCGGGGAGCTTGGAAATATCCTTAATCTGTTGAATATATTTTTTGAGTGCCTGCTCCATAAAGCGAAACGAATTAGCAAGCCTGCCGACCTCGTCGGTAGAATTTATTTCCGGGATGGGGGTATCCATATTGCCCGTTGCCATTTCTTCAGCAGCCTTGGACAACACACCCAGAGGCCGGGTAATGGACTGGGCAATAAACCAGATGGCCAGTAGCAACAGGGCCAATCCGCCTGCGGCAAAAATGCGTAGCTCCATCTGCAGTTTGTTGAGACCCGCCAGCAGTTCTTTCTGCGGAAAAATAACTCCCAGTGACCATCCGTTGGAGGGTAGGGGTGCGTAAAACAGCCAGGCGTCCTCACCGGTAAAAAGATGTTTTTTGGAAATGAAATTCGTCTCGCCGTTTACCATACTCTCTCCCAGCTTGTGAAGCTCTGGCTGGTTGAACTTATTGGCAAGGCTGAATATGGTCTCGTTCATGATCATATCTTGCCTGGGATGTGTGATAAGGGTTCCCTCTTTGGAAATGAGGAATGCGTAACCGGTTTCAGCGATTTTTATGGAAGAGACCATTTCCTGCAACCATGCCAGGGAAATATCCGCGGTTACAATTCCCATCAGTTGTTTTTTGCCTTTTATATCGCGATAAAAGGGAACCGAATAGGTAGCCATAATAATATTCCCGGCCCCTTCATCAAAATAGGGTTCGCTCCACATGGGTTTGTTTTTCTCTTTGGGAATTTTGTACCAGTCCCATGAAAAATACTTATACGACTCGCTACCAATATAGGTGAATTTTGTTTCACCTTTTTGCTTGTAAAAATAGGGCGCGAAATAGAGCGCATCGGGATCAAACATATAAGGTTCAAAGGCGATGGTTGCCCCATATAATTCTGGATTATTCTCCACGGTCTGGCGGATGAGCAACAGCAGGTTCTCTTTCGTATGAGAAGGGCCTTCCAGGGAATAAGCCATTTGCTGGGGAATTTTTTCTACAGCTTTGATGATCGTTTCTATTTTGTTTAACGTGGAATATGACAGGTTCTCTGCCGAATTCCTCAGGTTGCCTTTAAATATGGAACGGGTTTTCTTGGCATTGTGGTTGCTGACTATCAGGAAAAATATGCCTGCGGTAACGAGAATCAAAGATATCAGTTTAAAAACAATGCCTCTGTTTTTCATTTGCGCAACCTTATTTGCTTTGGAAATAATAAAAGGTCTGATTGGTGATCTGCTTAAAAATCGTCAGTCCGCTCCGCGTTGTCCTTACTCTTCTCAAGGTTTTTGAGTCCGGTCAATGCCGCGTTTCGGGATCGTGGATCTTTTATGGATTTTTTATAATATTTTCGAGCTTCAGAAAAATTTCCCTGGAGGCTCTTGATTTCACCCAGCATCAAATAGGTTGCCATACCATACGGATTTCGACGGGCCACTTCATTAAAATCATTTTCCGCCTGACTGAGATTTTGGAGATCACCAGATTGACGAAACGCTGCAAGATGGAGAGTGCCGGACAAATAATGCGGCCTTCCACATTGATGACACAACTTCTTAGCCCGTTCAATATTTGCGAACAACTCATCCACGGTCTGGCTCGATGAAATACCATGGGAAATAAGCCTATGGTAACTATAATATTGCCATATCGTGAAAGCCCCTAACACAATGATAATTGAGACTGCTTTGGGCCAGAACTCTTTTGCTCCAGACATGAGTGTCCATTTTTCCTGACCCTGGGTTTCCCGGTTTAGAACCTCCACGGAAATAACCAGGAACACAAATAAGTAAATAAAGTCTGAAATCAGCCAATTGTATTCGATGAGATTGTGAAGCAGAAATCCGGATAGAGAAAGCGCAATATAAAAATTTATCCCCGCCACATCAGGACTACCCCTTTTGAATACCCTAACAAGGGTCGCACCCAAAGCAGTCAGGCAGGCCATCAGAAGCCCAAACCCAACCAGCCCTGTTTCGGTGGCAGTTTGTAGATACATATTGTGGGCGTGAGGTGGGTTGTATTTCAGTCCCGTCTGTGAATACAATTCCACAAATGTCCACAGCCCGCTTCCCAACAACCAATGTTCCTTAAATATAGACCATGCACCGGTCCAATATATGAGCCGATTTTCCATATGCGCCCAGACCCAGGGGCGGCGGACCATAGAGCCTGACGTTGTTGCGGAACCAGGCTCCGAGCCGTGGCCGAGAAGACTTACCAGCCCTATATAAACCAACAACGCAAATATCAAACACCAGCCCAAAATCTTCAGGTCGCGATAATTTTTTTTCTTTAATAAATAAACAGCCATCCCCAGAACCATGAAGGCGGCCAGCAATTGTCCTCCAGGGGAACCGGAAAAACCTATAGCCGCCCAAACCATTGTCCAAATTCCGCCGAGTGTCATTCTCCAAATACTGGAACGACAGTGAGCCAGCAAATAAAATCCGATGGGAATATGGATCACGAGATAACCTGAAAAATAATTTGGGTTTGAAAAAAAGGAGGTGGATGTCGAGCCGAACTTGTTGGGCTGGTACAACAGGGATGGAACAAACTGTTGCAGAATTCCAAAACCAGCATGAATTCCTGCCAATATAAAAATAATTAAAAACGCTTTTCTCAGTGTTTCAATGTCTTTTAAAAAATAAACAAGAGCTATGGCTAACAATAGAGCATTGAAAACTTTCAAGGCCGGATACAAACTCAAATCGGCATTGAGGGAAAAATAAAAACTGGTTGCAGAAAAGAGCAAAAAAACAATCAGGGTGACCGACAGAATACCCACCCCATGACCTGCCCGTTCTTCATCCTTTCGCAGGACAAAAGTCATGCCTAAAAATGCCAGGGATAGAAAAGCCAGCAAGGCGTTTGTATCGTGGATATTTTTGAGAAAATAAATATTCTCGCAACCCAGAAATACAATTACCACCAAATAAAAAAAAGGGAATATATTCAGCATAGTAAATGGATAGTAGTGCGGCTAATTCAAATTTTTATATTGGTAAATTTCAATATTGCTTTTGCCGTCAGGTTTCGACAATTGCCATACCCTTTTCCATCCCGGGTTATTTTCCAAAACCTCTTTTTTGTAATCGGTGGCCTCTAAAGGCATTATAAAAAATACATTCTTAAGATCTGCTGTATTCCCTGTTCCCGGTTTTATCGATTGGTATTTGGAAGGAAAAACAGGAAACGTTTCACCTTGCGGAAATAGTTTTTTCTCTCCAGGCCACCAAAGAGCTGGAATAGTATTAATTTTCGGTTGTCCCCAAAGATAAACCATTATGCCGTCCTGAGGGTTTCCCTGACTCCAGGAAGTCAGTACATATATGGGCTCTGCCTTGCTTTTTGTGATCAAAAACTCTGCGGCCTCTTTTACTCCATGACCTGAACTTTGACTTGTTAAGTATTGATAGCGGTCAATTTTCGGGAAAAAAGCCTTGAATGGGTCCTTACTTAAATTTTTTGAAAAAACTATTCCCTCAGAAACCATAAAAATCAGAAGAACAGCAAGGAGAATGTTGGCCCAGGTCGAATGCAATACGTTCAGTCTTCTGGATACATAGTTCGCAAGCTGAACAAGGGCCCACCCCGATAAAATAATAAGAGGGGGGATCACTATCAAATAATATCTGGAAAAAATACGATCTCCTATCAGCACAATAATAGACGCCGGAATCACAAACAATAGTAAAAGAGTAATTCCTGTTTTATTTTTCTGCAGCAATGCGTAAAAAATTCCAAACGCTATAACCAGAAATAACGGGAAGGTTAGATAAATCATAAAATAAACGTAAATAGTCCAGATATTTCTCCCCCAAATATCAATCGGGAAGCCCACTAAAGTTTCAATAGGGATATAGAAATTAGTTGATGAAAAAATCGGGTGTCGATTATTAAAACCAATAACCTGATCCGTTAAAAAATAAGGTAGATTTATCAGCAGAACCAAAAAAATGGTCCCGCTTAAAAATTTTAGAAAGTTTATTTTGGTATAAGTTTTCGCTAAGAGAAAAATAACGAAGGGTGCCGGGAAAAACATTAATGCGGTAGATTTTGTTAAAAACGCCAAACCCAAAAGGGTTCCCAATAGCACAAAGCTCCTTATTTTCAATTCATTTTCTTTGGTAATCCTGAAAGAAACCCAAACAGTCCAAATTCCAAATGCGTTAACCAGGCTTTCCATCAAGGCCAAACGCTCAAAAAAAATGAAGTAGGGGCAAAATAAATAAATAATTGCTGAAACTTTACCTACCCGATCCGAGAAAAGCTCCCGGCCCAGCCAATAAATCCCAAGCGTTGAAGCCGCTCCTGCCGCTACCGATACCAACCTTCCTGCCAGAAGGGGATCGGGAAAAAAATTCTGATAGGTCGCTACAATCCATATAAATAAAGGTTTGAATGCATTTACCTTGGTTAAAAAAAGGTTCTCCCAGTTGCTGTCGATTATTTGTGCGATATGAATATACATCGCTTCGTCCGTAAATATCGGCAACAAGGTCAATCCGGTTAAACGTGTCGCGAAGTATAGGCCCATCAATCCTGCCAGAAATATAAATTCTGCAGCAGGCAATTTATGTTTATCCCGTGTTTGCATAGGAGGAGCCAGAAGCTATCACTTTAAGTGATGAAAAATACTGCCGACATGAGCCGATCTCGCTAAACGTTCAGATCAGTCTTTATTTCTATTTGTATACAGCTTGACCTGTTCCCGTGCGATGTCTGCCCAATGGGGTTCCCGCTTTTTCCGAAACAGGCGTTCGGAAAATTCCATATGCGAAAGGGCTTTCTGCCAGTTTTCAGAATCTGCATAGAGGGTTGCCAAATCAAAATGAGTTCCCGCATCCCCGGGTATGAGATCAACAAGCTTTTCATAAACCAGAATAGCCTTTCTCGCCTTCCTAGTCTTCCATAAAGCCAGCGCCTGAGCTCTTAATACTGGACGGTTATCAGGATTGTTTTTTATTAAATCGTTCAGGGGTTCAATAGCCTGTGAATAACGTTTATTAGCAATCAGATTCAATCCGATTTTTAAATTTAGCTCATCAGCGTAGGATTGCCTGACTCCACGGGTGAATTCAGGAATATTAAAAAGCAGGATTAAAAATGAACACACGAGAAACATTTGCGCGGACTTTATCCATTGACTTTGCTTCAGCCTGAAAAAAAATGTATCAAGCGTGAAGCCTGCAAAAATTGCATAGTAGGGGACCATGGGAATTCTAAACCGGGCGAGTATATAAAAAAGTATAATAGCAACGGTGATTCCTCCCATAAACCCGTAGAGTAGTTTGATATTTTTTCCTTTACCCACTTGAAATAAAAGTCCCGTGAGAGCCAGGGAGGAGATAAGAGAAAAGTTTGAAAGGGGTGTATTTAATAGAGGGGAAAATTTTTTGAATAATAAAAAATCATAATTGTTATACGGCTCCAGACTGGAAAACATATAAAATAATTTGCGGACGTACAAGCCCAGCATCTGCAACGGCTGTCCGGCAAGGCGATCCCAGAAAACCGCCAGCATTTCACCGTAACCCATACTCAGGGCGCCGGGATATTCATGCTCCTTGCTTAACCCAATCCCCAGATAGTCCGGGTGATTTCCAATTAACAATGCGGCAGGACCGGAGGCATCAAACAATACAAATTTTCCATGGACCAACCAGCCTCTGTAAAGAAGTGGGATGAAGAAAATGAGCGCCACTCCCGCTATCTGTAAAAAGAGCTTAAGATTTTTGCGGTCAAAAGGAGCGAGGTATAAAAGAGGCAATAATAGAAAAATAAGGGCTACATTAGGACGACATTGGATAAACAAAGAAATCGAAATCCCAGCCGCCAATATTAACAGGTTCCTGGGGTTTTTTAGAACCTGGATAACAAGATAAAGGGACAGGATTCCTAAAAAAGTTAGAAGGGAAGCGCGAAGCATCACTCCTTCATACATCAGAGCGGGGCCGTAGAAATTATATAAAATTGCACCAAAAATCGCCGCGCGATGATTGAACAATTCCAGGGCGACCCGATAAACCAGCAACACGGTAAAAATACCCATCGTAAACTGAAAAAACCAGAATGCGATCAGGTCCTGTCCTGTAATTTTAAAAAAGAGACCGACAAAATAAGTATAAAGAGGGGAAAATCGGTTTGACGGGGATAGGGCTAGAAGGTCTCCTGCGGCAAAATTGTGGGCTCCTAAATAATAATCATACGAATCCGTATGCATGTAAACATACATAAAAAAGGGATTGTATTGATAATCTGTTAAATAGTAAGCGCGTGTCAAGGCCGCCATGACAAAAATGAGGAAAAACCAGAGCGGTTTATTGTGGGTCTTTTCTGTCAAGGGGCTGGCAATTTGCATTAATCGTTGTGGATATTTGAGGGAACAATAAATTTAAAGGGAACTAAGGATTCAGACATTTTCCTCGATTTTATATTTAAACAGAGTGACCCCGCAGATCAGTATTGTTAAGAGGGTGATTGCCAGGCCCAACTTGAAAGAGAGCGGGTCATATTCAAAGCGTACCCGATGCTCGCCCTGCTCGATAACAACGGCGCGAAATACATAATTCGCGCGAAGAATTTCTACCTCTTCGCCGTCCACATAAGCTTTCCACCCAGGATAATAACTATCGCTTAAAAATAATAGGCTGCGTTCCCGGGAATTAACTGAGAGTTCTACGGTATTGCTTTCATAAGAATCCACCCTGACCGGTTCTAATTTTTCAGGGGCCTTCTTCTCATCGCAAGGAAAACCTTTCGGTTCCGCATCGAGCAATACTAGTTGTTCCGGATTAAAGCTTTTGCTCTCAAGGGTTTTTTTATATTCGTCATCGGAGCTCGCAACCTTACACCGGGAAACCAAAAAGGCGTGCGGAAGCATTTTTTTATTTTCGTAAATTTTGGTGACGTCGGATTCCTCAAACTCCGCTCTTTCTTGCGGGTCTTGCGGGATGGGTTCGTAGGAGTAGACCAACTCAAAGTCAGGTGAGGTGATGGGTGGCAGGGACACCACATATTTAACATTCATCATATTTAACAGGTTGGTGCTGTCTATCGCCGGAGCACTTGTAATCAGATCCACCACCTTTCTCCAGCGTTCTTGTCTGGTGACAGCCACTCCATTCACATCAAGAATGCGTTGATTGCCAAGAAGCCCGGTGAATAATTTTTCTTTACGGATATCCAGTCCTTTCCAGTTTTCTTTAATTTCATTTTCCGTCTTCCGGGTTTTCGGGGTCACAAAAATTCTAAGCAGTTCAGGGTCAGACAGAATGAACTTTGGGTTTTCACCTGTCTTTTGAATTTTTGTGAATTCCTCTCTTTGATAAAAATTGAAATGGGCAAAAAACAGATCCAAGGCAAATATGGTTATTACCCCCACCAGAATAACTGGCCTTTTGAATTTGGGTTGTGAATACAAGAATAAACCCAGGCAGAACAAACTGGAAAAAACGAGGAATCGTTTAAAATTAAAAAGGTTGAGTTCGATTTCGTTGTAGGCGGGGTGGTCCCACCCTGAAGCTTTTAAAGAAGCAACAATGGGTTCATTGAAAATACTAAAAGCTCCAAACACAAGCATGAAGAAAAACCCCAGGGTCAATATATATTGCGCCCATCTTTGGCTTTCAGGGCTCCTCTCTGCCAACGTCTTTTTAAAATAATCGTAGCCCAATCCCGCCGCCACGGACAGGACCAAAACCGCAAGAAAAATAAATTTCACCGGGAAACGCAGTTTGTTGAAAAGCGGGAGGTAATCATAAAGAACGGGATAAAAAAATGTGTTGTTTCCCATCGCCAGTACCAGGGAAATTAAAAATAAAAGCAGAAATCCCTGTGCCCGCCTATCCCATTTTCTTAGAAAGAATACCGCCAGAATAAAGGGTATCCCTCCCATATATATTGTTTTCAACCAGTTCTGGAAGAGCCAGTATTTTTTTATGTCTGTCGCCAGGCCATACATGTCCGGCACGAAAAACTCAACCAGGTCGTAAAGATGCAAAGACCAGGTTGCCGCTTCTTTATAAGGAAGCCCGCCAGACCGAATGGAAAGTTGGGAAAGCTCAAGAAAGGGAATCAGCTGGACCGATGACAAACCGAAAAATACTGCGCAGAAAATCGCAAAAAAAACCAACCGGCGGCGAATTTTTATAAAGTTATCGAGTCCCAGCACCAGTTCCGGGAACAAGGTCAGAAAAAATGCCACTCCAAAAGTCAGATAGCATACTTCTACCCCTCCACCCAAAAACATTATCGTACCTATGACCCCGGATAAGAGCGCATGATCGAGACGGTTGTTTTTTATCGATGAAAAATAGCAGAGAAAAAATAGCGGGACCCAGGTGACCGACAGCAAAGTGCTCAACAAGCTATGCACCGAGATCAGATAGCCCGAAAGCATAAATCCGATAGCTGATATGATGGCCGCACCCTGACTTGCGCGCATTGCACGCACCAGCAAATAGGTAAAAATACCTGCCAGAGCAAAGTGGAGCTCTATGTTTAAATTGAAGGCCCAGTTAAAGGGTAGAAATAAATGAAGAACGCTTGTGGGGTAGAGCACCCCCGGTTGCAGGGTGGCAAAGAGAGGATGGCCGTTATGATAATAGGGATTCCATAAAGGGAAAATGAAGTTCTTGACTTCTTCTATCCAGAACTGCCGTGGAGGGATAAAAAAAACCAGGAGGTCCCGTTCGATGAACAGAGACCCCCTGATATCGCCGAAATAACAAACCGCAAGAACCGTCAGGAACCCTATCGGCCAAACCCGCCGAAGAAAGATAATGATCTCCCTCCTTGAAAAAGTGGTCACCTAAAAGCGGTCACCTAAAAACAACCAACAAATCAGACAACCCTAAAACGATTCAGCAAGCTGATCTGACTGGGCTCCGCCGGAAGCTCCACCGTTAACGGTGTAGGTCCAAGTGAAGGTAACACCATCAATTACAGCCGTAACTGCTGCTGCTGCTGCCGTGATGCTGGTAATGCCACTGGTATCAATACTGGCAACAACAATTGTCGGGGTATAGGTGGTAGACGAAATCAGTGACCGTGCGTGCAACATGGTGATCTGCCCTGCCATAGCCCCTGTAAGCCCATTCGCAACCGACGTTCGGGCATTGCCCTGCAAGTCAATAAAGCGTGGGATAGCAACAGCCGCCAGGATACCCAAAATTACGATAACCATGACCAGCTCAATGAGGGTGAAACCTTTATTACTGTTAAGACGGTTCTTCATGATCGTTTCTCCTTTATATTCAACCATTTTCACATAAAATAACGGTAAACAACTGAAAAGTCAAGACTTGTAAGGTCTTCTACCTATAAGAGGTGCAAACTTCCTGCCAAATTTATATTCAGGAGAAGGTTTCTTCACACTTGTTTGCCGAGACACCCTAAGATGGGGAAAATCAAGAACAATCGTGGTATTTGTAGTTAGATATTTTAAAGCAAAGAAAACTTTGATTTGCCGAGGAAAGGATAAACGGGTAATCCGTTACCCATTTTGTAACTTCGCGTTCCCGATAAAACCATTTACATCAGTGTCATAAGTAAAAATATCACCAGGTAGGTCGAGCCCAGAAGTAGAAACAAGCCAACCAGAACATGGTTTTTCATGACCCAGTTATCCAGTGCGGTATAAACCGTGTCGGCGCTTTCTTTGAGCGCCTCGGTTGAATACTGCGTGTCCATCTTATTGCTGAGACGCTGAAAAGCTTCCGGGCTGACCAGGAAAAAACCACAGGCCGCGGCTCCGAGAAAAGAAGTAAAAACCAGCAACCATTGGATGGAGACCACCGCAATTTCGCTGAAGGTTTGTGCGGTTTTTCCGGAAGGCTGGACAACAAGGGAAATAAATTTATCGGCCTCGAAATCAAGCAACAGGTACTTCAAGGTGAGCAAAGCCCCGGCCAGAAACAGGCTTCCCACCCACCATCGGTTCCTTGCTATAAGGTCGTTGGTATCAATATGCGTGTCCATAGCACCATCTATCTTCTCGGTCGAAAACCAGGAGTTGAACCGACCATTAAGATGAAGCGCCGCCTTTGGCTTAAACAAGATCATTGCACTGTAACAAAACGCGCCGACCACCAGAATAAAAGACAGGTAAAGTGCAGTATCTAACAGTATTTCGTAAACCACTTTCATGGCATCTTCCTCCTGATACTGGTTTATAGTTGAACGGGATTACTGAGTCTTATCGAGTCTTTCCTGTTCTGTCGGTTCGCCTCGCCGTTTTTTAGCTCGGTCTTCTTCTGCTTTGAGTTGGCTGGTAGTTTCGAGATTTTTCTTGCCAATGATCCCATTGGCTGAATCGTAGGGCCATTTAGCCACAGAGAGATCTTTTCTTTGATGATAAATTGAACCCGTTGTTTGAAAATCCGTTACTGTGGTTCCAGCTTCTTCCGGCGTTAGATTACCCCCGCCTCCCGTTACAAAAGCCCAGGTCGATGCGTCTTCTTCTGCGCCAGAAGGCGCACTGTTGCTTCGACGGTCATAACCCTCGGGAACTTTGCTGAGATTGGTAAACGGGTCATCGGGAAATTTAGCGGCTACGCCATTTAACAAATCATTGCCAAAATTATTAACCAAGTTGGAACGTATTACATCGATAGTCCTATCCTCTGCCGTTATTTCCGCCTGTTGGACAGCGGATATCATCTTCCCCGCCGCAATGGAGGTCAGTATGCCGATCATGATGATCACCATGATCAGTTCAATAAAAGTAAACCCCGCTTCCCGGGATATATGTTGAGGAAAAATCTTCATTTTTTCTAGTCGGCTTTCTATTTTCATTGCCAGGGAAACCATTATCAGTGTGCCATTTTCGTCATATCCCACATAGGCATGAAGATAGCCAGTGCGAGAAATAATACCAAGCCTGCCATAAACAATAGCAGGATTGGCTCAATCATGGAAGACAGGTTTTTAACAGCGTGGTCCACCTCGTCATCGTAGTAGTCCGCCACTTTTTCCAACATTTCATCCAACGCACCGGACTCTTCGCCAGCCGCGATCATCTGGATTACCAATGGCGGAATAAGTCCGCTTTGTTGTAGCGGTGCGGCAAGACCCAGTCCTTCCTGTACGCTATCTTTAAGTCCGCGAATGATGGACGAGATCACCGTGTTATCAACGACCTTGGCCGTTACAGTAAGAATTTCAAGAATGGCTACCCCTCCCGCCTGTAAAGTGCTAAATACCCGCGCGAATTTAGCCATGGAAGAACGCAACAGGATGGGGCCCATGATAGGAACCTTGAGCATGAACATATCCCATTGATAACGTCCTCTTTCGGTGGAAGTATATTTCTTGAAGGCAAATACAATCAGGACTATCCCTCCCAGTAGCAAGTACCAGTAATCAAAAAACGCCTTGTTGCTGGCAATGAGAATCTTGGTCGCTAAAGGCAAGTCAATTTTGGCCTTCTCAAACATCTTCACAAAAATCGGGACCACTTTCCACATCAGGATGACGACAGCAATACTCATTGCTGAAACAACCATTTTAGGATAGCTCATGGCTCCCTTGACCTTAGCGTCGGTTTCCACCTGCCTTTCCATCAGGGTTGCGAGACGTTGGAGCAGTTCATCCATTACACCGCCCGCCTCCCCTGCCTCAATCATGCTCGAATACAGTTCATTAAAAACATCCGGATGCTTTTGCATCGCTTCGGACATGGAAAGACCGCCTTCAATATCCATCCGAACCTGCTTTACAACCCTTTTAAATTTTGGCGTTTCAACCTGATCTTCAAGAGCCACCAGAATGCCCAATACGGGAATACCTGCATTGAACAAGGTGGCCATCTGCCGCGTGAACAGCACCAGCTCCTTCATTTTAACTTTTTGAAACCGTTCAAGCGGGTCTGCCTTGTCGCCCTTTTTGTTTCCCGCTTCCTGCTCCGCCGACTTAATCGTTATCGGGAAATGCCCCAGCCGGTCGAGTTCGTTACCTACCACTTCGGCGTCCCGGGCATCCATACTGCCTGTCACCAACTCACCCATTCTATCTCTGGCTTTGTATTCAAATAAAGGCATCGTCAATGACTAGTCCGAAGACCCAAGATCGTATTTTTTCATTTTATTATGCAGGCTTTTCCGGCTAATGCCCAAGCGGTCAGCCGTTTCCTGGCGTTTCCAGTTTTCTTCTTTCAGTGCTTCCAAAATCAATGTTTCTTCCGCATCCGAAACCAGCACTTCCAGTTTATTTTGCAAGCTCGCACTGGCAGAAACTTCCCGGGAAGACCCTGCGAGCAGAGGATAAATTTCGAGAAGCTCCTTATTTCCCATTATCTTATCATAGGAAAGCACCATACAACGTTGAATAACATTTTCCAGTTCGCGCACATTCCCTGGCCAAGAATGTTGCAAGAATGATTCCATTGCTTCCGAAGAAAAACCTTTAAGGTTCTTTTTAAATTTTTCGCTGTACACCCCAAGAAAGTGTTTCACCAAAATCGGGATATCCTCCTTTCTATTTCGCAGAGGTGGCAGAACAACAGAGACAACATTTAAACGGTAAAACAGGTCCTCGCGAAATTCTCCCTGGGCCACTGCTTTTTCAAGATCTCTATGTGTTGCGGTAATCAGCCGAAATTCTACAGGGATGGATACTTCTCCTCCAACCCGTTCCAGCTCGTTTTCCTGAATCACCCGCAGAATTTTCATTTGCGTAACCAGAGGCATATCTCCAATTTCATCAAGAAATAAAGTACCCTCGTTGGCCAGCTCAAACTTCCCCCGCTTTTGTTTGTGGGCTCCTGTAAACGCTCCTTTTTCATAACCGAAGAATTCCGCCTCCATGAGTTCCTGGGGAACCGCGGCGCAATTTACTTTTATGAAAGGCCCTTTACTTCTTTGGCTGTGAGCATATAACGCCTGGGCCACTAATTCTTTTCCCGTACCGCTTTCTCCCTGAATGAGAACCGAAACATCGCTGGTGGCGACTTTGCGCACCCGCTCGATCACATCACTCATCGCCTTGCTACTACCCAGAATCCGATCGAAACTATAATCTGTCTCAAGCTGGGATCGCAGTTGGTATACCTCCCTTTGCATGAAGGCTCTTTCAAGACCGCGGCGAATGACAACACGCAGTTCTCCAATTTCCAGAGGTTTATTGAAATAGTCGAATACCCCCTGTTCCATAGCCGTAATAGCCAGATCTTTACTACCAAAAGCGGTAATAAGGATCGCCACCACATCCGGAAACTTGTCTTTGATCCCGGTAAAGGTTTCCATTCCGTTCATCTCGGGCAGGTTGTAATCAAGAATGACCAAGTCAAATATTTCCTGCGCGAACAGCTTAATAGCTTTTTCGCCGCTCTCTACGACCTGAAAGTAGTAGCCTTCCTTTTCCAGAGCTTCTGAAAGAAAAAAGCGCATTCCTTCATCGTCCTCCACGATGAGGATTTTTCCCTTCACTTTATCCGCTGACGATTTCGTTATCTGTTCAGGAGTCATAACCGGTTTTCTGTCCTGTTTTTGAGTTTTCCTCTTGTCCTTCAGCGTGGTCGGTCATGGGAAACTCAATATTAAATTCTGTAAATCCATTGGAGTGGGAAGGGGTCAAAGTCCCGCCGTGAAGCGTTACAATCTGATGGGTGATTGGCAACCCTAAACCCGTACCATCTTTTTTAGTGGTGAAAAAAGGATCAAACAAATTCGATATAATTTCAGGCGGAATGGGATCGCCGCTGTTTTTAATCTGCACAAATATCACTCCTTTTGTAACACCCTCTTCATTGACAAGGCGATTGGGATCGAACGCCGTGATCATGGCAATTTCCCCTCCTTCGTTAACAGCCTGCACCGCATTCAGTAGAAGATTTAAAAATGCTTGTACCAGTTTCTCCCCATCCCCCCAAAGGACCGGGAGGTTCGGATCCATGACCTGCGTGACCTGAATCTGTTTTTTATCAATATTCAGCTGTACCAATCCCAGAGCCTGCTCTATGAGCTTGTTAATATCGCAAAAATGGAAATCGCTTTGAGTGGGCTGGGAAAAGTTCAGAAGGCTGGTGACCACCCCATTGAGCCGGTCAATTTCGCGGATCATGGTCTTCGTATAGGTTCGAGCTCTGGCCCCTTCTTTAAATTCTTCATCCAGCAATTGGGTCAGCCCTTTGATCGAGCCTAAAGGATTTCTAATTTCATGAGCCAGCCCGGCGGCCATTCCACCGAGCGCCGCCAGCTTATCCGCTCTTTGCATTTTTTCCGTGATCTCACTGGCACGAGTCAGGTCTTTCAGGGTCATGGCCATTCCCACAAAATTGTCATCCTTGTCTTTGAGTCGGGATGTTGAAAACGTCAGTCTTAAATTTCTGCCTTCTGCATTTATTGCTTCCAGCTCCTTCAAAGAATGCTCGACCTGATTTTTTACCGAATCTGTAATCCACTTTTCCAGAAACGGATCAATGCTCAAAACTTTCAACAAAGTACTGTGAGACTTGCCGACCAAATCTTCCGACTCACATTGCAAAATATTCAAAGCACCCCGGTTGACGGAAACAATTTTCCCATGGGGGTCCAAAAGAATCCACCCTCCCGCCATGCTGTCGATAAAATATTCGTTCAAAGAGGAAACCATCAGATTAAAATCTTTTCCCAGTATTCCCAGTTCGTCCAGTCCTTTAACATCCAACCGACTACTGAAATCTCCTTCGGCAATTTGCCGGGCTCCTGTTAAAATTTTTCTTAGCGGATGCAAAATAGCATAAACAATGCCAACACCCGCCACGGCCCCCAGAAAAGTAAAACCCAAAATTTCCAGTCTGGTCCAGTATAACAGTTCATTGACTTCGGGCTTCAGGGCAGGTACCAGGGAAAGGATATGGTTCTCAACTAAAAAGTATTCGAAAAGAACCAGAGCGATGAAGCCGGAGGAAAAAGCAATGAGGGCAACTACAAAGGGAATAATTATATAAAGACTGATGGGCAGTCTTTTTTTGAAAAGAAAATAAAACCAGCGTTTATTCATACCATCCACCACTCGGCGTGGGGCCAATGTGCAATAGCCCTATTGGCCGACAGAGAATTCTCTCGGCTCAACGAGTCTTTGCTCTTTGCCTCCAGTGGCTCGCTGGCACCAGCGGTTCGCCGGCACTTGGGAGCCAGCGTCACGCTGGAACTACATCGGCAAAGGTCACCCGATTTAATTCATCAACAGTAGTATACCCACCCAGGACTTTGGAAATACCGTCTTCACGTAACGATTTCATATCCTGTGTTTCGCGGGCTCTTTCGCGAATGCTCATTGGGGCCGCCTTTTGCAGAACAAGTTCCCGAAGATCGTCGGTGATAACCAACACTTCAAAAATTCCCATTCGCCCTGAATACCCGCTCTTCTTGCAGGCTTTACATCCTTCTCCGTGATATAGCGTAACTGAGGAAGGTGGGTTCCCACCTGGAAAAAGAACGCTCCGTTCTTTCTCGGTAGCTTCATGCTGAACCTTGCATTGCTTGCAGATTTTACGAACCAGCCTTTGGGCCAATACACCCACAATTGAAGAGGCCAGCAAAAATGGCTCGACTTTTAAATCAGAAAGCCGAGATAACGCGCCAGGCGTATCATTGGTATGCAGGGTGCTCAACACCAGATGACCGGTCAGGGCCGCCTGGATGGCAATCTCCGCCGTCTCCGTATCGCGGATTTCACCCACCATGATAATATCCGGATCCTGACGCATTAACGAACGCAGGCCTGTTGCAAAAGTTATATTCGCTTTTGGGTTGACCTGCGTCTGGCGAATTCCTTCCAGTCGGTATTCCACCGGGTCTTCAATAGTCTTGATGTTTCTCGATGGTGAATTCACTTTTGCCAGAGAACCATATAGGGTCGTTGTTTTTCCGCTACCTGTAGGCCCCGTTACCAGAATAACTCCATAGGGCTTATCAAGCAGTTCATTATATTTTTTCAAAGCCGCGCCCATCAGGCCGGAAGCCTCAAGGTCCACCATCAGTTTGCTCTTATCAAGAATACGAAGCACCATGTTTTCACCATAAATGGTGGGGCAGGTGGAAACACGAAGCTCAATTTCTTTCGGACCCAGCTTTGCCGAAAAACCCCCATCCTGCGGCGATCGGGTTTCAGCAATATCCATGTTCGACAACACCTTGATCCGGGAAATCAGAGCCGACTCCACTGATTTGGGCGGCTGGGATGCTCCAAACAAGACTCCATCAATCCGGTAGCGAATATTCAGCCCCGTCTCGGTCGGTTCAATATGGATATCACTGGCCCCATCATCGAGAGCCTGCTTGAGAATCATTTCCACCAGCTTGGCCACTGGCGCGTCTGCGGTATCCAGCGTTGCGGCTGTCCCTCCTCCGCCAGATACTATAGCTTGAGCTTCTTCCTTCTTCTCTTCCTGGGTTCCCAGACTTTTAACCGCCGCCGTGATGGAAGCCGCAACACCATATTCTTCCTGAATAGCCCTGTCGATATCAGATTCTGCCGCCAGTACCGTTGTTACGTCCAATCCAGTTCGAATCGTCACCTCGTCAATGGCGAAAATATTTAACGGGTCAGCCATGGCCAGCTTCAGCGAACCGTTTTTAATTTCTATCGGAATGACTCTGTGCTTCCTGGCAATCGCCTCCGGAACCTTGCGGATCGCATCCTGTGAAATCTTCACTCCCTGCATATCCAGGTAAGGGATTTTCAGTTGATCCGCCAGGCTGGTTAGAAATTTTTCTTCCGTGATAAATCCCAACTGCACCAATGCCGCTCCTAACGGAATATTTTTCTGCTTCTGCTCAGCCAGGGCCTGATGTAACTGTTCCTCTGTGATAGCCTCGGCTTTCACCAGAACATCGCCTAATTTAAGTTTTTGACGGATAGCCATAAAATCTTTTTCCTCAAGAAACCATAATATTTAAACGACTTGTAAAACCTGATGTTACACCCAAACGAACCATTTTAAAAGTGCCTCTACCCACCCGTTGCAAATCTTAACAAAGTTGTTACTTAAACAGAATACCGAGGTAGGAACTGTTTTGCCCAGCCAAGCTTGGAAATCAGAACTGGAAAACCCGGATTTTTTTTCTCCTTGAGGCAGATTTTGCCTGATCCTGAGGGCTGAGTTCTGCCTGCCTTGGAACGTATAAACCTATATGTATAAACCCATTGGGAGCTCATATCCGTTTTTGGCATCGGTTTTGCTCAAGAGATAGGTGGATAAACTTTATTTATAATTAATCGGACCTTTAAAATGCCCGGTAGCGCACTAGCCGTATTCGCCGTCAAAGCCCCCGTAGAACCCACTGCTCCGACTCAGGACCAGATGAACGATAGTGGCTTTAAAGATTTTATAGACACCGCCGTACACAAGGTAGACGCGGCTCAAAAACCGTCCAAAGATGATTCCCCACAAAACCAGAACGATACCCAAGCTAAAAAAACCCAACCCAAAGCCAAAACACGCACAGAGGACAACAGTCAGGAAGTCTCTGCGCCGAAAGAAAACAAACCCCAGTCGACTCCCGAAACCGAGATCAAAGATTCATCGGTTGAAAATACTGTGACCAAAGATTCACTGATAGAAGACACAAAAATTCTGGCGGCTCAATTACAAGAGCTGGGTATCAACCAAGCCCAGTTTGAGTCTTTGCTGGATCTGCTCGGTTTGAATGGCGATGCGGATCTGGATACCTTGCTCCAGTCGCTGACCCAGGCTTTAAATTTAAACCAGAACAGCTCAGGTGATGGAACCAATCCATCGGAGCTGATAGCAAGAATTCAGCAGAATCAAGGAGAAGCGGTTAACCTTCTGAAGCAAATCGGATTGTCGGACACAGAAGCAAAAAACTTCTTGAATCATTTACAATCCCTGCAAAACGCTTCCGCTCAAAAAGGACTCGATAAAAACATCGACCTTCAGGCTAAATTAGACTCCCAAACCAATCGGTCTGATGAAACGAGCGCGAAAAATTCTGATCTTGATAATAACCAGACTGAAAGTGATGAGGGACCGGATTTCTTAACCCAGTTAAAAAATACCGTGAAACCAAAAGACACGGCTGAGAAAACGGATATCGCAAAAGGAACAGAAAAAACCGTGCGTTCCGCCTCAGCAGAAAAACTCACCGAAACTACAAAACAAAATGAAGCCCCAAGGATTACCACACAGGAACCGGTGAACGAAAAGGGTGGCCAAACCTCCAATCTCAGCGAATTACTGAGCGATAAAAACGCCCAGGCAAATATCCTCCAAACAGAAAGTTTTGCCGATGGCAAAGGCTTTAAAGGTCTGGAAACTACCAAGACAGGTCCCGACCTGCAAACTCAATCTCCAACCGTCACCGCCAACACTGCTGTAAAAGCGGTGGAGTCGAGCAAACCAATTTTACCTGAGAACCTGTTGGCCCGCGGAGCTACGGAAGCAAAAATTATCAACCAGATTGCCAACAAGATGACCGTTCGCACCAGTGGGGCGCAGAATGAGGTCCAAATCAGGCTGGACCCCCCTTCTCTGGGAACGGTAAGAATGAAAATCATCACCTCCGGAGAAACGGTAAGAACCGTAATTGTGGCAGAAAATCCAGCTGTAAAGCAGGTCATTGAAAACAACTTTAACCAGTTGCGTGATGCTATGGGCGAACAGGGTCTAAAGCTGGACAGCTTCACCGTTACGGTTGGCGGAGAATCGGGCCATCAAAACCCATCGGGGGAGTCTTTGGATGAAGAAAATAACTCTTCGTTGTTTGAGCAAACAGCTAACGCAGACGAAAACTCGGAGACCGCGCCGGTTTCCTTATTTTTTGGAGACAATCAATCCATTAGCGTCATTGCTTAATGAATTTTTATAATCATTTTTCAGGACAATAATATGCCAATCATCAATCCGACTTCACCGACTACTACAGGAGGCATCGCCGCTACCGGGGACAGTTCTCTGGGAAAAGACGACTTCCTGCAAATCCTTGTGGCGCAATTGCAGGCCCAGGATCCACTTGCCCCCATGGAAGGCCAGGAATTCGCCTCTCAACTGGCACAGTTCAGTAGTCTTGAGCAATTGACCAACGTGAACGATAATCTGGAAGCCAGCCAGGCTTTTGATGTCGCGATGAGCAATAACTCGGCCATTGCCCTGATTGGTAAAAACGTGGATGCCCCTGGCAATGCAGTCGACTTGAAATCCGGCGAGGTAGAGACCTTGAGCTTTTCGCTCGATGGTGACGCCGCCGATGTAAGCATCGATATTTTTAACAGTACCGGAGCCATAGTCTCCACCATCGACCTTGGTGCGCAAACCAAAGGACTTCGTGAATATGTATGGAATGGCACGGATTCTTCCGGCGCATTGCTTCCTGCCGGCAACTATACTTTCAATGTCACGGCTTCAGATTCTGTGGGCAATTTCGTGCCGACGGAAACATTCGCCGCCGGCCTGGTAACCGATGTCATCTTTGAAGGCGGGCAGGCCTATGCCATTGTTAATGGACAAAAACTCGCTGTAAACGAAATTTCAAAAGTAAGCCTTTAATTAAGCTATAACGTAAAAAGGAGATCAGTCATGGGTTTAATCAGTTCATTATTTACCGGGGTCAGCGGCCTGAGAGGAAATGCCGAGGCCATGGGAGTCATTGGTGACAATATTTCCAATGTCAATACAGTAGGCTTTAAAGGCAGTAAAGCCGTATTCAGTGACATTTTCAGCACCATTCTCTCCAACGGATCTACAACCAGCCAGTTGGGCCGCGGCTCGCAATTGCAGGGAACCATTCAGGAATTCAGCCAGGGTTCGTTTGAGTCTTCCTCAAATGCTCTCGATCTGGCTCTTGACGGTTCCGGTTTCTTTGTGGTCAACAACGGTGCTGGGAACTTTTATACTCGCGCCGGTCAATTCAGATTAAATGATGACGGATTGGTCCAGGCCATCACTGGTGAAATTTTACAGGGTTCGTCAATTTCCAATGGTGTGGTTAGCACTTCCACTACAGATATTGATCTGGCGGGAGTGCAGTCCTCCCCGCAAGCCACCACCACGTTTACGCTGGGAGCTAATCTCGATGCCTCCGCCACAGCCGCTACGACATTCACTTCACCTGTCACCACTTACAATTCGGTGGGTACCCAGATTATCGTCAGCCTTCAGTTCACCAAAGTTTCCGGTGCAAATCAATGGACTTATGCTGTCTCCCCTTCTGATGGCACTGTAACTTCAGGGGCATCCGGTACGGTCACCTTTGACACCTCGGGGCAATTGAGTTCACCTACGACCGACCAAAGCATAGTTATCGATTTTTCTGCGGCCAGCACACCGGCCGCCACTCAAACTCTGACATGGGATCTGGTTGACGCTTCTGGAAATACCAACGGCAAGTTGACAGGGTTCGCTGCGGCATCCAATAACAACTCTCTCGTTCAAGACGGGTTTACCACAGGTACCCTTGTTGGCCTGACAGTAGCTACCGATGGTAAAATATCCGGCTTGTTCAATAACGGACAAACGGCTGAGCTGTTCCAGGTAGCTTTGGCGGACTTTCTCGCTCCTTCGGGATTGACCCGGCAGGGTTCGAACCTGTTTGCGGAGTCTGCCGATTCCGGGCAATCGGTTTTGGGATTTGCTGAGACCGGCGGGTTCGGGTCAGTTGTCGGCCAGTCGCTGGAGCTTTCCAACGTGGACCTGGCAGAACAGTTCGTCACCATGATTCAAACCCAGCAGGCTTTTCAGGCCAGCGCAAGAATCATCACCACAACCGATGACTTACTTACGGAGGCCGTGAATCTGGTACGATAGTATTCACATGATTTGATCTCTTCCAAGACCCGGACTTTTAGTCCGGGTCTTTTTTTTGCAACGCGTCCTTGCCTGTAGAACCCAGACTTTGTTACATTAGGCGCATGAGTCGTGATGAACAAATCCGCGAAGTAAAATCAGCCACCCTCCTCCGATTCAATCAGGTTTGGCAACGGAATTTTCAAGCCAACCTTAAAGCCATACAACAAAATCCCGGAGTCGTTGCCCTTAAAAACAAATTTCGCGATCTACCTTGCATCGTGGTGGGTGCCGGGCCGTCCCTGGATAAAAATATCCGCTTTCTTCGCCGCGCTCAAAATAAAGCCGTCATCATTGCCTGTGATGCCGCATTAAAACCATTGATGGGAAACGGAATCGTCCCCAACTTTGTGGTTTGTCTGGACCCTCAAGAAGAAATCTCCCGGTTTCTCATGAATGTTCCGCATGAAGGAATAACCCTTGTGGTTCCTTCTATCGTGCATCCCCATGTTCTTGAACTTTGGGAAAACAATATCCTTTTCTTCAATAAATTCGCACCGGATATTCCAACTTTGGTTGAAATTCAAAAAATGGTTCCCCATATTGGCATATTGACACCAGGTGGAACGGTTTTATCGGTGACTTATGACCTGGCCTTTCAAGCTGGGGGCAACCCGATTGTATTCGTCGGCCAGGATCTTTCGTATCCCAAAAAGAAATCCCACAGCCATGGAAGCGATGCCGCAGGCAAAGGCTTGAAGTTCATGATGGATAAACAGAAAGACCAGTTGGTACTGGAAACGGATATCAACGGTCAAAGTTTACGAACATTAAAATCCATGGCGGTGTCCAAAAAATGGTTCCACTGGGCATTCACAACTTTTAAACGGGAAAACCCATTAACGGTTTTCAATTGCAGTGAAGCCGGAATATTGACCGATCACTGCTCCCTGCAACCTCTGGCCGAAACCATTTTCAAACACTGCACTCGCAAACTGAATATTCCCTGGATTTTGAAAAAAGCCCTGAAACGAAAGAACCGCTAACTCACATATTGCATGCGAGTTTCTAAATCACCCCAGCCCCTCTTCCAGAAGAGGGGTCCATTAAGCCACCCGGCTCGTTAAGCCGAGACAACTCTTTGCTCGCCAAATAAAGCTATTGCACGTTGGCCCCGCGCCTAGCGGCGCAGCGGAAGCCTTGCCAGATATTGAATTGGTCGGGTCGTTCGTTAAAGCGGTAGGTGGTTCTCATATAGTAGGCTTTGTAATACCAGTTGCCCCCGCGTAGAACCTTGCTGATTCCGGTTTCAGGTCCTTGAGGATCTTTTTGTTCGCGATCTTCATAGGTTCCTCCACCAAACCAATCGGCAACCCACTCCCAGACATTACCCGCCATGTGATGAATGCCGTAAGGGGAAACACCCCGGCTCATGCTATCTACCGGCTCCATCACCTTGAAACCCAATTCAGTAAATTTACGCCGGAAAGTCACACGACTGTTGTCGGGAAATTCGTTGCCCCAGGGGAAAATTCTCTGGTCGGTTCCCCGTGCGGCTTTTTCCCATTCAGCTTCTGTGGGCAGGCGTTTGCCTTTCCAACGGCAATAGGCATCGGCGCCATACCAAGAGACACGATTAGCAGGGAAGTTCTCCAATCCAGCCCGCGATTTATATTTCCCTTCCACCAGCTCAACCGTGACGCTTGGGGTGATTTCTATAAACCGCCCGGCGGAATCCTGATGGGCATTGAGAAACTCGGCGAAGTCGGTGCTCGTCACCTCATATTTATCCATCCAGTAAGCACTGAGTGTGACTTCATGAACCGGGTCTTCATCCATGTCTCCCCATTCGTTGTCATTCTCTATTGCAAAACCCATGGTGAATGGCCCTTCTGGAATGAAGACCATGGAATTATTTTTTTGCGGGGAGGTGGCGCATGATGACAAAAAAAGAACTATCACCCAACCCGCCAGAGTATTAAAAATATTTTTCATTCGATGACACTTGGCTGATAAAACGAAGAGATGCCACGCATGGGAAAACGGCAACAACTTTTTAAACCGAGTAAACATTTGCCCACAAAATAAAGCCATTGCTAGTTGAGTCCAGCGTCACGCTGGTTTAATTTTTTCGTGTGACCCATCGCAGAAAGGTCTGTTCTTCGTTCTGAAGCAACCACACAATAAATAGGTTTTATTTTTATCCAGCTTCAATATTTCCGGCCCACCGCCGCCGGTCGTGTGATGCGTGGCATCACAAAACGGCCAGTGGTTGGACTGCATACAGGTGCAAACAGCAATTTCCTCAGTATCGGTTATTTTTATAGGTCCTTCTCCTGACATTTTCGGTATCCTTTATTTTAGTGAGAAGGCATAGGAACAGGTTTTACGCTGTCTTGATCCGGAAGAAAAACCGTGAATAAAGTTCCTTTGCCAACTGTACTTTTAACATCCATAACCCCTTTGTTTCGGTTGACGATTTGATAAACAGTCGCCAATCCTAAGCCTACCCCGTTTTTCTTGCTGGAATAAAAAGGGTCATAAATATTACTGATCTGATCGAGGGCAATGCCGCAACCTTCATCTTGAACCTCAAGAACCATACCTCGGTGATTTGCCTGGAACTCTCCGCTCTGGAAAGAAAAAACCTCCTTGAGTGTCAAGGTCAGGGTTCCCCTGGACATCGCCTCCAATGCATTGATGCACAAGTTCCACACAACCTGCTTAATTTGTTCCTCATCTCCATTCAAAATCAAATGGTCTGTCGTTCCCTCGAAAACAATCTGTTTTTTAGAGCTAATGTCCTCTTTATTTTTTAGCAGGATGATTACATCCTGAATAAGCTGGGTCAAATCTATAATAGTATTGTTGTTCTTTTTGGGCTGAGAATAGTTGAGAAAATCGGAAAGAATGACATTAAGGCGATCCGTTTCCTTAATGACTATTTGCATCAGTTTTTTATATGAGTCTCCAAGCTTGAGACCTCTTGCCAAAACCTGAATGGAACCACTCAGTGAAGTCAGCGGGTTTCTGATTTCATGGGCCAATCCTGCCGAAAATCTTCCCACCGCCGCTAACTGCTCTGTCCTCGAAACTTTTTCCTGCATTTCTTTTACTTCAGTGAGATCTTCAAATACCAGAATGTATCCCGGCGCATCAAGGTCAGCAAGGTGGCTGATTTTAATCCGGATAAAAATGATCTTTCCATCTTTTCTTTGGTATTCCCCCTCAATTTGTTTTGGGATAACAGGTTTTTTATCTGCGGAAAACAGATTTTTCAATTCAGCCAAAGGTATCAACCGCTCAATGGGTTTCTCCAGGCTTTCTTTGGTGGAATAACCTGTGAGCGCTCTCGCGGCAGGATTGATCAGCGTGATTATGCCCTCCAGGTCGATGGTGATCAAACCATTTCCCATATTCTGTACAATGTTCCGGTTGAAAGCTCTTTGCTCTTCCAGATTGATGCTTGCGCGAACCAGTTCCTCTTTGACTATTCGCAAACGGTGTGAAAGAAAACTGCTTAAATACGCCACCGTGTAATAAGAAACAATGTTTAGAAAAATTACATAAAAAACATAACCGCTTTCAAAAGACACCTTCGATTCCGGAAACAAATAAACCGGAGTGATAATGCCAAAATATTCCAGGTCTACCAGCACCCCATAAATGATGATAGCGCCTGATGCCGCCAGATAGGCCGCGGCCCTGGGCAGGGTGACGCTGGATGCAATGATTACAAATAAGAAAAGGAAGGAAATGGGGCTGTCAATACCCCCTGTGGTAAAGAGAATGCCTCCTACCAGGAGCAAATCGCCCGAGACCTGAAGCGAAGCGTTTTCCGTCAAGGTCAAAAATCTGAAAAGAACGGCATAAACAAGGGACATGAAAAAGCCTGCCCCGATAGCCATGCAGAGAGGTTCTATAGGTGCGGTGATTCCCAGCCGTTCTTGAAAGGTAAGCAGGAGGCCCACAAATCCGGTCAAAAAGAAGACCCTCAAGAGCATGATTCTTCTGACTCGTTGCTCTAGTTCCTGATCCTGATTGTGGGTTTCGCGTGTCATGGCTTGGCCGGATCCGCCAACGAATTCAATCTTCGTCTAAATAGCTTCTCCCATTTTAAATATGGGTAAGTACATGGCAACTACAATGAACCCGACAATACATCCCAGAAAGACCATGAGCATGGGTTCCATCAGGGATGTTAGGCCTTCAACGGCGGCATCGACTTCTTCATCATAGAAGTCGGCGATTTTGGACAGCATTTTATCCAAAGCACCCGAGGACTCTCCAACATCGATCATTTGAATGACCATGGGAGGAAAAACAGATTCTCGCGAAAGGGGAGCGGCAATGGTTTCACCTTCTTTGATGGCGGCAATGGTTTTGAACACGGCAATTTCCACGATTTTATTTCCCGAGGTCCGCGCGCAAATATCCAAAGCTTCGATCAAAGGCACTCCGCTTGATATCAGGGTTCCCAGTGTCCGCGAAAATTTTGCCACCGAAACCTTTTGAATCAAAACTCCAACCACCGGGAGCTTTAAGGAAATCCGATCTATTTCAATATTCCCTCGTTCGGTGGCATAAACTTGTTTGAAGACGAAGATAAAAGCGACCACCCCACCTATCATGACGTACCACTGATCCCTGAAGAAGTCGCTGACATTCATAACGATCTGTGTGGGCCCCGGCAGTTCCTGTCCTCCTCCTGCAAACACCGCGGCAAACGACGGGATAACAAAAACCATTAAAAATGCTACGACGACAAAAGCGACCGTCATAATGGCCCCCGGATAAACCATAGCGGATTTTACTTTCTTCTTTAGTGCTTCTGCTTTTTCAATATATGCCGCCAGACGCCTGAGGATGATGTCCAGGATTCCGCCCACTTCTCCCGCTTCAACCAGGTTGCAGTAAAGCGAATCCCAAATCTTTGGAAATTTTTTCAGGGATTCCGACAGGTTGTTTCCGACTTCGATATTGCTTTTAACTTTTAAAATCGTTTCGCCAAATGTCGGGTTGTCCGACTGTTTTCCAAGAATATCCAGGCATTGGACCAGAGGAAGCCCCGCATCGACCATGGTGGAAAACTGACGGGTAAAAATAACCACATCTTTTGTGGTAATTTTATGGACTTTGGGCCCAAATAAAGCACTTTCACCACCTTTTTTCTTGATGGTAGTAGGACGGATGTTCTGCGATTTCAGTTTAGAGACCGCGGCTTTTTCATCTTCCGCTTCCACTTCCCCGGTTTTCATTTTGCCCCGGACCCGCGACTTGTAGGTAAAAGTAGGCATAATCGGCTTGGGTTAATCCTGTTGATTTAAAGTGTAAGAGTTGATTTTATTTTTTGTGCTTTCAAGCTCCAGCCCAATGCGTGTCAGCAAATGGGTTGTCATCCGCAGGCGTTCCACCAATGCCAGGATAATGGGTTTCATACCGTCCTGAAGGTCATTCATTGATTTATCAAAAAATTCCTTATAGATCACGCCAACTGTCACATCGCCTATGGCGGTTATATTGGCACTGCGCACGGTTTCTGAGATCAAGCCCATCTCCCCGAAAACTTCTCCCTCCGTGAGAGTTCCTACGGCTACGATTTTTTTATCAATTTTCTTGGTAACGCGAACTTTGCCTTTGAGAATTACGTAGGCATTATTACTCATAATCCCTTCGGTGACGATGACATCGCCATCGCCAAAATGTTGGTGAATTGGAGTGTCTTGCAAGCTCATGATTTCCCCGCAGAGTGAAGGGTTTCTTTGAACACCTTATAAAAAATTTCATTTTCGGAAATTGATTTTTTTAACACATCTTCCAGCTTACCTATGTCGCTTTCGTTGATCACAACATTGACACTTTTTTGGAAAGCTTGCATGTTTTTGAGCGTCTTAAAATTCTTACCCATCAACGCGACAAAAATATTCCTGCGGGTCACCATGGGCATTTCGGTCAGGACTTTGTAAACAGGGTTAGTACTCAGATCCTTGTTTCCATAGTTTTCATGCAGGGCAATAAAATGGAAGTGGGTAAACTTCATTTTATGAATTGCGTGTTCCGGCGATTTTGCGTATTGAATTTTATAATCCCTGCTTTCCAGCGCCTGAGTCCATGCAGATTGATTGGTTTCGTCTAATATCAGTGCCAACTGGTCGTTTTCATCATAGATAACCAGGTCGTCATCATCTTCAAATTCTTCCTGATTCATGACCATACCCGCCGTATCCAAGGCCTCTTCTTCTTGTTTGGGTGGTGCGGCTGGCGCAGGGGGTGTGGCCGGTGCAGGGGGTGTCGCCGAATCCTGGGTTTTCTTCAGGTGCTGATCTACCTTGATTTTGTTTTTACAGCCCGGACAGGTGACAGCGAAAGCCTGGTCCTTCGGCAGTTTCTCATCCGGAATATTCATCGACCGCTTGCACGCATCACACGTAACTTGCATCTTGATTTACCCTTTCTTATTTTTGAACCTGAGCCCCATACTCATCGTCCATGTTCAACTCGTCAATATCTGTAGTCTTTTCTCCCTTGGCCGATTTGAGGTTGTCAATACCCCGACCTACCACAGCCTTGCGGGAAGCATATGCGAGAGCAGTTTCTTCTGTGACGAGACCTTCCTGATACAATTTCAGTATATGCTGATCGAAGGTCCACATGCCGTATGCATCGCCGTTGGTAATAATTTCGTAATAGGTTTTATCTTCTGTCTCACCATTAATAATAGTGTCTTTTACCCGCAGATTGGAAGTCATGATTTCAAGCAACGCAACCCGACCCCCGCCTACTTTCGGAAGCAGACGCTGACAAATAATATAGCGAATGGTGTCTGCCAGACGTATGCGTATCTGTTGCTCCTCTTCCTGGGAAAACATGCCCACGATGCGGTTGATGGTTTGCCCGGCATCGACTGTATGCAAGGTACTCATGACAAGATGACCGGTTTCCGCCGCACTAAGGCCGATCTCTACCGTTTCCCGGTCACGCATTTCCCCAACCAGAATAACCTTCGGTGCCTGGCGAAGGGCCGCCCGGAGTCCGCTGGAAAACGCATCATAATCGTTCCCTAATTCTCGCTGGTTAAAGGTGGCTTTTTTATGGGGATGCACAAATTCCACAGGATCTTCCAGGGTGATGATGTGCATGGATTTTTCTTCGTTCATTTTATTCAACAACGCCGCAAGCGTGGTCGACTTACCACTTCCGGTCGCCCCTGTAACCAGGATAAGGCCGTTTTTTTCTTCGGCGGCTTTGGCAAACTGAGCCGGAAGTTTTAAGTCCTCAATGGACGGTATTCGTGTCTCCAGTTTTCTCAATACGACGGTATAGTTTCCGCGCTGTGAAAATATATTCACGCGAAACCGGGCCTTACCCACTAGAAAATAGGAGCAGTCGCAGGAACCCTGCTGGATTAAAATTTCTGTCAGTCTCCTATCCGAGTTGATCAGGTTCAGGGCAAATATTTCTGCCTGAAACGGAGTGAGCTCCTCGATAGGGGGATCAATGGGAACCGCTGTCAATTCCCCGGACGACTCCACCTGGCAGGCTTTGCCAACTGTGATGTTGAGATCGGAAATATTTCCGAACGCTTCCAGCATGGTGGTTAGAATATGATCGATTTCTGCTTTTCTCATAGGTCACTCATAAAAATTCGGGTGGTGTACTTAGGAACTGGACAAACCGCTCCTTAACAATCGCCTTGTCATAGGCATCTTCCGGGCTGACTTTTTTCGCTTCCAGAGCTACGAGAATGGCATCGTCCAAGGACTGCATGCCATATTTTTTCCCCGTCTGGATCGCCGAAGGAATTTGAAAGGTCTTGCCCTCGCGAATCAAGTTGGAAACCGCTGGGGTCACTACCAGGACTTCCAGCACTGCCATTCTTCCTTTTTTATCGATACGTTTGAACAGGTTCTGAGCTATTACGCCTTTTAAAGATTCAGAAAGTGTGGTGCGAATTTGCGACTGCTGGTGCGCCGGGAACACATCGATTATTCGGTCAACAGTTTTTGCCGCACTCTGGGTATGAAGGGTGCCAAAAACCAAATGGCCTGTGGAAGCGGCTTCCAAAGCCAGCTCAATGGTTTCCAGGTCCCGCATTTCACCAACAAGTATGATATCCGGATCTTCCCGCAAAGCACCGCGCAGGGCAGATTTGAACCCTTTGGTGTGCACCCCTACTTCCCGGTGATTCACAATACAGCTTTGGCTTTTGTGAACAAATTCAACCGGGTCTTCGACGGTAATAATATGGCTCTTCTTGTTTCTGTTGACGTAGTCCATCATGGCGGCAAGTGTTGTGGATTTGCCGCTTCCCGTAGGCCCGGTGACCAGGACCATTCCCTTATGCAACATAGAAAGTTTGGTGATGACTTTTGGAAGCCCCAGTTGCTCAGCAGTCAGAATTGTGCTCGGAATTTCCCTGAAAACGGCTCCCACACCCCATTTCTGCTGAAAATAATTCGCTCGATAACGAGCCAGGTTGGGAATTTCATAGGCAAAATCCACATCACCGGTTTCTTCAAAAACCTTGATTTTATTTTCCGGGGCAATTTCATACAACATGGCTTTCAGTTCATCATTCTCCAGCGCTTTGTATTTGACCCGTTCCATGTCCCCATGGACTCTGAGAATGGGCTGCGAACCCGAAATCAAATGAAGATCTGAAGCTCCCTGCTCATTCATCAACTTGAAAAAGGCATCAATTTTAGCCACGGTTCACTCTACCAGTTTAGAGTTAATAAAAAAGTCTTTAACTACCCTGTCTTCACTCTCCGGCAAAACCAGGACCTCGCCGTTTAAAAATAATTCCACTCCGGTTTTATTACCTACCGTCAACCGAATCGTTTCATCACCCCAGAAAGTCTTCGCGGTTCCAGCCGGGAGAATAAAATCTTCTTCCCTGGAGTTATCGATGGTCATATTAAACCACGAAATTTCTTTTGCATGAATCGAAAGCTTTAAAGGTTTTTCGATGTCTGCGGAATTTTGAGCATCCCAATCAGACATCGAAGCACCTGGAGTCATCAATTCGACCGGTTCTAGAAGAGATGAGGCTTGTTCCTCGTTCACATCTTCGGTAGGTTGATCGGACGAACTGATTGGATTCGAAAGTTCCGGAGCCTCCAGATCAGCAGGGCTCTCTTCCTGAGTGCCCATATTTTCTTCCACAAGCGGTTCCTCAAGCAAATCGCTCATTAAAGGCTCCGGATCGACTACCTTAGCCTGCGTTTGAAGAGAGGAAGCTTTTTTTTCCTCCAGTTTGCCTGAAGAGTCTTCCGTCCCGCTTTTCATCAGGAATCCCACTCCAAACAAAAGACCGGCAACCACCAAAACTGACAAGCCATATGCCAAGAGGGTTTTAGGTTGTATGCTGAATGAAGATGCTTCCTGAGGTAAATTTTTCTGATCTCTGAGCTCCGCAGATTCTTTATAGATATTGAGCATTTCCTCAACATCCGAACCAATGGTGTTGGCATAGGAGCGAATATACCCCTTAATAAAAACCTCGCCCGGGAGTTCGTCAAAGGAGTTCTCTTCAAGAGCCCTGAGAAAACGAATATGAATTTTGGTGGTCCCGGAAATTTCTTCCAGAGGCACCCCTCTTAATTCGCGTTCGTGCTTTAAATAAGAACCAAAATTTTCAACCATAATTTTGACGACCACCTCCGCCGCAAACGGACGGGATATTCTGGGGTTTAATTTGGACTAACCAACCGCATATATTCCTTGGATTTTTTTGCCAACTCCCCTCTGGGGGAATAAAGCATTACTTTTTGAAAATGCTTCAGAGCCTGTTCTTTTTTTTCTTCCCTTAAATATAGTTGCGCCAACTCAAAATGGGCTTGAGAAAAACGCGGCCTGATAGACAGGGCCTTCTGCAAAGACTTCATAGCTTGATCAAAACGCTCCTGATTGATATAAGCCAGGGCCAGGTTAAGCCGAATTCCTGCATTATCTTTTATTTCAAGGGCTTTTTTCCACTCGATTTCCGCTTCATCCTTTTTTCCCAGGTTATAGAAGCACAGCGCAACCCAATTATAAACCTGTTGGGGTTGTAGGGTTCCGGGTCGTGCAAGGTCTTCCCGAAAATATCGGATCGCCTTTTGCCAGTGCCCCTGTTGCATGTAGAGCAAACCCAACTGCCGATAGGGCTCCTTGAAGTCCTTGTTTAGTTTTACACTTGTTAAGTACTCCTGCTCTGCTCTTTCGAGAATCCCCTTGGAAAAATAAGCCTGTCCCAGGAAAAAATGGAAATTAGGTTCTGCGGGATCCAGCTCGATGGCTTCTTTTAGCAAGGCCACCATTTTATCCGTCTGGTTCAATGAACCTGCCTGACGGGCTTCCTTGAATTTTTCTTGGGCTAGGGCTTTCTTATCATCCGGCTTGTTCAGCAGGTCAGTCGTGGCGCAACCTGTGGAAAACACAAATGCCAGCGAACAAATTACAGCCCACTTTTTAGGTATCGGGACCCTGGCCGTCAAAAAGCTCATAAGTTTTTAAATTTTATAAAGTTATCTCAATTAGCGAATAAGAATTATAGCAAATGGCTAAAGCTTTCTCAACTGGCTAAACGACAAAGAATCAAAGGACAAGACCTGAAAATGTTAAAAATTCTGAAAAATTCTAAAGAATAGGTCTCGTCAAGCCGATAGGAGCTATGATGTATATTGTCCAAAAATCAGGGATTTAACTCGAAAAACCAGCTAAATCTCTGTAAATAAAAGATTTTTTGATTTTTTGACATTTAAACTTAAAACACATTAAGGTTTTAGGGATCACCTGAAATCGATGTGCTAGCATTATTTAGTTGAATTATATATACTATTAAGTATTCAAGGGGTTGTGGCTATTACGCCATCCCTCTAAATAGAAGGTTCTTTATATTAACTAAAAAAACCTCGTGAACTTGGAGGTTTGAAGGGAGGCGCCTGGCAATATTTGTTTCATAGCTGTTCCTAAATTAGATATCACTTTCAATTTGAAGCATATATATATAGGAGAGAAGTATAATGAAAACCAAGCTGACAAAGCGATTTTCGAAGTTAGTCGCAATTTTAGCTTTTCTGGCCATTTTGGCAGGAAACGCTTATGCGGTTACTAATAGTGAGTCTGTTGTATCTCCTTACTGGCAGTCGGACTCATCATCTTATACCTTCATTGCAGTGAGTCACACCTCACTTTCCGGTATGGCCTCACAGATTGGTTTAACAGTAAATGCCATCACTAGCGACCAAAGCGCATTTTCTACTGCGGTAACTTTTACAATTGAGTCTGGAACAACAACGAGAATATTTATCGTTAGAACCAACCAATCTACCATCAATTCGACCAGTATTTCGTCTGCACAGTTCATAGTTGGAACCACCAATTTCGAGCATGGGCATATTCGTGTCGATCCGATTTCAAGTAACCCAGAGACTATTAATTCTGCAACCGGCAACTTGGGCTTGACGGGCGGCGGTTACAGGGATATCACGATGCTGTCTTTCTGGGGTACGGTGGTTGTAGAAACAAATACCACGGGTTTCGCCATGGAATTTATTGGCGATATGCATGATTCCGCCGCACCACCGAACTTTGACGGTTCGCAAGGAATGGATGTAGGAGGTCCTGCAGCACCGTAGGTTAATGTTCTAAATTTCAACCTTGAACTGGAAAAATTCATTAAGGAGAACGATCCATGAAGAATATAAAACAATTAATCCTGTTTGCGCTTATTGGGATGCTTTATTTCGCCCCAACCGCCTCAGGAGAAATCACCCAGGCGGACGATACTCGGTTTAGTGCTCGTATAGCCATTTCGCCTTATGCTCAGGCTGTACCTAATGACAGTTACACATTCATCGGTGTCAGCCATCCTTCGCTGGATAGTGCTTTGACCCAGATCGGTGTTGTGGTAGAAGCCATTGGCATGACCACCACGACTAACAACGCCGCAGGTAGAGCAGCGGTTTTTACGGTAGATGCAGGTGAAACTCACCGGGTATTTATTGTAAACCAGAGCAATGCTACTATTAATTCCTCAAACGCATCGTTCACGGATAGCCGGACTCATCTGATACCGACCATTGACTCTGCGCAGTTTGGTGCAGTCAGGGTCACTTCTGTGAGTGAGCGCCCACAACTGGTGGCGGGTTCCAGAGAAGTTGATGTCGGTGGTGTCAAAAAGTTCGACAATTTAGCCCAGCTCACAATCTGGGGTATCGTCTACATTGAATCCGGCGGAGCCGGTTTTGCCATGGAGTTCATCGGCGATATGCAGGATTCAACATTGGGTGGTAATCTGTCATCTGGAGTGGGTTCCAATCTTGGTAATTCCGCCGATAGCAGTTCAAACAGTCCCCTAGCAAGACCTGCTCGTGGTATCAACTAGACGAGTCGGTTAGCATTAAGTTTTCATCTCAGGGGCCGGCCATTGATGGCTGGCCCCTTTTTTTTCACCTTGTTGTTCAAAGGATCTGAACTATGAGACGCTACTTTTTCTTCGCTTTACTTTCTTCCCTGCTGTTTGCCTGTACTTCCCAAGACGTTAAAATTGACGCGAAACAATCCCAGGCACATTACAAATTAGGACTGGAGTTTGCTCAATTGAGCCTGTTCAAAAATGCCTTGGAGGAGTTTGATCTGGCTATCAAATTCAATCCTGAAGATGCCAAGGTTTACCGTAAAAAAGGCATCCTTCTTTTTGGAATGAAAAAATATGAGGACGCAAAAAATAATTTTCAAAAAACCATCATGTTGGACCCGAACGATGTACAAGCCCAGATCAACCTGGGAATGGTCCATTACACCTCAGGAAACAAAACGGAAGCCTTGAAAAGCTGGGAACACGCTGTAAGGCTTAACCCTGACGATAACGATTCCAAGGCATTGAATAATATTGGAAATATTTATAAAACAAACAACGATCTCCCAAAAGCCATTGAGTATTATCAAAAGGCTATTACCTATGAACCTGCAAACTCCACTTACTTGAATAACCTCGGGGATAGTTACCGTTTAACAGGCGACCTGGATAAAGCTGAAGAAACTCTTTTGAGATCCCTGGAAGTCGACACCAATGGAATGCTCACTCATTTCAATCTGGGAATCCTTTACCAGACAGAGGGAAATTTCAACAAGGCTATTGATTCATTTCAAAAATCATTAAATATAAATCCGTCTTATACAGAAGCGTACTACCAGCTTGCTACCACCCATCTTAAGACGAATAATAAAGAATCCGCCAAGCAGTCCCTGGAAAAAGGGCTTCAGGCCGATCCTGGTAATTTAAGGTTTCAGGAGCTTTATAATAAAGTATTGGCTTCTTAAAAATTTTCTCCACCGGCCCCAATGGCCGGTGGCCATGATATTTGTGATGCCCTCTTCCTTAACCTTCATGAGCGCATTATATTCTACCTTAGACTTTGTGCCCCGTAGGGGTAGCACGGGTACTTCCTCAGTAAAACTTGCAGCCGCAAATTCTCCGGATGTACAATACCGGAATGAATGATATCGATTCCCAAACAGAAAATAGCCCCTCCGCTACAGAATTAAAGACAATCCTTTCCAACCACAAAACCTGGCTGGAAACAGATGGCCGTGATGGAGAGCAGGCAAACCTGAAAGACTGCCAATTAAAAGGGGCTGTACTATTAGGCGCTGATCTTAGAAACGCCAACCTTGAAGGAGCATACCTGTATGGGGCCTATTTGAAAAATGCCAACCTTGAAAACTCCAATTTACAGGGAGCCAACTTGCGGGGAGCCAACTTGCGCTGGGCCAACTTAAAAAATGCTGATCTGAAAAATGCCAATCTTGCCCGTGCTGATTTCATGCAGGCTGAAATAAAAAATGCCCATCTCGAAGGAGCCAACCTGAAAATGGCTGAAGGCCTCACACCGGAACAACTGGCATCAGCCCATACAGATCCCTCTAGCGAGGGAGGCGACTAGGCAAGAACTGGATTGCGCCAAGACAACTCTTTGCTTGTCAGCAAAACTGCTGGTTTATGCAAACCCCCTTTATCCCCCTTGTCAGGGGGAACATTAAAGTATTACCCCTTCGGGGCACGAAGTTTAAGGAAGAGTATCACGTGCGCTTGAGGGCTTAGCCTGCTTGACGGGCAATGCAGTGCTGGCCCCACGCCTAGTGGTGGAAAACCATTTTGGCGGAATCGAGCATACCTTTCAGGTTGGATGTTGCATCCACAACCGCTGTGGGTTCATAACCACAGTGGGCAGTGCAGTCGGCGCATTTTCGGTTATTTTGATGACCGTAGTTCTCCCACTCAGTGGTTTCCATCAGCTCCTTAAAAGTTTCTGCATAACCATCGTCTAAAAGGTAGCAGGGCTTCTGCCAACCCAGCACGGAATAATTCGGGTTTCCCCAGGGCGTACAAGAGTAATCCCGCTTTCCACGCAGAAATTCCAAATAAAGCGGGGAGTGATTCAAATCCCAACGGCCCTTTTTATTTTTCGCGAGCAGTTTGTCGAAAAAATCAAACGTTCGCCGCCGCCCAAAAAAATGGTCCTGATCCGGTGCATCCGGGTAACGAAACGCAGAGGCCATCGTTACACCATCTATCCCGAGAGGAGATAAATAATCCAAAAATTCTTCTGCCTTTTCTACAGTCGTATCCTCAAAAAAGGTGGTGGCACTGGTAACCCGAAATCCTCTTTTCTTCGCTTCCTGAACCGCCTCGATGGCCAGCTTGAATGTTCCTTTTTGATCAACAATGCGGTCATGATCCTCTTCCATTCCATCCAGATGAATGGATAGAGTCAAATAAGGGCTTACCGGCAATTGATCCAGATAGTCTTTGAGCAGAATCGCGTTGGTGCACAAATAAATAAAACGTTTCATAGCCACCAGGCCCTCAACGATTTCCACAATATTCGGGTGCATTAATGGCTCCCCGCCAGCGATGGAAACAACAGGAGCGCCACATTCTTTCGCGGCTTCAAAACATTGCTCCGGAGTCAGGTTCTGCTTCAATATTTCGTTGGGTTTTTGAATTTTTCCACAACCAATACATTCTAAATTACAACGAAACAAGGGCTCCAGCATCATCACCAGGGGATAACGCTTATTACCTTTTATCTTTTGCCGAAATAAATAAGACCCTATTTTTAACGCTTGAATCAGCGGGACAGACATTGAATTGAATACCCTTAAAATTAAATTGTTTCAGAAAAATTTCTTGCTAAACTTCCAGAGTGTTTATTATAAGACCTGTTGTTTTGGGGGCAAAGAGTTTTATCGTTACCGAGAAAGGCATCCGCCAAACTAAACGCCAGGAACAATCCCCATTAGCGGGGGATCCGCTAATCGGAAACCCATTTTGAAAAAACTTCTCTTCTTCCTCATTTTTGTTGTGGCCATGCTGGCTTTGGATGGAACCCTGGCCAAAGATATTTTTGATTATGGAATCCATACCGTATCGGGTTGGCTGGGACTGGCTTTGGTCGTTGGCATTGTTCTCACCCTGATCTGGGCAGAATCCACCAAAACCCACCATGACAAAAACACCCGCAAGTAAATCCACCAGGCGCCAGCGTGACGCTGGACCCGATAGGCAATAACTTTCTTTGGCGAGCAAGAAGTATAGGCGGCTTGACGAGTTTTTGCTATCTGCCACCAGCCGCTTGGCCGGGCCACATACCTGGTGCCCCTTAGCAGGGGTCGCAACTAAGCAAGGGCTTGATTGTGCCGAGATAACTCTTTGCTCGCCAAAAAGAGCGATGGCACACTGGCCCCACGCCTAGTGGCTAAACAGCCGTCTCGATTTTCTGCAACAGACTCAATAACGCAAAGGGTTCTGCCTGCCGATCGAGTTTAATCCAGATGGTTCCATTTCCACCATGCGCTACAGTTGCTTTCTCTCCGGTATTTGTTTCCATTGCATCAATGGTAAATTTGAACTGCCCGCTGGGAGAAATATATTCCGCCATATCTCCAAGCTCAATTCGGTTTTTAACTTCTACTTCCATCCAACCCGGTCGTTCATTCACGATCTGTCCGCCAAATACCTGGGCCTGATTTTCCTCCTGCGGCGATTCAAACCTCTCGGTTTCTCGATTGGAGGCGGATATTAAAAATGCGGATGTGAAACCTCGATTAGCCGTCTTGTTAATTTCTCCCAGTAGCTCCGGATCGAAAGAACGTCCCTCCGTTAGATCGGTGATAGCCTTGCGGTAAGCTCGGGTAACCAGGGACAAATAATAAATAGATTTAGACCGGCCCTCAATTTTAAATGAGATGACACCCGTGTCCTGAAGTGGTTTCAAATATTCCACCGCTCTCAAGTCTTTCGAGTTCATGATATAAGTGCCGTGCTCGTCTTCCTCCATGGGCATCATTTCGCCTTTGCGCTGGGTTTCCTCAATGGCATACTGCCCCTTCAACGGCTGATACTGTTCGGTTTCCTTTCCCTCTTCTTCCTTAACATTAAATTCCCATCGACAACTGTTGGTGCATGTGCCCTGGTTGGCATCACGGTGATTGAAATAGTTGGACAACAGACACCGGCCCGAATAAGCAATACAAATCGACCCATGCACAAAAGCCTCCAGCTCTAAACCGGGAACTCGATCATGGATTTCCTGAATCTCTTCCAGGCTAAGCTCTCGGGATAAAATAATTCGCTTAACACCAAGGTTGTACCAAAACTCAGCCGAGGACCAATTCATGGTATTGCTTTGCACCGAAAGATGAACCGGGATCTCCGGAAACTCCTTGAGAGCAAATTGAATCATTCCCGGATCAGCCATGATGAAACCATCGGGTTTCAATGCGGCGTGTTGAGCCAGGGATTTTTTAAAGGATTCGATTTTCCGGTTAGGCGGAAGAATATTGGCGGTAATATAAATCTTCTTGCCCATTTTGTGGGTATAAGCAATGGCCTCTTCAAGTAAGTTATTTTTAAAGGGATTTTCTCTTGCCCTGAGGGAAAATTTGGGAATGCCCGCATACACCGCATCCGCACCATACGCCAAAGCGTATTTTAATTTCTCAGGGCTCCCGGCAGGGGATAGTAATTCAGGAACCATAATTGAATCCAGTATTTAAGGGTGTTTTATAGTTGAGTTTTTCAGCTTACACCAATGAGATACAAAACCGCAACCACTAGGCTTGGGGCCCGTATTTTCCATCGGCTTACGTGCCCCGAGAGGTTCTGGCAACGGCTCACCAACCATTAAGTTAAAAGGAATCTAGGTAAAACGGAAGGAAAATCTGAAAACGATTACCCGTTAGAGGGAGGGGGAGACTTGCCCTCTTGCAGATTTTCCACCAAGGTCAGGGTAGCCCGAAGCCTTTTTGCTAAAACTTTGAGCATAGGCATAAGAGCCTGCGGGTTATGTTGCGCCAGATGGTTAAACGTCTCCTGCGTCATCACCGATATCGTGCAGTCTTCTAAAGCCAGCACAGTCGCGGAACGGGGGAGAGAGTCGATCAGGCTCATTTCTCCAAAAATATCATTCTCCTTGAGAACACCTACAACCTGTTCTTCGCCACTGCTCAATATCTTGGATACTTGTACGCTTCCCGATTCAATAATATAAGCACAGTCGCTCAACGTGCCTTCCTTAATAATTTCCTCGCCCTTTTTAAAAAATTGTGTCTTCATAAAGAACTATGTATAAATAATTTAATAATTTCCTCGCAGAACTTACAAACAAAAAAACACTTGAAATCCACACAGACGGGTGATGACTCACCCGTAAAAAGCCAAATACCAAGGGATTTGGGCCTAGTTTAGTTCTTTAGGGGTGAAATTGCAAATCACCATAATAAGAGCCTGGACGGATCTATCTCTTGACATACAAACCCAAAAAAGGACCTGCATACACCAAAATGCAGATCCTGACCCAACCTCTCAAGTATTAACCGAAATTTTAAAAGAGCACCATCCTAATCCTTTTCAGACTTCTGCCGGAACAGGCTGTATCAAGGTTTTCTGGCCTTCAACCTGCTCTAAAATATTCAGGGCTTTTCTCAATCGGCTGGCAAGAACTTTAAGAATTGGCATCAGGGCCTCCGGGTTACGCTTTGATAATGAATTAAAAACCTCCGGCGTCATCACTGATATCGTGCAGTCTTCTAAAGCCAGCACAGTCGCGGAACGGGGAAGGCCATCGATCAGACTCATTTCTCCAAAAATATCATTCTCTTCAAGAACACCTATGACCTGTTCTTCGCCATTGCTCAATATCTTGGATACTTGTACGCTTCCCGATTCAATAATATAAGCGCAGTCACTCAACATGCCTTCTTTAATAATTTCTGCGCCTTTTTTAAAGTATCTCTTTTTCATTTATACCTTACAAAAAAGTTGGAAAATAGGAGTTTGGATTTTTTTGCCTGTTTGTCTACCGAAAAAAATCATTGGTTGTGGCAAGGCCTGTCTAGTGGCTCCAAGGAGGGTTTCGGGCCGGGGTCGAAATTTAATGGAATCCGGTCCATTACAACGAAGAGTTAACGCAACTTTCAATCACAACAAAGGCAGAACCGCTATAAACTGCCAGCGGGTACGGTTTTGGATGTCAGTTGCTTTTTTTCCAGCTTGTCCAGCAGTCGAAGGGTATGTCTCAACCTGTTGACCAGGACTTTCAAAATCGGCATCAACGCCTGAGGATTGTTCCTGACAACCGATCCAAAAGTTTCCTGGGATAACAGTTTTCGAATTTTACAGCTATCGGTTGCCTTGACGGTCGCTGATCGGGGGAGCCCATCAATCAGGCCCAACTCCCCAAAAATATCATTTTGAACCAGGGTCCCCACAAACTGCTGGTCACCGTTTGGAAGGGATTTGCAAACCTCGGCCATTCCCGATTCCAAGATGTAGGCGCAACCACTTTGTTCACCCTCATGGATGATGGTTTCGCCTCTTTTGAACTTTAAAATTTCGGCTTGATTTGGCATACATGCAAACTATCGAAAATTATTTAGATAGACCCGTAGCAAAACCAGTTTTTGCCGTATTTTGAGAACCCGATCTTTGCGAATCTGGCACGTTCGGGGAGAACATATATGCCACCAAACCCGCAAAGATCAGGAAAGTAATTATGGATGCCCAAGGCGATTTTTTCTCGGCCTTACCTCTTCTTCTCGATGCAGGTGCCTTGCCATTCTGAGAGGAGGGTTTATCCAAGCCTCGTGTTTTAGTTTTCATTGTTGCTGTGCTCATCATTTCACCTCAATAAACTTTCAAGTAATACGTACTGATACTATTTACTAGAGCACAAAGCATGCCAAACCCCCACAATCGAGGGGGATAGTCCTGTAACTTATTATAAATAAAGGGGATTTAAAAAAATTTCGGCGGGTAAACCCTGGTAAGGCTTAAGAAAATTTATCTTGTTTTGAGACGATTTGTCTCAAAATCATATCATTTTGAGACGATGTGAGACAAGTCTCACTCAATTTACCAGACGATACTTCTTAATTTTTCTGTAAAAAGTCGCCCGACTGATACCCAGGTCCTTTGCGGCCTGGGGAACATTTCCATTTGTTCGGTTCAGGGCTTCCAAAAAAGCATGCTTTTCGATTTCATCGAAGGTAGGACCAGCGGGTGGAGAAACGGGGGGAGATTGAGTCGTTGGAGCGGAGAAGGCCGGGGGAGCGGATTCCTGATGGTCCTCAGCGGGGATGAACCGATTGTCCTCTCCCACAGATCCTTCACGAAACTTCTGGATTTCCGGCGAGAGGTTTTCAATTTGAATGGTATCCGTTCGAGTGGAAACCATGGCCCGGTAAATCTCATTTTCAAGCTGACGCACATTCCCCGGCCAAGTGTATCGAACCAGAGCTTCCAGCGCATAAGAGCTGACAGTGGTGATCTTTTTTATAATGTCCGATTTATATTTTTTAAGAAAATGGTTGATCAGGATCGGAATGTCCTCCTCCCGTTTTCTTAAAGGAGGTATCGATACCGTATAAACTACCAACCGGTAATACAAATCTTCACGGAACCTTCCCTGGCGAACCGCATTTTCCAGATCCTTGTTTGTGGCGGAAATAATTCGTAAGTCCACATGTATTTTTTTATTGCTACCGACCCTCTCGAAACTTTTATCTTGTAAAAAACGTAAAAGTTTTACCTGCATCTTTGCAGGCATCTCCCCCACTTCATCCAGAAAAAGGGTGCCCCCATTGGCCACCTCCAGTTTTCCCATCCGGGAATCATCGGCACTTGTATAAGCTCCTTTTTCATGACCAAAAAATTCGTTCTCCTGAAGCTCTTCGGGGATAGCGCCACAGTTGATCGCAACAAAGTCACCTGTCTTGTAGGCACTGTTAAAATGAAGGGCTTTCGCCACCAACTCCTTGCCAGTACCGCTTTCTCCGTGGATGAAAACGTTAATGTTAATTCCCGAAACCTCATCAATCTGGGCAAACACCTGTTTCATCGCATCGCTCTGCCCTACAATATTTTTATAGGAGTAGGTTTCCTTCAACTCTCCCTGCAAACGTTGGATCTTGGTGATCATCGTATGCATTTCGATGGCTCTGTCGACATTTGTTTTCAGACGAACCTTGTCCACCGGTTTCGTCATATAATCAAACGCCCCGATTTTCATGGCTTCCACTGCAGAATCCACCGCATCATTTTCTGTCACCACCAAAACCGGAATGTCCCGGTTTGCCAACTTCAAACGTTTGAGAATATCCAATCCCTCAGACATGTTGATATCCAGACAAATCGCGCCGGGGTTTTCATCCAGCATATTCAGGCAAAGTTCGCCGTTGTCAAAAACTTTGACCCGGTACCCCTGATCCTGAAGCCATCCCGCCATCATTTTCCGATGAGGGGTCTCCGTATCCACAACAAATAATAGTTCTTTAGTGGCCATGATCCTGTAGGTAAAATTCCCTGTAATATTTTTCTGCAACCATGTCGGCCGATGAATCCGCCTATCCTATCACATCGGCAAACCTGGCTAATATGCCAGCAATTAACTTCCCTCACACCTTGGAGAGGCTCTGTAGCCCAAAGCCTCTGCGTCAAGAAAATTTCCAAAATTGATATAGCCCTTTGTGCTTTTAGGGTAGTCCCTGCAGTCCGGCCATTCATAAATCCGGGTTTTAGGGTTGCCCAACAAGCCGTAACTCAAAAACAAGTCATAGTCCATATTCTCCGGGATGGTTGGAGGGGAGGGGAGCCTGTTTTCCCGGCGGAACTCCCAGGGCGGGACGGGAGATTCCTGAACCCACAGACCCAGGTTTTTCTGCCAGGCTTTATATTCCAGCTTTTCAAGAAAACTGCTGTGGGGGTGCTTCACCCTGTAATGCCAGGCCAGTCCCGCTTTGAGCATTTCCTCGTTCAACAATTTACCATCAGGCAAAAATACCTCTCCAATCAAGCGACCATACTTGTCCTTAAAGGTGTAATTCACCCGCACCGTTTTTCTCCGGGCCAAATCCGTTGCCAGCCTTCGGGCTACCTTGCCAAATGGCTGGCCCATTTCCGGAGCATCAATGTCCGACAAACGCACCTTGTACAGTTTATCCCGTTCCGTCTTTACCGTTAACGTGTCTCCATCCTGGACCTGAACCACCTCGCCGTTTACCGTCTTCAATTCGGCTTGCGGCACCAGAAACAACATCAATACTAATAGGCCGGATTTTATACCCATAAAAAAGGAACCATAAATTGTTATTCTCTCATCCCTATTTTATCACCCCACTAGGCGTGTGGCGGTGATATTCTTCCACAGCTTTCCTGCCCCGAAGGGGTACAACGTGCAAACTCTTTTTACCGCTATCAAAAAGTTATCTCGGCTTGAGAAGTCTTTGCTCATTGCCCCTGCGGCGAGCAGCGTTCGAGCATGAACTGGACATCATCGTTGGCATTGATATGTTCGATTTTTATTTCGGGGTATTTGGACTGAAACACACGAAACACCTCATCGACAAACCCCTGACCAACAGTAGAAATACCCTTAAAATCTAAAACCACATGTTTAAACTTTTCCAGCCCCAAACAAATGCGCCGCGCCTGCGACCGCGAGACGTATCGTTCGTCACCTAATATGCTTAGCTTGACTGGAAAACGGGTCTTATCAAACTTTGGCATTCCATCAGAATTTTCTTCTGTAAATTCTGCAAAAACATCCTGTAGTTTTCTTTCAGATCGAAAACCAATAGTCATAAACAATGCTGTTCCCTCTCCTCTTGGAGAGTCTTGAGCCTCTAAAAACCAATCCTCTTCTACGAAGTTTCTTAAAAAACTACTGCCTTTTGAGCTAATTGAGAACTCATCGAACGCCCGGGACGTGAAATAAATGCCCTCGCCGGTATGATTTTTTGGGTCTGTCGTGCATTTACCTTTTGCAAGAAGCAAAATACATTCTCTATCATCCTCTAGGTTCTTGTCCCTCTTTATCTTGTTATAGATTCCAATTCCATTATCACAAATCCAAATTCTTACCAAATTCGGTTCCCACTCCGACCTTATATATACTTCTTTGCCTTCTGAATGGTCGATGGCGTTGTTGAGCATTTCGAGAAAACCGTATTCACAAATATCCCGAATATTCTTAGGGAGCGTTTCAAAATCCTGTAGAAAATTTTCTTTCCAGACTTCATCCTCCGCGACTCCATCCTTCAAAGAAACTGTCACTTCTTTATTCTTTTCAGTCTTTAAAAAATATTGCACCTGCCGCGTGGTGCCAGATTTAATGATCTTTCCATCGCGAAGCAAGCGATTCAAATGCCGGTGAACCGTTGTGCGACTGCACGAAAATGCCTCGGCGGTTTTGGCAACGATATTTTTCGGGTGCACCGGTATTTTCGCTAAAAGATAGGTGCGAATTTCTTCCGCCTGGTTTTTTACCATCTTGAACCGCCAACAAATTATTTAAAAATCCCTTATTACCACTAGTTATAAATATAATTATAACTAGTGGTAATAAGAATGTCAATTGAGATAACTCAAGAATTTAGCTCAAAAACACGCTATATATAGATGATTAGCAACTATAACTACACAATTTATTAATTATAACTAGTTTAGCGCCTGTTTATAACTATTGGAGTGAGGGTTTGTAACGGGTTACAACGAAGAGAGGCAGGGAGGTTCTAAATCACCCCAGCCCCTCTTTATAAAAGAGAGGCCTTTGCACAACCCGTCGTTGCGAGCGGAGCGAAGCAATCCAGCGAAACTCTGGATCGCCACGCCGCTTTGCGGCTCGCGAAGACGACCCTGTGGGGCTTGGTGTGTCATGCTGAGGCTCTCGAAGCATCTCGCCCTTCTGCTTTTTGACTTACGCAAAGCTCTCTGTAAAAGAAGGGTCCATATATATGCGGACTAGCGGATTAAGTGGTTTTTCTCGACCTGAGAACCAGAAAAACACCGGCAAGCAACAGGAAAATACTATAAAAACTGCCTCGGCTGAGGTCCATAATGAGCGGCGCATCGGGTTCTCTAAACTGTTCTCCGAAAATCCGCACCACCGCATAGATCGCCAGAAATTCCCCCGTCAATCTCCCTGGAGTTGCCAGGACATCTGTCTTCCACAACCGCCATTGGCTGTACGCCAGCAATAAGGCCCCCTCTAGTCCGGCTTCATAAAGTTGTGACGGATGCCTGGGAGCGATTTGTTCCAAAGGAGTTCTAAGCAGGGAGGCACTTTGAGGAAAGATCACCGCCCAGGAAACATCCGTGACCTTGCCCCACAGTTCCCCGTTGATGAAATTGGCGATGCGTCCCAGCAAAATTCCCGGTGGCACCAGAGGGCAGAGCAGGTCGCCGAGTTGCAGAAAAGAAAGTTTCAGTTTTTTCGCCACCCACCAGCAGGCCACAAGCACACCGATGAACCCACCGTGACTGGCCATGCCTCCCTTCCAAACCTGCAATATGATCCAGGGTCGATTGAGCGTGTCGTCTAATGCGTAGAACAGCATGTATCCCATTCGCCCGCCCAGCAACACCCCGATCATCATGGCGGTGATGGTGTACGACTGCTGTTCGGGAGTGAGCGTGGCCTTGCCATGTTTGCAAAAAAGGTGCAGAAACCACATTCCAGCCAGGAAACCCAGCGCATAGGCCAATCCGTAATAACGGATGCCGAAACTTTCTGTGAACTGGAAAAGAAAGGGATCTAGATCGTGAACCCAGTAATCGGTTTTAGACACGTTGGGGAAGACCTCTAATCAAGTTAGAAGAGCAGAGAACCTGAAAACTACTTTTGCATAAAGGAGGCAGCGTCGAGTGCGCCATAGGTGAAGATCATATCCGCTCCGGCCCGGCGCAGGCTGATAAGGGATTCTATCAGACAGCTTTCATAATCGAGCCAACCTTTTTCGGCGGCGGCTTTCAGCATGGCATATTCTCCGCTGACATGGTAGGCGGCGATGGGGAGCGCGGAATGCTCACGTGTTAACCGTATAATGTCCAGATAAGGCAGGCCGGGTTTGATCAGCAACCAGTCCGCGCCTTCCTCTTCATCCGACATGATTTCCCGTATCGCCTCACGAGCATTGGCCGGATCCATTTGATAGGTTTTTTTATCGCCCTCTTTGGGAGCGGAATCGAGCGCATCACGAAACGGGCCATAAAACGCCGAAGCGTATTTCGCGCAGTAACTGCAAATCAGCACATCCGGAAATCCGGCATCGTCCAGAGCCCAGCGTATGGCCTCGACCCGACCATCCATCATGTCGGAAGGCGCTACCACATCGGCTCCCGCCTGAGCCTGGGCCACTGCCATTTCGGCAAGCAGGGGGAGCGTTTCATCGTTCAGGATTTTGCCGTCTTGTACCAGCCCGTCATGTCCATCACAGGAATAAGGGTCCAACGCAACATCGGTGATAACCAGCATTCCGGGAATAGTTTTTTTCAGTTCCTTTACCGCCCGTTGCAGGAGTCCGTTGGGATTGAGGCTTTCTGTGCCCTCTGAATTTTTCAAAGAATCGTCCAGAGCCGGAAAGAGGGCCACTGCCGGAATCCCCAAATCAAATGCCCGCTGGCAATCAGCAACGAGCTGATCAATAGAAAGCCTCGAGATACCCGGCATCGACACAATCGGGGTGCGAAGGTTATTTCCCTCCTGAACAAAAGCGGGCCAGACCAGGTTGGCCGGACTCACCACTGTTTCCCGGATCAGTCCACGAATGGCTGGATTCAATCGGTTTCTTCTTGGACGATTTATCATGGCGTATCTTATTGTTGGAAAAGGCGTTTAACCTGATCTGAGAAGGATAACGAATCGTGTCTGGCTTTGCAACCTAAAGCAAAGCCCTGCCGAGGATTCGACAGGGCTTGAGGATCTATGCCTCTAAAACAAGAGGACTGAAACTGGCTCCGGTGAGAGGACTCGAACCTCTAACAACTCGATTAACAGTCGAGTGCGCTACCATTGCGCCACACCGGAATGGTTTTTTCGTATAGGATCAAAACATTGAAATTTAATCGTTTTATATCACATTGTCAAGCGATTTTGAACCCACTAGGCGTGGGGCCAATATGCCATCGCTTTATTTGGCGAGCAGGAAGTACAGGCGGCTCAACGAGTCGTTGCCCAGTTGCCCCTGCGGCTAGCAGTTAGCGAAAAACAGAAGTCAGCCAACCCTCCCCAGGCCCCTCCCTATGAAGGGAGGGGATATAAGAGTATTGCGCTTGATGGCGTTGCTTGCTTCACGGGCAATGCAGTACCGGCCCCACGCCTAGTGGTTAGCCCATTTCCAGTCGCCCTTCCATTGATTTCAGCAGGGTCACGGAGTCGGCATATTCAATATCCGAGCCCACCGGAAGGCCTCTGGCGATCCGCGTGACTTTGACCTCCGGAAACGGTTTCAAAACTTTGGAGATATAAACTGCGGTGGATTCGCCTTCCATATCAGGATTGGTTGCCAGGATAACCTCCTTGATTCCCGGCTTACTGACTTTCTCTTTCAACACTTCAATGTTCAGGTCATCGGGTCCAATGCCGTCCAGCGGAGAAATAACCCCCATGAGCACATGATACACCCCTTTGAAATAACCCATATTTTCCATCACATAAACATCGTGCGGTTCTTCCACTACGCAAATTTGTGAATGGTCACGGGAGGTGTCGGAACAAATATCGCAGGGTTCTGACTCGGTGATACCGTGGCATATCGAACAGAGGATGATCTTTTCCTTAAGGTTTTTAATGGCTGAAGCGAGTTTATTCGCCTGATCCGCCTTTCCGCGCATCAAAAAAAACGACAACCGTTCGGCGGTTTTCTGACCAATGCCAGGAAGCCTCTTCAGTTCATCTATGAGTTCTGTAACAGCGGGTGGTCTTTTCACGGCAAGACAACTTTAGAGGTGTTTTTATGTAAAGAGTCCGGGAATTTTCAGACCCCCGGTCAGTTTGGACATTTCATCCTGCGCCTGTTCTTTTACTTTTTTATGAACTTCGTTCATAGCACCGGTGATCAGGTCTTCGAGTACTTCACGGTCATTCATATTGATCAACTCGTCATCTATATGGATCGAGATAATTTCGTGGAGTCCGTTGGCAACAACCTTCACCATTCCACCGCCGGTAGACACCTCCACCGTTTTTTCAGCAAGACCTTCCTGAATTTCGGAAAGCTTGCCCTGCATATCCTGAGCCTGTTTAAATAACGAAGTCCAGCTTTTATCAAACATTGAAGCACCTGTTGTTTAGAGGATATCTCATTTCACCACAGTGCCCCCGAAGATGTCCAGAGCATCCTGAATAATTTCTGATTCTGTTTTTTGCCTGCCCTGATTTTCGTCATTTATAGTTTTTTTTTTCTGCTCGTTTGCAGGAGGGGTAGGTCGGGCCTCGCCCAGCTTAAGGATCACCTGCACCTCATGGCCACTGGCTGATTGGACCATATCTTTGATGAACTGAATATTTTCCGGGGTTCCCACCATGTCAAGGGTGAAGGAATCTGAAAACATAAGTTGAATTTCTTTTTCGTTCAGCGCGAGCACCTGACATTTATCCAGGTAATGCTCAAACGGAGGTCGCTTGCGGGAAACTTCCTGGCGGACCTTGGCCCAGATAGAAGGATCAAAAGAACCATTATCCGGTTGGACAATAGGTTGGCTTTTCGCTGGGGGTGCATCGCTCTGCGGGGGCGATGCTACGGGTTGGGCCGGCTGAATCTCACCTTCTGCCTGATTGATCTTGTGAATGAGGTCATCGATTTTTTTGAAAGGCCGGGTTTCGGTCAATCTTAAGATAGCCATTTCAAAAACCATCTGCGCCAGGGAACTACGCTTCATTTCTGTTTCTGCGCGGGAAAGAATGGTGAACATTTGTTGCAACTCATCGGCGTGGAATCCTTCAGCCTGTTTTTTCAGAACCTCCAAATTACAAGTATGTGTGTTCAGCAGAGTTTCCGGATTGCGGGAAACTTTGACCATTAGCAGGTTCCTTAAATATTCCATCACGCTCCGGCAAAACAAGCCGAGGTCCTTACCTTGATTGGCAACATCCTGAACCAGAGCGATTAATTCGGAAGGTTCCCGTTTAATCAGCGACTCCGCGAAAAGTTCCAGAGTGGTCCCCCCGACAATACCGAGCACCGCCTCCACCGAATCGGTATCGACCTTTTTGCCGCTATAGGCAATGACCTGGTCCAGCAGGCTTTGCGCGTCACGCATACTGCCAGCACCAATTTTGGAAATTTCCACCAACCCTTTTTCATCAATTTGAATTCCTTCCTGCCCACAAATCAGTTCCAGTTGTTTGGTAATCTGGGCGTTGGAAAGCGGTTTGAACTCAAAACACTGACAACGGGAAAGAATCGTTTCCGGAATTTTAATCAACTCGGTGGTGGCAAAAATGAAAATAACACGGGGTGGAGGTTCTTCCAGCGTTTTCAACAGGGCATTGAACGCACTTTTTGAGAGCATATGGACTTCATCAATAATATAAACCTTGTAACGGGCAGAGGATGTGGCGTATTGAACATTGTCGATGAGGTCGCGCACCTCGGCCACGCCATTATTGGAAGCACCATCAATTTCCTGGACATCGATACAGTTGCCCGCTGTAATTTCTTCGCACAAACTGCAGGCGCCGCAGGGGTCTACGGTCGGTCCCTTTTCGCAATTGAGAACCCGCGCCAGAATCCGCGCCATGGTGGTTTTTCCTACACCACGTGTGCCGGAAAATAAAAACGCGTGTGAAACACGGTTCATTTCAATGGCGTTGGAAAGGGTTCGGACAATATGCTCCTGTCCGATCAATTCACTGAATTTCTGGGGGCGCCATTTACGGGCTGAAACCTGGAAGTCCATTAGAAGAGGGGTGGGGTGATTTCCCCATTTGCTGGATTATAACTCAAAGGCAGAATTGCTGGGTGACTCACAGCACACATGGGATTTTGCTACCGCTGCTTCCTTCCGGATCTGACGGGTTTCACAAAGCCACGTTGCGTGAGGCCCAACAAAACTGCCAATCTTTTACCACTGGGTGCCAGCGTGACGCTGGACCCAGCAGACAATATCTTTATCTCGCGCTCAATCGTTCTCTCAGCTCAATACGCTATTGCATTCTGCCCCTGCGGCGAGCCACTAGGCGTGGGGCCAGCACACAATGTCTTTATCTCGTGCCCAACCGTTCTCTCAGCCCAATGGGCTATTGCCAGTTGCCTCTCTCGCTAGAGAGTGGCGGAGAGGGAGGGATTCGAACCCTCGGTAGGGGTAAACCTACACACGCTTTCCAAGCGTGCGCCTTCAACCGCTCGGCCACCTCTCCTGCTAAACATAGGGCCAGCGGGGAGTAACTCCTCCGCTTGACAAGCTCTGTTGTCTTCCCAAAAGCGTGTTGCATTCTAATTTTATCTGCCCCAAGATTCAAGGTCAAAACCACTTAAAAAAGCTCAGGCTCTTTATTTTCAATAAGTGCGGTAGAACTGAGCCACTCCACCTGTTAAAATATGGGTCCGGCCATTTTTTCGTTTGAGGCCAAAACAGCGAAAACCGAAAATGGAAAAAATCCCTCCTTCTTATTTTAAAGTTCCCTGGATCGCTGGTGCGGGCCTGCTGATGATTCTGCTCGTTGCATACTTCCCCGTTCTTCAGAATGGGTTCATCTGGGACGATGACCGCCACTTAACTGATAATCCTTTTGTAACCAATTTTGATGGATTAAAACCCCTCTGGCTGGATGTGCGGTCTACCCAGCAATATTATCCGCTGATTTCCACCAGCTTTTGGATGGAATACCGACTCTGGGGTTTGGATCCTTTGGGATACCATATTGACAACGTCCTGCTCCATGCCATGAATACCATCGTTCTATGGCGCATTCTGGTTTTTTTAGGTGTTCCTGCCGCATGGCTGGTTTCCGCGGCTTTTGCTCTTCATCCCGTTCATGTTGAATCGGTGGCCTGGATCACAGAAAGAAAAAACTTACTTTCAGGGTTTTTCTATCTTTTATCGCTATTCACCTTCCTGCGATTTTATTTTCCCGGACAATCGGTTTTCTCCGATAAAAATCCGGTTAAAGATCGATCTGCTGTACTTTATGGCATCTCATTATTTTTCTTCATTTGTGCGCTTTTTGGCAAAAGCATTACCTGCACCTTACCCGCAACGATTCTTCTGCTTTTCTGGTGGAAACAAAACCGCATCGATCTGAAAATTATCCAGCTCATGGTGCCTTATTTTGCGGCCGGGCTCGGTTTCGCCACTCTGACCATTTGGCTGGAAAAAGTAAACGCAGGAGCCTTAGGACCTGAATGGGATTATTCTTTCTGGGACCGGTTTCTAATCGCCGGTCGGGCTCTGTGGTTTTATGTCGAAAAATTTATTTGGCCGTCTCCGCTTATCTTTACCTACCCCATGTGGGAAATTGATGCCTCGGTCTGGTGGCAATATCTTTACCCCGCAACATTTTTGCTTTTAATTCTAATTTTATGGGTCCTTAGAAAAAAAATCGGCAGGGGTCCCTTGACCGCGATTTTATTTTTTGCCGGCACAATTCTTCCGGCTTTGGGATTTTTTAATATCTACTACATGCGATTTTCATTGGTCTCGGACCATTTCCCCTATCTCGCCTCAATCGGAATCCTGCTCGGCGTTGCTGGCGTAATGACCCGCCTGACAGGGAAAAACCTGCCGGTATTTGCCGTTTTGCTTTTACTGGCCCTCGGACATTTAACCTGGAAGCAGATTCCTGTTTACAAGAATGACTACAACCTGTGGAGTGATACGATACAAAAAAATCCCAATGCCTGGATGGCTCAGTACAATCTTGGCAATGTTTTCATCGCCGAACAAAAAATCGAAAAGGCCATGCACCATTACCGGAAAGCGCTTCGAATCAAACCAGACTTTCCCCGGGCTCTTTACAACCTGGGCAATGCTCTGCTGACTCAGGAGAAAACCGGAGAAGCTATTATTCAATACCAGGCCGTGATTCGCATCAAACCCGGCTTTGTCGATGTCTACAATAACTGGGGGGTAGCCCTGCTCATGGAAGGAAAAACTCAGGAAGCGATCACCCGGTTTCAAAAAGCTCTCGAACTAAAACCGGATTTTGCCGACGCCCGAAACAATCTCAAAATCGCGCGGAGTACCTCCGCTGGTAAATTGCAATAGCTTTACCTGGCAAACAATAATTTATCTCGGCTTAACAAGCGAGCCACTCGGCATGGAGCCAGCGCACAATATCTTCATCTCGCGCCCAACCGTGCCCTCAGTTCAACACGCTATTGCACTCTGCCCCTCCGGCGAGGAGTGGGGAACTGAAGGGGAGAGTTTTTGCAAACTCCCCCCACGGGTAGTGTGGTGCGCCCAGCAGGACTCGAACCTGCGACCTACGGTTCCGCAAACCGTCGCTCTATCCAGCTGAGCCATGGGCGCATAATTGGGTGATGACCCGATTAAAAGTCAGGATACATCAATGGGTATGTAATCCATCAACTGCAGAGCAAAAACATCGTGCTCGAATGCATACATCGTGGGATATTTAGCAAAAGCCCACCCTGTATAAAGGGTCTTGCCGTTTTGTTCAACCACTAATTGAACCGCCGGATTGGTCAGTTCATTTCCGCTTGATGTATAAGCTTCCTGGCTCATAACAAAATTGGGCAAAAACGGCCCCACTGTAACCCTGATTCCCGAATCTTCCAACTCAAAACTGGAACCCAGGGTAATAGTTTTCATTTCGTTGCGTTCTTCGTCTGTCTTATTCTTGACCAACAGCTTGACCGCTTTCCACTTGCCTTCTACTCCAGCGGGAACAACAACCCCCCGTTCTATTTTCACCTTTTCCTGAACATCGGGGTGGTCTCCTGTCACCGGGCTACCATAACTTTCAGAAGCCCCGGCCTGCTGGAGAGGTTTTGATCGAGACCCTTCAAACTGGGAAACATTCAGTTTGTTTATATCCGTCGCAGGCAGGTTGGCGATATCTTCCTTGCTGTCATAGGTACAACCTACGAATAAGGACAGAGCCACCACCCACCAAACTTTGTTATTAATTAAACGTACCAAAACTCTTATCCTCGTTAGTAACCAGCGTAACGCTGGACCCAAAGTGCAATGGCTCGTTCAGCCGCCTATACCACTTGCTAGCCAAATAAAGCGACGGCACACTGGCCCTACGCCTAGTGGAGGTGGCGGAGAGGGAGGGATTCGAACCCTCGGTAGGGGTAAACCTACACACACTTAGCAGGCGCGCGCCTTCAGCCAACTCAGCCACCTCTCCATATATATGTCTTTATCCTGCGCCCAACCGGCGAGCCGCCGGTGGCTGTGATATCCTCTTCGTCAGCTTTCATGCCCCGAAGGGGTAAAATCACAATATTTCTATCTTGCGCCCAACTATTCTCTCAGCCCAACGGGCTATTGCCAGTTGGCCCCACGCCGAGTGGAGGTGGCGGAGGGAGTAGGATTCGAACCCACGGTACTTTCGTACAACGGTTTTCAAGACCGCCGCCTTAAACCACTCGGCCATCCCTCCTGAATATTATGGACCCGCCTATATTTATCTACTTGCAAGTGAATGTCAAGCGGACTGTTTCTGTCTTTAATACGCTATAGCTTTAAAGTTTCCTGCCCATGCATATAGGGACGCAAAACTTCCGGTATCATAACTGTTCCATCTTCCTGCTGGTAGTTTTCGAGCAGGGCCACAAACAATCTGCCGGCCGCCAGACCTGATCCGTTCAAAGTGTGGACAAATTCCGGTTTGCCGCCGGTACGTTTTTTACAGCGTATCCGGGCCCGTCGGGCCTGATAGTCGGCAAAATTACTGCATGACGAAATTTCCCGGTAAGTATCTTGACTGGGAAGCCACACTTCAAGATCATAAGTTTTGGCGGCGGAAAAACCCAGATCACCGGCACACAGTTCCACCACCCGGTAATGCAGATTAAGTTTCTTAAGGATCGATTCGGCATTTTCGACCAATTTCTCAAGCTCTGCGGAAGACTCTTCAGCTCGGCTGAATTTGACCAGCTCCACCTTGTCGAACTGGTGTTGCCGAATCAGTCCCTGCGTGTCTTTGCCATAGGACCCCGCCTCTCTCCTGAAGCAAGGAGTGTAGGCGGCATAACAAATGGGTAACGATTCCTCTTCCAGAATTTCATCGCGATGAAAATTGGTAACAGGAACTTCTGCAGTAGGGATAAGGTATAAAGGGTCATCGCGGGTGGCAAATAACTCTTCTTCGAATTTAGGCAACTGCCCAGTGCCCAGCATGCTCTCTTTGTTGACAAGGAACGGAGGATACAATTCCTGATAACCATTCTCCCGGGTTTGCACATCGATCATGAAGTTAATCAACGCACGCAACAATCCGGCCCCCTGACCCTTGTATACCGCGAACCGGGCTCCAGAAATTTTTGCGGCTCTTTTTAAATCGATCAGACCGAGTTGTTCCCCGACTTCCACATGGTTTTTTGGTTTGAACGCAAACTCCGGTTTCGTTCCCCAATCGCGCACCATTCGGTTGGCGCTCTCATCTGCACCATCCGGGATAGAATCGTCAGGAGTATTTGGAATGCCAAGCAACTTCTCCTGGACCTGTTGTTCCCAGGCCTGGATTTTATCATCCAGCTCTTTGATGGATATGTTAATGGTTTTGACCTCTTCCATAAGATTGGAAGCGTCTTGTCCTTTTTGTTTGAGTTGGCCAACTTCTGCTGAAAGTTTTTTCTTTTTATTTTTCAGTAGCTCGGACTCCTGAAGTCCTGACCGCCGATCCTCTTCGGGTTTGAGCAGTTCGTCCAGTTCTTTAAAGTCACCGCCCCGACGTTTGAGGCGGGTTTTTACCGCTTCTGGATTTTCACGAATGGTTTTTAAGTCGAGCATCAGGGGTTCTTTTTCATCCTTTGTTCAATGCCTACCAGTTTCATTTTGAGTATGGCAGGGTAGATATAACGCCCTTCCAGGGACTTGAACCGGTTGTATGCTTCTTGCAGGTGCCCTTCTTCTTCCAGGCAGGAGGCGACAACAAAATCCATATCTTCTTTAAAGCGACTATCCGAATATTCCAGAGTAAAGTGCCGGTATTGCTCCCTCGCTTCGGGGCACCGGCTTAGCGTATAAAGAACTTCTATAATTTTAAATTTGCTTTCTTCTGCCCAGGAACTGTCAGGATAGTTTTCCAGTAAAATATTCAGTTCCACCAAGGCCTGCTCGTAGTTTTGCTTTTTATAGTAAATAGAGGCAATGCGGTATTGATGATCGCTACCTTCATTTTCGTTTTTATAGTGATTGATTAAATTCTGGTATTCGATAATGGCCTGATCATAATCCTTTAAACCAAATTCAGCGATTTCCGCAATATATTTTTGTGTGGGATAACTGAACGGTCCCATGCGATTCATTTGCAGGACTTCCTGAAAATAAATAAGGGCCCGTGTACTGTTGTTCAGGCTGAAATGATGGATTTCACCAAGGCGAAACAGGGCTTCTTCTGCCTGCGTCCCGGAGGGATGATTTTTCAGCACCTCATTGAATATCTCGATAGCGCTGTGGTTGCGACCTTGAACCCATTCTTCATTTGCCTTCTGAAGAAGGGGGTCCACTTGTTCCGAACAGGAAATTAAAAAAAACCAGCAAAAAATTCCTGCCGCGATTTTGGTCCAACCTGAGCTTGTTGCATCCCGATTAGATTGTATTGGCATAGGCTTGCCAGAAATCATCGCATCCATAGGTGGGAGGGTTTATTCAACCAGTTTTTCGATGCTGACTACCTGATTGCCTTCCCCGATGCCCACCAGGCGAACTCCCTGGGTATTTCGGCCTATCACAGATATTTCGTTGACCCGCATGCGCACAATATTGCCGTTGGAGGTGATGACCAGAAGCTGGTCTGTTTCCTCTACCTGTTGCACGCCCACCACGGTTCCTATTTTTTCATTACAACGGATGGTCATAACGCCCAATCCGCCCCGTCCTTGTACCGGATACTCTTCCATCCGGGTTCTCTTGCCATAACCTTTTGAAGTTACCGTAAGAAATTTGTTTCCGGGCTGGACAATTTCCGCCCCAACCACCCGATCTTCCTTCTTGAGACGGATGCCGCGAACTCCCCTGCCTGTACGGCCAATGGGCCGCACTTCCTTTTCAGAAAAACGAATGGAAAATCCTTTTTCAGTAGCGAGCAGTATATCGCTTTCTCCGTCACACAGTTCCGCACCGATGACCCGGTCTCCCTTATCAGTCGTCAACCCGATAATACCTCCCTGTCGGGGTTTGCTGTAAGCCATTAAGGAAGTTTTTTTAACGATGCCGCGTTCTGTGGCAACCATGACGAATTTATCTTCTTCAAATTCCCTGACTGAAAGGATGCTGGCAATGGACTCGCCGGGTTGGAGGCGCAAAAGATTTGCAATGGATTTTCCTTTGGCAATCCGGCTCACATCAGGAATGGCGAAAACTCTCAACCAGTGAATTTTTCCGATACTGGTAAATATCAGGAGATGACTCAGCGTTGAGGCGATGAAAAGTTTTTCGACAACATCTTCTTCTTTGAGGTTCATCCCCCGAATGCCTTTGCCGCCTCTTTTTTGCGCCCGGTAATTATCAACCGTTTGGCGCTTGATATAACCGCTTCGGGTATAGACCACCACCGCATCTTCATCGGCAATGAGATCTTCAATATCAATATCGCTTTCATCCGTCTCCGCGATTTCTGTGCGTCGCTCATTACCATATTTATTTTTAATTTCTATCAGCTCTTCCTTGATGATGCTGAGCTTGACTTCTTCGTGAGCAAGAACATTTTGTAGTTCTTTAATTCGTTTTCGAGTTTCTTCCAAATCTTCAATTATTTTTTTCCGTTCCAGCCCAGTGAGACGTTGCAGTCGCATTTCAAGAATAGCTTTGGCCTGGATCTCCGACAGCCCAAATTGGGCCATGAGCCCATCGCGCGCGGTGGTCGGGTCGGTCGCCTGGCGGATAAGCTGGACCACTGCATCCAAATTATCAAGCGCGGTGGTTAATCCTTCGAGGATATGCTCTTTCTCACGCGCCTTATTTAAGTCAAACTCGGTCCTTCGGGTTACCACTTCTTTGCGGAAAAGAACGAAGTGGTGCAAAAACTCTTTCAGGTTGAGAACCTTGGGCTGTTGGTTTACCAGAGCTAAAAGGATAACTCCAAAGGTATCCTGGAGCTGGGTATTTTTATAAAGGGAGTTCAAAACCACCTGACCCATGATCCCCTTTTTCAGTTCCACCACAACACGGATCCCTTCCCGATCCGACTCATCCCTCAAGTCAGAGATCCCTTCCAATCGCTTGTCTCTCACCAGTTCGGCGATTTTTTCCACCAGCTTGGCTTTGTTGACCTGAAACGGCAGTTCATTGATGATAATGCGCTCCCGGTCTCCTTTTTCCATCGGTTCAATTTCAGCACGCCCTCGCATCCGGATGATTCCTCTGCCGGTTTTATAGGCGGCTCTTATTCCGCTTCTTCCCTGTATGATTCCCCGGGTGGGAAAATCAGGGCCTGGAACAAGCGCCATAAGATCTTCCACCGTACAATCGGGGTTATCCACAATATGAACCGCAGCATCGATAATCTCAGTCAGGTTATGTGGGGGAATGTTGGTTGCCATTCCCACAGCTATTCCAGACGAACCATTGACCAACAGTTGCGGAAAACTTGCCGGCAAAACAGAAGGCTCTTTCAGGGAGTCGTCATAGTTTGGGGTAAATTGAACGGTGTCTTTGTCTAAATCCCGGAGGAGCTCACTGGTGATTTCTTCCATGCGGATTTCTGTGTAACGCATGGCGGCGGCAGAATCTCCATCTATCGAACCAAAGTTCCCCTGACCATCGACCAGAGGGTGTCTTAAAGAAAACTCCTGTGCCATGCGGACGATGGTGTCATAGATCGCCTGATCCCCGTGAGGATGATATTTACCCATTACATCACCAACTATACGGGCAGACTTCTTATAGGGTTTGTTCGAGACGTTTCCGGTTTCATACATCGCAAAGAGGACACGGCGATGGACCGGTTTCAATCCGTCCCGGACATCCGGCAGGGCACGACCAATGATTACGCTCATCGCGTAATCAAGGTACGAACTTTTCATCTCATCATCTATATTGATCGGAGTGATCGTTTCCGGCATTCAAATACCTTTCTATTCTCCGGGTAAAGCCCGGCGCGGTGATATGCTTCTTTGGTTCTCTTGCTTAAATATCCACATTTTTGACTTGCAATGCGTTCTTCTCAATAAATTCGCGCCGGGGTGCCACCTCTTCCCCCATTAATACGGTGAACAGGTCTTCCGAGGCCACCAGGTCATCGGCTCGAACTTGTAAAAGAATTCTGACTTCCGGGTCCATCGTTGTTTCCCACAGTTGTTCGGGGTTCATTTCTCCCAGGCCTTTATAGCGCTGAATATAAATACCCTTCTTAGCCATGTTTAAAACAGCTTGCAATAGATCGTGTTTGGAGTTGACGGTAGTGCTTTCCCCATTATTGTGTAAAACGAAAGGCGGGTGATCGTTTGCCCTGATTGGTTCGTAGATTTCCATAATATTCTGGATGATTACAGACTCCATAAATTCCGTATCGAGTTTTAACTGGAAGTCTCGTCCATTATTGGAACCAAATATCTCTATTTGATAATTTCCTTTTTCCGAGTCAAACATCACTTGAAAATGCACATCTTTTAGTTCTTTGTTCAAATCCACCTTATTAAAATCGTGTGAGGTTTTACCAAAGACCCCACCTGTTCTGTCTATTTCTATTAAAAATTCTTTTAGTCTATTTTCTGTTTCGTCATTAAGTTCGACGCTGTCTGTAAACTGGATGGGAACATTCAGGTATTGCGCTTTATATTGGTATTTTTCCCGGCTCTCTTCATCGATCAGAGAATCAAGAATCTGGATGACGGTTGCCAGAATTTCCTCCAAACTCAAAAACGCTTCTTTATTTATACCCAACCCAATTAGCACGTTTAAAACGGACCTTGGAATATTATTTTTTACAACCCGATTAAAACATTCCTCAAATCGGTACAGGTCGTTTATCAGTTGATTGAGTTCCCGCCCAAATATTTTGTGACCATTATTTTGGGTTGTTATCTCGAGTTTTTCTACGCCCTGCTCCATCAGGTATTGAAAAAGGAGTTTCTCGTCTTTTAAGTAACTCTCTTTTTTCCCTTTTTTTGCTTTATAGAGAGGGGGTTGGGCAATATACAAATAACCCTTGTCTATCAACTGTGGCATTTGACGGAAAAAGAAAGTGAGAAGCAGGGTTCTGATGTGGGCTCCATCAACATCCGCATCGGTCATGATAATTACTTTGTGGTAACGCAGGCTCTCTAGTTTAAAGTCGCCCCCGATCCCCGTTCCTAGCGCAGTAATGAGAGTGCGGATTTCATTGCTGTTTATCATTTTTTCTGTACGGGCTTTTTCTACATTGAGTATTTTCCCCCGTAGCGGCAGGATTGCTTGGCACCTCCTGTCGCGGCCCTGTTTTGCGGAACCCCCCGCAGAGTCTCCCTCAACAATATAAATTTCGGACAGTGCCGGGTCTTTTTCTGAACAATCTGCTAGCTTGCCCGGCAAAGAGCTTACTTCCAGCGAGTTTTTCCTTCGCACCAGGTCCTTGGCTTTTTTTGCCGCCTCCCGAGCCTGGGCCGCGCTTATAGCTTTAGTAACAATTTTCTTAGCCACGGCGGGCTGTTCTTCAAAAATCTGCCCCAGCTTTTCATTAACAATCTGTTCAACAATCCCCTTTATGTCGGTGTTGCCCAGCTTTCCCTTTGTTTGGCCCTCAAACTGTGGTTCGGGGATTTTAATACTCAACACCAGGATAAGCCCTTCCCGGGCATCATCGCCTGTCAAAGTGACCCCTGAGTTCTTTAGCAGGTTGTTCTGGCTGGCATAGCTGTTAATCGTTCGGGTTAGAGCTGATTTAAAACCGCTTAGATGAGTACCCCCGTCCCGGGTATTGACATTATTAACAAAAGTAAAAACTTCTTCACCATAACTATCGTTATATTGAAGCGCCATTTCTAAATCACACTCATCTTTGCTTCGCTCAATATAAATAGGTTCGGGATGGATATTTTTTTTGTTTTTCCCCAAATGTTCTACAAAGGAAAAAATTCCACCTTCAAACAAGAACTCATTGTCTTTTCCATCTCTCTCGTCATGAATATGAATTTTTAGCCCTTTATTCAAAAAAGCTAATTCCCGCAGACGGTTAGATAAAATCTCGAAGCGGAAGTTTAAATCTTCAAAAATTTCCCCGTCCGCATTAAAAATAATTTTTGTGCCTGTAGAACTGGTTTTCCCTGCCTCAATCAGTTTTGTAGTGGGCTTCCCCTGGCTATATTTTTGAGTATAGATTTTTCCATCCCGTTTTATTTCCAGGCTCAACGCCTGTGATAAAGCATTGACCACAGATACCCCGACACCATGCAACCCCGCTGATACCTTATAGCTCTCTTTATCAAACTTTCCCCCAGCGTGGAGGACTGTCATGACCACCTCTGCGGCTGATATGTTCCTATCTGAATGCATATCTACCGGAATTCCCCGACCATTATCGGAAACCGAAACCGTGCCATCAATATGCAAAATAACTTCTACTTCCGAACAGTGGCCCGCAATCGCTTCATCTACACTATTGTCCACTAATTCAAAAACCAGATGATGCAAACCATCTATACCCGTTCCACCTATATACATGGCGGGTCTTTTTCGAACAGCTTCTAGTCCTTCTAAAATTTTAATATTTGAGGAATCGTATGCGGGTTTTTGCGATGTGTTCATATATGTTTAATAATAACTTTATAAAAAAATTTATATTTATTTATAGTTGTAGTTGTAGGGCCTGAAAGTATGTGGAAAACCTAGCTAAAGTTTCAAAATCAAAGCTAGATTTTGAAGAAGGAACTGTTATTAAAACTGCTTTTTTTGGGCACAGGTGAGGAAAAAAACTACTCTTTGGATTATACCTTATTTTGCCTGTTTTATTCAGGTTTTTTTAACATGTTTTGAACAGGTTATCCTTTTTCAATAAGGTCTATAATTTCTTGGATGGATACTGCTAACTCTTTGCTTTCTTTGATTAATCCGGATATCTTTTTGCAGGAGAAAATAACGGTGGTGTGGTCTTTGCCGCCAAACTGCCGGCCGATTTCAGGGAGCGAGGATTTGGTGTGTTCCCGACACAAAAACATGGCTATTTGCCGAGGTGTGGAGATGTCGCGGGTGCGTCTTTTAGACTTGATATCTGAGACCTTGATATCGTGGTATTTGGCCACAGATTTAATGATATTTGTGATAGTAAAGTGCTTGTTTTTGTCCAAAGTAAAGTCTTTCAATACCTCTTCAGCTAATGCCAGGTCAAGCTTCCGGTGAGTGAAAGAGGAAAAAGCAATTACTCGAAGCAAAAAACCCTCCAACTCACGAATATTGGATTTTATATTGCTAGCGATAAAGATAGCGACATCCTGGGGAACAACTTTTTGATGGAAGTCCGCCTTCTTGTATAAAATGGCGACTTTCGTTTCTAGGTCGGGGGCATTGATATCCGCGACCAGCCCAGACTCAAACCGGGAGCGTAGCCGCTCCTCCATATTGTGAATATCTTTAGGATACCTGTCGCTGGAAATGACGAGCTGTTTATGAGACTCGTAAAGGGTGTTGAAGGTATAAAAAAACTCTTCCTGGGTTCTCTCTTTCCCTGCAATAAACTGAATGTCATCGACCAGTAAGACATCCAGAGGTCGGTATCTTTTCCGAAAAAACGGCATTTTGTCTTTTTTGATGGACTCAATGAGGTCAACAGTAAAGCTTTCGGCTGAAATATACCGAACCCGGGATCCGGGGTGGTTCTCACAAATTTTGTTTCCTATGGCGTGCAGGAGATGCGTTTTACCCAATCCTACTGCCCCGTATAGAAATAAAGGGTTGTAAGCCATAGCTGGGTGATCAGCAATAGCTAAGGCCGCCGCATGGGCAAACTGGTTGCTTGATCCAACCACGAAATTTGAAAAACTATACTTGGGATTGAGAGAAGAGACGACCGGGGGAAAGGAGCTTTGACCGGGCTCAATAGCCGGGGTTTCCTGACCTTCTTTTTCGTGTTCCGTTTGGGCTATTTTTTCAGTTTCTATGCAAAAGTCTACAAGAATCGGTTTTTCCGTTACAGACTTTAAAGTAGTTTCGATCAGGTCCCGGTAGTTCTCTATGAGGCATTTTCTATAAAACTGATTTGGAACCGCGATGGTCATTAAACCATCATCAAGAGTTCTCGGATAGGTGGGCGAAAACCAAGTGGAGTAGCTTTCGGGGAGTATTTGCTCCTCAATTTTTTCTAAACACTTTTTCCAAAGGGTTTCTTTGGCTTCCATAGTTTCCAGAAACAAAAATGAGTTATAAGGGGGAAAATTGGCGTTCAATATATAAAATAAGCACTCTAAAAGCAACCTCAAAAACCTGGAAAGAGATCAAAGCTCTCCAACATCAGCATTAACAAAAGTTTTCCAAGTAAGTTTTTTTACCTGCGCACTTTAAAAAGTATCTGCCTCAAGGTTTTCCCGCAACACTTAATTTTTAAAGTATAAAAATCTCACCGTTCCAGTGGTTTAGGTGGTCTGTACCTTGTTCCCGATTACATGAGTAGGAAGACTTGTTGAAGATTTGCTTAGGGATCTTTTTTTAAAGAGAATTTTGAGTCAATATGGGTTTCCAGTATATCATTTCAAATCAGGCCTATTAGTTCTTATTTTATTCCTAAGCTTTTGACGATCACTAATTTAAAATCACTCCTGCCCAAAAGTTGCGAGCCGGACATTGCCCGCTCGGGTGAGATGGGAGCTATTGTGGCTATCCCTCAGTAGGATTTTAAGCGCTGTAAGGGGAGCTGAAACAACCCGAATGGTTAACTTTAGACCCTTCTCAGCCCAAATTGTATCGACTTGATTCCTTATTATATGGACTCTATCGCAACAGCCTAGGCGGGTTTGAAATTTACCCAACGGGATTGGTTATCGCTGGGGGATAAGGTTGTGGCGACTATTTATTATCAGAAAGACGTGATTGCCGGCACTTAAAAAATCAGCCTGAAAAGTCTGCGATGATTTCCCGGATTTGTGAAACTACGATTTTTATACTCAGAGGTTTGGTGATGATTCCGTTCATTCCAGACTTTAAATACGTTTCATGATCGCTTTGCTCATTGTTTGCGGTCATGGCTATGATGGGAGTAGGCGGACGGGATGGTTGCGAAGTTTCGAATTCCCGGATTTTAGCTGTGGATTCCAAACCGTCCATGACAGGCATATGGATATCCATCAAGACAACATCAAACGAGGCTTCTTTAAAAGCTTCAAAAGCCTGGAGCCCGTTTTCGACGGAAACGATATCGTGACCCCGCCTTTTTAATAATTTTGTTGCTAAAGCAAGGTTAACTGCTGTGTCATCCGCGACTAAAATTTTTAGAGGGGGGCCAAGATCTTTTTTTTTGTCAGCGGGCTTTGAGTTTTCAGCGTCCGGACCATTCATAGCATCTATTATGCCCAGCAGGGCTGAAATTGCAAAAGGAAATTATCCGTGTGGCTCGATATTGTAGTTTTGCATAACGGCCCTCTCTGAGATAATATTAAAGCTGCAAATAAACTTAGGGTTGAATGAGTCATGAAAATTATCGTTTGTATTAAACAGGTCCTGGATACTGCCGCCGCAATTCAGGTTGAAAACGGCCAGATTGTTTCCCCCGGAAGCCCGCGCATCATCAATCCCTATGATGAATTTGCCATTGAAGAGGCGGTACGCATTAAGGAGAAAAAGCCGGATACCGAAATCACTCTTTTAACACTGGGGCCTGAGGGATTCAAAGACTCGATAAAAAAAGCCCTGGCCATGGGTGCGGATAAAGCCGTGCACTTGATGGATCCCAGGTTTGAGGGATTGGATTCATACGCCGTGGCGAGAGTTTTGGCGTCATGCATAAAAAAAATACCCTATGACCTGGTTCTTTGTGGCAAGCAAGCAGTGGATGTGGACAGGGCTCAAACCGGCCCGATGCTTGCGACTTTTCTTGCCATCCCTTTTGTTACCGTGGTGACCGGTGTTGAGTTTTCCGATGATTTTCAAAGCGCGAAAATTACGCGGCAGGTCGAAGGCGGCAGTGAAATTCGTGAACTGGTGCTTCCGTTTCTGGTGACTTGCCAGAAAGGCCTTAATGAACCTCGGTTGCCGTCCCTTAAGGGTATTATGGCCGCCAAGAAAAAAGAGGTTTCAACTCTTTCCGCTGAGGACCTTGGCATCGAGGCAGGCACTCTTGATTGTGCCGACAATAAAGTGATTCAGGAAAATCTTTGCTTGCCCCCGGAACGAAAAAAGGGAATAATCCTAGAAGGTAGCGAAGAAGAAATCAGCGGCAGTCTGGTTCGACTGTTGCGCGAAGAAGAAAAAATCATTTAATAAAACCCTCCGTCCTATGAATGAAACTTCAGATTCCCCCAACCCCGGTGGTATAAAAGCACTTGTGCAAAAACATAAGGGCCAGATTGGTGTAGGTCTTCTGGTTTTGTATGTTTGTCTTCTCGGACTGGGAACCATTGGCGAAATTTGGGAGATTGAATGGATTTTGGATCTTCCTCTGTTTCGTCCTCCCGGCAAGTATTGACAGTCCCGATTCATAACTGCATAAAAGTGCCAAAATAGGCTATTCCCGCGACAGGAGATATTTCGGCGGGTTTTTGGTCGGCTTCATTTTGATGGGGGGCATTGAGCCCCCTTTTTTATTTTAGGAGTTTTCTGTGGGCCAGATCCTGGGCGTTGTGATTGAGCACGAACAAGGTTTAACCAAACCCGTTTCTCTCGAAGTGATCAATGCCGCACGGAAACTGGCAGACCCGATTTCGGGCAAGGTCGTTGTTTTTTATCTATGCCCTGAAGCCGGTGAGCAGACTGAACTTTTCCTGCAAAATGGAGCGGATGAAGTCCGCCTGCTCCAACACCACGACCTGAACATTTATATTCATGAAAACTATAGTTTCGCTTTAGCGCAGGAACTTGAAAAATCTCCAGTCGACTATTTGCTTTTGCTGGCGACTAATAATGGTAAGGAATTGTCCGCCGTTCTTTCTGCCCGGTTAGGGGTAGGGGTGGCCACGGACTGCATTTCCCTTTCCATAGCTGGGGACGGCGATATCGAGGCTGTGCGACCGGTGTCAGCGGGGAAGGCACTCTCCACGGTCCGCTTCAGCGGCAAAAAACCCTATATCCTTACTTTGCGCCCGAACGTTTTCCGCCAGACAGAGACCCCGGTGCCAAGAGCGGGGGAAGTTTTTCAGCAAGACATCCAGCTACCGGAACTTTCGCATCAAGCGCAACAGTTGGTGAAGAAGGTGGGTTCCCAGTTGGATATCACCGAGGCCCGGATCGTGGTTTCGGGTGGACTGGGGATGCAGGGGCCGGAGAACTTTGAGCTGTTGGAGCAATTAGCCAAAGCTCTCGGAGGGGCGGTTGGTGCCAGTCGACCTGTTGTGGATAATGGCTGGCGAGAGTACTCCAACCAGGTGGGTCAGACCGGCAAGACCGTTTCCCCGGATCTTTATATTGCCTGTGGGATTTCTGGGGCGGTACAGCACTTGGCCGGCATGTCTTCGTCCCGCTGTATTGTAGCTATCAACTCGGACCCCCATGCCCCCATTTTTTCGGTTGCCGATTATGGTATAGTCGGAGATGCTACCAAAGTGGTTCCTGCCCTTACCCGGGAATTCAAAAGGGCTCTCGCTTCCTGAACACCTCCCATGCAAGAGACAATTTCGCATATTCTGCAGGACCCCAGGCTGGGCCTGGATATCAAGGTCGCGCCAGCGGTATCCCAGGTCGAGCAATACTTACAGCTTTTGCTGAAGTGGAACCAGAAAATCAACCTCACCGCAGAAAAAGATCCCGAAGAAATCCTTAAAAAACACGTGTTTGATTCCCTACAATATTGCCGGGCCATCGAACCTGGTTCGTGTGTGATGGACATAGGCAGTGGTGCCGGTTTTCCTGGGATACCCTTAAAAATTGTCTTCCCCGAGCTGGAATTGGTTTTGGTGGAGAGCCAGCGCAAGCGCTGTAGTTTTCTGGAAACCGTGGTGCGGGAGCTTAAATTGGAGCAGGTAACAGTGCTCAATGTCCGGGCAGAAGATATTTCAGAGGATCGCCAATCCGATGCTGTGGTTTTTCGGGCTGTATCCGGGGCACAGGAATGCCTGAATTTGAGTGCGAGATTTTTGCCCCCAGGCGGGAGGGTTGTGCTAAAAAAACCACCCGGAGAGAGTCAAATGGACCCCAACCCAGGGTTTTTGTTGCAGGAGGAGGTTTCCATAACCAGCTATCACGGAGTGGCCTCAAGCCTTTTGGTTTTTGAAAAATGTTCCACGTGAAACACCGCTCGGCGCGGGGCCAGCACTGCATTACCCGTGGAGCAAGCAACACTCCGTGGTAATCTTCCTCAGCCTTCGTGCCCCGAAGGGGTAAAGCGCAATACTTTAATAATTATTCCCTGCAAAAGCGGCACTAGGCCTGGGGCCAACTGGCAGTAGCTTTTACTGGAGCGCAAAAAGTTGTCTCGGCTCAATCAAGTTTTTTCCCGTTGGGTCCAGTGTCACACTGGTGCCGAGTGGTTACTAGTCGCAGGGGCAACCGGGCAATATCTTGTTGAGCCGCCGGTACTCCTTGCTTGCCAAATAAAGCGATGGCATATTGGCCCTGCGCCGAGCAGTGTTTCACGTGAAACAATTGTCGAAATAGCCCGACTTTATTTGTTGGCAGGGAATTGAATTTGTGGTACTTTTAGCATGCTTGCCGTACTATTCCCAAGAGGTTCCATGGGCAAAATCATAAGCGTTGCAAACCAAAAAGGCGGGGTGGGGAAAACCACTACGGCTATCAACCTCGCGGCCTCAATAGCCCTTTCGGGCAAAAAAGTGCTATTGATTGATATTGACCCTCAGGGCAATGCTTCCAGTGGGCTTGGGATCGGAGAAGATTCGCGAGGGATTTATGAGCTTTTGATGGGTGACGCAAGCCAGCGGGAAGTCATTTGTTCCACGGAAATTGAAACGCTTAAAATCATCCCATCCCGTGTGGACCTGACTGGCGCGGAAATCGAACTGGTAGCGAGAGAGTCGCGAGAAACAGTTTTAAAGTCCGCTCTCAATGGAGTGCGCGAGGAGTTTGAGTTCGTAGTCATAGACTGCCCCCCTTCGCTGGGTCTTTTGACCCTGAATGCCTTGGCTGTTTCCAACTCAGTTTTAATTCCCATGCAATGCGAATATTATGCTCTTCAGGGGTTGAGCCATTTGCTGAAAACTTTAAAGCTGGTAAAAAAATCCATCAATCCGGATCTAAAAGTGGAAGGTATTTTATTGACTATGTTTGATGGCAGAACCCTTTTGGCCGCACAGGTAAAGGACCAGGTGCAAAAATACTTCAGCGATTTCCTGCTAAAAACAGTTATCCCAAGAAACGTGCGACTGAGTGAAGCACCCAGTCATGGAAAGCCGATTATGCTTTATGCCGGTCGTTCACGTGGCGCGGATTCTTATGTAGAGCTGGCTAAAGAAATTATTTCCCGATCTAAAGTTGATGAGCGGGTTTCACTAGAGGGCTCCGGGGCATGAATCGAAAAGCGTTAGGTAAAGGCATCAATGCATTGATTCCCGACTTTGAAATGGGGGTTCCCGAATCCCACGAAAACGAATCGGTGAAAACTACAGAACTGCTGATCGATGAAATTTCGCCCAACCGTTTTCAGCCGAGAAAATATTTTGATGATGAGAAGCTTGAAGAACTGGTAACATCCATTCGCGAGAATGGTGTTTTGCAACCCGTGCTGGTGCAGAAATCGGATACGGGCTATGAGCTGATAGTGGGTGAAAGACGGTGGCGGGCTTCCAAAAAAGCGGGACTGAAAAAAATTCCTGTTGTAGTCAGGGAAGTGACCGATGCCCAGGCTTTGGAACTGGCCATCATAGAAAATATCCATCGTCAGGATCTCAACCCCATAGAAGAGGCGGAAGCTTATGCCCGTCTTGCCGATGAGTTTGCCCTGACTCAGGAGATGATCGCCGAAAAGGTCGGCAAAAGCCGAACCGCAGTGACCAACACCTTGCGGCTCCTCAAGCTTTCTCGAAATATCAAGGAAGATTTAATTTCCGGAAAACTATCCATGGGTCATGCGCGGGCCTTGCTGGGGTTGGACAACGCCGGACAAATGGAAGTACTGCGCAAGGAAATTTTTAAACAGGATCTTACGGTCAGGCAAACTGAAAGTCGGGTAAGCAGATTAAAACAACCGGTGCCAACGAAACCCGTATCTCTGGTTTCGAAAAAAAATATTTTTATCAAGGATTTAGCAAAAGAGTTTGAACGCAGGTTGGGGACCAAGGTTGACATCAAGCCAACAAAAAAAGGTGGCAAGCTGGTGGTGACTTATTACTCCGATGATGACCTGGATCGCATCAAGAGCTTGATCGGTCAGGGCAAAAATTAAACTTGAATAGGTGAACTCTCATGTGGGGAGGAGACGAAAAGATGAAAAAAGAAGATAGTCAAATTAAAGCCTATATGGCCGAAGACACGGTTTTTAACGGATCGTTGTCTTTTGAGGGCACAGTTCGCATTGATGGCAAGTTCGAAGGTCAGGTCCACACCGATGATACGCTGATTGTCGGGGATGCCGGGCATATCAGGGCGGAAATTTTTGCGGGAACCGTCATTTGTATGGGGCTCGTGGAAGGAACCATTACAGCTACCAAAAAGGTTGAGATCCATTCGAACAGCAAAGTGGTGGGCAATGTTAAGTCTCCGGCTTTGTATATTGAGCTGGGGGGGATATTGGACGGCTCCTGTGATATGACCGGAAAGGAAACCAAAATTATTCCGCTGGTCAAAACTGAGGCGAAAGAAAAGAAGGTTGTCGCTCATCCCAAGCAGGGATAATTAAAAAACTGTCTCACTGCTCCAAATGAAAAGCTGAACTTTTCATAGTTGGATACTAAAACACATTCAATATGGCTGCTGTACAACCGGGCTCGGAGGAAACGGGACATTTATTTGTAGTGAGCACCCCTATTGGTAACTTGGGTGATGTGACCCAGCGTTCCATAGAAACCCTTAATGCAGTTTCCCTGATTGCCGCTGAAGACACTCGCCGGACAAAAATATTGCTGAACAAGTATCAAATCCAAACACCTCTTTCCAGTTACAACAGTTTTAACAAAATAAAAAAAGGTAGAGAGTTTATTGAACGTCTTAAAAAAGGTAAAGACCTTGCCTTGGTTTCAGATGCCGGAACACCCGGAATTTCTGACCCGCATTATCATTTGGTAAACTCGGCGATCGAGGAGGGGGTTTCTATTTTTTCCATACCCGGACCTTCGGCTTTGCTGGCCGCGTTAACCGTTTCTGGTTTGCCCATGGATCGGTTTATTTTTGAGGGATTCCTCCCTCGCAAAAAAGGTCGCACAACTCTGCTGAAAAACCTGGCAGAGGAAAAACGCACAGTGGTTTTATTTGAATCGCCCAACCGCATTCAAAAAACGCTTCTGGACCTTTACCGGTTTTTTGGTGACCGCAAAGTGGCCATCGCGCGCGAACTGACTAAAATGTACGAGGAAGTGATTCGAGGAAACCTGCAAGAACTTTCTGCTCAGACACGAACCTGGAAAGGCGAAATTACCGTGGTAATCGCCGGATCCAACGAAAAAAAGAGGAAAAGCTAAATGCCGATCATTTCAATTATCGGCCCCAAAGGGGGGATCGGAAAAACCACATTGTCCATCAATACGGCGGCGGCCCTGACACACTCGCTGGGCAAATCGCTGACTCACGACAGCGTGTGCCTGTTTGATCTCGACCTCAGGCTTCCCACTATTTCCAGCATTCTTGAAAGTCATCCCCGAAAAACTTTTTATGACTTGTTTGAAACCCTGGCCAACAAAACCTACCAGGTTGATTTTCTGCAATCGATTTACCGGATACTCACCATTTTCAATGCCTATCTGGATAAGGAAATTAAGAGAAATCATCCGCAACTTGAAAAGGGGTTGGCCTTATACAAAACACTGAATATAGAACTGTTTCATTTCTCAGAATTTCCCTTTGGCAATCATTTGCATGAGTTGTTTCTGGAGCGGAGCCAGGTTTACACGGTAACCCAGATCAAGACCCTCAAGCCGCTCCTGAAAAAAATAGATATGGGCGAGCTAAAGCAGGTCCTGAAAAAACATGAAGCCAACTCCAGGCCAACAGCTGATGAATACATCAATTATATTGAGGAGTTTAAATTTTCCCTGCTGGGTGGCGAGGTTCCCATTCTCGGCAAAAAAAGCCATCGTAAACGCATCAATGAACCGGAATTTCTCCTCCTTTTTCTGGAGTTTATCAATGAGCTGACGGAACGTTTCGACTATGTGGTGCTCGATACGCCAGCAGGCGGTGTGAACCATTTGTCCTCATTGATGAATTCGATTGATCAGGTTATTTTTATTTTTGACATGAGCAATAATATTGCCATCAATGGCAGTATTGACGCTCTCCACTCTTTCATTGATTATTATGAAGACTTTTACCATGACTATCAGCAGGGAAGGTTATCCGGACTGGACAAAGCTTATGTCAACCGCATGATCGCATCTAAAGGTGAGAAGGCGGTGGCGGAAATTCTGGCAAACAAAAAATTCGGAATCATTTTCAATCGTTGCCAACAGTCCAAGGAAATCGCAAACTGCCTCGACCAGTTGAGGGAATATCTCGATACTCTGGACCGGTTTGAAGACTATAAGAACAGGATTCATGCGGTTGGAATGGTTCCCCATCACAAGATCATCAACATAACCAATAATCGGGGCACCTTGTTTTACGATAAGGACAGTTCTCTTTCCAACTCTATCAATCTGATTGCACAAAACATCATCAGCGAGAACAAATTTTGCCCCACTCTTTCCAATAGTAATGACGAAATTATTCAGTTTTTGAAGAAAAGCGGAAAAGGTAATTTGTTTGGCAACTTTAAAAGAATTGCCAGCAGTTTAGGATAGTGGACTGGGTTATATGAAACCTGAAAACAAGCTTACAGTTTTAAATATTAACGAATACAATCTGATCGGCAATAAAGATCCAAGCGGTAGCTATGACCGCAAGACCCGCGAAAACCTGTATTGGATCATAGAAAAGCTGAGAGCTCACACCCCCACCCTGTCCAGACTCGAACGTCGCCTGCTGGAAAAATTCCACAAAGCAACATTTGGCGCTCTGGAAGAAAAAAATAAAAAAGTAAAATTTGAGGTTGCCAGATACCGCCTGTCCAACAATGTCAAACGAACTCTGAAACTGGTGGGAATCTCCATTGGAGCATTAATTATCAGTGGAACCCTGATCTACCAGTTTGTTCTTGGTGCGCAAACCCGGCAAAAAGTAGATGTGGCCTGGTATCAGGGCTTGAGTAAGGTTGGCCTGGTCTCCAAGGAAGAAATGGCGCAGATTCGCCAGGATCTTACTGTGGCCTCGGTCGAGCTGGAAGAAACGCGCAAGTTCAACGCCGAGCTCAGCGTGCAGATTGAGCAGATGATTTTGAATAACAAAGTCACGGAAAACCTGAAATACATTCTGAAACAGGTTTATAACAACAAACGTGCAAGCTATGTACGCTCCGGGCAGACAATGACCTTGAAGTACAATGCCAAGGATGTGGCTTCTTTCAACTATAAAAACCCACAACTCTGGTATCTTTTGGGAATCGTTGAAAGCGGTGCCTTGAGAGTTTATTACAACGATGAAGAAATTATGGAAATAGAAAGTATTTTCGGAAGGGCCGGGGAAGAAACCCCTGTCGGAGAATATGAAATAAAGAATAAGGCTTACAAACCCACCTGGTATAAAAAAGAAACGCTAAATGGAAAAACAAGGGTGCGGGCGATTCCGTTTGGTCATGAAGACCATGAAATCGGACATTGGTGGATGGGTATGAAACGACTGGGCGATCCGGTTCCCGGCAGTTATGGCATCCACGGAGTCAATGCGAGCAAGGTAAACGAATTCTTCAAGAAAAACTTTGACTGGCGAAATGGCAGTGCTGGGTGCCCCAATATCCAGGAATGGTATCTGAACTTCCTGGCCAAGATGGTTCCCCTGGGAACCCGCGTCAATATCGTGCAAAAAGATAAATGGGTTAAAAAGCGGGATTTCATTCCCCCATCCTCCGCCACTCTCTAGCGAGGGAGCCACTAGGCGTGGGGCCGAGATAAAAACGGATTACAAAAAACTTTATTACCCCTTCGGGGCACGAAAAATGAAAAAACCATGGAGTGGCAGGTTCAAACAATCGACGGATGTTTTAATGGAAACCTTCTCGGCTTCCATTTCTTTTGATAAGCGGTTATACGCCTGCGACATTGAGGGAAGTATCGCGCATTGCAAAATGCTGGCGCGTTGTAAAATTATTTCTTCAGCCGAATCACAGAAAATCCAAAAAGGATTGAAGCGGATTTTAAAAGAATGTGATGAGGGGCGTTTCCAGTTCAAGGACGAGTTGGAGGATATTCATATGAGTATCGAAAGCCGCCTGCGTGAAATCATAGGCCCTACTGCTGGCAAGCTCCACACCGCCCGCAGTCGCAACGACCAGGTCTGTCTGGACATCCGTCTTTATTTACGCAACGAGGTGGATGAGACGGTAAAAGACATCGACCAGTTGTGCAAGACTCTGGTGAGTCTTGCCAAAAAGAATCTCGATAAGGTGATTCCGGGGTACACGCATTTACAAAGGGCGCAACCGGTTTTGCTTGCGCATCATCTTCTGGCCTATGTGGAAATGCTTCTTCGGGACAAAGACCGCTTTGTTGACGCACGAAAAAGGATCAACGTCATGCCGCTGGGTTCGGCGGCATTGGCTGGAACCAATTTTCCCATCGACCGTCAATACACCGCTAAACTTTTAAACTTTCCGGAAATTTCCCATAACAGCATGGATGCAGTTGCGGATCGGGATTTTGCCGCTGAATTTTGCAGTGCTTCGGCTTTATTGATGATGCATCTCAGCCGGTTCTCAGAAGAACTGGTCATTTGGAATTCCAGTGAGTTCGGGTTTGTGGAACTGTCCGATGCTTTCACCACAGGGAGCAGTATCATGCCGCAAAAAAAGAATCCGGATGCGGCGGAACTGATTCGGGGAAAATCTGGCCGGGTGTTTGGCAATCTGGTTTCCCTCCTTACATTGATGAAAGGATTGCCGCTGGCCTACAATAAAGATTTGCAGGAGGACAAGGAACCCTTGTTCGATTCGGCGGATACGGTCAAAGTCTGCCTGAAAATTTTCACCGGTATGATGAAGTCGGCAAAATTTAAATCACTTTCAGTCGAAGAACTGTCAGCCAGCGGATTTTTGACCGCCACCGACATGGCGGACTATCTGGTCTTGAAGGGGGTTCCCTTCCGTGAGGCGCATGAAATTACCGGAAAAACCGTGGCCTATTGTTTGGATAGTGGAAAAACTCTGGATAATCTTTCGCTGAAGGAACTGCGCAAAATTTCCCGGCGGTTCGAAGAAGATGTCTCGGAGCATATTGCCCTTAAGAACTCTGTGGACCGGAAAAATGTTCATGGGGGAACGGCGAAAAAACAGGTGAAAGCGCAGATTTCCCGATTAACGAAAAAACTGAGTAAAATATGAGTATTAAATTAAAATCCACTTTATTCCTGTTAATGACCCTGATTTGTCTTGGTGGCCTGGCAGGTTGTGGTCACAAGGGCCCTCCTGTGCCTCCTCCTGAGGAGGCAGTGACGAATTAACAATAGGGCAGGTGGTTCTGAACTACAGGGAAGATAGGAAGACCATGACTTTGTTCCTTTTAAAAGTTTTCATCGCGGCAATCGTAATCAGTTTTTGTGCCTGGCTCTCTGGAAAAAGGCCTGATCTTGCTGGTTTCATATTGGCTTTGCCCATAGCAAGCCTGATTGCCCTGGTTTTTTCCTACACTGAGTATAAAAGCGTTCCAACTGCGATAGCGTTTGCGAGAAGTATCTTTGTGGGGGTTCCGGTATCTTTGCTTTTTTTTGTGCCCTTTTTGCTTGCCGAAAAGTTAAATATTTCGTTCTGGCAATCCTATTCTGCAGGGCTGGGGATGCTGGTTGTAGGATTTTTCCTGCATAAAGCTGTTTTGGCACTAATTTAAATCTATTTCGAGATTTTTTTGCCACTGCTCTTTGGGGCTGGGACGAGATTCTAAAATACATGGAACCTGTTTTTCAGCCGACAAATTTGACTAAATCCCGTGGTTTTGTTTATAATTTTTGTACATCTGCTGAATAGAATGAATAGCTTTGCCAGAATGCTAATGCTGTAGGACTTTTTGTGATTACTTTTTATAAAAAAAATTATGGGCTGATGTTTGCTTTGGTTTTCCTTTGGGGATTCCAATTCGTCTTTTTTCCATCTCATCATTATCATCTGGAGAGCGTTCACGCACATTCCGGTGAGTTATCGTCCCACCAACATCTGAGCCCTATTCATTCGCATGAGCATGGCGTCTTCAATCATGTAGTAAATAACCATGCCACAGAGCCTTTGCAGAACGAAGACCATCATCACTCTGGCCCTTTTGATGATGATCATTCCGGCAATTACGAAATCAACCTCCACAAATCGAGCCTGAAACCGGAACCTCCTTTCAAGGTCGTAAAGAATGGGGATGTCCAACATAGTTTTATCATTGCAGAACCACTTCTTATTTCTTACGTTTTTTCCAATATTCTTCCTATAGAGAATTCTGATCCGCCGGACAGACCTAAAGAACGTTCTCCCCCCTCTTTCCTCATTTAATTTTTTACTTCATTAATCGCTAACGAACATATTCCCACGGGCCGCCTGTGTTCGCTTTTTGCGAATAAGCGGGTTTGATTCTGGAGCGGTACCTCAGATTCTTGGAGGAAGCCCAAGTGACTCGCAGGGTCATAGCTTGAATAAAAATGCCCATGAACCCGATCTTAATATTTTTCACAATTTTTTAATAATAAGGAAAACTTATGCGCACACTTATGAATATCAGCCTTTTATGTTTTTTAGGGTTGGTTTTGCTAATCCCAAATATGGCTTTCAGTCACTCAGACCATGGCGAACCTATAAACGATAAGCAGGCAATAATAGTAGCCTCGAAGTACTTGGAAATAATGGTTGAGAAATCAGAGGCCAGTAATGATAAAAAATTAAATTCCAGTTGGGCGAAAGTGACAGACAAAACCATATTCAAAAAAGGCCTTCAGTATTTTATTGTATCTTTTAGAAATATTGAGGAGCAAAAAACTCTTTATCTTTTGCTTAATATTTACGGAGAGTATATCGCCGCAAATTTTCACGGAAACTTTAAAAACCTGTAATGAGGCCTGGCAGGATATAGCAGTTTACTGAGTTAAATAGGAGTAATCGTTAGCATGTCATTCAAATCAACGTCAATTACAATCTTTTTTTTACTCGTCTGCCTTATTGGATTGCCATCAATTGTTTTGGCTCACGGCGTCGATGATAATACAAAACAATTTTTACTCGACAACCAGGGTGTGTCGGTTGTTCCGTTTTTATACATAGGCGCCAAGCATATGGTGACGGGTTATGACCACCTACTGTTTCTCATAGGTGTTATCTTTTTTCTCTATCGAACAAAAGATGTCCTGGTGTATGTCACTTTATTTACCATAGGACATAGCCTCACTTTAATGTCTGGTGTCTTGAATAATATTGCTGTTAACCCCTATTTAATCGATGCCATTATCGGATTTTCTGTGGTCTATAAGGGGTTTGACAATCTAGGAGGTTTTCAACGTTTATTTCGCTACCAGCCTAATACAAAACTTGCCGTTCTGATATTTGGATTATTCCACGGTTTTGGCTTGGCTACTAAATTGCAGGAATTCAATATTCCAAGTGAAGGTTTACTTGAGAACCTGATTGCCTTCAATGTTGGTGTAGAGTTCGGTCAATTCTTTGCGCTGACAGTAGTTCTCATTGCAATCAGTTTTTGGCGTAGGCATAGGAGTTTTTTACAATTTTCAACTGTAGCCAATTCGCTTTTGATGAGTGGTGGCATGATGTTAGTCGCTTACCAACTCACTGGTTACTTTTGGCATACCATAGGATAATAATATGACTGAATTAGAACATACGGGCAAAGCACAACATGAATTGGAACATACTGTTCAATCAAAAAAAACGTTATTAAAGGCAACAGCCTTTGCGGCAGTATTAGCAGTGATTGTTTTTTTCGTAGCGATATTACCAGCTGAGTTTGGGACTGATCCAACAGGCCTGGGAAAAATGATGCGGTTAACTCAGTTGTCAGGCCAGACTTCGACCGCCCAAGCCGCAACAACCCAAGTTGCTTCAACTAAACCAACACTATCGGATCAAGAGGATAGTGTGGACATTAGCATTCCAGCTGGAAAAGGACTGGAGTATAAATTTTATTTGGTTGGCGGTGATGCCATGCGATACGGCTGGTCAACAAAGGGCGGTGAATTACTTTATTTCGATTTCCATGGAGAACCGCAGGGCGATACTACAGGTTATTTTGAAAGCTATACCATTAGCACAGCCAATAACGTGCGAGGTTCTTTTACCGCGTCCTTTGAGGGTTCCCATGGGTGGTACTGGAAGAATAAGGGGCACACAGACATTGTGGTGACGTTACAAACTGAGGGGAGCTACAAAATTATTGGTCTTAAATAATCAGGACTTCCGGGTGTTTAAGGTAAGTTATTTCTTACTCATGAGATATTTTCAGGGATCCTTAATTTTTCCCATTCAAATAAAAAAGTAGCATTTTAGAATAGATTCCCTTTATACTTTTAGTACACTTACCGATACATATAGAATGAATGGCCCGATCAAGGGTGTTGCGAGATTTTTTAATGATTAGATTTTGCCAAAAAAATTATGGGTTGATGTTTGCTTTAGTTTGCCTTTGGGCATTTCAATTCATCCTGTTTCCATCCCATTATCACCCCGAAACCACGCATAGTCACCTTGAGCAGGTTGAGGATCACCAGCATTCGGGGCGTTATCATTCCGCGACTTTGGAAGCTTATGCCCATTTGGTTAACGGGCATTCTCCCGACCATGAACTGGATGACGATTTTCATCATTCGCATTCGTCTGAAGAAAATGACGAAGGCGATTCCAGTTTTTTTATCCCGACCAAAAACTTCAAGTCTTTCAAGCAGGGGCTGACCTTTAAACAGGTCGGACATCCTACTACACGCTTTGAAATTTCCAACCCTCTGGTTTCTGCTCCCGTAGATTCCAAAAATACCTTCTTGCAATCGCGATTCAGCGGAAGTCCACATTCTTCCCGTTCTCCACCCGCACTCCTCATTTAATTTTTCATCTCATTCATCGCTAACGAACGTACCTCAACAGACGCTCCAGGTTTGCTTTCAGTAAATCCTTGATCCGTTCTTTTCAGGTTTTTTGATCTGTTGTGATGTCCTGAGTTTTCAAATTTAACTGAGGAAGTTTATATGCGGCAAATATTAATTCTATTAAAGCTTGTCCTGATTGTTTTGCTCTGGATACCCAGTGCCAGCTTTGCGGACACGGATGGAGCGATTGAGCTTAACAAAGGTCGTCCCATTACCCTAAAAGAAGCTGTGGCTTTAGCTCTGCTGAATAACCCACAACTGCAGGTATTTTCCTTTGAGCAACGTGCCAGAGAAGCACATGCTTTGCAGTCGGACCTCATACCCAATCCACAACTCGAAATCATGGTGGAAGATGCCGCAGGCTCAGGAAGTTTTAACGGATTCGACCAGTCACAAACGACCATTCAGCTCAGTCAACTGGTTGAGCTAGGCGGGAAAAGAGCCGCAAGGTTACGCGCCAATACATTATCGAAGAAGCTGGCCGATTGGGATTACGAAACAAAACGCATGCAGGTATTGACGCAGGTAGCAAAAGCCTATGCGGATGTATTGAAAGCCCAGCAACAAGTATCACTCACCAAGGATCTGGTGCATCTTGGCGAACAATTCCTCAATGCGGTGGATGAACGAGTCAAGGCGGGAAAAGTGGCTCTTCTGGAAAAGACGAAATCTGAAATCAGCCTTTCTTCCATGCAGATAGAATTAAAAAAGGCAAAACGCGAGTTAAAGGCCGCACGCAGTAATTTGTCTGTTACCTGGGGGAGTCCTGAAGCGCAATATGAATCTGCCCTGGGGGATCTATTTGAGATTTCCACGGTTCCCACTTTGGAAAGTTTAATGGAACGCTTGACCAACAACCCTGACCTTGCGCGCTGGGCAACGGAAACGGACCAACGCCAGGCAGTTTTAGATAGTGAGCTTTCTAAAAGAATTCCTGATGTAACACTTCAAGGGGGATTCAGACGCCTGGAAACAACGGATGACAGCGCGCTGATTTTTGGAATATCAATTCCCCTGCAACTGTTTGATCGAAACCAGGGAGCCATCGAAGAAGCGCGCCATAAGTTAGGCAAAGCCCAGGCAGAAAAACGAGCTATGGAAGTAAACATAAAAAAGAATCTATTGGAAACCTACAACACTCTGACCTTTTTCCACTCACAGGTTCTTTCGATCAAGGCCGAGATACTTCCCGGAGCTCAAAAAGCTTTCGATGGAATCAGCGAAGGTTACAGGTTCGGGAAATTTGGTTATTTAGATGTGTTGGACAGCCAGAAAACTTTTTTTCAAGCAAAGAGACAATACCTTGATTCTCTGGCTAATTACCATATTGCGGTTGCTGATATTGAAAGGCTCATTGGGGAATCCCTGGCGGCCTTTACTCTGACTGCAATAAAGGGAGAACCGGGACAATGAAGAAATTTATTTTACTGCCACTGATTTTGATTCTAGGAGTGTTCGCGGGAAAAATGATCCTGAATATGGATATGGCTACCGTGAACCGTGATTCGCACGAACCTGCCGCCGCATCGGGTGAGGCCGGTGCTATTCCACGAGGGTCGCATGGTGGTTGGTTGTTTTCCAAAGATGATTTAGAGGTTGAGGTTAAAATTTTTGAAACCGGCATCCCGCCTGAATTCAGAGTTTATGTAACCGATGCCTCAGGGAAAGCCGTGCCTCTTAATGAAGTGGACCTGAGCATCAATTTAAAACGATTGGACCGGGTCGATGAAATTCACTTTAAGCCGGCCGGTGGATATCTTCTGGGTGATAAAGAGGTGGTCGAACCGCATTCCTTTGACGTAAAAATCCGTGCTCGCTGGAAAGAGCAAACCTATGAATGGGAGTTTGCACAAATTGAGGCCAGGGTGGAGTTGCCTGACGAAGCGATTAAAAATGCCGACATCACCATTCAAACCGCAGGCCCCGCCAAGCTGAAAAACCTGATTAACTTGTCCGGGGAAATCGGTCTCAACGAGGAGAAGGTTGTTCACATTGTTCCGCGGCTGAATGGTGTGGTGAAAAAAGTTTTCAAGGATTTAGGCGACCGGGTCCGGGTCGGAGATGTTCTGGCGATTATTGAAAGCCGGGAGTTGGCTGACGCAAAAATCAATTATCTTGCCGCTACCAAACAGGTCAACCTGGCAAAGCTGGATCTGGAAAGACAAACCCTCATCTCAAAAAACACGGCTCAAATGCTGGACCTCCTGCAAAAGGATCTGGATTTGGAGGAAGTCTATCGTCAACTGAAAGACCTGCAAATTGGTAGAAGCCGTGAACTGCTCATCTCCGCCTATGCGAAATTGAGCCTGGCAAAGTCTGTCTACCTGCGTGAGAAAAAACTACTTGAGAAAGGCATCTCTTCGGAATCTGAATACTTACTTGCCGTGGAAAACTACAAGAGCGGGGAAGCCAAATACATCGCCTTGCGCGAAAAGATAGCCTACGACAGTCAGTGGGCAGTTCGTCAAAAAAAGAGAACCGATGAGATGGAAACACTCAAACTCCAAACAGCCCGGCAAAAACTTTTTGCGCTGGGCTTAACAGATGGGGAAGTCGGTATGTTACCCAGCCAGAAAGAACGTATGTTTACCCAGTATGAGTTGAGGTCTCCTCTGGGAGGAGTGGTCATACAAAAGCACCTGACCACTGGAGAAGCGGTAAAAAATGATGATGATATTTTTCTCCTCGCAGACTTTTCGGATGTGTGGGTGAACATTGCTATTCCGGCGAAGGATCTCAAATATGTGAAGCTGGGCCAAAACGTTGTCGTCAAGGATGACAATCTTGGAATGGAAGCCAAGGGGAAACTGACGTATCTCGATTCCATAATAGACGAAACAAGCAGGACTGTTACAGGGCGGGTGGTCATTCCCAACGCTAAAGGGCATTGGCGGCCCGGAACTTTTGTCACGTTGAGGTTGGTCTTTGAGGAACGCAAGGTTCCTATTGCCGTGCCAGAAAAAGCCATCCAAACGATCAGGGACTGGTCTGTTGTATTCGTCAAATACGGAAACTTCTTTGAAGCCCGACCACTGGAACTAGGCAAAAACGACGGCGACCGGGTGGAAGTTCTCGCGGGCTTGAAAGCCGGAGAACAGTATGTCGTGCAAAACAGTTTTGTGGTGAAGGCTGAAATCGAAAAATCATCTGCCGTTCACAGTCATTAGGTTAAGGGACTTTTTATGCTTGAAAGAATTTTAAGGTTTTCCATCAAACAAAGGATGTTTGTGATATTGGGCGCCCTGGCAATGGCGGTGCTGGGGGCGTACAACTTCCAAATCCTGCCGATTGACGCGGTGCCGGATATCACCAATGTTCAGGTGCAAATTAATACCGAGGCTCCGGGTTTCACCCCGCTTGAGGTTGAGAAACGTATTACCTTCTCTGTCGAAACGGCTATTGCGGGAACCCCAAAGCTGTCTTATACACGTTCCATTTCCCGATACGGACTGTCACAGGTCACGGTGGTTTTTGAAGACGGTACGGATATTTATTTTGCCCGGCAACTGATCAACGCTCGTCTGCAGGAAGTGAAGGCAACTCTGCCTGTGGGTTTGGAACCCATCATGGGACCCATCACCACAGGGCTTGGCGAAATTTTTATGTGGTCGGTAGACGCGGACTCTGCGGGTTCCTATTCGCCTGCTGAATTAAGAACGATTCAGGATTGGATCATCCGTCCGCAATTGCGCAATATTCCCGGCGTCGCGGATGTCAACAGTATCGGTGGTTTTGTGAAGCAGTATCAGGTTGCTCCGAACCCTGAAAAACTGATGGCTTATGGAATCACTTTCCACAGTGTTATGGAAGCTCTCATGAAGAACAATGCCAACATGGGGGCAGGCTATATTGAACATAGCGGGGAACAATACCTCATCAGAACTCCGGGCCAGGTAGCGGGCATGGAGGATATAAAAAATATTGTGATCGGTTCCCATCAGGGCGTTCCTCTTTATATTAAGGATGTGGCAGAGGTGAGTCTCGGCAAGGAACTGAGAACCGGGGCCGCCACCAAAAACGGCGAAGAAGTGGTGCTGGGTACGGTGTTCATGCTGAAAGGCGAAAACAGCCGAACCGTTTCGTTGAGGGTCGCCGAAAAAATGAAAGCGATCAATCAGACTTTGCCGGAAGGCGTGGTGGCACGAACCGTCTATGACCGCACGCGCCTGGTCAATGCCACCCTGCAAACGGTCCGCAACAATTTGCTGGAAGGCGCACTTCTGGTCATTACCGTTTTATTTCTATTCCTGGGCAATTTCCGCGCCGCTCTCATAACCGCTCTGGTCATTCCCCTTTCCATGTTGTTTGCAGTAACGGGGATGGTGGGCAATAGGGTCAGCGGCAACCTGTTGAGTCTCGGTGCCATCGATTTTGGCATCATCGTGGATGGCGCAGTCATTATTGTGGAAAATTGCAGTCGCCGATTAGCGGAAGAACAAAAAAAGCTGGGACGCGTCCTGACCCGTGACGAACGTTTCGGACTGGTTGCTTACGCCACCAAAGAGGTCTCCCGACCAAGTATCTTTGGCGGATTCATCATCATGATCGTCTACCTGCCTATTCTTACCTTGACCGGGATCGAAGGGAAAATGTTTCAGCCCATGGCGTTCACGGTTCTGGCGGCATTGATCGGGGCCATGATTTTATCTGTCACCTTTATTCCCGCCATGGTAGCGCAATTTTCATCCGGGCATATATCGGAGAAAGAAAATCCGTTGTTGAAATGGATTCGCAATATTTATGAACCCATATTGAACTTTTCGCTGAACAATCGGCCCACGGTCATTACTTTTGCCGGAGTTCTTGTTGTCTTGAGTCTGCTCCTGTCCACTCGCATGGGAAGCGAGTTTCTCCCGACTCTGGATGAAGGAGATCTTGCTATCCATGCTTTGCGTGTTCCCGGCACCAGTCTTTCCCAGGCCGTTGCAATGCAGGACACGCTGGAGAAAAAAATCAAGGAACTGCCGGAAGTGGATTTCGTGTTCGCCAAGATCGGCACGGCAGATATTGCCAGCGACCCGATGCCTCCAAGCGTTGCCGATGTATTCACGATGATTAAACCCCGGTCCGAATGGCCCGATCCGACCCGCACAAAGTCTGACTTCATCGAAGAACTGGAACACAAACTGGAACAAGTCCCCGGTAACAAATACGAAATCATCCAACCAATTGAAATGCGCTTCAACGAATTGATAGCCGGTGTTCGCAGTGATATAGCGGTGAAGGTTTTTGGTGATGATTTAGAAACCCTCGTATCCGTAGCAGACGAAGTTGAACACGTTCTTGCAGATATTCCCGGTGCCTCCGATGTTTCGATGGAACAGGTGACAGGACTTCCCGTGCTGACCCTTAAACTGAACCGCAAGCTGATGGCTCGACTGGGACTGAATGTTTCCGCTGTTCAGGATGTCGTGGCGATTGCCATCGGCGGGAAAAGTGCCGGACAGGTTTTTGAAGGAGACCGGCGTTTTGAACTTATCGTGAGATTGCCGGAAGATATACGAACGAATATGGAACGTCTTAAAAGAATTCCTATAGCTCTGCCAAAAAATTTCTCCGATAAACATGATGTTGTCTCTCCAGCGAAGATACCGGGTAGCGGTCAAAACCTGAACTACATCCCGCTTTCTGCTGTGGCGGAATTTTCTATCGCAAAAGGTCCTAATCAGATCAGCAGGGAAAACGGCAAACGCCGGGTTGTTGTCACCGCTAATGTCAGGGGTCGCGATTTGGGTTCATTTGTGCAAGAGGCACAGAAGATCATTGAAGAAAAAGTTTCTCTCGATCCCGGGTACTGGATTGCCTGGGGCGGGCAGTTTGAACATCTGATTTCAGCCGCTCAACGGTTGTGGATCGTAGTCCCACTGGCACTCCTCTTAATCCTGCTCATGTTGTTTGCCGCGTTGGATCGGATGAAAGACGCGCTTCTCGTTTTTACAGGAATTCCGCTGGCGTTGACTGGAGGTTTCTTCTCCTTGTGGGTTAGAGGAATTCCTTTATCCATTTCCGCCGCAATTGGTTTCATTGCTCTTTCCGGTGTTGCTGTGTTAAACGGACTGGTGATGATTTCCGTCATTGGTGAACTGCGGGAAGACGGACTGCCTGTAGACGATGCCATTCGGCAAGGGTCGCTCACCCGATTGCGACCTGTTTTGATGACGGCACTGGTCGCTTCTTTAGGATTTATTCCCATGGCTCTGGCAACAGGTACCGGTGCCGAAGTGCAACGTCCACTGGCAACGGTGGTCATCGGCGGCATACTCTCATCGACAGCATTGACCCTGGTGGTCCTGCCCGCCCTCTATAAATGGTTCCACTCCCTCCCGGGAGAGGGAACTGGGCAATAGCTCCTCAAGTCGAGATGAGCCTTTGCTCGCCAGCGAAAGCTTTACACACTGGCCCCACGCCTAGTGGGGGTTCCGATAATCCCATAACCCATTGATTTTATGCGTTTTATTTTTATGAGATGGGAGGAGTTTGTGGTACATTGGTGCCACTTCGAATTTTATTCATAATTATGACAGGGAATTTTATGAACAAAGACCAGATGGCTATTTACCTTAACGAGCATCTTGAGTTCTTCAACGAATACCCGGAGTTGTTGAAAAAAATCAAAGAGATTAAAGATGATGACCTGCCTATCGAGCCCATGAGCACGCTGAGTCTGGCTGACCGGATTATCAAGCGGGTTCACGATGATAAAGAACATCTTAAAAGCAAACTGGAATGGTTGTTCGAGATTTCCCGTGCCAATGAAAAAATCCAGGAACACCTGTTCGAAATAGAAAGACTGGTATTGACCAGTACCAACCTCGACCAAATGGTTGATCAATTGAAAAAAGAAATTCCCAACCGGTTTGGTATCCCCAGTGTTTTATTGTGTCTGGTCAAAGGGTCCGACCATTTTATGGAAGACCGGTTGCGGCAACGCTACAACGGCAACCTGGACGGAATGGTGAAATTCATTTGTCAGAAAACCGCCAACGACTGGTTTGTGAGCGGACTCAAACCCGTCCTGCGTAGTGAGATCGAAGACTCAGAAGTGTTTGGTCCCAATAGCGGGCACAGCGATATAAAATCTGAAGCGCTTGTTCCTATTATGGCGCAGGATGCCATGGTCGGGGCGATAGCATTTGGCAGTCCCAAACCCTTCCATTTTCATGATGGACTCGGTACCGAGTTTCTCGAACGCATGGCCGACAAAGTCGCCATCTCGATCAACAACATCCTCCTCATCGACCAACTCAAAGACCAACTGGTAGTCAACTCCTAGGCTCCGGCGAGCCGCCGGTGGCCGTATTTTTACATCCCTCCCTTCATAGGGAGGGGGACATTAATTTGGTTTCCTGCCTGTCAATTGCCATTGACTATTTTTCCATATTCCTAGATACTTAAAGAATCACCGCCACAGCTAAAAAAAGTTTTTACAAGTAATTAGCGAAATTTCAATGTTTATCAATTCCCTGGTTGAAAGCCGGGGTTTTTTTGATTAAGGTTCTTATATATATGTTACGAGAAGCTAAAATAGAGGATGCGCACGCCATCCAGAATTTGATCTGTTTCTATTCCGAGGACGGCAAAATGCTGTTTCGTTCGTTGGCAGAAATCGAACAGAACATTGCTGACTTTATGGTTTACGAAAAACAGGATGAAGTCATCGGCATCTGTAGCCTGAAGTTCGGTTGGGACAAGTTGGTAGAAATCCGTTCACTCGGTGTGGACCCGCGTCATCATCGGCAGGGCATCGCCACCGAAATGGTTCAGGGCAGTATTGAACGCGCTTTATTGAAGGACGACTGTGATACCGCTTTTGTTCTGACTTATGCGGTGCCGCTGTTCACTAAACTTGGATTCGAAATCGTCGATAAAATGCAACTGCCGCAAAAGGTGTGGAACGATTGCCAGGCTTGCCTGCATAAAGACAATTGTGATGAAACGGCCATGAGTCTTTCATTACTGCCATTGAAGAAACAGAGGGTCTTGTTGAAAAATTCGGAAGAAGTCCTATATTCCTAAGACAAGGATAAGGAGGATTTGGTTATGTTAGGTCCGATTTTCAGTGCGTTAACGGGATTGAAAAATGCGTCCCAAAGACTGCAAAACAGCGCCAACAATGTTGCCAACGTCAACACCCCCGGTTTCAAGAAAAGCGATGTCAACAGCGTTGAGTTGCAATCGGGCGGCACCAGGGTTAATGATATTTCCAAATCCAATACCCAGGGCGCGTTGATACCGACTAACAATCCTTTGGACCTCGCTATAGACGGCAACGGATTTTTCCAGGTCACCAATCCGAATGGAGGCACCAGCTTCACCCGTTCGGGAAGCTTCAAACAAGATAATGCCGGAAATATAGTGGATGCCAGTGGCAATGCTTTGGTACCGGCGGTCAATATCCCCGGAAACAATACCGGAATCAGTGTGGATGCCAATGGGCAAATTTCTTCCCAGGTAGGAGGCCAGACTGAGGTTGCCGGCCAGCTTCAACTCGCCAATTTTCAGAATCCGTCAGGATTGCAGGCGGCAGGCGGTAACCTGTTGAACGAGTCGGCGGCATCGGGCGCACCCGTTGCAGGCAACCCGGGAACAGGTGGACTGGGCACAGTTCGTTCCGGATTTCTCGAAGGCTCCAACGTGGATATCACCGAAGAGATTGTCGACCAGATCGTGTCAAAAGTGGCATTCAAAGCCAATGTCAATGTCATTAAAGCCAACGACGAATTGATAGGCACCATCCTCGACATAAAATCCTAACCCACTAGCGTGGGTTCGGTGAGCAGTTGCGTTGTAGGCAGGTAAATTTTTTTCTTTCCTTTTTTCCGTAAATTTCATGAGCAACGAAAATTATCTTGTTACTGTTGAGCGGTTTTTTCTTTCCCTGAAAGATTCGGGACTGGCACTTTCCGCCACCGACTACGACCTCATCCAGCAATGGGAAAGCCGGGGCATACCGGTCAATATTGTCTGCCGGGGCATCGAAAATGGTGTCGCCGAGTTTGACCAGCAGAACACCCGTCAGTCTTCGCGCATGGGCCTCAGTTATCTCAAGGTTTTTATCGAAGCGGAAATGGAGCGATCTCAGGCATGAAAAGTAAAACCGCCAATTCGGTAAACTGCAGTACCTGCCGCGACCACCAGTATGTGGTGTCCAATAAAAAAGGCAAAGTCCAGGCCACAGCCTGTAAATGTTTTGACTGCGAGTTGTGCCAGGGTACAGGAAGAATTTTAGCAGAAGGTGCCGATGGCATTTCCCGAATCAGCGAATGCCAATGCGCCGACTTTAATAAGAAACTGAAACTTTTCAACCAGGCTGGGATTCCCGGTAAATTCGTGCATGAGAGTCTGGGTAATTTTGAGGTTGCGACTCCCAGGCATCGGTTACTGAAAGACGCTTTATCGCACTCCAGAACCTTCATCAAAGAATTCATTCAGATGAAAGGCCAGTACAGCCAGGGCCTGATTTTCATGGGCGAGCCCGGCCTTGGCAAAACCCATCTTGCCGTATCCATCATCAAGGAACTGATTTTAGCGCATGGAGTTGAATGCAAGTTTGTCGACTTTTTTGAATTGCTCCGCGACATTCGCCATGGTTATGGCGAGGACATCTCGGAAAGCGAATTCATGGACCCTTATGTGGACGTTAAGGTATTGGTGATCGATGAGTTGGCCAAAGGCAGGAACACGGAATGGGAACTGACCATTCTCGATCATTTCATCTCCGCCCGCTACAACGATGATGACAAGGTGACACTGGTCACCACCAATTTCAGAGACAAGCTGGATAGCGGAATTGGCACGGAAGACAGTAAAAAACTTTCCAACGCCAGCACCCGTTATACTCTGGAAGAAAAAATCGGTCCGCGCATTTTTTCCCGCCTCATGGAGATGTGCAAGAAGGTATACCTGCAGGGCAAAGATTTCCGCTCGGAACGAGTTTAAGTAAAAGCCCCCCTTATAGATTCATTACCAACCCCTCGTTGTCGATTTCCCCCTTCAAATTTTCGTCAATTTAAGTGTACATACTAGCCTTATACTAGTTTTTCAATTTCTAGTATATATGGTTGACTTTCGGTCATACTAGTCTCATACTAGTTTTTTAATTTCTAGTATAAAGAAATATTGTTGAGAACTACCCAAAATAGGGCAACTAAACGCACATGCTACACAAGATATAGATATAAAATCTCATACTAGCTAAATACTAGTATGAGTGGATTGGCGAAAATAAAATGAAAATACCAGAGACCCCTCCAGACATAGACGAGATTTTTCAGGAAGCGATAAGCGAGCCTGGCGAATTAATTAAGCTATACAAGTGGGGCCAACCCACAGACTTGAAAGGTCGCTATCTCCACTGGGATAAGCTCAGGCACATAGATCCACCCGAGGGATTCACCATTAAAAAATGGTGGGCGGCAATAAAGTTAGCCAGGCAAAATTTATACAAACCCATCAATCTGTTGGATACCCATCAAAATGAGTTTAAATACGTAGTCCCGGACAGTGTGCAGAAAGACCTGCATGAGCTGACAAAAAATGCCGCAGGCAATCTATTTTCAAACAAGGAAATAATTAATCCGGGCCTGAGAAAAACTTACCTTATCAGGTCACTGGTAAATGAAGCCATTAACTCCAGCCAATTGGAGGGAGCCGCCACCACTACCCCTGTCGCGAAAGAAATGCTACGGCAAGGTCGCAAGCCCAAAGATAATAGTGAGCAGATGATTCAAAACAATTATCTTGCCATGCAATTTATTGCGGATATAAAAAGTGAACCGCTTACACCATCCATAATTTTTGAGCTTCACAGAATATTGACCCAAGACACTCTCAAAAACCCAGAGGCCGCTGGGAAATTTAGAACGCGAGAAGATGACGTGGTTGTGATGGATCCTCTCGATGGCGTAATTTTGCATGTTCCTCCTAAATCAGAAGAGTTGCCCGAAAGGATGGAGCGGCTTTGTCAGTTTGCTAACGAAGAAAACCCGCAAGCTTTCATCAACCCTCTGGTCAAAGCGATAATATTGCACTTTGCTCTCGCCTACGATCACCCATTTGTGGATGGAAATGGTCGTACTTCCAGAGCACTTTTTTATTGGTTCGCCGCACGCCAAGGTTACGATTTAATTTCGTTTGCATCCATATCACGAGTGTTAAAAGAAGAGCCGGGGCAATACAAGCGAGCGTTTCTTTATACTGAAACAGACCAAAATGATTTAACGTATTTTATTATTCATCAGGTTTCAGCGATAAAAAAATGCATAGACGGGTTGTTTGAATTCTTGAAAAAAGAGGCGGAAGAAATTAAGCAGGCAGAAAAGCAACTGGACGGAAAAAAACGTTTAAAAAGACTTCTAAACTACCGACAGATAGCTCTATTAAAACATGCGTTGAAGAGTCCGAGGTTTATCTATACAACTTACGGACACCAAAATACGCATGGAATAGCTTATGAAACCGCACGGAAGGATCTTATGGACATGGCTAAAAAATGGAACTTTCTCAATATGCAAAAAGAGGGGCAGTTCTATATATTTGAAGCACCTGAAAACCTAAGAGAGAGGATTGAACTGGCAAAACAATAAAAGTTGCGGGTTTTTGTGTTCACTCTGCGGGCTCCCCGTTCATGCCTTTAGAGTTGGATAATCGGTGTAGCCTTTTGCATCGCCGCCATAGAACGTGGCGCGATCATAGGGGTTGAGATCGGCCTGAATGGCGAACCGCTCGGCAAGGTCCGGGTTGGCGATTGCCGGACGTCCGTAGGCGATCAGGTCTGCGTCCCCTTTATCTATGGTGGCATTACCACCTTCCCTGTCATAACCCCCGGCACTGATCAATGCGCCTTTGAATATTTTGCGCAGTGTTGGCGTTGCTGACTCGCCGTGGAAGTCCGATTCCTCCCCACCTCCCGAGACACGCGGCTCTACCAGATGGATATAGACCGGGGCAACCCGGTTCAAGGCTTCGGCGACATAGGAGAAGAGCTTAACCGGATCGGAGTCACTGATATCGTTAAAACTGCCATGAGGCGAGAGACGAACGCCGACCCGGTCGTTGCCAAAAACTTCGGTTACGGCGGTGACAACTTCCATGAGCAGGCGTGAACGGTTTTCCAGCGACCCGCCATACTTATCTTCGCGATGATTGGTTCCGTCCTGTAGAAATTGATCCAGCAGGTATCCGTTGGCACTGTGGATTTCCACTCCGTCAAATCCGGCAGACAGCGCGTTTTTAGCTCCATCACGATATTGTTGTACGATGACAGAAATCTCATCGAGTTCCAAAGCACGGGGAGTGACAGGCGCTGTCATCTCTCCGGTGTTGGTGAATACCTGGCTTGTCATGGCGATAGACGAAGGGGCGACAGGAAGCGCATTGCCTTCTTGCAAGGAGGGATGCGAGACCCGGCCTACATGCCAGAGCTGGAGAAAAATCTTCCCGCCTTTTTCATGGACGGCCTGGGTGACCTGTTTCCAGCCTTCCACCTGGGCAGGCGAATGGATGCCCGGTGTTCCGGGATAACCGATTCCCTGCGCTGAGACCTGAGCCGCCTCGGTGATGATGAGTCCCATCGACGCTCTTTGCCCGTAGTAGGTTGCGTTCATCGGACCCGGCACATTGCCCGGGAGGGAACGCATGCGCGTGAGCGGAGCCATGACGATACGGTTTTTAAGCAGGTGCGGACCAAGTTGAAACGCTGTCAATAAAGCTTGTGTCATGTCGGTATCCTTATTTTCTGGGAAAATATTTTTCTAAATTGTTCTCGATGTTTGTCAGGAATTACGCGCATTGACAATCCATGTTGCGCCATCAATGACGACACCTTGCCCTGTGTCGTAGGGCGTGAGTGCGTTACGCAAGTCTTTGGCGATACGGGTTCGAGTTGTTTCGTCCGGGTCCGCTTCGGTGATCGCCGCATTGGCAGGCCCTAACTGCGTCAAAAAGCTCACCGCGTCATCAAGATTTTCGCCAACTTTAAACGGCGCGTTAAATTTCTTAATTGCGATGTCGATAAATCCGGCCTTTTGCAAAATATCCTTTACCCTTTCCGGATCACCGAAGGAGAACGGTCCGGGTTCATTCGCACCCGGTGGCGGGGGTAACGGCAGGTGGTTCGCTACAACTCCAAGAGGCAGATGGACCCATTCGTTATCTTTGACAGTTCGCCAGCAAGTGAAGGCAAGGCGTCCGTCAGGTTTAAGCGTTGAGCGTATATTGCCGAACGCTGTTGCGGGGTCGTCAAAGAACATCACCCCAAAGCGGGAGAAGGCAATATCGAAGACGCTGGTTTCAAATCCGTGGGTCTGGGCATCTCCGCATTCGAAGCTGAGATTGTTTTTCATTGCAGACTGTGCCCGGGCTCGTTCCAGTATGGGCTCAGAAATATCTATACCGTGTACGCGGCCTTCCGGTCCAACCCTGCTGGCCATTTCGATCGAGTTGTCTCCGCAACCACAGCCGATTTCGATGACTCTTTCTCCGGCAGAAAGGGTTGCCGTTTCCATGGTCGCGCGGCCAAAGGGTTTGAGGCTGGCATCCAGCTTTTCCTGAAAGCCTACCCACCTTTTTCCCCCTTCACCATTCCAGAATTCCTTCATCTCTGCGTTCACTTCATTGTTCATGCAACCTCCTTCTTTTTTCATGCGGTCTTTTTTCAATAATTTATATCACATTGTTGCTTTCTTGTAGCGCGTCCGCGGACATAATCCCGGCTCCTCGTTGCAGACTTTCCCTGTTCGACTTATATTTTTAATAAGAAGTCTAGGAGGTGTCGATATGCTGAAAAAACCAGTTATTAATCTATCAGGGCAAGGGCTAGTTCAGCCGAGCCAACTCTTTTCTCACCAGCGAAAGTTATTGCCTGCTGGGTCCAGCGTCATGCTGGCCGGACCGACTCGTGCCGAGCTGGCAAGGATCCATATCGCTAAACGGGATTTAAAACTGACCGATGAATTGTATCGCGGTTTTTTGCATGTCCTGTTTGGTCGAAGTTCCGCCAAAGACCTTACCCATGAACAGGCCGAAGAACTGCTTGTTCATTTTAAGAGCCTGGGTTGGGGAAGTGAGCATACAACTGGCGCGAGTGGAAGCAGGCGTGCATCACCCTCCCATGGTGTTGAGGCTCAAATCAGGTTGATCAAATATTTATGGATGCACGGACCTGGTATACGTAAAAAAACCCCGGAAGCGCTGGAGCATTTTTTAAGCCACCATTTTCATGTTTCAGGTTTGAAACAAATCAAGGCCCGTCAAATTCCGGGAATTCTGGGTGCTATCAGAAATATGGGAAAAATGTAGTGGGGGGAGAAAAATTGGGGCACGTGGGAGGCGTTTCCTCCTGGATTGGCCTCCCACGTTAATGGGTAATTTCAACTTTCCAACTCGTACCTTGGTGGAGGATTAGGAGTTAGCCAGTAATCGAAATCATCCCAAATTTATTACCTCGGCTTCGCTAGCGGAGCCTGGTGGTTTCTATCAAGTTTTGGACGAATTCAGATCTTCGTCATCGAAATTCACATCTGCTTGCGATTTTCGTCCCTTCTTTTTTTTCATCGCTTCGCTCAGCGGGTTGTGAAAAAACGAATCCCAGTACTTATTGCTGAGCTTTTTACTGGAAAGAACCTTTTTGACTTTACCTTTTTTATCAAATATTTTGACTTCATGAAACATGATACACTCCAAACTTATGCCTACCCGGGTATATTCGCCCTGGTTCGGAGGGTACATTAAGAGCCTCCGCCCAGGTGATGAACCACCGTTTTGGGTCGGTTTTAGCCTCTTGGGCCAATGAAATTTATAAACTGGGTCTTGCAGTATTAATGATATCTGCAATTTAGGATGTCAAGCACCTGTCCCAGGATTTTTTTCCTTGGCCTGTAAGCTCTTATCGGAGGAAGATTTTGAAACAATTAGCGTTATTTTTGTCTTTTTGTGGAATTTTATTGGTTTCGGGATGCGACAAGGGCTTGAAAGAGCATCCTTTGCCCGAAAGCCTGAAAAAAGAGCTGGCTCGTAAGGCCGACCCGACTATTCATGTCAATGATGTATCGGGCACCATTTCGCTCAATCCTGAGCTGAAAGTGAGCCCCAACGCCAGATTATTCATTTTTGCCCGACCGGAAGGTGTGTCTGCCGGGCCACCACTTGCCGTCAAACGCCACAGTGTCTTCCAGTTTCCCTTTGAATTTGAGATTGGGCAACTGCATACCATGATCGATGGAACCCAATTTGAGGGGGCTCTGAACCTGACAGCGCGTCTGGACCAGGATGGCAACAGAAAATCAAGTCCGGGCGATGTGGAAGGAAAAATCGAAGTCACCGCAGGGCAAAAAGAGGTTCAGCTGGTGTTGAACAACCTGATAAGCGCGTCTGCCTACAATATACAGGGAACGGTCGGTGTGAGCGAGGCACTACAGAACAAGATCCCGAAAAACGGCACTCTGTTTATTTTTGCCCGGTCAGAAGGCGTGAAGCGTGGCCCGCCCCTGGCGGTCAAGCGAATCCCTGATATCCAGCTTCCCTACGAATTTACTTTAGGGCCGCAGGATATCATGATGCCGGGGTCTACTTTTGAAGGCCCGATGGTACTGGCGGCGAGGGTAGATGTTGACGGCGATGCCCGGGCTGGTCCCGGCGATATCGAGGGTTTCATCGGCGCCAAACCCGGCGACCGCAATATAGAATTGCTCCTGAATCACTTGACCCCTTAGCCAGCGTCGCGCTGGTTGGGCCTAGCGGTAAAGGGCAGTAGAAGGGTCAGGACCAGGCACAGCCAGCTGAACACATCGCCGTAGGCGGTGTAGAAGGTGAGCTTGCCCTTGCTGGGAGTGATTTGGGTGATCTGTGCCGCCTCGACAAAAAGTTGGGTTTCATCGCGAAGAGCCCCGTTGGCATCGATGGTGCCTGAAACGCCTGTGTTCGCCGCGCGAACGATGGGCACACGATTTTCCACGGCTCTGAGCGCCCCCATGCTCATATGCTGGTAGCTGGCCGGACTTTTACCGAACCAGGCATCGTTGGTGATATTGACTAAAAAGTTCGCGCCATTTTTAACCGCCTGCCGGATCAGGTCGGGAAAAATCATTTCATAACAGATAGAGACCCCGGCACGATAGCCAGCGACATCAAATACGGTTGCTTCTTCCCCTCGCCCGAAGTCGCCGATCATTTCCACCATCTTTTCCACGAAGAATAAAAGTTTGCGGAAGGGAACAAACTCGCCAAAAGGAACCAAATGAATTTTGTCGTAACGCTTTTGCGTGTCACCGGTTTCGGACACCAGGTAGGCGCTGTTGTAGTGAATGGTGCGCCCGTCTCTGTTTTCTTTGTGAGGACTGCCGAACAAAATAGGGGTTTGAGTTTGCCGTGCTAAATCGTTAACAAATTTGGTGCCGACTGCATGTTGGTTGTAATAAAAAGGCAGGGCGGTTTCGGGCCATACTATTAGCTGGGGTTTTGATTGGGCGGCGGTCAAAGTCAGCTCCCGGTATTTGCGTAGGACCAGCTTCTGGAATACCGGGTTCCATTTCATGTGCTGTTCGATATTTCCTTGTAGCAACGCCACCGTCAAAGTGGAATTTTTTTCTGTGCCAGGTGTGTAACGGTTCATGGTAACGCTTCCGTATCCCCACCAGCAGGCGAAAACCAGAACAGTGACCGATAAAAACCGCACTCCCATATTGGGCTCCTGCCGCCAGGTTTTCCATGCCAGATAAAGTCCGGCATTGACCAGCATGATGAGCCAGGAGACGCCGTATACCCCGGTTATCTCGGCCATCTGAATGACCGGCAGGGTTTTGAACTGCGAGTAGCCCAGTCCCAGCCAGGAAAATCCGAATTCGCTGTGAGTGGAGCGAAGGTACTCCAAAGAGGTCCATAGAACCGGCGCGAACAGAAAAAACAGGCCGCGATTTTCTTTGCAGACCCTCCTCACTAAATAACAAAACAGAGCCGTGTAAAAAGAAAGGTAGGCGGACAAAAGACCCAGAACCATGAAACTCACAACCGGGGGAAGGTTACCGTAATTGATGAGGGTGTTGTTAATCCAGTTCAATCCCCAGGTATAAAAAATCATTCCGGTGATGAATCCCAACAAGGCGGAACGCTGCGGAGTTTTTGCTTCCAGTGCCGCAAAAAGAGGGATGAAGGCAAACCAGACGAGAGGTTCAAAATTAAAACGCGGGAAAATCAGAACCAGAAGAATTCCGCTGATTGCGGCGAGTAGAAACGGGCGCGGTTCTTTAAGCATTAGGTTTTTCACCAACACTGGTTTATATTGGAAGATAGGAGGGAGGTCTTTGAAAATATGAGTGCTCCCTTAAATTATTATGACCCGACTGTCCAGCCTATGGATCATAGCTGGAACTCTATATATTTTGGAAACAAAAAAACAACTTTTAGATAGCCTCAAAAAGGTTTGTCTGTGCCGAAGCATCAAGGCGGGAACTATCATGGCCGCTATTGAGGAAGGTTCTTTGACCTTTGAAGCCCTGAGAAGAAAACTCGGCGCGGGAACGGGTAACTGCAAAGCCAAACGCTGTCGACCCAAGATCGAAGAAAGAATCAAGGGTTATAAGGACAGCAAAAAGGCGGTTGTTGAACCTGAGGTTCCCAGTGGTCAGCCCTGACCTGTTTGTTCGCTCATTCAGCCGAGACAAACCATTGCCAGCCAGATAAATATATTGCCAGTCGGCCCCACGCCTAGTGGTGGAGTTTGGAGATAGCTTCTTTGATGCGGCGGGTGCCTTCTTCAATTTTTTCCATTGATGTAGCGAAAGATAAACGCGCGTGTGCATCGGCCCCGAAAGCAATTCCCGGGACGATGGCGACCTTCTCTGCCGATAGCAGATACTCTGTCAGGTCCAGCGACCCCTTCAGTACTTTCCCATTCATATCCTTCTTTCCGTAGATGCCGGAAAAATCCGGAAAAGAATAGAACGAACCTGTCGGCTTGTTGCAGGAGACCCCGGGAATTTGTGTTAAGCGGTCGACAATGATGTTACGGCGGTGTTCAAATTCACGCACCATTTCGCGAACTTCATCCAGCGGGCCAGCCAGGGCTTCGATGCTGGCCGCCTGTGACACCGCACAGGGGTTTGACGTGCTTTGTCCCTGTAACTTGCCGACTTGTTTTACAATTTCAGGATCTCCAGCGGCGATGTAGCCGATCCTCCAACCTGTCATCGCATAGCTTTTAGAAACCCCATTAATCACCACACACTGTTTTTGCACTTCCTTACTTATGGATGCAATGCTGGTGTGTTGGAATCCGTCAAACACGATCTGCTCATAAATTTCATCCGAGATGATTAACAGACCGTGGCGCAAGGCACATTCTGCCAGCTTTTCCATTTCGCCTTGATCATAAGCGGAGCCTGTCGGATTGGAAGGCGAGTTGATCATGATTGCTTTTGTATTGGGCGTGACGGCTTCATCAATTTGTTCCGGGGTGATTTTGAAATCTTGTTCAGCCCCTGCGTGGATAATGAGAGGCCGGGCTCCGGCAAGGGTTACTATTTCAGGAAAAGACACCCAGTAAGGAGCCGGGATAATGACTTCGTCTCCTGCCTGCCAAAGTACCTGGGCTAAATTATAAAAGGAATGCTTAGCACCGCACGAAGCGAGAATCTGATTTTTTTCATAGACCAGTCCGTTATCCCGTTCCAGTTTGGTGATGATGGCTTCTTTTAAAAGATTACTGCCACCCACAGGGGTGTAACGGGTTTCGTTATTTTCTATTGCCCGGATACCGGCCTGCTTGATGCGCTCCGGGGTATTGAAATCGGGTTCGCCGGCTCCGAAACCAATGACATCCTCGCCCCGGGCTTTCATTTCTTTGGCCTTGGCATCAATGGCCAATGTCATCGAAGGGTTGACTTTTAAAATGCGTTCAGAAAATTTCATCGTTTTATTTTTTTCAACTCCTTGACTACCCCACTCGGCACAAGCTGGGATACATCTCCTCCGTGCCGTGCGATTTCCTTGACCAGATTGGAGCTTAAAAAGGAAAACTCCTGACTGGGGATCATAAATAAAGTTTCAAGAGACTCATCGAGCTTTCGGTTCATCAGGCCCATCTGTAGTTCGAATTCAAAATCACTGATGGCCCTGAGTCCTTTTATCACTACAGTAGCCTTTTTAGAGTGAGCCAGCGAGGTCAATAGAATATCAAAAGGAATGACTTCTATTTTGCTGAAGTTTTTTGTCGTGCTCTTGATAAACTTCACCCTGTCTTCCAGAGAAAATAAAGGATGCTTGTTCGGGTTCAATGCGACCGCAACGATGAGCCGATCAAATAATTTCATGGCCCGGCGCATGATATCAATATGACCGAAAGTCACCGGGTCAAAAGTTCCCGGATAAAGAGCGATACGATTTTTTTTCATATAGAAAGCCTTGCGGAAAAAGCAGGATTATAGCCTCAAAATAAAAATTGGCAAATTTTTTAAAAGATAGTGATTTTTGTCAGCTTGACGAAGAAATAAAAATTAAAATTTGTGTCCTTTTTACAGGTGATATGAGGTCAAAAACGAGGCTTTTTAATTTATTCCCACTAGATTAAATTTTTTTTAGTGACACCTGTGGCCAATAGTTGTTATAGCAACAATAATTGTAAATAACTAGGGCGAGGGGAAGGCCTGGAAAGTCTTTTAAATATAAGGGGTTGCTCGGTATTAAATTTTTTCGGATTTTGTTAAAATTATCGTGAAAATTTCTTTTTCAGGGACCATATTTAGGGGAAGATTTAAATTCTTTTTATTTAGTCCTATTCTCTTGACATCATGCTCAAAATCCCTTATAAACTGGGCTCATCTAGAAAAAGGGACACAGATTTGGTTCGAAATATTAGTCAGAAAATGAGGATTAAACGGATGAATCATCCCTTGATTTCCACTCTGTTTGTGGACAGTTTTTTTTAGGGAGCGTTTTATCTTCCTCATTTGCGAGACTTGTTTCAAGGCTGTTTGGCGAGGGTTTTAGCGCGCTGGCTTTTTTAAGATTTTGTATTTTTGCTGTGTTAGGAAGTTTTGATGTTTGGTTTGTTTGAAGTTTTTTAAGCGTTGTATTGTAGTGAGTGTAGGTAGTTGGGAAGTCTCGATGTTTGCGAACGGAGAGGTTTCCCGTATTAAGTGTTTTGCATTATAAATTAGGAGATTTTTTTATGAGGCTAAACAGACGGAAATTCTTGCAGGTGAGTGCTGGTGTAGCGACAGCTATGGCATTGACGAGCAAGAGGGTTGGAGCTCAGCTGAAACCCGTAGTAAAAGTCGGGAATCCGCTGGAAGCTTATCCTGATAGACGGTGGGAAGAAGTCTACCGCGATCAGTATAAGTACGAGCGATCTTTTACGTATTGTTGTTCTCCGAACGACACCCATCAATGTCGCGTGCGTGGATTCGTACGTAATGGCATCCTGATGCGTATCGAGCAGAACTACGATCATCACAAAGTTCGTGACCTGTATGGTAACCAAGCTGACGCTGCGTGGAATCCTCGCATGTGTTTGCGTGGTATGACGTATCCCCGCCGTGCATACGGTCCTTATCGGAATAAGTATCCGATGATCCGTGTTGGTTGGAAGCAGTGGGCGGATGATGGTTTTCCTTATCTGGATAAAGAGAACCGTGAAAAGTATAAGATGACAAGCCGGGGCACGGATGAATTTGTCCGTATGACCTGGGATCAGACTTTTACGTACTTGGCAAAGGGTCATGTTGCTGTAGGTAAAGCTTACAGTGGAGCCCGTGGTGCGCAGCGTCTGAAGAATGAAGGCTATCAGCCTGAAATGATCGAAGCTATGGGTGGATCCGGTCCGCGTACTTTTAAGTATCGCGGTGGTATGGGTCTTCTCGGCGTTGTTGGTAAATACGGTATTTACCGCTTAGCCAACAACATGGCTCTGTTGGATTCAATCATTCGCGGTCGTGGTCCTGGTAAAGTACTGGGCGGCCGGGCATGGTCCAACTACACCTGGCATGGTGATCAGGCTCCGGGACATTCCTGGACCCATGGTATGCAAACCTCTGATATCGATTTCGCGGATCATCGTTATGCGAAGATGACGATTCAGTGGGGTAAAAACCTGATCGAGAACAAAATGCCTGAAGCGCATTGGTACACAGAAATCATGGAGCGTGGTGGTACGCTGGTTTCAATTGCTCCTGAGTACAATCCGCCTGCAACTAAGGCAGATTACTGGGTACCTGTTCGTGCTGGTCTGTCCGACATCTCGTTGTTTTTGGGTGTTGCTAAGATCATCATGGACGAAGGCCTTGTGGATATCGATTACGTGAAGGACTACACAGATATGCCTCTGTTGGTTCGAACGGATACGTTGATCCGCTTGCATCCGGATGATTTCATTCCGGGTTACAAGGCTCAAACCTTGCCGAAAGACGGCTTCACCACGAAGTGGATGAAGAACTTCAACCGTGACATGATGCCTGACTTTGCTGTTTGGGATAC
>JABIAY010000015.1 GCA_018653085.1 Nitrospina sp.
AATGATCATGTTTCCGGTGGGCTCCTGTACGGGGAGATCCACCCCAATAGCCGCCGCCATCGGCTCCTCAATCAGGAATCCCTCGCGTGCGCCAGCCGATTCTGCGGAATCCCTTACCGCACGTTTTTCTACCTGGGTAATGCCGGAAGGGACAGCAATGACAACCCTGGGGCGCACTAAGGTTTTGCGATTATTATGAACCTTGCGGATAAAACTGCTGATCATCTTTTCCGTAACTTCAAAATGGGCAATCACCCCATCCTTCATCGGACGAATTGCGGTGATACTACCGGGTGCGCGGCCCAGCATTTGCTTGGCCTCTTCACCAACGGCCTGCACCTCTTTGGTGGTCGTATTTATCGCTACCACTGAGGGTTCGCGCAAAACAATCCCCTGGCCATTCACGTTTACCAGAGTATTCGCCGTTCCCAAATCAATTGCCAAATCGTTGGAGAACAAATCCCAGAAGAAATTAAACACCCAGACCCTCTCTTATAGATTCTAAAAATTACGTAACTATTTGTTTTTCCACAACTTTCTTTATAACAAGGGGGCGTTTAAAATGCAAGACAAATCCCGACACCTAATCGCCAACCCTGCCAGGGTAAGACCGCGTGCAACCACGAGAAAACAGGTGCTCCTCTACAAGCTTCATTAGCCATTCATTATTAATGGCTTGCGCTTCGCTCGCGCGTTTTATAGTATAGGAACCTTCTTTTAACCGGAACCGAGAGAAATATAATGTTAAGCACAATTCGAGAACATGCTGATTCATGGATGATTAAATCCATCCTATGGCTCATCATACTGGCTTTTGTAGGAACCGTTTTCTATTCATGGGGAATGGGCGGTGCTTCCGGTTCCGGAGGCGGGGCTATAGCAACGGTTGAAGGGGAAAAAATTTACCAACAGGAATATGACCGCACTTTCAATAACCTGGTGGATTTTTACCGGCAACAGTTCAGAAACCAGTTTACCAACGATATGATCAAGAAACTCGGATTAAAAACCCAGGCCCTTGAAGCTTTGATCCAGAAAAAATTATTGTTACAGGAAGCCGAGAAACAAAACTTAAAAGTCAGCGATACGGAACTGATTTCCCACATCAGAAGTCTGTCAGTATTTCAAAATGAGAAAAAGTTCAGTAAAGCGACCTACGACAATTATCTTCAGTCCCAACGAACCTCTCCTCGTGACTTTGAGGACAACCAGCGTCAGGCCCTGATTTTAGACAAGTTGGAAAAGCTGTTTCGAACCAGCACCAAAGTTTCACAAAGTGAAATCCGTGAAGCCTTCGCCAATGAAGAAGAGAAAGCCAAACTGGATTACGTACGGTTTAACAACGATCACTTCCAGGTCGAAAAAACTTTTACCGATTCCGAACTCAGTGATTTTTTTCAAGCCAATAAAAAACTGTTTGAGGTACCACCACAAATCCAGGTTGACTATGTGAAATTAGAGCCCAAGGCCTACCTTGCAGAAATCGAACCTCGGGATGAAGACATCGAGGACTATTACCAGACCAAGATCGCTGATTTTCGCGTTAAGAAAAATTACCGCGCAAGCCACGTACTCATCAATGTAAAGTCATCAGAAATTGAGGGCGACGCTTCTCCGGAAGAAAAACAGAAACAGGCTGAAGATAAAGCAAAAGCCCTGGCAACAGAACTTCGAGGAAAAATTAAAGCAGGTGCCGACTTCGGGGAAATCGCAAAAAAACATTCCGATGACCCAGGATCAGGGCCCAAAGGGGGAAGTCTGGGAGAGTTTCCCAAAGGAACCATGGTTGCCCCCTTTGAAGCCGCTCTCGACAAGCTGGCAATCGATGGAATCAGCGAACCCGTTTTAACTCCCTTTGGCTATCACATCATCAAATTGGAGGGCCGGGAAGAGGAACGCATTAAACCGCTGGAGACCGTCCGGGAAGAAGTCATCCAGTCCCTGAAGGAAATCAAGGCTCGGCAAAGGGTCAGAAGAATTGCAAAGCACATTCGCAAAGAAGCTGAAAATGACGGCAACCTGAAATCAGCCGCCGAAAAGAATCAGGCACAAACAAATGTCACCGGTTTTTTCTCCAGGGAAAAACACAGTCTCCCGGAAATCGGCGACCAGCCCGAATTCTTCAACACGGCCTTCAGCCTGGAAGAAAACAAAGTCAGCCAGCCTGTACATAGCCTGGAAGCGTCTTTCATTTTAAAAGTCACCGGCAATAAAGAAGCCCATATTCCAGAACTGGAAGAAGTTAAAAAAACTGTTGAGCAGGCACTGACCGAACAGGTCAATCAGAAGGCAACCTCGGCAAAGTTCAAGGAGCTGGAACAAAGACTTTCACAGGAAAAAGACTGGGAAAAAGCCATTGAAGGACTGGATTTGAGTATCCGGCACACTCCCTCTTTCAGCAGAGCGGACTCCATTCCAGGGATTGGTAATATCAAGGAAATCAAGGAAAAGGCTTTCACGATGAACCTGGGGGACACCTCCTCCGCGAAAGTGCGAAACCGTTTCTACCTGTTCAAACTGATGGAAAAAGAAGCCGCCGGAGAACCCGACAAAGAACAAATCCAAAAAATCATCCAACAAGTCAAACAGGAAAAAAGTCGCCAAACGTTTCAGGAGTGGGTGGGGAACTTGAAAGTCCAGGCAGAAATAATGATCGACAAAGACTTACTATAAATCCTGCCAGCGTGACGCTGGACCCGACTGGCCCATATATCAGGGGACATAAAATCCAACCTCCCTCATGAAGGGAAGGAAGTTGGCAGGAACTTAGTTGTGCCGAGACAACTCTTTGCTAGTAGTGAAGGTTATTGCAGTTTGCCACCGGCGGCTCGCCGGTGAATTGCCAGGATTTTGCCTATCAATGATTGCATGTCTTCAGCAATGACCCGAATCATCTCTTCCTTGCGTATCCCCCCCAGGTCATAAATTATATCTGGCACCGAGCCGTAGTCCGTAATTGCTTTTTGGGTTCCCCACTCCAGAGAAGACCCTTCCCGAACTCGTATATTTTTGGGTTCCTTGGCCCTGTCAAAGGAAGCGATCTTGAAGCGGAGACGTCGGCATATCTTTAGCAACTCATCCGTATATTTGATATTCATGACAGCGCGTTTTTCCGGATCATGGCGCATGACCGTCAAAACAATATTGGCTACATGACGCGACCCGCCAAACTCAGGTTCAGCCCCTGTGAAAATATCTTCCCCATTTTTGATAATGCGCCCAGGAATCGCGAGAACATCGCCATGGCTTTTCGCGTTGCGTAGAGCCAGGCCAATATTGGTTTGAACCTCGGGAACCAATTGCCCAATTCTTTCTTCCCGGAATATTCGGATCGCGCGTTTCATTTCCTCCATAACCTGCGCTTGATCTCTTTCCCGGTATAGCGCGGATAATGGCTCAACACTAGCCTTCCCTTTTCCGGAAACCACTTCTGCAAGAATCGCCTGACCTATAAATTCCTTGGCCGCTTTTACCGCCGGCAAAGTCTGTCGGCCTAAAGCCAGGCCAGCGGTAATCGCTGATGAAAAAACGCAGCCTGTTCCATGCGGGTCCGATTTCGACAGCCGCTCTGAGCTTAAAATTTCCATACCCGTATTATCCAGAAACAGGTCCTCCGGCTTGCCTTTCAAGTGCCCCCCGGTCAGCACCACAGCCCGCACTCCGGTTTTAAGGATTTCGCGGGCCGCACGTTTTCTGTCTGCGAGTCGGCGGATTTTTATTCCGGATAAAATTTCAGCCTCCCTGATATTCGGAGTCACAAGATGCGCCAACGGAAGCAAGCGTTCCTTCATCATCTCAACCCCGGATGGGGTAAGAAGTTTTTTACCAGAAGAAGAAAAGATAACGGGATCAACAACCAGTTTTTTAACCCTATAACGTTTAAGCAGAGAGGCGACCCGGTCAACAATTTGCTCATTGCCCAGCATACCGGTTTTCACCGCCTGACATTTAGTGTCCTCAAGAATTGATTTAAGCTGGCTTTCCACAACAGAAACCGGCAAATCATCCACCGCCTGGACCCCCAGGGTATTCTGCGATGTGATGGAGGTGATTACTGTTTTACCAAATACTCCAAAGGCAGAAAATGTTTTAAGGTCCGCTTGAATGCCCGCGCCCCCTCCAGAATCCGATCCGGCTATCGTTAAAGCTGTTCTTTCAGACATAAATAAATCTCATTAAAGTGAAAAAATAAGGAGGGCTTAATGTAACAGACCGTCTTGAAACCTGGCAATAAAATAGTGGGGATGGGCAGAAAACTCTTCAGCCAACGGTAACGGATTTGGCAAGAGATCGGGGTTTATCGATATTGCGCTTGAGGGAGGTAGCGGTAAAATATGCAAACAACTGGCCAATGACCAGTTGAATAAGGGGGGCTGTCAAAGGATGCACCTTGGGAAGGATCAGTTCTTCACTATACAAATCCTGGTTTTTTCCCTGCTCGCTAAAATGAATTCCCAGAACAAAACCTGACCGGGCACGAATTTCCTCAATGCTGTGCAGAGTCGATTCGTAGAGCGCCTTGTCTTCAGGCGGCGGGACAAACACTATTGAAGAAACATCATCATCAATCATAGCCAATGTCCCATGCTTTAAAAACCCGCCGGGCATTCCCTCGGCATGGACATAGGCAACCTCCTTCATCTTCAAAGCCGCCTCCAAAGCAATCGGGTAATAAATCCCCCGCCCCAAATAAAGCCAGTTATGCCTGTTGGAATATTTGCTGGCAAGACGGTGGATAAAACCGGATCGTTCATTCAAAATTCCTTGAATAATTTCTGGCAGTTCCTGCAAAGCCCGAAGATGCTGGTTATAAGTTTTGCGAGTCATCACCTTCTTTTTTAAAGCCAGCTTCATAGCCAGCACAGTAAGTATCACCATTTGCGATAGCGCGGCCTTGGTGCTGATCACGCAGATTTCCGGCCCCGATGCCTGCAGAACCACCTTGTCGACCAGTCGAGCGATAGAAGAACCCATGACATTAACAACCGCCGCTGTACGGGCGCCCTTGGACTTGGCGTACTTCAATGCCGACAAAGTATCAAAAGTCTCACCGGATTGTGAAAGGGCAAAAACCAGGGACTGTTTGTTCACATTGGCCAATACCATGAACTCATCGGAACTGACAGATGGGAAAAATTCCTGCGCCAACTGCGAAAAAACATATTTAGCATATTTCGCAACGTAAAAAGTGGTTCCCACACCCAGAAAATAAGAGTTTCTGGATTTTGCAAACAAACTAACAATTTCATCCAGTCCTGAGGCCTCCAGGTCCAGCGCATTAGAAATGGTTTGAGGCTGTTCGTAAATTTCCTTGAGCATATAATGAGGGTAACCACCCTTTTTGGAAGTCTCACTGTCCCATTCGATTTTAGTAATGGGTTTCGTGACTTCCTCCTTGCTCAAAAGGTTTTTCACGACATAAGTGTCTCGGGACAGAATGGCATATTCTCCATCATCCAGAATCACGGCATTTTTGGTATGGTCGATGAAAGCGTTGAAATCGGAACCAATAAATTTGATTTCATCACCGATTCCCAGCATCAGGGGCGACTCTCTTTTAGCGCAAAAAATCTGCTCGGGAAGGTAGGAGGAAATAAACGCCAGCGCAAAGGTTCCTTCAATGAGGTTCAGCATTTTCACAAAAGCTTTTTCCACATTGCGACTGCGCTTATAAAACTTCTCCAGAAGATGGGCAAGAATTTCCGTATCCGTTTCAGAAGAAAACTTAAAACCTTCCTTCTGCAACTGGTCTCTCAAGGGACGGTAATTGGAAATAATTCCATTGTGAACCAACGCAAAATTTCCATCACGGGAAGTGAAAGGGTGGGTATTGTTCTGCGTCACCTTTCCGTGTGTTGCCCAACGAGTATGGGCAATGCCTATCTTGCTTTTCAGTTGGAGGACATTGTGTTTACGATAAAACTCTTCCACTCCACCGATATCTTTTTTGGTGATGAGGCGGGCTTTATTCATCAAGGCAACACCACAGGAGTCATAGCCCCTGTATTCCAGGTTCCTAATCCCCTCAAAAAGAAGATTGGATATATTTTTTAATCCGACAACGCCGCTGATTCCACACATACTTATTTCGACCTGTTATTTTTGTGTTACGGAGTAGCATGCAGGAAGAATTTTCCCAGGTGCGACAACCGTGCCAGGTTGCAGGGTATTTCCGGCGCCAACAACAACCCCGTCACCCAAAAAAGCTCCAAGTTTTGTCATTCCCGTTTCCATGGGTCGCTTGCCATTTTTCACGGAGATGGGTTTCCAGTCCACTGTCCGGTTTACGGTCATGCACCCTGCCCCCATATCCACGTTTTCACCCAGCACACTGTCTCCGACAAAAGAGAGTCGGCCTATCTGGGAATTATCCATCACTACGCAGTTTTTTAATTCCACACCGCTTCCCACCGAACATTTTTTTCCAACAGAGGTATAGCTCCTGATTAGAGAATTGTTGCCGATATAGCTTCCCTCTCCGATACAGCAGGGCCCCTCCAGCACTGCGCCGGATTTAATGATTGCTCCCGCCTCGATGCGCACAATTCCCTGCAGGGTTACGTTGGCTTCCAGCGTTGCGGTCTTAGCAATGGAAGACTCCTGCCACGAATCCATGATCATTTTATTCACGGTTAAAATTTCCCAGGGATGAACCACATCCAGCCACTCATCTTCCCACATGGAAGCACGTAGTCCTTCTTCCGCCACCACTTTCTTCAATGCCTTCTCCATGGACTTTCCCGAAGATTCCAGCAATTTGAAAAAAGAAGCCGGCAATATAAACACTCCCGACAGGACATAATTCCCCAGGTTATTCCCTTTTGGCTTCTCGACAATTTTCGTGATCTCCATCCGGGCATTCAGGAACACATTGCCAAACATCTGATTGGAAGGAGGCAGACAAATAGAGGCAACCGGACACTTAAATGAATGAAAAGATTGCTGAACTTTGCTGAAAATATTTTCCGCTGTCAGAGTATCTCCGTACAAAAGCAAAAAGTATTCACCTGGAGATATTTTATTTTTAACCTGCATCACCGCATGCCCAATGCCCAGCTTGCGTTTTTGCTCCACATAATGCAGATTCAATCCATTGTGATCCTGTTGCTGAAGCCGTTCGATCAACTTATCTTTCTTATGCCCAACCACAATAAAGATGTCATTGATTCCGGCACTTTTGAGCAAAGCAAAGGTATTATCCAGCATGGTCCGTCCCGCAACCCCAATCATGGATATAGGCCGGGTTTCTGAAAAGGGACTGAGGTGGGCGGCTTCACCTGCGGCAAGGATTATGGCTTTCATTTGAGAAAATCCTGATTAGGAAGGATAAAGTTAGCTACTAAAGCTGGTGAGGGTCTGCCAGTAATCGCTCCGCCCGGTCCAAATCATCGGGGGAATTGATTCCTAGTATCTCGTTCGCATCTTTGGTCTGAATCGCCTGAACGAGATGCCCATTTCGCACCAGGTATTCTATCGTATCGGTCAAATAATATTCTTTCTGAGCATTGTTAGAGTCAACATGCTCTAAAGCCTTAAAAAACAAGCTATTATCAAAACAATATACTCCGGAGTTGAATTCGTCAACTTTTTTCTCAGATTCCGAAGCATCCTTGAGTTCCACGATTTTTAATACAGAACCTTTTCCATCACGAATGATCCGGCCAAAATCATGGCACCCGCTATTTTTAAGGGTCAACACCGTACACTTTGCCCCGCTCGTTCTATGCCCTTCAACCACTTGCAACAGGGTTTCGGGCCGAATCAAGGGCATATCCCCGCACAACACCAGAACCTGCCCAGCAAAGTTTTCCAGTTTCAGTTTGGCTTGTTCAGCGGCGTGGCCTGTACCCAACTGCTCACGCTGGACCACGAACTCAACCTTCCGGTCAGCAAAGGCTTCCTGGACCTGATCCGCCTGATGCCCCACCACTACTACAGTCCGAACAGGATTCAATTGGGAGGAAAGATCTAGCACATAGTGAAGAAGAGGACGACCAGCAAGAGGAAGAAGAACTTTGGCAAGAGAAGTTTGCATGCGGGTGCCTTTGCCCGCTGCTAAAATGATGACCGCTAGGTCTTGTCGTTGCATTTAATCTGATATTCCGCGATTTTTTTTCTTAACGTGTTGCGGTTGATCCCCAGAATATTCGCGGCCTTGGTCTGGTTGCCGTTGGTTTCCTTTAAAACGATTTCAACCAGCGGTTTTTCAATGCCTCCCATGATCAACTCATGCAAATGCCCATTGTTTGTTTTATCCATCGCACCGACATATTTCCGGATAGATTTATCCAGCCATTTTTCCAGAAAAGTTGTGACTTCTTTTTGAGTTTTTTGCATAGCAGGAGGATTCATTAACGCCTGAGCTTTAAAATTGTAACGTCCTCCCCAGGTCGTAAGTGGCTTGAATAGCGGTGATAGTAGCAGACTCACCCAAAGCGGTCAAGCGGGGACTTTGAAGCTATTTAAAACCATGCAATTACAAGTTGATTCCACTCCAGCGCATGGTCTAAGATGAAGTGAAAACTATCCGAAAACTTTTGAGTACGTTTTTAAATTCATGAAAGTAGCCTGCGTCACACTAGGATGTCGAACCAATCAGCACGATACAGCAGAAATGCAGACCTTGCTCGAGCAGGAAGGTTTTTCTATCGTCAACGGCAAAGAAAAAGCCGATGCCTATGTCATCAATACCTGTACAGTGACCCAACGCAGTGATACCAGCTCCCGTCTTGCAGTTAAAAAATCCCTGGCGATCAATCCCGATGCTCTAGTCGTATTTACCGGATGTTATGCGCAATTAAATCCGGAAGAAGCCTCGGAAATGCAAGGCCTCGACATCGTTCTGGGCAATGCAGACAAGCTGGAAGTCGCTAACCTCATAAAAAAGAAGCTGTTAAATCCCGGCCAGCCCTGGGAGAAAAGTGCCTCCACCGAGATCATCATGTCCGATATCCATAAAAAGCGGATATTCAGGACCATCCCGGTGCAAAATTTTCAAGGCATGACCAAAGCCTTCATCAAAGTCCAAACCGGCTGTGATGAAAAATGTTCTTTCTGCACCGTTGTCAGAGCCAGAGGCAAGTCTATCAGCGATACACGGGAAAATATTATCCATAATATCCAGCAAGCCGTCACTTCAGGGTTTAAGGAGATCACCCTCACAGGCATCAACCTGGGTACATGGGGAATGGACCGGAACGAAACTTTTTCCTCGCTGGTTCGCGATATCGTTGAGCTCCCAGGAGATTTTCGGGTTCGGCTGAGTTCTATCAATCCTATGGAAATTGATAATGACCTGATACGGCTCATGGCAGAAACCGAAAAACTATGTTCGCACCTTCATATTCCTTTGCAAAGCGGCGATGATGCAACTCTGAAAGCCATGCACAGAAACTATAACCGTCAACAGTACCTCGACGTTGCACAACGGGCAGTCGCCGCCATTCCCGGGTTGGGTCTTGGGGCGGATGTTATCGTTGGCTTTCCCGGCGAAACCGAAGAAGGGTTTGAAAAAACCCGCGAACTGATAGAACTATTGCCCTTCTCCTATTTGCATGTGTTTTCTTACTCACCGCGCCGGGGCACCGAAGCTTACCAACTCAAAGACAATGTTCCCGGCAACATAAAGAAACAAAGAAACCAGAACCTGACCCAGTTGGCTGCCCACAAAGCCTTGAAATTTCGCGAGAACTTTTTACGACAACAAGAGACCGTACTGATAGAAAATCAGCGGGACACGAAATCGGGTTGGCTCAAAGGCCATACCGGCAACTATATTCCGGTTATTATGGAAGGTTCCGACTCGCTGAAAAATAATCTCGTCCCCGTTGCCTTGCAGAGGGTTTCAGAACATCAGGTCACAGGATGCGTCCAGTAATAACCCTCACCACCGACTTCGGCCAGGATGATCCTTTTGTCGGCATCATGAAGGGGGTCATTCTCAATATTGTGCCTGATGCCCAAATCGTTGACATCACCCACAATATCGAACCCCAAAATATCACTCAGGCGGCGTTAATCCTCAACGCCACCTATCCCTGGTTTCCCAGAAAAACCGTGCATGTGGTGGTGGTCGACCCCGGGGTCGGGGGTGGTTCCACCCACAAGGCAAAGAAAACGTTAGAGCCGGTGATCCGCAGGGCCATGGTGGTGCAATCCAAATTCCAGACCTTTATCGGGCCCGACAACGGGGTACTCACATTGGGTATCCAGCCTGATAGCCGGGCTTATGAGATTACCAATAAAAAATATTTTCTTAAAGATGTCTCCAACACCTTTCACGGGCGTGATGTATTCGCTCCCTGTGCCGGGTGGATTGCCAGCGGCATTGCACATTCCAAAATGGGACCCAGGGTATTAAAACCCGTTCACCTGGATTTTCCACAACCCCTGCTAAAAGGATCATCTCTGCATGGGGAAATCATTCATATCGACCACTTCGGCAACCTCACCACCAACATTTCTGCCGAATTAATCCACGAAACTTTTCCTCCATCAGCTACAATAAATGCGCAGATCGGAAAGCACCTTATCAAAGGACTCGTCACCGGTTATTACCAGATGAAAAAGGGGCAACCCGGAGCCATCATCAATAGCTGGAATCAGTTGGAAATCTTCTACCGCGAAGATAACGCCAGAAAAAAACTGAAAGCCCGAATAGGACAGTCCGTAACCCTGAAAGCAAACTAGCAGATCACATAAATCTGTTAACGAAAAGCACTTCCATTTATCCGGCTATTAATCGTGAGTGATATTAAAATTATCTGCCAGAATAAAAAGGCGAGACATAACTATTCCATCGAAGACACTTTCGAGGCCGGGATAATGCTAAAGGGCACCGAGGTTAAATCCCTGAGAAACGGCAAAGCCAATCTGGTCGACAGCTACGCCATCATTGACAACGAAGAAGCCTGGCTACTCCATTTCCATATCGATCCTTACACCCCGGCAACACAGTTCAACCATCACCCGATGCGAAAGCGCAAACTACTTTTGCATAAAAAAGAGATCAGCAGGCTCATCGGCAAAACTCAGGAAAAAGGCTGTACCCTGGTTCCTTTAAAAGTTTATTTCAAAAATGGCAAAGCAAAAGTCGATCTCGGCATTTGCAAAGCAAAAAAACTTTATGACAAACGTGCCACGCTCAAGAAACAAGAAGCCGACCGCGAAATCGACCGGGCCATGAAATCCAGAAACAAATAAGCCCCACTAGGCGTGGGGCCAGCGTGCCATCACTTTATCTGGCGAGCAAAGAGTTGTCTCGGCGCAATCAAGCCCTTGCCCAATTGCCTCCCCTGCTAAGGGGCCACTAGGCGTGGGGCCAGCGTGCCGTCACTTTATCTGGCAAGC
>JABIAY010000065.1 GCA_018653085.1 Nitrospina sp.
AGATTTGGCCGTTAAGAAAAAAGAGATTTTTCATCTCTGGTTTCATCCTTCTAATTTTGCTTACAACACGGAGTTGCAGTTCCAAAACCTTGAAAACATTTTCCGGCAGGCCAACAAACTCAGGGAAAAGGGTTCCCTGGAACAACGGACTTCGGGAGATATTGCTAAATTGAGTGTATATGAACAATCCCACTAAACTGGAAAAGGCTCGGGTTCTCGCGGTTGATTCTCATGACCAGAATGCCGAGTATTTTGAAAATGAATATCGGTCCCTGGACGAGCGCAATGACTACGCCACCACGGCATTTCTTTATGGCCGGAAGAAAATCGATGACCTTCTTTATTCGGCACTCCAGAGAATTCCGGCTGGTGGAAGCGTTCTGGACATCGGTTGTGGCACAGGTGATCAAGTTTGCCGCGTCAAGTCTCTGGATTATCAGGTTACAGGTCTCGAGCCTGCCCCTCAAATGCGTTCTCTTGCTCAAGTAAAAAACCCGGGGGTGAAAATAATCGATGGTAGTATTCTTCAACTGCCTTTCGAAGACCAAAGTTTTGATTTTGTTTTTGCCTTGGAAGTCCTGCGATATTTCCACCTCCCGGATGTTCACAAGGCCTATGAGGAATTGTTTCGGGTGCTAAAGCCCGGAGGAGCAGTTTTTTTTACTATGGTAAACCGGTACGCATTGGATGGTTATAATATTTTCTACTACTTGAAAAAGGTTGCGTTAAACCTTGCGGGGAAACCGCCGTCTGCACATTGTGAATTCGTAACCCCTTCGCAGGTCATGTCTGATCTGGAATCCCTTGGAGGGCGGGACATCCAAATTCACGGTCGGCTGTTTGCGCCCATTCGTTTTTTTTACAAGGCAAGCAATGCTCTGGGGAAAACCGTTGCAATGAAACTAGAATCTTTTGATGACGCACAAGCTCAATATTCATGGACCGTACCTTTTGCCGGCCACCTGATCATTGAGGCCAAGAAATGAATCAAACAGGGTTCAATCACTTTCAGAGGATGGTTTTTTAGATTGCCATCGCTGCGAAGGGGCTTTAAGTAGAGTGATTCCGGGCTCAAATGATGCTCTCGGGCAATTTAACCGATACAACTCCCAGTTTCTGCTTGGACCTCGTTCGTCCCTTTAAGAAAAGAAATATTCCACGACCTCAAAAACAGTATTTGTATTTAAAAGAAAATAAGCCTATGAAGTTTTCAGTTTTGTTACCAACCCGAAATGGCGGACCTTACCTCGCCAATTGCATGAGCTCGATCCTCGATCAGTCTTATGAGGATTTGGAGCTGGTCGTTTCCGACAACGCAAATACCGATGAAACTTCCGAAGTGATTGCGTCTTTTGCAGGAGACCCTCGCTTAAAAGCGATCAGGACAGAGAAGCCGCTTTCCGTGATCGATAATTGGAATAATGCGCTTTACGCCAGCTCTGGTGATTATGTTCTTATGATTGGGGACGATGATTTTCTCTTGCCGGGTTATTTCAAAAGGATGGAAGCGATAATCGAAAAATACGATTATCCGGAAGGTATCACTTACAACGGTTATCGTTTTATTTTTCCTGATTCGATCAGTGGAAACCAGTATAGTTATTATTCGGACCCTTATTTCATTTTCGGTTCAGACTTCAAACATGAAGGGTTCCTTGAGTCTGGGAAGGCCCTTTCCATTGTTAGGGACATGTTTCGGTTCAATGTTCGTGTTCCGCTAAACACTCTTCCTCATCTGTGGTCGCGAAAAGCCATTGACCGGGTAGAGGGGGATATATTTCGCCCTCCCTACCCAGACCATTTTGCTCTCAATTCTCTGTTGCTGAAAGCGAAAACATGGGTTTACGTTCCCGAACAACTCTTTGTAATAGGGGTGACGCCGAAATCCTACGGCCATTTTGTATTTAGTGACAGCAAACAGGAGGAGGGTACGGCCTATTTGGGTATCTCTTCCGATTTTGAGGGTCGCCTGCCGGGTAACGATCTGGTGAACAACATGAACATATGGCTGAACCTTTTGGAGGTAAACCATCAAGAACATTTGAGGGGAATAAAAATCTGTCGCGCGAATTACGTAAGGCGGCAGGTCCATTTTTGGTGCAGTCAATATAAGTATGGCGCCATGGCTCTTAAAGATATGCTTAAGTTGCTTGGAAAGCTAACTCTGGGGGACTGGCTGAGGTTGGCCTCCTCGGTTTGGGACAGGAAAAGCCTGGAAGCTCTGTGGTCCCTGATGAAATTTTCCAACAAAAATAAGGTTGATACCTTCTATTATGAACCGCAATGTTTGGAGGGTATTTCTAATATTAAAGAGTTCTCTGAATGGATTTGTGAGAGGAAATCGGTTGAAAAGAGGTGATTTTTGAGGTTGCGCGATTTGAGAATTGGGTACGTTCCCTACAGCGAAAAGCTGGATCACCCGGCGGACCGGCGCAGGTTTCCTTATTATGCTGGTAAGAGAAACATCAAGTTTGAGTTTGCAGATCCGTCCGAAACCTATGACCTAGTTTATGTGTCTCAATCTGGCGATCTGACCGTTTGGAGCGAGTATCAAAAGGGCAATGCAAAAGTTATATATGATTTCATTGATTCTTACCTGGCGATTCCCCGGTCTAACTTGAAGGGTATTTTTCGGGGACTGGCCAAATATGTCTCAGGCCAGCATCGGTATTTGCGTTGGGATCATTGGAAAGCCCTTGAGGCCATGTGCCAGAGAGCGGACGCGGTGGTATGCAGTACCAGTGAGCAAAGACAGGATATCCTCAAATTTTGCCAGAATGTTCAAATCATCATAGATATTAAGAGCATGTATGATCAGGTGAAGACGGATTATTCAACCGGCGAGTATATCAATTTAGTTTGGGAGGGTGTGCCGTCCACGTTGCCGGCATTTCAGGAGATTCGGGAGGTGCTTTCCTATTTAAAAACCAAGCACAAAATCGCCTTACACTTGGTGACCGCTCTTCAATATGGTCAATTTGCAATGGGAAAATTCGGGAAGCGAAACACTGCAGACCTCGTTCGTGATTTGTTCGATTTCGATGAGATTTATCTTTATCAATGGCACGAGCAACTTTGCTCGCATATTATGAGTGCTTGTGATCTAGCCGTGATACCTATCTTCCCCGATGACCCACTCTATTGGGGCAAACCAGAGGACAAGCTTTTAATTCTTTGGCGCATGGGGCTGCCGACCATCGTTTCTCCAACGCCTGCCCACTTAAGGGCCATGGAGGGAGCCGGCTTGTCCATGGCCTGCGGTACCCAGCAGGAATGGATCGAAACTCTGGAACACTACATGGGGGATGAGTCGGCAAGAGAAGAGGCGGGGAAAAAAGGCCGAGCCTTTTCCTTAGAATATAACAGCGATGAAAAAATCCTGAAGCAGTGGGACGACCTTTTTAGTTCCGTGATTTCATGACTGCATCCAAATCAAAAGGGTTGAAAACAAGCTTCTGTTCTAACCATGACCAAAAAATAAAAGGGATAAAAAGTGCTGGTAGAAAAAATTAATGAAAGAAAAGCCCATGTAGGAGTAATCGGAATGGGTTATGTGGGGCTTCCCTTGCTTTTGGTGTTTGGAAAAGCTGGGTTCCCTGTCATGGGCTTGGATATCGATAAAGCCAAAATCAGTCAGCTTTTAACTGGAAAAAGCTATATTAAGCATATTCCTTCAGAGAGTATCGAATCTCTTAATGCGGGGGGCAACTTCCAGGCCAGCACCGATTTCTCCTTGGTTTCAGAATTGGACTGTATTCTAATTTGTGTTCCCACTCCTTTAACAGAAACCCGGGACCCTGATATGAGTTACATTGAGTCCACGGCACGGGCGATAGCCCCGCACCTCAAAAAGGGTCAACTGATTGTACTGGAATCAACCACATATCCGGGAACAACCACGGAGGTGCTTGCCCTTGAGCTGGAGTCGGGTTCGGGCTTAAAAGCAGATAGCGACTTTTTTCTGGCTTATTCCCCTGAGCGGGAAGATCCGAATAACAAGGAATACTCAACGTCTACCATCCCAAAAGTCATAGGGGCGGACCACCCCAAGGGGATGGAAATGGCCAATGCTTTATATTCATCCATTATCCGGAAAACGGTTCCTGTTTCGTCCACAAAAGTAGCTGAGGCGACAAAGCTGATGGAGAATATTTTCAGGTCCGTCAATATTGCTTTGGTGAACGAGCTTAAAATTGTTTTTGAAAAAATGGGAATTGATATTTGGGAGGTTATTGAGGCATCCAGCACCAAACCTTTTGGTTACATGCCATTTTTCCCAGGCCCGGGGCTTGGGGGGCATTGCATTCCAATTGATCCTTTTTATTTAACTTGGAAGGCTCGTCAATATGGGGTCGAATCACACTTCATCCAACTGGCTGGAGAGGTTAACGTATCTATGCCACAATATGTGGTTCAGAAAATTGAGTCTGCGCTGGCTGTGTCAGGCAATAAAGTTGAAAATTGTCGAGTGTTGCTATTAGGCCTGGCATACAAAAAAAACGTTGATGATGACAGGGAATCCGTTACTTTTAAAGTCATGGAACTGTTGGCAAAAAAAGTACGGGAGGTTGACTACAATGATCCTTACATCCCTATTATAAAACCCCGTAGAGAGTACAAATGCTTTGTGGGGAAGAAAAGTGTGCCATTAAAAAATATTGACCAATATGACATAACTGTGATTTTGACCGATCACTCGTCATATAACTACGATGAAATTGTCAAGCATTCCAAGATAGTGGTAGATACTAGAAATGCCTGCGGAAAAATAAATTCGGACAAAATCATAAAAGCTTGAGAAATCTAACAGGAAAGCGGATGCCAGGCGACGCTACTTTTAAACGTGAATAAACTTTCTGGAATTGTATGAACTTTTGAGAGTGTCGGCGGAATTACTATCAGTGGAGGGTCTTGGCCCAAACTTTTATTCAACAGACAGAGGAAAAGTGGCGGAGTCGATAACTACTTAAATCAAAAAACCGGGAGGGGAACCTGCTCTACGTTAGAGCATTTCTTCAAATAGCTTGGCTGAACGGGATGTTTTGGTGAATATCACTCACCATTTAAATCCAATAATCACTATAATATCAATGGGTTCGTCTAGAGTTGCCCTGTGTGTCGGCAGTAAGTTGAATTCCAAAATAACGGCTAATATGATATAAGTGAGCCTGTTTTATAGGGTAATACAAAAAAGAAAATAGAAGAGAGATAAACAGAAAAAGATTTATTCAAAAACTTTTCCTCATTTTTGAAACACACTGTCATAGAGCTTTTGACCTTTCCTTTGTAATGGCCGATTTTATCATTACCTGACCTAGTTGCTTCGATGAGTTTTTTTCCAATCACACTAAGAAGACTGATTTTGTACACATTGGACATCTTGTTGTCCTTTGCGTCCATCTATTTTGCTTTTTTCCTGCGATGGGACTGGGATATCCCCGGCGATCAATATGAAATCTTCATTGCTCTTCTGCCATTTGTTCTTTTTTGTCGCTCTCTCAGTTATTTTTACTTCGGGTTTTATTCCAGGTTTTGGGAATATTCTTCCATTGAAGATCTGGTCCAGATTATAAAAAGTGTGGTTTTTGGAAGTTTTTTAATCCTATTTTCTACGTTTATTTACAACCGCGCATGGATGGTTCCCCGCTCTATTATTGTTATAGACCTGATTTTGCTGGTCATGTCCCTTGGCGGAACAAGAATGTTATGGAGGATTTTACGGGAAGAGTTGCGGCAATTTTCCCAGCCTAAAATTGAGCACCACATCGATGCCCTGATTTTTGGTGCAGGTGACACAGGAGCGCATCTTTTAAAACACCTCAAGCAATTTTTCCCAAATTATTCCGTTATTGGTTTTATCGATGATGATCTTAAAATGCGTAAAACAAATTTGATGGGAGTGCAGGTTCTGGGAGCAGGGAGTGATATACCTCGCATAGCTAAGGAATATGAGGTCAAGGAGCTTTTGATAGCTGAACAGGATATTTCTTCTGAAAAACTTGCTGAGCTGATTGATATCTGCACCAAAAATGGGATCAAATATAAAATAACTACTTCGGTCATAGACCTTTCCACAAATAAGATCAGCATTTCAAAAATTAAAAATATTGAGATCACCGATTTGCTGGAGCGAGATATGGTCTCTCTCGATTTATCCTCCATCAGTATGATGTTGAAGGGGAAACGAGTTTTGGTAACAGGTGCGGGTGGTTCTATTGGGTCACAGTTATGCAAGCATATCCTGGAACACAGCCCGGCATCTTTGATCATGGTCGATATTGGCGAAAATTATTTGTTTGACCTGAAAATGGACCTTGGGTCCCAGGGGAAAGACACCAAAACAAAATATGTTTTTGGGTCCGTTACCAACGAATCCAAGATGGAGTCTGTTTTTGCAGAATTCCGCCCTCAGCTGGTTTTTCATGCCGCAGCCCACAAACATGTGCCGCTGATGGAAGAGAATGTTGACGTTGCGATTACAAACAATGTGTATGGAACCAAATTGACTGCTGACCTTTCTGAAAAATATGGCACCGAAAAATTTGTTTTGGTTTCCACTGATAAAGTAGTGCGCCCTAAGAGCATAATGGGGATGACTAAAAAACTTTCTGAAGATTATATTCAATTTTTATCTGGAGAAAGTAAAACCCAATTTATGATCGTAAGGTTTGGTAATGTGCTTGGGAGTAACGGAAGTGTTGTTATTTTGTTTGAAAAGCAAATCGCCAATGGAGGTCCTGTCACTGTTACTCACCCTGAGATGGAAAGATTTTTCATGGTTATTCCAGAGGCTGTCCAACTAATCTTGCAGGCTGGAGCTATTGGAGCCGGGAGCGATGTGTTTTTACTGGATATGGGGAAACCCGTCAAAATAACTGATCTGGCAAATAAAATGATCAGGTTGTCGGGTTATGAGCCTGGGGCAGATATTGAAATAAAATTCACGGGTATCCGGCCGGGGGAAAAGCTTGCCGAAGAACTGATAAATTCCGGAGAAAAGGCAATACCGACAAAGCATAAAAAAATACAGTTGCTTCGTTCTGAGAATACTCCTGGGAAAGATTTTGGAATGCGAATTGAGACACTTTGTCTTAATGCCCCCAAGGTAGACCCCGTTGAGCTTAAAGGTATGTTGCAGGAACTTGTTTCTATTAACTCAAGCAAGCAAAATCAAGTGAATGTTTGCCGGTGATCAGAAACTATAGTCTATAGATTCACCAAGTTGTTCTTTTTGGAGAAATATTAAGCTTATGCATATATTAGTTACAGGAGGTTGTGGTTATAAAGGGTCCGTTCTTATACCAAAGCTTTTAAATCGCGGATACCAGGTTACCGTTGTAGACACTATGTGGTTTGGCAATCACATTAGCCCGGCTCCCAACCTGAAGGTCATCGAAGAAAATATTCTCAATATAGAAAAAGTTCCTCTACAAGGAGTCGATGTCATTATTCACTTGGCTTCAGTAGCCAATGACCCGTGCGGAGATTTGGACCCTAAATTAACTTGGGAGGTTAGTGCACTGGCTACCATGCAACTGGCCGATAAAGCGGTAAGGAACGGCATCGAACATTTTATTTATGCTTCCTCGGGGAGTGTTTATGGGGTTAAAGAAGAGGAACAAGTAACGGAAGATTTAGAGCTTAAGCCTATTTCCGAATATAACAAGACCAAAATGGTGGCTGAGAGAATTCTGTTGAGTTATAGCGATTCTATGACCGTTCAGATTGTTCGGCCCGCTACGGTTTGCGGTTTATCGCCTAGAATGCGGTTAGATGTTTCAGTGAATATGCTGACGATGCAGGCTCTTACAAAGGGTGTTATTACTGTTTTTGGTGGCAAACAAGTCCGCCCCAATATTCATATGGACGACATTACCGATGTTTATTTACATATGATCGATAAAAAAAGCGAAGTATGTGGCGTATATAATGCGGGTTTTGAAAATCTGACCATCTTGGAAATTGCTAAAATGGTCACAAAACACGCGCCTGCTGAAATTACTGTAACGGAGTCTAATGACCCGAGGTCTTACAGAATTAATTCGGATAAATTACTGTCTACGGGCTTTGCTCCCAAAAAGCATGTGAATGATGCTATCCAGGAAATTTGTTCAAAATTTAAAGACGGATCGTTAAAAGATGAGTTGCAGTTCCATAATCTAAAGTGGATGGAAGCCTCTGTACTCAACTAATCAAAAACCTTGATTCAGGCATTTTAAAAGCCTGGTCTGATTTTCAATTAAATACTGTATGGCTGAAAAAATAGTTGTTATTGGTAGTAACTCCTTTTCGGGTGCTAGTTTTATTCGTTATGCCCTGGAGCAGGGTTTGGATGTTATAGGGACAAGTCGTTCTGAGGAAGCAAACAATATTTTTTTGCCTTACAAGTGGATTGATAAAGGTAAGTTTGAATTCCATGAATTAGACCTGAACCATGACCTTAACGGAATCATGGACCTGGTGAACTCAGAGAAGCCTGACTATGTAATCAATTTTGCGGCTCAAAGTATGGTAGCCCAGAGTTGGGATAATCCTGAGCATTGGTTTATGACAAACGTGGTTTCCACTGTCAAACTGCATGACAGGCTACGTCGCTGTAGTTTTTTGAAAAAATATGTCCATATTTCAACGCCTGAAGTATATGGGAGCTGTGACGGATTCATAAAAGAGAGTACTTCTTATAATCCGAGCACACCTTATGCGGTTTCTAGAGCAGCAGCAGATATGAGCCTTCATAGTTTTCTGAGTGCCTATCAGTTCCCGGTTGTTTTTACACGAGCGGCAAATGTTTATGGGCCAGGCCAACAGTTGTACCGCATCATCCCGAGAACAGTTTTATATATAAAAATGGGTAAACAATTGCAGTTGCATGGCGGGGGATTGTCTAAGCGTTCTTTCATACATATGAAAGATGTTTCGGATGCAACTTTGCGGATAGCCAGGAATGCGCCGATTGGGGAAATTTATCATGTTTCAACGAATGACACTATTAGCATCTGTGATCTCGTCAAAATGATATGCGAAATAATGAATGCTTCTTTTGAAGACTTGGTAGAGGTGGGGGAAGAGCGATTAGGTAAGGACTCGGCTTATTTGCTCGACAGTTCGAAGGCCCGAGATAGCTTGGGCTGGGAGGATAAGATTACTTTAAGGGAAGGTTTAAGTGAAGTGATAGATTGGGTGGAAAAGAATTTTGAGAATTTGCAAGAGCTACCCAATGAGTACATCCATAAACCTTAAAAAACTAATCGATGGGTTGAAACGGATTTAACATTAAGGTTTGCAATCCATATAAGAAAGAAGAAGATAGAGCAAATGCCTAATTCTAAAAGTAAAATTTTGTCCCTAGAGGACCTGAGCACAAAAGCGAATAATTTTAAAAAGGATGGGAATCGTATTGTTCTGTGTCATGGCACATTTGATCTGTTGCATGCCGGGCATATTCGTCACCTTCAAAGTGCGCGAAAAGAAGGCGATGCCCTGTTTGTAACAGTAACTGGCGACCAATATGTGAATAAAGGTCCTGGGCGACCTGTTTTCCCGGAAGTTTTGCGGGCGGAAAATATAGCTGCTTTGACTTGTGTTGATTTTGTTTCTATCAATTATTCAGCTACCGCAGTAAATATACTTTCTAAAATAAAGCCCGATGCTTATGTTAAGGGGAGCGACTATAAAAATACAAGCGATGATTTGACAGGAAATATAATTGCTGAGAAGAATGCTGTAGAGGCCTGCGGTGGGGAAATTGTTTATACTGAAGATATAACATTTAGTTCGAGCAGTTTGCTGAATGAATATTTTGGAGTTTTCCCCACAGAAACCCAAGAGTATTTGGAAAAATTTCGTAAGAATTACTCCAGCGATCTTATCATAAGTAAATTGCGGGCGTTAGAGGGGCTGGATGTTTTAGTAATAGGTGATGCGATCATTGATGAATATTGCTATACAGTTCCCTTAGGCCAGTCTGCAAAAGGAACTCACCTTTCAGTAAAATATGGATCTTCAGAGTTGTTTGCGGGGGGTGCGCTGGCTGTTGCCAATCATATTGCAGGTTTTGTTAATAGTGTTACTTTGGTTACAGGGTTGGGGAAAAAAAACAACCATGAAGATTTTATACGTTCGAAACTGGCTACAAATGTAAAGCCACAGTTTTTCTACTTTGAAGATGCTCCCACCGTTGTTAAAAGAAGGTTTGTGGACGGGGACCTTAATAAACTTTTTGAAGTATATTATTATAACGAAAAGCCGGACTTTGAGGCTTTGAATCAAAAGGTATGTCCTTGGCTAGCCCAAAATGCTTCGGGCTTTGATATGGTTTGCACTCCTGATTTTGGGGATGGTTTTATTTCCTCAGATATGATTGATCAAATCAGTTCACATGCTGGTTTCCTTGTGGTGAATACTCAGGTCAATAGTGGTAACAGAGGCTATCATGCCATAAGCAGGTATCCTCGAGCGGACTTCATATCTTTGAACGGCCCTGAATTAAGAATGGCGACTCATAATCGTTTTGATCCACTGGAAACAGTGGCCGAAGCGGTGGCTGACAATAAGCAGGCTAAATACTTTGCTGTGACATTGGGAAGCCAGGGCGCTATCTTATTGGATAGAGAACAGAATAAGGTTCATAAGGCGCCGGTATTGTCCACGAAAGTCCTGGACCGTATTGGTGCTGGGGACACCTTCTTGTCTCTCGCTGGAATATGTTTGAAGGGTGGGCTATCGGGGGAAATAGCCTTATTTGTTGCCAGTGCCGCTGCTGCACTGGATGTTCAGGTCATCTGTAATAGGGAATCAACCACTCCTGTAAATCTTTTTAAGTACATTGCCACCTTGCTTAAATAATTATGATTAGATGATTAAGCTGTCAAAAATTTCTCTGTCTCTTGTTTTCTGGCAGTATTAGATAGCACTTGATACCTTTTAAATTTCGTAGTTAAGCTTAGGTGTGATTATGAAGGTTGTGATTCTGGGGCATACAGGATTCCTTGGCGGCTCCTTGTTTAGGCATTTTAAGAAGACCGGAGTCGCAGTCGAAGGTTTTAACTCGGCTACTTTAGACCTGACCTTGCCCGCATCTGTTGCTAAATTAAGCGAAAAACTGGATGAGGAGACTATTTTAATAGTTGCTGCCCGAAATAGGGTGGAAGAGCAACATGGCTTGAAAGGTTTTAATCGAAATATTTTGATGAATCAGCATATAGCGGCATGCCTTGAGAAAAAACGTATAAAAAAATGTCTGTACTTTAGCTCCGATGGTGTCTATGGAGAGCCAGCCACAAACTTAAACAGGACTGAAACTGACCTTATTCAGCCAACAACTTTATATGGGATGAGTTCTTTCGTTGGCGAGAATTTATTGAAGATTATGGCCGAAAAACTTGGAACCCCTGTTCTTGTTTTTAGGCTTTGCAGGGTTTATGGTCCAGGAGATCTTGAGATTAGTTCCTATGGACCTTCAAAATTTATAACCACTCTATTGAAGGAAAATAAAATTTCCTTGTTTGGCGCAGGAGAGGAAAGGCGGGCTTATTTGCTCATTCTGGACCTTGTGAAAATTGTTCAACAACTGATTTTAAGTGATGTTGAGGGAGCTTTTAACGTAGGGATGGGGGCAAGTTTTTCATTTAAAGAGATAATTGATGTGTTGCAGAAAATATCCAACAAGAAGCCGGATATAATAGCTCTCAAACGAACTCGGAATAATATAGACTTGGGTTTTAACATAGAAAAACTGATGGGTGTGCTACCGGGCTTTAAATTTACCAGTTTGGAACAAGGTTTGGGCGAGACCTACGAATCAATTTCAAAAAATCTTTCAATTCTCAAAGCTTGATCAGGTTTGACTGGAATGGAACAAAGAAGATTAAGCTGAAACTGGAGTAACTGGATCGTATACTATTTTCACTATTTGTGAGATTTTTGTAAGACCTTTACCCTAGTTTCACCAGCCCTCTCCCCACCTTACCATTACTCAAATCGCTAAGCGCCTCATTAATTTCTGACAAGCTGTAGACATTTGTGATCAAAGGGTTCAGGTCAAGGTCTCCAGATTGTAATAAGTTTGCATACATGGAAATATCTTTATCCGGTTGAGTCTCCCCCCCCCAGGTTCCAACAATTCTTTTTCCCTTGATTAAATCGAAGGGGTCCACCGCAATCTTTTCTCCCTTGGGGAGGTTTCCCGCAATGATACAAAGCCCTCCATTGTCACAAACGGCCTGAAAAGCGGTTTCCATTATTTTCCCAATGCCAGATGCTTCGATGGAAAAATCAACTCCCTTTTGTTTGGTGATTTCCATGATAGCTGGAAGAATGTCCTGTTTTTTTCCATTTATTTGATGGGTGGCTCCGACTTTCATGGCCAATTCAAGCTTGTGGTCAAATATGTCTATGGCAATAATGGTCTTGGCCTGCCTGAGCTTACATCCTATGATCGCGCTAAGTCCAATTCCCCCAACCCCGAATATGGCAACTATAGACCCTTGCTTTACCTGGGCTGTGTTGATCGCAATCCCTGCTCCAGTGGGAATGGCGCAACCTAAAAGGGATGATTCCCGTAAAGAGGGCCCATTAGGAATAGGAACCACCCTGTTCTCAGATATTACAGCCCGCTCCATAAAGGTTGAAATAGCACCCGAATTTACTGTAGACCCATCGTCTCTTGTGTAACTCGCTGAGGGAACATCCAGGCCAGCACCTTTAATCCATGTCAAAACTACGGAATCCCCTTCGCGGACTTTAGTAACTTCGGGGCCGATTGCCTCAATGGTTCCTGCTCCCTCATGACCAAGCGTATGAGGCAAAAATTTATCCTCACCTTTCGAACCATTTACCTCGTTTAACTGGGTATGGCAAACCCCGCTATAGGCTATTTTTACCAAGACTTGCCCGGCTTTCAACATAGGTAAAGTCAGTTCCTCAATTTGCAGAGGTTTATTTGTTTCGGTCAAAACTGCGGCTCGAGTCTTCATATTTTTTTATAGGTTGGCATTGGTTTGTTGATGGAACTGCATAACGGCTTGACCAGTCACTGGAGTTATGGACAGCTTGCAGATTTCTTGAAATGGAAAAGCTTTCACAGCTTGTCCCTCATTCAGCTTATGCTTTTCCCAAACAGAACTTACATCCGCGACGAAGAACCAACTGCGCACGGGTATTTTTTCAGCATACTCGGTGCCGTCTATATACCACAAGTACTTAAACTCCTGAGGCCATATAGTTAGTTCCTCAGCCACTTCCCGCTTTACGGCCTCCAACGGAGTTTCATTTCCCTCAATTTCGCCACCGATCAGCGACCATTTTCCCGCAGCAAGAAGATTGGGTTTGTTATCCCTTAAGTGTAAGACATACCGGTGCCGCAATAGCAGAATGGCCTGGACGACTTGAAGTAGGGGAGCATTTGCTTCAGGAACGTCATTTGGTTTGCGATGAACTACCAATAATCACCATTGGCCATGACCGGCTTTAAAAAGAGCTTCAATCTGGTAGTGCTGACCTTGGTGAGTTGTGCGCAATCGCTCATAGGGGCCCTCATGTTATAGACGATAAGAAAAGCTCTATGCTACCTTTATTTACCCTTATACCGACAAGCAGAACTACCTTTGTATGCTGAGTTTGGGATTTTAAATCAAGAAACTGTACTAGGTTTTCTAAAAAAATTTTCAAATGAATTTCCTGTGCTCATAATATTCCCGAGCTCATATTCCTTGGAATGTAGTTTTAAAAACTTAAGAATTTCATCCTTTTGGCTTTCTGTATGGCTAAGAAGAATCTCAATGCCATTCGGCCTAAAATTCTTACCCGGATCATCATTAAAGTCGCCATCCATCAGGTTGGCAAAGTCAAAGTGAAATAGCTTTTGTGGGCGGTGGTCGACAGCGAACACATTCTGTTTGCGCATCAAACTGAACTCTGCTAATTCTTCCAGATAACTGAATTTTTGATCGTCAAGGCTGAACTTTTTGAGTAATAACTTTTTAGTCTGTTCGAAAACAATTTTATGCAATTCGTCCATATACTTAAACATAGCTTGCCCACGATACATCAATTGTTCATTATTTCCCAATTCCCCATTTTGATAACGTCGGATTACTTCAGGCGTGCTTAAAAATTCGCTGACCTCTTCTTTTGTATTCCAAAGTTCCTTGGTGTCTTTTAGAAAATTTTTATAAACAGGTTCAAGCGGGCCATTCTTTTCGCGCACTTTTTCATATATGTTGAAAATAAGATCGGAAACTAAAATGCCATTTAATATCAGTAAATTAAAAAACTCTCTGAATAGACCGTTGTTATAAAAGATTTCAACGGTTAAATCCATCAATCGGCACTCCAGGTAATCAGAGTGTGGCATGGTTCCACTGCCGACACATATTTCGTCTATTTCAGGGGCGTTAAAGCTTTCCTCGAACAGCCTATAATCACTTACCGTATGGGGAACAACTCGAAATTGGCTTTGCAGGTCAAACTGTTTCCGGGTCTCTCTGCTGGAGGCTTCTGCTCCTGGTAGCATGATGAACTGATGTGAACGAACCATTCCCAATCCGGCATCAATTAACTCCCTGATGGATTTCAAATGGGCTTTATAGGTGCCCCCAGGAAGACACAGTATTAACTCAGAGAAACTTCCGGACTCATAGGTTTCTTTCGACTCTTTCCCCTTTGCCATTTGAATCATCTGGTCTAGTGAGATATTACTTCTTTTGACACTTTTTAAAACTGCTTCGTCTGTCGACTGGATGGCGGCACTTACAGTGGCTCCTTCAACCAATGATGCGGCATGGATAACCCGTTCCTTATTATTTTTACCATTAATTCCAAAAAATCGTTTAGGCCACTTATATTGTTTTTGAACCAGAGCTATCTCTTTACAAAAATCTATATCATCTTTATACATCCCAAAATTCAAGTCAGTTACCATGCACACGGAAGACTTGCTTTTTTTTGCGAGATAGTTAAGTTCTTCTTTAGACCTTTCGAAAGAAAAACTAAAAATCCTGTTATAGTGATCATCACCACTTTCGCAAAAGGTGCACTTAAAAGGGCAACCTCTCTTTGTTTCTACCATGGGGATAAAGTTTTGCTCCAGAAGGTGATCACATAATCCAGTTAAATAAGGTGACGGTATTTCATCCAGGTTTTTTAACTGGGGCAGTAAGTCTCCTTGAATAAAGCTTTCGCCTGACAAATAATGGGTGTTGGGAATTTTTAAGCCCGTCTCTTTTAATTTGGGAACATCAAAACCGAACTCCTTCAACTTGCTGAATAAACCTAAAAAAGCTGATTCCCCCTCTCTAAAAATATAAAAATCTATCACGCGATCAGACCGCAAAAACTCTTCCTGACCCTGACTATCCAAAGGGTAATTGGGGCCACCAAAAACAATTATGGTCTCAGGAGATTTCCGCTTAATTCGCTCTGAAAACTCAATGGATAGGTTTTTATTCCATATAAAATTAGAAAAGCAGGCAATCTTTGGGGTTCCCTGCTCTAAATAAGTTGAAAAATCTTCCGGTCGTTGAAAAATTTGAATCTCAACTTGATCTCCAAGTTTTTCGTTTGCCATAGAGGCAACCTGCGCTATACCTAGCCCAATACCAGTGCAAGAATGATTTGTATGCACTAAGTTTGAGAAACTTATTTTAACTGGCAACATATTGACCCCTTAACCTGCCAATTTTATGGATAGGAAAAATAAACTAGAGTTATTATCGGCAATCATCAATCTACACCCAAACTTTTATTTTTATCCAGCTTCGATTTGCATGCTGGTCGGTCAAAATCGAGGTTCCCTGGGAAAGTCTATGGAAGTCAAAGGAGAACAGAAAGTGGGCGTCCCCAGCGGGATAAGAGGATTTCACGCCACTAAAAAATGGCTCTTTGATGCTTGAGAGGCTATATTTCTAAAAATATCGAGAAAATATAATCACCTGCTAGTTATAAACAATCCTGTGTATCAACAATGCTTCCAGTACAATACCCATTAAGAACGAAGCAACAATTTATCACAAAAATGCGAGAGGGTCTATACGTAGCAACTGGCGCATAGCCCTACCATTTTACTTCCGCAAAACCGTAGGCTACCTGGCCCACCATCGAAATTACGGCAATTATACCTTTAAACACAATAAGTTGTGAGATGGCCCTTGTGCGAGCAGAGAGGGGAGGTGCCAGCGACAATAATAACGGGTTCTGAGGCAACTCAAAGGCTCAGAGAGGGTGTTCTCGCAAGGCCAATTTGTAAAACCTTGTGAGGCATCAATGGCCAAATTAAAGTTTGTTGAGGAATTATAAATCAGAGGTACCCTCAAGGTATTTCGACCTTCTGCGGATGATTTGGCCCAGCTTGCGACCGTATAAACTTTGTTAGCTTGGCAAAATATCATTTAACACGGAAGAAATCTCCTCGGCAATGGCTTCTACCCCCAATGCATTAAAATGACAACGGTCATGACGGTATTCCTCTCCCAGGCTATCTGTTACTTCTGTTACATAGGTATTTTTATCTTTGCCTAATTGCAATTGTTGGGCATTTAAGGTTTCATCTCTTGCTAGCTCATTCCCGCATACGGATGTTTGTGTGATCACAAATTTGACATTTTGCTTGTTCTTTAGGTCCTGCAGGATCTTTGATTTCATTAGGTCAAAATATTTTATGTAATCTATTCTCTTTTTAGGCGTAGTACAACTCGGTGTATCCTTATCACACATCCATATAGAGTCCGACTCCCCCTGTATCCAGATTACTGCACTTAAATCGTGTCCATGCTTTTGCAAATCTTTTAGTTCTTCGTTGGTGTATTCTGATAATCGAGGCCCCTCGTCACTCCATGCTTTAATGGATGTTCCGACCCAGCCCGTAGTCAGAAAAATATAAGGTAATTGGGAAATGAGTTTACTTGCAATTGCAGGTGCTACAGATGCCTGCCCCCCCGTTGCGCCAAAAACCGGATTATCCAGCACATAGCAGGAACCTTTAAAAAAATTTACATGCCGCTTGTTTTCATATTCTTTGCTGAATAAATAATTGCCTGCGTTGGATTGGCCGGTAACCAATATGACCTTTGCGGACTTGGGGCAGTCAACCTTTTGCCTGTCAAATTCAAAATATCGACCCCACATGCCATATGCGGTTCCGAGTTGAGTTCGAAGCATTCCCGCCATATACCCATTTTTAAATTCCAAATACTTGTTTCTATTTTTTAAATAGTTAACTTCAGAACGCATTGCAGGAAGAACGAACAAAGTTTGCTTTAAAGTTGCTTTTACAGCCGGAGGAATAAGTTCTTTTATCTTTAAATAAATAAAGTTATTGCTGCCTATGAATTTCCAGCCTAAAAAATAAATAATTATTGTGGAAACCAGCAATGCAAGTAATGATTTTTTAATGAGCCCGGTTCGCATTTTTCAAAAAATAATTTTCCGTTGTAAAAATTCCCCAGAATAACAGGGTTCAGTTTGTGGTTGTTTGAATCTTTGCCAACTTATTTAATACCGATTTGCCTTGGGAAACTGATCCAAATCGCATGTCAAGCCCTGGCTCAAAAACCTGCATAAACAAACATTGCAGGGTTTTCGATTGTGCTGGCTACGAATGCAACCAGGACTAGCTTTAAAAGTACCCACCCCATCTTTAAGGCCACATCTAATACTGAATTCGGTTCCAACGTGAAATATTTGATCTGTTTCATGATATTTTCGCTCAGTTATTTGTTATAGATCAAGAAAGTTTATTCAGTAATTGTAGCAAAATGCATTAAGGGATTTGTTTCTTCGCTGTTTATGGAATATCGCCAAAGTTCTTTTTTATTTTCAGAAGTTTTGGGAACTAAACTAAAACCGAGGCTGTTATATAGGTTTTTGACCAAATTATTTTTTTCAGTAGGAATATATTCGCCTTGAATGGTTTTTTTATCTGTTTTTTGAAGGATGTAAGAGAACACCGCCTGCTCAACAGTCCTGTTGAGGACTCTGCAGCTCATTACCCAACTTTCAATTTGAAAGCAATCTGCATGCGGCATCAGGTTAACTACTGAAATAATTCCCTGAGACCCAAAACTATCTTCATAGGAAATGGCCAAAACGGAGCCACCTGCAGCTATGAGCTGATTTAAATCGGCTGCTTTGTGGCGGCGAGTGGTGAGGTTGAATTGATTCGATTTTTGGAACATCTGTATAATCCGAGCCTGGTTGTCAGGGTTGAGAGGGGTTATGTGCAAGCGAATATTAATTTCCTTGAGAAAATCATCGATATTATCGAAGCTTACTTTAAGTTCGCGTTGTTCTTTAAGCAATATTCCTCTGGCACTGCGTTCCAGGTCTTCCTCCGAAATTGAGACTGCATTGAAGAATAATGTTGCGCTTAGGCGGTCTAAAGTCTGCTCCGGGGATGGCCCGGCGAAAATAACATCAATATAAGGGTGAGCGGTCAATACCTGGGCAATCTCAAATATATTATCCTCCATGAGTACCATAAATTCAGAGCCAAACCCCAAGTCTTCTGAAACTCTACTGACAGATTCACTTTTTGGATGCCATCCCAATTGGATCGATGAAAAGTCCTCTTCTTTTAAAGCCAATTCTGAATTTTCTTTAAATATTTTTTTAACCTGAGGGTCATTTCGGCTAACTCCGGCCAAGAAGGTCCCTTGAGCTTTAAGGGCTTTGATATTTTCCTGAATGATGCGGTATCCCAGAGCATTTGGTGAGCCATAGCCGCATTCCACGCCGGTACTTCCCAGCTCAGCAACTTCCCCTCCCCATAGAGTGTTATCCCAATCGGTCACCAAGGCTCTATGGGTTTTCCCCGACAGGTGAGCAATTGCCGAAGCGAGCTCGTGGGCAACCGTAATGGTTCCCGAGGGTTCATAAGCCATTCGAGCGCGAAGATAATTAAGCGTACCCAAAGCTTGGCGTCCGCCCTCTCTAAAAACAGCACCGGCTAAATCGATCACCTGTGCAAGGTTAGAATTGTTTTGGGACAACCAGAGATTAAAGGATGAAATGGCCAGGTTCCAACCCACAACCTGATTATGCGACAGTGCACCCGAGGGCAGGGGGAAAGCCTGCCCTGGAAAGTTGGTTACCAGGATTTCTGCGTTTCCATGGGTTTTCATTGTATTAATCAGGCTGGCAAATGACTCTTGAGCGCGCTCCAAATCTGTATGCTTTACGAGAGTGTGGTTCCCGGTAAAGTTTTTCAGCCAGCGGTCAGACATAATCCAAATTACCAAATCCGGTTTTGAGGAATAAAGCATGGAGGACGGGTCGAGAATGGTCTGCTCTACGGAATCGAAGGGAGATAATTCGATTTCTGTTTCTACGCCCCGGGCACCGCAAAACATCGAAACCAAAGGCATCAGATTATCTGCAGTGAAATCTGCAAGAAGGGCTATTTTGCGTTTAGCAGGGTTGGGTTTAAGGGGGAGAGCCCCATTGCTCGACCAGAGGTTATACAGTTTTTGGTAGTACAGCAGGCTTTGCCGGGGCTGAAGAATGGCAAGACGAAGCATCGCCTTAACTGCATCAATACTAGCTTCTCCAGATACCTGTTCAAAAACTTTCAAAGCTTTAGAAGAATTACCTTCTAATAATTTTGTTAGAAAATCATTGTTCATAGATAAGGTCAGCGGTTTCGGTAAGCTTGGGAAATTGGTTAAGCCGTTTATATGAATTCAAAGAAAAAGTGCAGGCCGGTTCCCTCTGATTATTCACATTAAACTGGAATCAATATTTATTAGCTGGTCCGCAATCAGGCCAGCCACAAAACGGGCACCTTCAGGGGTAAAATGAAAAAGGTCGTACATATAGGTCTTATTTTTAGGAACCATCCGATCCATATCGACGACCAAAGCATTCTCGGATTTTCCAACGAGTCTGATGGTTTCATTGAAAGCTTCATGATGGCCTTTGAAAGTTTTATAGAAAGAATTAAAATCCATATTGTAACTGTTGGCCCAGTTCTGAAGGGAGACGTTAACTTTTCCTTCAGGTTTTTCAATAAACCTGCTTGAGGGAATTGATAAAACAGGTGTGATGCCTCTGGATCTGGCTATATATATAAAAAGCTTCAAGTTAGCTATGAAATCATTTTTTAATTCGCCTATTTGATTTGGCAGCTTCTTTTCCCCTCTGGACGGGGAGGCATCCTTCGAGTTTTTCGCCCTTGCTTCAAGCCGAACCGTAGCGATATCGTCTTTAAAGATTAATAGTCTTGAATAAAGATAAGGAAAAACAAGTCTCGTTGAATCTTTGATAATATCCTTGCCATTCCGCATTATTCTTGCGAGCCCGGACCTTTCTTCTTTAATGATGGGTTCTGGTGAGTGCTTGCTCCAATAATCTCCATAGTTTAAAAGATATAAGAGATCGTTGTAATTATGGCTCAGAATTACAAATCGGGGTTTCAGGGGAATAACTTTATATAGCAAAAGATTAATTGAGTGCAGGCTATTGCTTCCCATGATTCCGCCATTATATGAATTGACTTTTTTCCCTAGCCGTTCACTCAGGATTTCCCCAACTAGAACGGGGTATCTCTTTTCTTCATCGAGAAATGCGCTCTCGACCTGGGATCCTCCAAGGAACACAAGAGAAAAATCCGGGTTCTTATAAATTTCTGATGGAATTATAAATCCATTCTCATCCGTTCTCAGCCTGTATTCTTTTTGGACCAGATTATCGGAAATCCGCATTGTGGTTTCATCGGGGGTTACCAGACGATCCATTAAGGGGAGGTACTCCCTCAGGGAGACATAACGTTTTACCGGAGGAACATAATTGAGAAGATTATAGTCCTTTTTATCATGTGTATATTTAATGGCTACGTTGGCTGCGGACAAAACAATTGCGATTGTCAGAAAAAGCACCAAAATGGCCTTTAAGACAACCCCTTTAGCAGGTTCTGAATCCAGCTTTTCTTTCACCTGACCTTACCCCAATGAGTTTATAGTTGAAATTCTATTTTTTGGCAGTATTTTCAATCTGTTTCGGTCGGATTTAAAAAATGGTCTTTTATTTGCGTCTTCAAGATCGCTCGGCTCAAAGTTGTTGATAAGGGGGGTTGCGCTCAGGAGGAGAGCGAGTAATAAATAGCTCATACCATGAAGATTCCATCTTTAACGAAGTAAGCAGTTGTAGTATAGATGATAAAAACATAGGCGGGTCCGAGCACCCTTGTCCCTGCTTTAAAGATCCGGTTTTGGTTCACGGGATCCTGCAGATACTTATCCCGCACAACTTTTTCAATGGCCAAAACTACTCCGTTAGCCAAACCCCAAACCAAAAATTCCCATGTGAGTCGATGCCAAAGTCCCACCATTCCAAAAGAAACCATCAAGGTCAAAACATTTGCCAAAAAGGATCTCTTTATTCCCATTCGTCTTACAAGTTGTACTTGGAGGGGAAAAAATACATTATTCCGGATGAAAATGCCTAATGACATATGCCAGCGAGTCCAAAATTCTGTCATGGAACAGGATAAAAAAGGACTGGAAAAATTTTCAGGGGTACGCACTCCATAAAGACGCCCCAAACCGAGGGCGACCTTTGAATACCCGGCAAAATCAAAGAATAAATAAACGAAAAAGAACCCCGTGTCCAGCCAGCTGTTGATTTGAACGGTTCCGTCCATGCCCCATACATAAATTTTTATTCCCTCAGCTAACACAAACTTGTAGAAAAGTCCGGTAGTTATCTCGTTGGCAACCGAAAGTAACTGGCCGAACCTGGGCCTCGCTGTAGATGGTTTTTCATCTGCCTGCACATGTTGTTCGTAAAAATTAATGGGGCCGGCGGCCAGCATATGAAATGGCGTGATGTATCCAAAAAGGGAAACCGGGTCAAGAAGTTTGGCGCCACCCCAGACAACTGAGCGGCACAGGTCGATGCATCGAAGAAACACATATGAAAAGGAAAGGGAAGCCAGCACAGGAAATACCAGTTTGGCTGGGGCCCAGGGCATAATTTTTATCAAACCCGCTATGGTATCGTTGTTCTCCATATTGAGTTTATAAAAAATAAAAATCAGGGAAACCAGAAGCAGACTAGAAACTCCTGCCGAAATACTTATCGCAACCTTTTTTTGATTTCGGAAGTATAGGGCTATGGCTAAAATGCTCCAGAGAAAGAAAGCCAGGGACAATGCCACAACAATTGTTTTCCAGCCCAGTAAAACCGTTAATATTCCAGTATTGATCAGGCCGAATTTAAAACTCAACCGCAAAGGAAGTTTTATCAAGAGTAAAAGGTAGGCCAAGAAGGCCATCATCCAGAACTCAGAATTAACAAAAAACATCAATTAGGATATCTCGCTAAAGAAAGAAGGTCAGGGTATGCTCTCAGAAAAAGAGGAGGCCTGAAATAGAATAGGGGGCTCAGGGAAGTTTTTTCCCTAGCAGGTTTTTTAGGTCGCCTACATTTTGCAATTCCGCGATTTCGTCGTTGCTAAACTTTATCCCAAATTCCTCTTCGACAGTAACCACCAGGTTGATATGGTTGAAGGAGTCCCAGCCGGGAACATCGCTGGCAACAAGCTCATCGTGTAGAACCAGAGATGGGTTGTTAAATAGGGTTTGAAATATTTCAGTCAGTTTTTCCATGCGTTCGTCATTCATAAGCCGTCCCCACCTCCAAAGGGCACAAGATTTTTATTGAAATTTGTAAAAGTTTTGATAGGTTGCCGAAAAGTCCTTAATTAACTATGAATACAAATGTTCCCGCGAAACTGCCACAATGCTTGCCAATATAAAACTAATTACTGCTGCATAAAATACTATCTTAATCGGATTAGGAGATATTGGAATGTTGGGAACTAAAGAAGGATAGGCAAGCCGTATGCCGCTCGTTATTCCAGAAAGCTTGACCTCTACATCCCTAAGTCTCCTAGATAAAAGCATAAATGTTACCTCATTAGCTTCAATACGTTTTTCGGCAAGCTCAACCTCCATGCTCTTGGAAACTTCTACTCCTCCTGAAGATACCAAAGCCATCTGCAAATTTTTTGGTACATTACGCAAATTCTTCAAACTATTAGCTCTGGTTTCAATTTCAACCTCAAGGTCCAAAATGGATGATTGCAAATAAACCCTGTTATCGTTCAATGGGGGATATTCTTGACCTGATATTTTTGTGCCTGCCGGTATAAAAAAAACGGGTTCGGCCTGGAGTTGCTGTTTCTGGGTCTCAAGCTTGTTTTTTAGCGCAGCAAGAATCATGGTTCTGTTAGTTTTCCCGAACTCGTAGGCCATGGTTTGATTAGTTTTCCTGAGCCCATAATCATTTTCCAGACTTGCCTTGACCTGGTTGTAGAGAGTGCGGGTAATTTTTAATATTTCCGTTAGCTCTCCCATTTTCATTTTCTTGTTTTCGTCTATCCAAATAGTTGCCCAGGTATTTACAATATCGGCAATAAGTTTTGGGTCGGTCCCTTTAGCCCTTAAGGCAAAAAATTCTCCAGGAAAATTCTCTTTTTTGGCGACAGGGATCTTTCCTGTAGGATTTGTCACCTCAAGCATACCTGCAAGGACCTCCACAAACATCGGCTTATCCGTTGCGCCACTTTTAAGATCCAACTTTTTAATAACTTTTTTCACTAACTGGGGATTGGTTGCTAAGCGGGTAAAACCTGGAATACCTGTTATTGAGCTTGTCTTGACATTGCCTTTCGACTCACCAATAACCTCAGAAAAAGAAAGATAAACGATCGCCTCGGCCTGATAGGTCCGCGGCAAAAACTTACTACCGATACCAGCGAATATTGTTGCTGTTAGCGAGAAAATGATGATGGAAAGTTTCCACTTCCAAAGGACTCTAAAGATATCCGATTCTTTTTCTTCCACGCTTGCTATTTCCCTGTCCATTTAGTTTCCTCAAAAAATCAAGTTTTTAAGCATTTTCGCCTTTGTTGCAAAAACCTATTTCACCTGTTATGTAGTTAAGCTCAAGACATACCCAACACTATTGTTAAACGATTAAGACTGCTATTCATGGGAGGGGATCATCGCTCCAAGGCTCGTGAGCCTTTATCTTGAGCGTGAGCAATAATTTCGAAGCCGGACATGATTAAACGGTCACTAATCTCTGCGGAATTCCATTTCTCTGGTAAAATTATGCTTTTTCAAGGTTTAAAAGGGGTGAATTGATGTTGGATAAAAATGAGTGTGTTCACACTGAGGAGTGACGACCTTTCAAGTGGTAAAAAGTTTCATCTTTGCCATACTAGAAGAACAAATCTATAATCAAAAACCGGCCAGGGAAATCAAGCCGGAAAACCCTTGATTTCTTCCTAGAGAGGTCGTCAGTCCCTCCAATAATACAACATGTTGCGAGAATTGCAACTCTTTCCAACCAAGCCGAATATACCACAATTGGCAGGATATTTGTAGACTATAAATTGAATTTCTGGCCCAACTGAGGGTTGACATTTTCCAGGATTTTGACACCCCCAGAATTTGAGAGGCGGAGTTCCAGCGAAAGGCCACTCTTAGGGAAATCAGGATCCGGTCTTGTAGAAAGTGGATAAGATGCAACTTAATTTGGGAAGGGTAAAGCTCCTACAATGGTCTTACGAGACCAGGTTTTTCATGCTTGAGAATGGATCCCACCCGCTATTTTTACCAGAGTTTAAACCTGAAAACCTTTTTTCAGCTTTAAGGATATCTGTTATCGAATATGGGTTTGGGATTCCAAGTCCTTCCATTTCACAGGTAAATTGCTCAAGCCTTCCAAAGCGTTCCTCCTGTGATAAATCTTGATCCACGTGATAGGGGGAAACGGAAAGAATTTCGTTAATGTGGTCACTAAATCGTGCTTTGGATTCTTTTTCGGAGCTGATTTTATCGGATTTTGAGAGCCCAATAGGGTGATACTGAAAAAGCCAGGCGTCGGACTGATAAATATGCCCTGAGCTGTCTTTAATAAATTTAAGTGTTTCCTTGAATTCGTTTTCTGTTTCACCAGGATACGCAATGATCCATAACGTTGATGTTAAGATTCCATGCTTGGACAAAGCGTATAAGCTCATTTCCATATTTTCAGGAGTTGTATTTTTAACCATGTCGTCCAATATCCTTTGACTGGCAGACTCCATACCAAGTCTGGCGCGAAACAGTCCACCTTCTCGCCAAAGTTTTGTGCGTTTTTCTTGTGTACATACTTTGTCGGCCCTTAAGTAACAATCGAGAGTATAGGGTTTGTTGTTATCTTTGATTTCCTGTGTTAATGGAGTGATTATATGGTTTGATAATGAGTCGCAAATATAAAAAGAGGACCGGTTATATTTGTCAGCAAGGCCATCAATTTGGTTGTAGACCGATGATGCCGTATTGGATCTAAAACCATCCCAGAATACTGTTTCCGCGCAAAAAGAACATTCAAAAGGACACCCTCTGGAACTTGATACTGATAGCTGCAAATATTTGTTCGTATTGAGGTTGCCGTAGTCAGGGGTAGGAGCTTTTTTGAAATCTATAAAGGCATTGCCATCATCAAGAAGAGGTTTAAGTAGCACCGGGTCAATAATTCTTGCTGATATTTCATTGTTAAGTATTTTGACAAGTGCTTTTTCTCCTTCGCCAATGACAAAATGATCGATAAAATCATTTTTTTTCATGAAGTCTTTAACTTCATGGGGGCTGGAGGTTATGCCCATGACCGGGCCAGGCCCACCGACTATGGTTTTGATTTTACCATTTAAATTTTTAGCATATTTTAAACAATGAGTGGTTCCCGCCCAGGTTGAGTTATTCAAATAGCATCCGATAAACTGGTAGTCCTTTTGTTGCATCTCCTGATTAACTACGCTCTCAACCATCGAGTACAATTCGTCAAAAATCGCGTCAAATACACTTACATCGAGTTGCTCACAGAACTTTGAGTGATTTCTTGCATCCATATTCATCACTTCCGCAACCAGACCCGGATAGTAGGGTTTACTTCTTGCGTTAAGATACAGCAACTGATGTATGGATAGCATTTCTGTGCCATTACGGAAGATATTCCATCGCTCCATGTAGGGGAACATTTTCAAAACGGTTAAGAAGTATTTATTCTGCAATTTAAATATCTGGTCATTCGTATTAAAGTCCAAAAGGTCTACCTGATGACCTTCACGCTCAGCATAAGATTTTAGAGAAGATACCCCTAAAGGAACACAAACCGGGTCCCAAAAATGGGGAACAATGAGTAAAGTATTTGACATGATGTGTTCGGTAACCTCTTTTTTTGAACGACTTGGTCTTGCTCGGTTAGTAAATCAACTGCATTATCATGCTATCACGGAGTGAGGCTATATGTTATAGCTACTTCCTTAATGCCTCAGTCTCAGCAACATCACTGGGATGGGTTGTTCTCCAATGCTCTCTGTCACGCCTAATCTTTGCAAGGTGCTGTTCGATATTGTCGCTTGAAATCTTCACCCCAAAATCTTCCGCAACCACTCGTCCCGGTTCAACATGGCTGAATATGAGGTCTAACACCCTATCGCCAAGTTCCTTTTTGTAATGCGATGACTCCCAATACCACTCCATAGAACTCATTTTATCACCCAAAGGAGGTACTTCTTCGGTAGTGTAGGTGTTGTACCCTGAGAAGTCCCAGAGCGGGAAAGACGGTTTCCCGGCTTTACGTGCCTCATCCTCGTTAACTTGAGCCAGTTGGCGTTTCCATTTTTCAAAGGTCGACCACAATCCTTTGGCGGCTATTACCTCTTGTTGGCGGGCATGGGATGGAGAAATCATTAGCCGAAAGTCGATTTCCCTTCGATAGGCGGTTTTCAATAAAGTACGGTAAGAACCAACAATTAACGGATCGTCCTCCAGAGTAGCTAAGACGAATTTCCGGTATTGTTTATTGAAATAATTATGTTCGTTTATGAGAAATTCCTCATGATGATCAAATTGCTCCCGCAGGCTGAAAAAGGTAGCCCTTCCATTGTTGAGGGAACCGGGATTTTGGCCCTGTTTTGACAGGGTTTCCATGCCATCACTAATAGCATCCAGAGATGCTAAAGTAGCAAGATAAGTATCTATTCCTTGGGTTTGTGGGAGGCCATTTGAGTCTACCGCAAGATTTTTTTCGTCAAAATCAGATCTGGGAAGGTGCCCTTTCTGAAATTGAAAGAAATCAAAGTCAATCACTACCTGTTTCAGCGGGTTCACAGAATGCGCATGCTGAAAATAGCGTAACATTTCATAAATACTGGCTACCGGGAAAGCCAGGTTGTAGACGGGGTGGCCACCCCATCCGGGGTGATTAGGGTCCAGCCCCACATCGCCACGGGATGTCCCCAGGATAATTGCGGCAGGTTTCTGGTGCCGTACTTGATAGGCCTTAGCCAGTCTTGAATGAGATCTAAAGACGGGCTTATCTATATTGATCCCATCAATCCCAGGAATGTCATACACCCCATAGGGGTCCATTAGGAGATTAAAAGAAACCACAACCGCAAAAGCCATGGTAAGTCCTAAGCCTATTTTTTTTAAATATTCATGGAATGGGCGTTTTGAAGTCATGGTCTTTCTCAAAACTGAAAATAGAGAAACTCACTCACTTTAGTGAATGAGAGAAGTGAAAGCACAGCTAATGTTATGGTTGCTATTGCCCATGCCGTAACCGGTCGCCATTCCACCCATCTGGAATTAAACCGTTTGATACCGAATCCCTCCAAGCCCAGGGCAGGCTTGTACCGCTGCATCCACTGGAGTGTGTTGGGGGCAAAAAAGGTGATAAACGCAAGCAGTAATAATGAGCCCGCTTCCACAAGCCCTTCAAAAAATTCAAGTTCCTCCGAAAACCCCCAGCCCCTTCCAGCAAGAAAATCGCCTAACCCATAAAGATGATTAAGGTAACCAAGGTAGTTGGGAGGGAGTAAAAAACCATTTATTCCGAACATGCCTTCGAACATTTTTGTGGCCCCATCTATACTCTCAGCCCTGAAAATCACCCAGGCCATCACAACGCCGATGAAGGTAAGCATGCACCCCAAGGCATGGCCCCAGATAGTTGCTGATGTAGGCGTATTAAGAAAAATCTTTTTCTTGATGGCATGCCAGCCATGGTTGATAACCAGATAACTGCCATGTAGCCCACCCCAGATCACAAACGTCCAGCCCGCCCCATGCCAAAGGCCAATCAGCAGCATGGTGATCATGAGGTTTGCGAAGCGAAGCAGTGTGCCCTTGCGATTTCCTCCAAGAGGTATGTAAAGGTAGTCACGCGCAAATCTAGATAATGTGATATGCCAACGTCTCCAGAATTCAATTATGTTGCTGGCCTTGTAGGGAGAGAAGAAGTTAACCGGAAGAATTATTCCGAAC
>JABIAY010000014.1 GCA_018653085.1 Nitrospina sp.
AAAAAACATTGAGTGAAAACTCCGATTCGATCGCTGGAGTGATTGTGGAGCCGTTGGTGCAGGGGGCGGCTGGGATGAGGATGTATCCACCGGTCTATTTGAAAAAACTTCAAACGGCCTGTGAATCGCTGGGGATACATATGAGTTTTGATGAAATCGCGGTAGCGTTCGGGCGTACCGGTTCACTTTTTGTGTGTGGGGAACACGATCTGCGACCCACATTTTTGTGCCTGTCCAAAGGAATCACCTCCGGCTATCTTCCCTTGTCTGCCACACTGACAACTGATGAAATTTATTCAGCCTTTTACGGCGAACACCGGAAGTTGTTTATTCACAGTCATAGTTATTCAGCGAATCCCCTGGCCTGCGCGGTGGCCAACGAAACTTTGTCTATGCTGACAGAAAATAATTTTCTGCAATCACTGAAACCCAAAATTGCGGCCATGAAAGAATGCGGAAAACAGTTTGATTCAGTGGAAGGAGAGTTCCGCCAGACGGGGATGATCGCGGCATTGGAACTGACTCAAAAGAAAAAGGAGCGGTTTGCTACTGAAAAGCGGGTCGGCTATCAGATATTCCTCGAGGGTTTAAAGCGGGGAGTCTTTATGCGGCCCTTGGGGGACGTGGTGTACTTCATTCCACCGCTGGTTATCAGCGAAGACGAGATAGAAGTCATGCTGAATACGGCCCGTGACTGTATTGATGCAGTCTTAAAATAAATTTAAATTCGGAGTCAACTATGTACGAGGTAACGGTTAAAACCGGTTTTTCCGCCGCCCACCAGCTCAGGCTTTATGACGGCAAATACGAAAACCTTCATGGGCATAACTGGTCGGCCGAGGTTTCAGTTGAGGCTGATGAACTGGATGCTATGGGAGTCGGTATCGATTTTGTGAAATTGAAAAAATTTGTGGAAGAAATTCTTGCGGAACTGGATTATCAAAATATCAACGAGATACCCCCTTTTGACGAACAAAACCCTTCGGCAGAAAACATTGCCCGCTGGCTGTTTCTTAAACTCAAGGAACAAGTCAACACGCCCAGCACTCGTGTGAAGCGGGTGGAAATCTGCGAAATGGAAGGTTGTGGTGCCAGCTACTTTGAATGATTTCCTGGAGAGTCTCAGATGGAAACTGCAACGGGTCATTAATCCAAGATAGCTCCTTGCTTGTCTGATAGAGTTTTACCCCTCCTGAATTGTAAAAATAATTCCTCCCAGGTCTTGAGCTCGTAAAGGTCGTGTCGCGCTAGATTTTGCCTTGGTTTTTATGGTCCAGACAGGCTCTAATTAAGCCATTCTCTCTAGAGAATCAAATTATCTTTTAAAAATCAACTAGTTATGGTGTTGCCGATTATGGTTTTAAGGCTGAATTATTTTATTCATAACTTGTTTTTAAATAAGGCTTAATTATCTTTTAGGCCAAAAAGGGTATAAAAATATTCAGAAAGATATTGACAAAAGTAATTGATTTCTTTATAGTTATTGCATTCTTGAAACAATTTATTGGAGCTTTCGGCCGCATTTGAGGGGTTTGGTTTTCCTGGGAGTCCCGGGGGCGACCCTCAATCCATTTAGGACCTTTCATTAGGTCAGCTTGGGCTGAAGATTCCTTGTCTATTACCGATAGGTTAGTTGAACAAAGCTTTTCTATAGGAAAAGCGGTATTTCTGGTAACCATTTTTCAGAGGGGGATCGGATCATGAAAGACCCGGTAGCCGATTTTTGGGGAAATATTGAATGTGCGTTGGATCAAGGAGGATTTCGGTACATCCTCGAAGACTTGGTAAGTAAGGTTCGGGAAGAATTGGATGGTTCTTCCATGACAGCTCAGTCTATTGACCGGCAAGACTCGTATTCGGATATTGCCGCCATTGCGCAAAAGGACGGGCTGGAGGATTTTGCCCTCGCTCTTCGTTTTGCCAAAGACTAAAAATTAAGCCCACTAGCCGTGGCCAGCGTGACGCTGGACTCAATTTGCGATGTCTTTGTTTTCCGGGCAAACGTTCTCTCGGTTTTACGAGTTATTGCTTGTTACCTCTACGGCTAGTAGCCAGCGTTACGCTGGCCTGCGGCAGTTCGCCGCCCAGTTTTCGGGAGACTCCAACCCTCCCGTTGTTTGGCCTCATGCTGTACTTGGAAACCCCTGTTCCTGTCAGGAGGAACAGGGGTTTCCTATTGTTTGATATCACTCCTTCCCTTCCTTTCTCAGAGCCAACGGTATAATATAAAAGAAGGCTTTGCCTTATTTTTTATACTCTGGCGAATTTATGGTTCATTTGATTGAAGACTTAGCTGTACTACTTCTGGTTTCCCTGCCGATCAACCTGTTTTTCCATAAAATCAAACTGCCTTCGGTTATGGGTTACCTCGTTGCCGGGGTCTTGATCGGGCCGTATGGATTGAAACTGATCTCCGATGTCCCTTCGGTGAAGGAGTTGGCTGAAATAGGGGTGATCCTGCTTTTGTTTGTGATCGGTTTGGAGTTTTCCCTTGGGCGCCTGCTCAAAAACCTGGCTTCGGTTTTGGGAGTCGGTGGTTTGCAACTGAGCTTAACAACGGCTTTTGTCTGGTTCGTTTCCAGTGAAATAGGGTTTCAGCAAAACCAGAGCATCGCTTTGGGGCTGATCGTTGCTTTGAGCAGTACGGCGATCGTCATGAAAATGATTACTGACCGCGCCGAAATTGATACGTTGCATGGAAAGCTTTGTATCGGCACCCTCCTGTTTCAGGATTTATGTGTGGTTCCCATCATGCTTCTTATGCCTCTTCTTGCGCAGTCCGGGGCCACCTCCGCCGCTGATTTTGTATTCACAATGGTCAAATCGCTGACAGCAGTGGTGGCGATTTTTTTTCTATCCCGGTTGATCGTTCCAAAAGCTTTGGTATGGGTCGCGCGTGTTGGCAATAAAGAACACCTCACGTTGTCCGTACTTTTTATCATTCTTGCCACCGGATGGGCATCGCAGAAAATGGGTCTGACCCTTGCTATGGGAGCCTTGATTGCCGGAATGATTATTTCGGAGTCCGAATACAATCACCAGATCATTCTCGATATTCTTCCACTGCGCGATTACTTCAGCAGTATCTTCTTTATTTCGGTTGGCATGCTTTTGCAAGCGCAGGTGTTTTTGGACTCTGTCTGGGTCTGCCTGGCACTTTCTGCTCTGGTAATACTGGTTAAAGCAGGGCTGGCAGGGTTGGCTTGTTTGCTCGTCAAGGTGCCGTTGCGGATTGCTTTTGTGGTGGGCCTGCGACTGGCGCAAGTGGGAGAGTTCTCCTTGATCCTTGCTGCGATGACGCTGGATCAGGGATTGTTCGATTCTCATCAGTATCAGTTGTTGCTCATTGTTTCGATTCTTTCCATGCTTTTCGCGCCGCTGTTGATTCAGGCTTCCACGGCAATTTCGATCAGAATATTTTCCAAGTGGAAATCTGAAGAAACGGGTCCGAGTCAGAAAGAGACGCTCAAAGGTCATGTTGTCATAGTGGGGTATAGCCTTGGTGGTCGAACGCTTGCCCAGGTGCTTCTTGAAACACAGATCCCTTTTCTGGTTCTGGATCTGGACGGTGAGCAGGTCAAGCGGGCGTTGACGGAAGGAATCACCACTCACTACGGCGATTGCGCTCAGGAGGAAACTTTGACCCGGGCAGGGTTGAAGGAGGCACGCATGATCGTATTTTCGATCCCGGATTATGCGGTGACGGAAAAAGCGGTGCGTCTTGCCCGCAAGATAAATCCTGAAGTCAAGATCATGGTGCGTACCCGGCTGACTGCCCAGGTCGAGGAACTTAAAACTGCGGGAGCGGATGAGGTTATCCCGGAAGAATTTGAAACTTCCATAGAAATTTTTTCGCGGGTATTGCGCGACTATCGCATTCCCAATAATATTATTGAGCAACAGGTGGAGTTGATCCGACTGGAAGGATATAGTATGTTCCGGGGGTTGTCTTTAAATACCGAGAGCTTGAAAAAGTTTTCCACCTACCTCACGGCTACGCTCACCGAGTCGTATCTGGTTTTGGAAAACAGCTGGGCGCGTGAAAAAATGTTGGGGGATATGAATGTTACCGAGCGAACGGGAGCTGTTGTTATCGCGGTGGTGCGAAAAAACAAACCCCACCCCAACCCAGAGGCCGAATTTGCTATCCTGTCCGGGGATATCCTTGTTCTTTTCGGCAGTCATATGCAATTAGACCGGGCGATTACCTATTTGGAGTCCGGTCAGGAACCCAATCTGAATATCGGCTTGATACCTTAAAATAAAATCTGATGAGTCAAGTTATCACTAAGGCGGTCATTCTCGCCGCAGGAATGGGGTTGAGACTGAAAGAGATGGGCGAGGAAACCCCTAAAGGTTTCATCCGTCTTGACGGAAACCCCATCATTGAGCATTCCTTGAGAACCTTGATCTCGTGCGGGATCAAGGAAATCCTGATCGTTACCGGCCATAAGCGCGAGTATTATGAGAACTTAAAGGAGACATATCCTGAAATCAGAACCGTTGAAAACACAAAATTTGCGGACACCGGCACCATGTACTCCCTTGGCTGTGCGCAGGATTTTGTCGATGCGGATTTTATTCTGCTGGAATCGGATTTAGTTTTTGATCCGGAAGCGATCACCGGTATTTTGAATGTGCCTTACAGCGATTGCCTGTTATTGTCGGGGACAACGAATGCGGGGGATGAGGTTTATGTAGGCGCTGTTGAAAACCGCGTTGCCCAAATCTCGAAAGACCGGAATCAAATCAAGGACTCTGTCGGGGAGTATATCGGGATCGCCAAAATTTCAAAGCAACTGTATGGCAGGTTACAGCAAACCGCATCATCGGACTCGAACCCCAAGCAAAGCTACGACATGGATTGCCTCGTTCGGATTGCAAGCGAGCACCCGCTTCATTTTTTAAGGATGGATGGATTGGACTGGGCCGAAATCGATGACCTCAAACAATTGGAGCGGGCTCAGAAAGTTTGGGAGAAAATAAAAGCCAAGCGACCATAGGTCCCCCCGAACTCTCCTCACCCTTCTGCATAAACCCTACCTACGTCACATATTGCTCATCCACTTTATTGCACACTGGCCCCACGCCGAGCGCCCCAGGGGGTGCAACTGGGCAAGGGCTTGATTGCGCCGAGACAACTCTCTGCTCGCCAGATAAAGCGACGGCACATTGGCCCCACGCCGAGCGCCCCAAGGGGTGCAACTGGGCAAGGGCTTGATTGCGCCGAGACAACTCTCTGCTCGCCAGATAAAGCGACGGCACACTGGCCCCACGCCGAGTGGCTACATATTGCTCATGAACTCCGGCTCGATGAGGTTGCGTATGATATCCCCACGGGAAACCACTCCAACGAGTTTCTCATCTTTGACGACTGGAAGCCGGATGATATGGAACTCATCCATAATTTTGATCATTTCAGTCAGGGGCATATCCATGTTTGCCGTTGCGACTTCCGGGGTCATGATGTCACCGGCGGTAATGGATGCCAGCTCGCGCCCTTCGTTAACGGCTTTCAGGATATCGATTTCCGTGACAATGCCGATGACTCTTCCATCCACCTCGGTGACAGGCATTCCGCTATACTGCTCAGTTATGAATTGAAGCGCGATGTCCCGTGCGGAAGCATTTTTTCGGGCTGAAATTGCAGGACGGGTCATGATTTCAGAAGCGGTTTTGTCTTCCATGATCGATCACATCCTTTCAAGTTGAATAGGCGAATCCGGTGCCTGAAAATTATTAGCTCATCTATTAATAATAGATACGCAATCAGGAATTTTAATTCCCGAGAAAACAGGAGAAATCGGGCTGAGGAAAAAGCCCAAAAAATCAGGTGCCTGCGGTACGTGTCCGTGATAGGCTGTGACCTTTAATCTGGAGGATTCCTCATGTCCGAAAATGATTTTTGCAAGCTGCCTGTGCCGAAAGAATCAGGAGCGGAAATGGATTTGCTACTGGCTATGCATATGGGCTGGAAGCATTGGTCTGGCAATGAGTTGAGTGTGGCGTTGCATTTGGATGAAGGAGGCGGCAAGCCGCCCGTCAGTATTCCCAGATTCTCGACCGACCATAATGTTTTTTTCGAGCATGTGGCCGCCTATTTTGTAAACCTTGATATGAGTTTTGTTGCCAGTTATCTGGTCGAGGATCAAATGTGGCAGGTTGTAATCAAAGATGAAAATGAAAGTTTTACTGGCAAGGACTATGAGTTGCCGCATGCAGGTTCGATTGCCGCAATTTCAGCATTGCGAAAAAGCAAACAAAGTTGAGGATTGAATGAGATTGTTTGATATGAGGAAAACGATAACCGTATTTTTGCTTGTCCTGCTATCGGGCGCAGTCAACCCGGTTTTTGCGGAGACGGAAAAAATAGAGGACATCAGGAAACTGCTCAAAGTTTCCGGTATTCTGGACCGATTGAGTTATATGCAGGACTCTCTCCTGAACAATGTCTCCATGATGGTGACAGCACCCTTTCCTAAAATTCCCGATGCGTTTTGGGACGAATTCAATCAACTGATCGGAAAGAAGGAAATGGATGATTTGATAGACCGTGTGCTTCCGGTTTATGACAAACATATGTCACACGAGACGGTAAAAAAACTCATCACCATGTTCGAGACCCCATTTTGGAATGAGTGGAAAGAAAAGATGCCCCAGATCAGCCGCGAAGCAGGGGTGATTGGCAGTGAATGGGGCAGGGAGTACACCCAGTCGGAAGCGTTCAATAAAAAACTGCAAGACCTGATCAAAAAATACGAACTGGAAAAACTCAATCCGGCCCCGCCGGAGGGGACTAGCAAGGGTTCGCCCCCTTGACAGTGGACGAACCCTTGTTTAAAACAAACCCCCTCAGTTCCCCTTCCCAAGAGGAACTTTAAACACTGGCCCCGCGCCTAGCGGACCCAGCTTTGGCGGATGTATTTCACGACATCCCAGATTTCTTTATCCTTCAGCGTTTTTTTGTGGGCGACCATTCCGGTTCCTGCTGAACCGTTTTTGATGACCCAGAACATTTGTCCGGCAGAAACATCTTTCATGGTATCGCTGCAGGTGAAGTCGCGCGGGTTGGGTTTTAGCGCTTTGCCCAACTTCCCCATGCCATCGCCTTTTTTCCCGTGGCACATTTTACAGGCCAGAGGTTTTGCTCCCTTGGTATAGATTTTTTTGCCATTTTCTGCGTTCGCCTTGGCGGTCTTATCCAGAGAGGCGATGTTGGATGGCGCCGATTTGGTTTTCCTGGGTTGTGGGCAGTTGCTACCTGCCCAGGTGGAAGTTGCAAATAACAGGATGCTGATTCCGGTTAAGAGTCCGATCAATTTAGGGTCTCGTTTCATTTTGTTTTCTCCTCTATATAAATTAGGGCTGCTTGGTTTCATGAAAACTATTTAGCTGTTAACTCAAAGTTGGCTTTTGTTTCTTTCTCCACCGTGATCTCCTGAGTCACTTCGCCAACATAAGGGTGCCATGCTGTGACTTTGTAGGTGCCTGCGGGAATATTATCCAGTGTGAAAGAACCATCTGCGGCACTTACGGTGTAATAAGGATTCCAGACAATTCGCGCATCCGCTTCCATATAGTTGTGCTGGTCACATTGCAGGAAAAAATGCGAATCCTTTTTCTGTTTTAACCGTTTGAGGGATTTTGTGATATCGGCAACAGACCCTTTAGAAGGAAGCGGTTTGTTGAACAGCGTTTTCCGGTTAGCCCCTTTGACGGAATAACCATGTGGGTTGTGCAGAATATTCTCGTCCTGATTGGTCACTTGCGCCAGACCTTCTTTCATACCTTTAGGGGTTTTGCGGATGACCGTCACCTTGGGGAAAATATCGCATCGACGGAATTCGACATTCACGGTTTTTTCATCCCACGCTTTTCCTTTATTGATATTTTCGATCAAGATCACCGCGTTTTTAAGTTTGCCGTCTTGTACTACGACCTTTTGCCGGGGTCGGATTCCTCCCTCCTGGGTATCCGGATGGGTGGCACAGAACTCGGCATTTTTGCCCTTGCTCAAATCTTCCATGATGGGTGCGGGGACATTGCCTTTAAACATTATCGTTCCTGAAAGGGACCCGCCATTGGAAACGGTGATTTCTTCATAGCCGGTTTTTTTTGCCTGAGCGTTGCCGGCCAGAGCCAAAGCAACAACGGTGGTGACTGCCATCAAGCGGATAGTTTTCATGATATTTTCTCCTCTGTTTTGTGTTTCGATTGGGTCGGGACCGGGAAAAGGAGGTTATTCCCGGTCCCTGTTGCATCCAGCGGGGAGGCCCACTGTCTGCGCCAATGTTTCAACTCTATAGAGAGCAAAGCTCGTGCCGGAAGCGGAGGCAAAAAAATAAAATCTCTAACGAGTGATTTAACAAGTAGTTTTGAGGGAGTTGTTGCTAACGCAGAGGAAAGTAACGATGCCATATCGGGACGGGACCGTCCCATTATGGGATTGCACCGGAACCCGGTCAGTTCAACTGGTATTTTTTCAGCATGCGGTAAAACGTGCTCCGGCTGATTCCCAAAGCCTTGGCCGCGTCGGGGATATGTCCATCGGTTTGTTGCAGAGCCTGTTTCAGCGTTTGCTTGACCACCTCGTGGTAGGGCGTGAGGTTTGTAGAATCGTTGGAGGTTTTTTGGTTTATCTGCTCATCAGCAGGAGTGGAAGAGTCGAAGACTCCTTCCGGTAAACAGTCGGTGTCTATTGTGTCGTAGGATGTGACGATCATCGCCCGGCAAAGGGTGTTCTCCAGTTGGCGGATGTTTCCGGGCCAGGAGTATTCCTGCAAAACCTGCATGGCTTCATCACTGACTGAAAGAATTTCCTTGCCGATATCCTCCTGGTGTTTTTTGAGGAAGTGGGTGCATAGC
>JABIAY010000013.1 GCA_018653085.1 Nitrospina sp.
AAGGCCATCGCCTGCATGCAAAACCGGGATCCAGCCGGGTTGTGGGAAACGGTACGATCAGAAAATATCACGATGTGCGGGGTCAATCCGGTAACCGTTATGTTGCACTGCTGTGAAAGTTTGGGTGCCAAAGAAGCCGAGTTGGTCAAGTATATGACTTCGGGAGAAGTGAGCGGAGATATGGAAAGAGTCGTAGGCTACGCAGGCTTGATAATCCACTAGGCGTGGGGCCAGCACTGCATTGCCCGCAAAGCGGACTGAATGCTCAAGCGCAATACTTTTATATCCCCTCCCTTCATAGGGAGGGGTCTGGGGAGGGTTGGCTGACTTGTATGCAAGGGGGCGATCTACCGGGCTAGCGTGGGCACTGCATTAATTCGATTTCGTATTTGTCCGGATCTTCAGTGAAAACGAAACGGGTTCCGTTAGAGGTTTCGATCGGTCCTTCCGTGATGGGGATTCTGCTGTGTTTCAGCTTGAAGATGCAGTTGTCCAGGTTTTCGACTTCAAAAGCCAGGTGCACCAGGTCTTCAGGAACTTCAACTTTTCCCGAATCGGGAAACGAGCACAACTCCAGTTCGCACTCAGTACCGGGAAAGCGGAGGAACACCAGTTTGGAACCACGCGGCGAGGTTTTTTGTTCCAGGACTTCCATGCCCAGGACATCCCTGTAAAACCGGATGGACTGCTCCATTTCGGAAACGCGAAAGCGGGTGTGAAGATATTTTTTAATCATGCCTGGTAATTAAACTGGACGACAGGTTGGTATTGATCCATTTGTTTTTTTATGATGCTGACCAGTTCTTTGAGACGGGTCTGGGTTTCGGCCTCGAACCTCAGCACCAGTACCGGCTGGGTGTTGGAGGCACGGATCAATGCCCAGCCATCGTCAAAGTTGATCCGCACACCATCAATGTCGATGACTTTGTACTGACTCCTGAAAAACTCTGTCAGCTCACGCACGATTTCAAACTTCCTGTCATCGGGGCAGTCGATACGAATCTCCGGCGTGGAAGCTGTTTTGGGGAGGTCGGCGAGCATTTCAGAAACTTTCTGGCTGGACTGCGCCACAATCTGCAATATCCGGCCTGCGGCAAATATCGCGTCATCGAACCCGAAATAATTGTCGGCAAAACAGACATGGCCGCTCATTTCCCCACCGAGGAGTGCGCTGGTCTCTTTCATTTTGTTTTTGATCAGGGAGTGGCCTGCCGGTGCCATGACCGGAACCCCGCCATGTTTTTCGATATCCTGAAACAGGTTTTGCGAACACTTGACTTCGCCCACAATGGTGGCACCGGGATTTCTCGTAAGGATGTCCCGAGCGAAAATAGTCAACAACTGGTCTCCCCATAAGATATTACCGTTGTTATCCACGATGCCAATGCGGTCGGCGTCCCCGTCAAACCCGATACCCAACTCCGCGTTTTCGGCGCGGACCTTTGCGATCAATCCTACCAGGTTTTCTTCCACGGTAGGATCAGGATGGTGGTTGGGAAAGGTTCCATCTGGTTCACAAAAAATTTCTATAGGGTCCAGTCCGAGTTTTCGCAGGAGTTGTGGGCCTATAATACCGAAGCACCCGTTACCCCCATCTACTACAACTTTCACTTTTCTGGAAATATTCAGGATAGAGCATATATGTTCCATATAAGGCTCCAGAATATTTGTCTGCTCGATTTTTCCCGATCCAGTTTCAAAATCTTTGGCATCGATCAGGCTTTTCAACTCCTGAATTTTTTTACCATACAGACTGTGTTTGCCCTGGCTGATTTTGAAGCCATTGAACTCCGGTGGATTGTGGCTACCGGTTATCATCACGCCGCCATCGGCTTTAAGGTGATGCAGGGCAAAGTAGGACACGGGTGTGGGAACCCTTCCAATATCCACAACATCGCATCCGGTAGAGGTCAGGGCTTTGGATAAGATATCGCGGAAGTCCACCGAACTGGCGCGAACATCCCATCCCATTACCAGCGATTTTCCTCCCTGGCGTTTCAAATAAGTGCCGATGGCCTGACCGATCTGCTGAACGGTTTCAGGAGTGAGGTCTTTGCCGACCACACCGCGTATGTCATATTCGCGAAAAATTTGAGGATTGATGTTAGATGTCATAGGAAATACGATTTGTTTTGTAAGTGGGTTTCTTTAATAAGATGGGAGAATACTGCGACTTTCCCTAAAACGCAAGTCGAGCGAAATTTCAGGAGATCGGTTCGGCCTGGTTTTCTTCTCCGGTTTTTTTTCGGATCAGAGTGCTGGTGATCTCGAAGGTTTCCCCATCCCTGAAGATGGTTAAATGAATTTCCTGCCCCGGGCTGAAAGCCAGCAGTTTGCGCCGTAAGATGGCCATGTTGGTGAGCGGCTTTTTTTCAAATCCGGTGATGATGTCATTCGTTTTCAGACCGGACTGTTCGGCGGGACTGTCTTTTTCCACGCCTTTGATAATCATTCCCGCAGATTCCGGGTAGTTTAGTTCCAGGGCTTCCTCGATAGTGATGGGTGACGCGTGGGCTCCGAACCATCCTCTTTCCGTTTTGCCGGTGATCAGCATGCCCATAACATCTTTTACGGTATTGATGGGAACGGCGAACCCGATCAATTGTGCCTTTTCAATAATAGCTGTATTGATTCCCACCACTTCGCCATGAAGATTGACGAGGGGTCCCCCGCTACTACCGGGGTTGATGGCCGAGTCGGTTTGCAGAAAATTTGTATAGCGATCTCCAGCGTGGGGAGCTTCCCGCTCCTTGGCGCTGATCAGGCCAGACGTTACGGAATGCTGGAATCCCAGTGGGTTTCCCATCGCCAGCACCACCTCTCCCATTTGCAGTTCGTCCGAATCGCCGAAGGGTAGGACTGTGGGAATGAAGTCCGGCTCAATTTTAATCAGGGCGGTATCGGTCAGCCGGTCTATCCCAATGATTTTCGCGGGGTATTCTTTTTTCCCTTCAGCCAGCACAACACGAATATTAACGGCGTTGGAAATCACGTGCGCGTTGGTGAGAATGTAGCCCTCCTTGTTGATCAGAAAACCCGAACCCAGGCTGAATCCTTCCGACTTGAAAGGAATAGGAACCTGAAAAGGAACGATATCGAGAATGCTGGAAACAAGAGGAATTCTTATGGGCAGGAGATCATTAGGTGCGATTCCGAATTTGACATCTCGCTCCTCGACCCGAAGGGTGTAAATATTAACCACTGCCTGTTTCACATCCTGGGTGATACGGGAAAAGGTGTGGTTGTCCAACGGAACCGGTTCGCGGTCATCCGATGACTCGCTATGAACCCAGAAGGTTTCCAGATTAATATCTTTTAGCGAGACGGACTCAAATCGTTTGTCGAAAATAGGAGCTTCCTGACTGACCAGGACTTTATTAGCTTGTTTCGCGGATTGCGAAACCGAGCACCCGGAAAGTATGATCAGGGAAAGGGCACCACAAACAATGGCCCTGGCTGGAAAAAATATATATTTGTCAGCTGTCATAATTCCGCGCCTCTTATTAAAAAGGGTTCCCGGTTAAACCGCCATCTACAGTAAAGTTTGTGCCCGTGATCCAGGCGGATTGCTCGGAAGCCAGGAACAGGGCCAGTCCGGTTAAGTCTTCCGGCATGCCCATTCTTTTTAGAGGGATGGTTTCCCCGGTTTGTTGCATGATTTCTTTCTTTGTCTGCTCAGGGGAAGAACTTTTTTGCGCTTCGTCTTCCCAGGACTTGCTCCACACAGGGCCTGGAGAAATGGAGTTGACCAGAATTTTATCCGCCGCAAGGGTCTGGGCCAGAGAAACGGTGAAATTGGAAAGTCCGGCCTTCATGGCACTGTAGTGTGGGAAAACTTCCTGCGGATTTCCCGCCGCAATGGATGAAATATTAATGATCCGTGAACAAGTGGATTGCTTTAGCGAGGGAATGCATAACCGGGTCAGCCGGACAGCAGACATCAGATTGATTTGAAACGAATCTTCCCAGTCCTGATCGGTCAGTTCAAAAAAGTTTGCCAGTTTTAAAATCGCCCCGACATTATTGATCAGCACGTCAACCTGCCCCAGTTGTTGCGTCACGTTTTTGTGGAAAGTCTCAACTCCCTCTGCTTTGCCGAGGTCAGCAGAAACGAAGAGATGCCCGGCACCCTCAATTTCGTCGGCCAAGGAGTCCAAACGATCCTGGCTTCGGGCGCAGACGGCGACCTGAGCACCTTCTTTGGCAAATGCCAGGGCCAGAGCCCTGCCAATACCGTCCCCGGCTCCGGTTATGAGCACTTTTCGACTTTTCAAATTTAAGCCCATGTTAATATGCCATTCATTTTCTTGAGATTAGACGCTTTATGGATGCCACGCTCATTCCGAAAATCACATCTTCCCCATCGCTGGTCTGGGTGGCGGCCGCGATCGGATTTTATATCATCAATATCTTTCTGGGATTGTTCATGGCATTCAGAAAGAAGACGGCGCAAAGCCTGAAAATCCATCGGCTCCTGTTTTATACCATTGTGTTTTGTCTGGGTTATTACCTGCTGATGAACCAGACCCACGATGAGAACAGCCCGTTGGATTATTTGATCTGCCTGTACTTTATCACAATCGTCCCCTACAGCAAACGCTGGGACGTACTGATCCACGCCTTCATCGGCGCAATAGGGCTGACACTTCTGCCGCTACTGATTGTTCTCAGGGTATAAAAAAACTTACTGACAAATAAAATGCTGGGGAAGGGAAATATCGTTAGTCGGCGATGGCGACTTTGACGGTGATGTCGCCGTAGACTTTTACGCGACATCCGAGTTTTTGATGATCTTCGAGTTTGTGGACTTTTTCAAAGAAGGTGCGCGGGTTGACGTTTTCCATGGGTTCAATTTCGACCACACATTTGCCGCACATGCCATGTCCCCGACAGTTCAGAAACTTGTTGAGTCCTTTATAAACCTCGGCTTCGTTATAGAGCGCGGCCTTTCTCAGGTTGGCGCCATAACCGGCTTTTAAATCAATGGTTTCGTTGGTTTCTGTGTTGATGACCTTGATCTTTGGCATGCTTAATCTAAGCTCCAACTCGGGTTTTCCAGCTTTGTAAGAGGGCTATTAATGCCCGATATCCGGGTTAATGTCAATTGAAAAGCGGAGTGATGTAAATCACTCAGTCAAACAACTGGTGGTCAATCACCCCAGCCCTCTTTAATAAAGAGGGAGTATAAAACCAACCCCCCCTACGGCTAGTAGTGCCTCCCACGTTAGTGGGTTAGATTGAGTAGTTATGGCCCATCAGAATTTTCTTTTCTTTGAGAAAGTCCTGAATTTTATGCGAGGCCTTATCTGCGTCCTGCGCTTCCTCCTCAGAGAGAACCAGATCGGGATCTCCGGAGGATTGTGAGCTGATTTGTATTTCTACCACCGGGTAGGGATTAGCCAACAGCCTGAGGTCGGCCTGATCATCCCGATGAAAAGCGTTGGAGGTAGAGATCACCACGTGACCGGCATCAAGAAAAAGTTTTGATACTTCTCCCAACCTCCGGGCGGACTCACTTTCACCAGTGCTTTTCGGGTCATCCAGATCGGCTCCGACACCGAGGTTGACATTTCTCCGGTCGAGCAAATAACTTTGGAAATTATTCTGGAACAGGCTGTGTTCCAGGGTTCTGGCCAGCGGACCTTTGCCGACCCCTGGGTCACCGGTAATGAGGAGCAATGCCGCTCTGTGTCCATTGCGGTAAGCTCTTTCCTCAGGTTTGATTTCGCTTTTGACCCAGTTGAAATCCCGGGTGCGGACTTCGTCTCTGAGTTTGTCGGTCTTGGTCGTTGGGGTGTAGGTGGTGATGATGCCGCCGCCGCAGACATCGTATCCATCAACCAGCACGAACCGTCCGGTGGTGGCAACGGACCCGAACAGATCAAAGGCTACCGGATTCCGGGTTTTCAAAGTTAATTCAGCAACGTCGTTCTTGGCGATATAATTCTGATCGGTCAGGGTCTCCAGGGTAGAGGCATCGATGGCTTTTTTAAACTCAAGCACTTCGCACTCCACCTCCTGCGTGTTTAATTTGAGAGTGAACTTCCGGCCTTTTTCCAGGTTGCGTTTGCCCATCCAGAAAACATTGGCATCAAAAGTGGTGGAGACGATGGGTAACTGGTCCATGAGGGTGCACACATCTCCGCGTTCCACAAATATCTGTTCATCGAGAGTGAAGCCGATAGATTCTGACGACGTGGCGGAACTGGGTTGCTCCGGCACGCTCCAGGCCTCAATGGAATTGACCACTGCCTGTTTGTTGGAAGGGGAGAAAATCACCCGGTCCCCGGTCTTTAACTTGCCCGACTCAATCCGCCCGGCAATGATGCGCCGTTCGTCAAACTTATAAACATCCTGAACCGGAAACCTGAAGGGCAGATGATCCGGCGGCGGTTTTTTCTCGAACTGGTCGACCATGTCCAAGACAGTGGGTCCTTTGTACCAGGACATCTCATCTTTTGATGCGGCAATGTTTACTCCGAGTTTGGCGGAAACAGGAATAAACTCTCTTGCTTCCACTCCCAGCGAATTCAGGAAGGCGGTGTACTCTGATTTGATATTGTTATAAACCTTCTCGTCATAACCGACCAAGTCCATCTTGTTGATCACGACCGCGACCTGGGTGAGTCCCAGCAGTTTTAAAATGTAGCCGTGTCGGCGGGATTGTTCCTGAACTCCTTCGTTGGCGTCAATCAGAAGGAGGGCGGCCTCAGCATCGGCGGCACCTGTTACCATATTTTTCAGGAACTCTTTATGACCTGGCGCATCGATGATGACGTATTTGCGTTGTGTGGTGCTAAAGAAAATCTGGGAAGTATCGATGGTGATTCCCTGCTCCTGCTCTTCCTCCAGCGCATCGAGCAAAAAGGCGAATTCGAATTCCTTGCCCTGTTGCTTGCAGATATCGCGGACAAAATCGAGCTTGCCATCGGGCAAACTTCCAGTGTCGGAGAGGAGACGTCCGACCAGTGTGGATTTTCCATGATCCACATGACCGACGATGACCAGCCGCAAAAGGCGACTGGAAAGATCTGGTGCGCTACCGTTATCACCCATTTACATATATCCCCGGGCGCGAAGTTTTTGCATGGCATAGGTGTTTTCCTGATCCTGTGCCCGACCGGAGCGCTCTGATGTGGTGGTGTTGTTTTTAAGTTCGTCAACGATCTCTTCCACTGTCGTGGCCTTGGAATCAATGGTGCCGGTGCAGGGGGCGCAACCGAGTGAGCGGTAACGTTTTCCTTCCGGAGTGGCGAAATAGAGATCAATGATGGGGATGTTCTCCCTCAATATATATTCCCAGACATTCAGTTCCGTCCAGTGCAGGATAGGGTGAATGCGGATGTGAGTGTCTTCGGAAAAACTGGTTTTATACTGGTCCCATAACTCGGGTGGCTGGTCCTTGAAGTTCCATTCGAAATTTTTGTCCCGTGGTGAGAAATAGCGTTCCTTGGCACGGGTGCCTTCTTCATCTCGGCGGATACCCAGAATCAGTCCGGTGTAACCGTGGTCTTGCATGATGCATTGCAGGCCCTGGGTTTTTAATGCTTCACAGCAAACCAAGCGTCCTTTCTCATGATTCATTCCCTCATCCAGAGCTTTCTGGTTTTTGCCAACCACCAGGTTCAGTCCCCATTCTTTGGCGACCCGATCCCGATATTCAATCATAGCGGGAATCTTGTAGGTGGTGTCGATGTGAACCAGGGGAATGGGGCAATGTCCAAAAAATGCCTTACGCGCCAGCCAGACCAGAATGGTGGAATCCTTTCCAATCGACCACAGCATCGCCAGGTTTTTGAAGTTTTTGTATGCTTCACGCAGGATGAAAATGCTTTGATTTTCCAGTTCGTCTAAATGATCCATTTAAAGCCGTAATTCCTTATTACTGGGTGGGGAAACAACCACTGTATCCCGAAAGTTCAATACAATCAAGGGGGATGTGAATTTTAGAGGAAATTGCGGGATTGTGCAATGAGATTGATGCTTTTTTTGGCGTTTTTCAGGAAAAATACTTCTTTACTACTTGGGGAAACGGGCATTGCAGGCAATTATTCTGGTTCTGGGTGCAAAAATCCTGATAAACCTGCATCAGCCCCTGAATTTGCTTTTCGGAGCGCAGTACCTGGAGCATTTCCTTCTGGTTGCCAAAAATATAGTGTTTCATGAAACGAAGCATTTTGTTGTCGCTGGCACTTTTACCGGATTGGAAGAGGGCGTTGAGTCCCGTTTCCAGCTCTTTGAACTTTCCCGCCCGTGCGAAGATAAGACCGATGGGCAGACCGATGTTGATGATGATTTCCCGCGATCGCGCTGAGCCGACAAGTTGCTGAGATTCAGGAAGGGTCTTCCCATCTGGAGTGCAATGGTTTGCCCAGTAGTCATCGGCGGCTACACAAAAGAAATCGTTGAAAGAAGTGAGAGTTTTTTTATCCGGAATTTTCCCGCCGGTAGACGTGAGAATCTTTTGATAGCTGGCTATGAAGTCGGCAAACATTCCAGATTTTTCGTGACGTACGATCAAATGCGCCAAAGCCGCAATTCGTCTGTAGGGATAATTGGCCGGACGAATGGCGCGAAAGCTCCAATCCTTTTTTGTCAAAGGGGAACCCGGAACCCGATCCCGGTAAGCCTTCCATATCGGCAGTAGTTTGCGAAAGCCGGCTTTATTTTCGTCATTCATCAGGCCGGAAATACCAAAGAGCAGGGCCTGGGTGTGCAGAATTTTTTCCGCACTGCTGGTTTTTGCCGGCACCAGATTTTTTAATTCAGACAATGGCAGAGTGTCGGCCAATGTCTGGAACGGTTGTTTGTTTTCGGGATAGCCCATTGCCTCGGCAACACCCCGGTAAAAAGTCTGCTCGTAGCCCTCTATAATTATTGAATCGTGGAACCGCTCCATTTTTGTGAATACGCGCGCTTCACCTGCGGCGTTCAAAAGTTGAGTGAGTTTTTCTTCTGAAAGTTCTGCCAACGGTTGGTGGCACAGTCCGATATTGCAGGTGTTCAGGACCGGATAGTTTTCAAAGTCGAGTTCATTGTTGAGATCAAGAATTCCTTTGGTCAGGTAATCCTTGATTTCAAACTGGAAGGGCAGGTCTTGTCGTTTGCCTCGAGGTTCTTTGCCCCGGCCCTGCCACATATAGACATGCAGGATAACGTTGTCGAAGTCCGGGTTGCCGGAATGCCCGTGCGCATTCCAATCGCCGGAGTAGACATGCAGTTCGACATCGCCTTCATAAACTTTTCCGTTTACCTTGATGCTTGCGCTGGTGAAGTCTGGACCCTTGCCGAAATTCCAGTGTCCGGGATAAATGATTTCCAGTTTTTTGCCGTCGCGGGTCTTGAGAGAAGGTGTGCAAAACAGTTGGTCGTTCCAGATACAGCGTATGACTTTTTCCGGCACGCGGATGGTGTGGTCTTCTTCGCGAACTTCCAGTTGGTTGTAAATGTCGGTGAATTTGAGGTACGCATCTGAAAAGAGCGTGGTCATTTCAATTTCCACTCGGTGCCGTTTGGGGTGTCTTCGATGAGGACTCCCATTGCGGTCAGTTCATCCCGGCATCGGTCCGCTTCTGCCCAGTTTTTAGACTGGCGCGCTGATTTGCGACCGGCGATCAACTCCTCGATTTTGCCGACATCCAGATTCTTGTCAGTATTTTTAATTTCGAAGAGCTCCTTTTCAAATTCTTCGGGAGTGAGAAAAAACAGTCCAAGAATTTGTCCCGCCGCTTCCCATGCTGTTGTTGCGATTGCAAGTTCTTCCAGAGAAGGCTCGCCCTTGCCTGAGACTGCTGTGTTGAGGTTCCGTAGTTCCTCATTCATATGGGCCATTGCCACCGCCGTGTTCAGGTCATCGTTCATGGCGGCTTCAAACTTTTTCGTCAAGGGGTGGCGTGCCACCTTCTCTGAAAAGTCGGAGAGGGTTGTTAAATCCAGGCTCTTGGTTTTTTCGCGTGCGCCTGCCAGTCCTTCATAAAACCGGGAAAGCACTTTGGTGGCGTCTTCCAGATTTTTTTCTGAAAAGTCGATCGGACTGCGGTAATGACTGCTGATGAGAAACAGGCGCAAAACTTCCGGGTGATATTTTTTATAGACTTCCCGCATGGTGAAAAAGTTACCGAGAGATTTCGACATCTTTTCCTTGTCGATGTTGACGAATCCGTTATGCACCCAGTAGCGCACCGGTTGTTTGCCGGTGCATCCGCAGGACTGCGCGATTTCGTTTTCGTGGTGCGGAAAGACCAGGTCCTTGCCGCCGCCGTGGATATCGAAAGTGTCGCCGAGGTATTTTTTGCTCATGGCTGAGCACTCAATATGCCAGCCCGGTCGGCCTGGTCCCCATGGGCTGTCCCACGACGGTTCACCGGGCTTGCTCTTTTTCCATAAGGCAAAGTCCATGGGATCGCGTTTGGTTTCGTTGACCTCGACACGGGCTCCCGATTGCAAGTCATCGATGTTTTTTCCGGAAAGACAACCGTAGTCCTTGAACGATTTGATCGAGTAGAAAACATCGCCCTGAGATTCGTAGGCTTTGTCCTGATCGACCAGGGACTGGATCATGTCGAGCATTTCGGGAATGTGGTCGGTGGCTTTCGGTTCTTCAGTGGGCGATGCGATATTGAGTTGTCCCATGTCCTCATAAAACGCCGCGATGTATTTGCGGTTGACCTCTTGCCAGTCGATGCCTTCTTCGTTGGCGCGGTTGATGATCTTGTCATCAATGTCGGTGAAGTTGCGCACGAAGTTAACGTCGTAACCGAGGTATTGGAAATAACGGTAAAAAGTGTCGAAGACAATGGCGGCACGGGCGTGCCCCACATGGCAGTAGTCGTAAACGGTGACCCCGCATACATACATGCCGATCTGCTTTTCTTTCAGGGGAACGAATTCTTCTTTTTTTCGGGTCAGGGTGTTGAAGATTTGTAGGCTCATGCGGGTAAAGTATCACCCACTGGCGTGGGAGGCAACGAGCAATAGCTTTTTTGGCTAAAAAGTTTGTCTCGGCTGAATTAAGCAAACCCCCTCTATCCCCCTTATCAGGGGGAGTCATTAAGTGCGAGAGTATTACTTGCGCTTGAGCATTCAGTCCGCCCTACAGGCAATGCAGTACTGGCCCCACGCCTAGTGGCCCGCAGGGGCGGGTTTGAGGCGGATCTCGAGTTCCTTAACGTTCAGGCGCAGTTGTGAGACGGCGAACTTGGCCTGACTGGTGAGAGAAGTCTCGGTGATTTCTACTCCGGCTTTGCCATACCCGGAAATTTCTTTACGGATTTTATCCATTTTCTGTTCCAGCAGGATACTGCGTTTGGAACTGAAGCTTTTGGCGATCGCGCCTTTCAGGCCTTCTCCAGCGTAATGCTTGGTGACGGCCATCAACATGCGTTTGCGGGAAATAAATTTCTTGCCGTTTTTCCAGTCTTCAATAGCCTGGAACATTTCCCTTTCGATGTTGTCCACGATAGCGTTGTAATCGGTCGGGTCGACCATGTCGTGGATTTCTCCCGGAATTGAAGCGGACTTGATATTGAAATCGAAAGTCTGATCAACACCGGTCAGGTCGGCAGACCTGAGGTTGGCGTCAACCTCTTCAGGAGCCAGCATCGGGTTCCAGACCTGCATGATGTAGTTATCGCTTTTGATATTTTCAAACTGGTAGCCTCCATCGGCATTGATCCTGGTGTAATAACCATTGGGGACGACAAAGAGGGTTCCGATCATGTCTTTATGCATATTGCATCGGAGCACCACGGGTCCGGCCTGGTTGAACTCAACGGTTTTGTAAGAGCCTGATGCCATGGCCCCCAGGTTGAACTGGTTGCTGAGTGACTTGGAGAAGATATTGTGCACTTCAACGTCTTCATTGGAAAACGTAACGCTGGATCCCACCTGTATCACCGAATGCTTGGGGCTGAAACTCAAGCTTTTCTGGCTTATGGTCAGGGTCTGATTTTTTTGACTGGAAACTTTCAGCTTGTTCTTGGTTTCCAGAAATACCAGTGTATTGGCATCCGCCTTGTTACCATTGATCTGGATACTGCCTTTTATCGTGGTGGTGTTTTTAACCTTCTTGGATCCTTCATCCATTTTATGGTCGGAGTCGGAGCCTTCAGACTTTTTATCATCACTGACTTTTTTAGTCTCAGGAGGCGTTTCCACTTTTGCCTGCTGAACCGGGGCCTTTTCTTTCTTGATTGGTTTCTCAGCCGCAGGGTCATAAAGTCCTAATGCGGTCAGCATCTGGATGACGAAGGGTTTTTCGAATTGTTTGTCCAGCTCTATGGCTTTGAGAAAGTGCGGCGCGGCGCTATCAAATTTCTTCTGGATACTCAATACAATACCCAGATCGAAATGTGCCTGGGCGAAACTTGGGTTGATTTCCAGGGCTTTCTTGTAGGCAGACATCTCCTCTTCGTACTTTTTCTGGCGGCCATAGGATTTCCCGAGCATGTTGTAGGCGATATAGTGTTTGGGAGCAAGTGCTATGGTTTTTTCAAACAGGTGACCCGCTTCCTTAGGGTGATCTGCTTCCATCTCAGACATGCCCCAGTTAAAAGTGATCTCTGCATCATCGGGTGAAAGTTCATGTGCCCGGGCGAAACGTTTGTTGGCCCCGACAAACTTTTTGGCCATGCGGAGAGCGGCACCCCAGATGGAAAATAATTCCGGTGAATAGGGACTGATTTTAGAGGCTTTTTCAAATTCTATGTCGCCGGCGTTATACTTGCCTTCTTCGGTCAAGAGCATACCTTTCTGGATATGCTCCAATGTCTCTCTGGGCAGTTGCGACTGTGGCGGTTGCATGGTCGTGGCGGTTTTAATCAGGTTCCCCGTATCCAGATCGCTGGGGAGCTTGAATTCCGGTTTTTCCGGTTCTGCTTTTGCAGGTTCGGCATTTCCCCGTGCCGTATTTTCATGTTCCGCTTTGGCTTCCTGGAACTTGTTATAAGGTTCGAGATTGCTTTCAGGTGTGGAATAGTGCATCAAGGCCCACAGGCCAACGGCCAACACACTCAGCCAGGAGAACATTATTAAAGAGCGTTTCAGGGGACTGCTGGCAGACTCAATGTTTTTGCTTTTCGAACTCATAATTTTCCTTGCTTAGGGTGAACCCATTGTTAATAAGACCAATCGTCTAAAGATCGCCGGGAAATGATTTTTATTCCTTATATATAGGCTTTCCCTCATTATTTGGAGGTGCCCTTAATAATCAGGTTGAATTATTTCGAGTAATACGATTAAATCATAGCCTCAAACTGCCTGTCAACCGGGTATGCCTTGCGAAAAGAGCCAAACGGCTATTTTTTCGCCATATGGGTGCCATCAGGCGGGTTTTCCCACAGCACTCGAACTCTTGGATTTCAATGAACGTCACCGCAGAAAATAAAATATTAGAATCGGACCTGATGGCTTATTTAAAGGGGAAGTCCGGATATCTTCCCTGCCAGTTGATTGAACAGGTGCATAGTCAGGGGATGATCCATTCCCGGGAGCCGATCACTGCTTCCCAGATTCAGCCTGTGAGCTTGGATTTGCGTCTGGGGCCGAAGGCTTACCGGATTCAATGTAGTTTCCTGCCGGAAAATGAACCGGTGGAAACGAAGCTCAAGGAGATCAGTCTCTACGATTTCGATATTACGGATGGCGGGATATTGGAAAAAAACGCCATTTATCTGATTCCCCTGATGGAGGAACTGGCTCTGCCTCCTTCCCTGTATGGCCTGGCGAACCCGAAAAGTTCGACTGGCAGGCTGGATATGTTCACCCGCGTCATTGTGGATAATGGGCATCGGTTTGATGAGATCCCGCGCGGTTATCGGGGTAAGTTATATCTGGAAATCATTCCCCGTTCTTTTCCAGTAAAGGTCCACACGGGATTGTCCTTGAACCAGCTACGGCTCGCGCATATCACGTCCCACACGCTGGGAAAACAGGGGCTGGAATTGAAATATAAAAATAACCCAATTCTTTTTGATCGGAGTGGATTCGCCATTCCCTTCGATCAGGTGAAAGTGGAAAGTGGGGTTTATGTCAGCCTGGATATTGCAGGGGACCAGCCGGAATCGATCATTGCTTACAAGGCCAAGACCAACTCAACAGTTATTGATCTGTCCAAAATCAAGCATTACAAGGCGGATGAATTCTGGGAGCCGATTTACCGCAACAAAAAGAATCGGTTGATTCTGGAACCGGAAAGTTTTTATATAATGATGTCGAAGGAAAAGGTATGCATCTGGCCCGACTGGTTGGCGGAAATGATTGCTTATGAACCTAATAGCGGGGAACTTCGCACTCACTATGCGGGTTTTTTCGATTCCGGTTTCGGCTGGAACGGAACCGATGACCTCATAAACCAGGGTACCCGGGCGGTGATGGAAGTTCGCCCCCACGATGTGCCTTTTATGGTGGAAGACGGGCAGACGTTCTGTCGCCTGAAATTTGAAAAAGTGGTGGAACGGCCTGAAAAGGTGTATGGTTTGGCCTTGAATTCTAATTACCACTCTCAGGGTCTGGCGTTAAGCAAATACTTCGATCCCGACTGCTAGCCGCAGGGGCAACTGGCAATAACTTTTGCGGGCTAGCAAAAAGTTGTCTCGGCTTGATGAGTAGATAACCCATAGCATTGAAATAGATATGGAACGAGAAGAATTAAAATCGGTTGTTGAGAATGTTCTTTTGGCGGCAGATCAGCCGATCAACGCCAGTGAACTTTCTAAAATTTTCCTTGATGGAACGGATAAAGACCAACTGCAATCCATTCTTGATGAGTTGAGAGAAGAATATAGCTCGCGCAATTTGCAGATCATGGAAGTGGCGGATGGTTACCAGCTCTGCACCCGGCATGAATACAACGACTGGATCCGCAAGTACCTGAAGCTCGATCGTTCATCCCGGTTATCTCAACCCAGTTTGGACACTTTGTCGATCATCGCCTATAAACAACCGCTTACCCGCCAGGAGGTGGATGACATACGAGGGGTGGACTCAAGCGGAGTGCTCAAGACCCTTTTAGAGAAAAAGGTGATCGGTCCCGCAGGTCGGAAAAAAGTACCGGGTCGGCCCATCATGTATCGGACAACGCAAAAATTCCTGGAGTATTTTGGTCTTAAGGATTTGAGCGATTTACCCACTCTGGAAGATTTGCGGGAAGAGATGGAAGGAGAAGACCCTCCGTTGCAAACTCAAATCGAATTCTCCGCCTCGGAAGCTTCTGAGCCTCTCACCGAAAACAAGGAAGATCACGATTAACTCCACTGGGTGATACTCAGGTTTCATGCCCCGAAGAAATAAAAAAACAAATCCCCCCAACCACTTGCCGTGGAGGCGGTTGGCAAGGGCTCGTTGGGCCGAGTAAACGTTTGCTTGCAAAAAAAGACATTGTAACTTGCCAGCGGAGGTTCTCCGTCCCTTCGTGGAAGGGGGGGCTTCAATGGACCCTTTTTTTTCAAAGAGGGGCTGGGGTGATTTAAAATCTCTATTTTTTCCACTATTGCCATGAAAACTCGTTTACAAAAAATTATTGCTGATGCTGGTCTCGCTTCCCGCCGGGAAGCGGAAAGATGGATTGAGGAGGGTAAGGTTCGTGTGAACGACCAGGTTGTCACCCAGTTGGGTTCTCTGGCTGACCCGGCCAAGGACCGCATTCAGGTTAATGGAAAACCGATACCCCGCCATCAGGAACCGGCCTATCTCATTCTAAATAAGCCTACCTCTTGTTTGACCACTACGAACGATGACAAACGGGGACGAACAACCGTTATGGAATTTGTCCGGGTGGTGCAGACCCGGGTCTTTCCTGTGGGTCGTCTGGATTACAACACCCAGGGGTTACTGTTGTTTACCAATGATGGTGCTCTCTCAAAGAAACTGTTGGACCCCCGGTATGGTGTGAAGCGGACCTATAAGGTCAAGGTGTCGGGAGTCCCGAACGAAAAAACCCTGAAAAGGCTGGCGCGGGGAGTGCACCTTGAGGACAGTCAGTTTAAACCGATAGAGGCCAAGGTGCAAAGGGCCAGCGGCAAAAACTGTTTTCTTATTTTGACTCTGACGGAAGGAAAAAACCGTCACATCAAAAGAGTGTGTGAACATATCGGGCACCCGGTGATTAAACTGCAACGCACCCATTTTGGAGGATTGAATCTGACAGGGCTTCCCCTGGGGGCTTGCCGGTTTCTCAGCCCCAAAGAAATTAAAGCGCTTAAGCAACTTGTGGCAAAAGAACCCGCCCCCATTAAGGTGCGAAGAAAGAAACGGGCAGGAAAATGATTTTATTGAGATATTTTCCGGCTCTTTTGGCGGGTTTCTGTTTTTTTATTTCTTTTTACAACACCGAAGTGTTTGCGCAACAAAAGATGCGTGATGTTTATGAGGGTTTCGCAACCGTTCAGGTGAAAGATGATAATTATGTGATCGCCCGGAAAAAAGCCGTGAAGCAGGCTTTGAAGAATGGGCTGGAAGCGGCGTTGGAAGAAATGTTGGGAGGCGAGGAGTTTGAAGCGAGCCAGAGAGACCTGCGTAAAATTTTGCGACGCTCCTCGCATTATGTAAGAAGCTATCACTTTTTGGAAGCTTATGATGACCTGATAAATAAAACCAGTGATGTGAAACTGGAAATGCGTTTTTTCTCCTCCGCAGTGAATCAGGCTCTGGCAGGCATTGGAGTGATCGCCGGGCCGGTCAGTGAAAATAAAGTGGTTCTTCTGGTCAATGAGAAAAGTTTTACTACCGCTCCGGTTGCCTCCTTTTGGGACATCGTTCCCATTTCGGAGACCCAGTTGACCAGCAACCTGATTGAAGGCGGAATAGAAGTGGTGGGCCGGGAAGAACTGCGGGAAATGATTTCTGAAAAAACCGTCCTCAACGCGATCAAAGGAAATCTGGGTTCTGCCCGGAAGATAGGGTTGAAAGCAGGCGCCGATATCGTTATCGTGGGAACGGCTGTATCTAACTTGCGCGGGGAAAACTCCAAGGAGGAGATCAAAACCGTTCAAGCCAATATCAATGTCAAGGTGGTATCGACTCTGGAATCTTCGTTGATCGCGGCGAAGACAGAATTTTCCACCATTAAACATGAGAATGCTTTGCAGGCGGAACTGGAAGCGTTTGACAGTGCCAGCGAAAAGCTTGCTGATTTTATTGCGCCATCGTTCCATCGGTATTGGGAGAAGGGGGTGGAGGCACCTGTGAAGAAGGCCCCTGAAGCTCCTCCGTTGTCTATGTCGGATATGTGAGCATGAAGGAAAATAATAAAAATCTGTTTTTCATTTCTTTTGCTGTGATTCTGGGAGTCTGCGTTGCGCTTTATTTTTCCCGGCGCGTGGTGGCTCCCTTTTTTATTGCGTTTGCGCTGGCTTACCTGTTGGACCCTTTGGTAGATCGGCTGGTTTCTCTTAAACTTTCAAGAACCCTGTCCGTTTTGTTTTTGATGTTGGCTTTCTTCCTTCTTGCGCTGGGGTCGGTAGTATTGTTGGTCCCGATTTTGAGTATGCAGGCGGAAAACCTCGCAAAAAATATTCCTACCTATGTTGGGATATTTCAGGAGTGGATTCGTCCGATGCTGGATATGATCAGTGGATTGGATTCGGCGAAGGTTGAAGAGTTTCTCAACGAAGGGCTGTCACGTTTTGGGGAATTGCCGATGAAAGTCCTGCAGTTTTCCAGCAAGTTTATATGGGGGTCTATTTCCAACTTGTTCAATATTGTTTTGATGGTTGCCAACATGGTCATCATTCCGGTTGCGATGTTTTATTTGCTGCGCGACTTTGACTCGATCAACAAAAAACTGTTAGGGCTGGTGCCGACCCGGTTTCAGGAAAAAACCAAAGATATTATTCAGGAGATTGATCAGATTCTCTCACGGTTTGTACGTGGACAGCTGATGGTCGCCGGTTTGATGGGCGTCATGTATTCGGCAGGTTTATTTTTATGCGACACTCCGATGAGCCTGTCGCTTGGAATGATGGCCGGGCTGGTCAACCTGGTTCCCTATCTGGGATTGATTCTGGGTCTGGTGCCTGCTGCGATCATGACTTATATTCACACTCAGGATTGGTTGCCGGTGCTGGGTGTCGCGGGGGTCTTCGCATTCGTCCAGGCCATAGAAGGAATGGTCATCACACCACGGGTGGTGGGCGATAATATCGGGCTTCATCCAGTAGCTGTGATTTTTGCCGTTTTGCTGGGTGGGGAACTGTTTGGCATTACCGGTATGATCCTCGGTGTTCCCGGAGTCGCTGTCCTCAATGTCCTCTTATCACGCGGTATTTCGCAATATAAAGCTTCTTCGCTTTACCACTAGGCGTGGGGCCAATGTGCAATAATTTTCGCAGGCGAGCAACATAACTGCTGATTTGCAACCCCCCTTAATCCCCCTTATCAGGGGGAATTATTAAAGTATCGCGCTTGAGTATTCTGTCCGCTTGACGGGCGATGCAGTACTGGCCCCACGCCCAGTGGTAACTCATTGATTTTCTTCCTCTTTTCGCTTGACCTCCTGTAACATATTGATTATATTGATCTCCAATAGCGGAAATCTGTGTTCCGCTAACCATCTTCCCCTGTGAGGGGGCCACGCCTATTGGAGAATTCATCATGAACCGTGTTACCACCCGTCCCCTATCCATAACAAGATTGTTCAGCGCCATTCAAGGCAACCTTGAGCAGCGTGCTTACAGTCCGCAAACCATCAAAGCCTATCTTGGGCAGTTGCGGCATTTTGTGCGGGACAAAGACCTGACCAATCCGCAAAACGTTTCGAGTGACGATATCAGAACTTATCTGGAGGGCCTTGTTGAGGAAGGAAAATCAAGGTCAACAGTGGACCAGTCCTACAACGCCCTCAGTTATTTTTATATGGCTGTTTATAATCATGAACTGCTTCTGGAAGGATTCAAGCGGCCTCGCAAGAAGAAGCTAAAACCCGTGGTGCTGACGGTCAGTGAAGTGCGCCAAATAGCTGTCTCGGCAGAGAACCTGAAACACCGATTGATGATAGAGCTGGCCTACACGGCGGGTTTGCGTGTTTCTGAACTGGTGGCGGTTAAGGTTCAGCATATGAACCTCAATAAATTGATGCTGTTTGTTCCGGGACTGGGCAAGCTGAGTGCACGCACGACTATTTTTTCCGGTGGTCTTAAAGACGCTCTGCAAAGGCAGGTTGGCAATAAGAAACCGGGTGATTATTTATTTCCCAGCGAGCGCGGGGGGTCACTGACAACTCGCAGTGTTACTAAATTTTTTAAAGCCGCGTTGACCACCTCTGGCGTGGAAAAGCAGGTCACTCCACATTCACTTCGCCAGTCGTTCACCGCGTTCATGCTGGCTAAAGGAACCGACCGCTTTGCAGTACAAACCTTATTGGGCCGAAGAGCTCTCTAACCACTAGGCGTGGGGCCAGTACTGCATTGCCCGTCAAGCAAACAACACCATCAAGCGCAATACTTTTATATCCCCTCCTTTCATAGGGAGGGGCTTGGGGAGGGTTGGCTGATTTCTGCTTTTCGCCACTTTGTGCCCCGCAGGGGCAAACGGCAATAACTTTTGCTGGCGAGCAAAGAGTTGTCTCGACTCAATTTAGCCTTTGCCATATTCCCTCTCACGGGAGTGAGTCGTATTTCATGTTGCGGCGTTGGGGGGTGAAGCCGCTGTCGGAGATGAGCCGCCTGATTTCTTCTTCGTCCATGCAATAGACAGTTCCTGCGGCGGCGACCACGTTTTCTTCCATCATCGTACTGCCCATATCGTTGGCCCCGTAATAAAGCGATACCTGCCCGATTTTTGGTCCCTGGGTCACCCATGAGGATTGCAGGTTATCGAAGTTGTCGAGAAATATTCGGCTGATGGCAAGGGTTTTGAGATATTCGAACCCTGTCACGGCGGTTTTTATTCCGCTGTCACCTTGCAGTTGTGTGTTTCCCGGCTGGAATCCCCAGGCGATGAATGCGGTGAAGCCCTGGGTTTTATCCTGTAATTTTCTCAGCCGTTCAAGATGCTCAATGCGTTCTTCGAGGGTCTCGACATGGCCGAACATCATGGTCGCGGTGGTGGGGATGCCCATGCCGTGTGCCTGCTCCATGACTTCCAACCATTCATCTGTCATGCATTTTTTCGGGCTGATGATTTTGCGTACCCGGTCAACGAGAATCTCTGCCCCGCCGCCTGGTATGGAATCCAGTCCCGCCTGTTTCAGCCGTGTGAGAGTTTCATCCAATGAGAGTTTGGATATCCGACTGGTATGAATGATTTCAGCGGGAGACAGGGCGTGCAGATGAATGTCGAAACGTTGTTTGATTTTTTGGAACAGGTCCTCAAAATAATCGATCTTCAAATTCTGGTGATGTCCACCTTGCAGGAGAATCTGGTTGCCTCCGGCTGATATCGTTGCCTCAATTTTTTGCGCGATCGTTTCAAAGGGCAGGACATAGGAGTCGGTGTCCGGCTCCTTGCGGTAGAACGCGCAGAAAGAACAATCGGTCACGCAGACATTGGTGTAATTGATATTACGGTCCACGATATAGGTGATGGTTTTATCCGCTCTTTTTTTTCGGGCCAACCGGGAGGCGACATTTCCGAGAAGCAGGATATCTGTTGTGGCAAACAGTTCCAGTGCTTCATCCTGTGAGATTCTGTGGCCGGCAAGAGCTTTTTCGAGAATGGGTTCAATCATGATGAGCTGGAATTGTCGTAATGAATTTCAAGATGATTGTCATCGGGGTCGTTAAAATAAATGGACTCACCATCTCCACGTTTTACGGGGCCGTTATCTATTTTTACATTTTTTGTTTGAAGTTCTTTTACGATATTATCAAAGTCAGCGGCACTGGCTTCGAAGGCAAGGTGCAAGTATCCGTCTTCGCTGAGAAGGTTCATCGCCGCTTTGACTTCCAGATCCGGGGCCTCAAAAAGGGCGATGGCGGCGTTGCCGGTATCCAGCATGATGTGCCGCAGTCCTGTGGAAAACCGATGGGTGACGCTGAATCCGAGTATGTCCGTATAAAAACGCTCAGCGCGGTCCAAGTCTGTCACATTTAGTGCGATGTGATGAATGCCTTTAAGTTTCATGAAGGGTATGGCAGACCTATAAAGTGCCGGGTCCGGCACCTATAGGAAGCGAGGTCCCATCTGTATCGAGATCGCCCATTTCTTCTTCTTTAGTAATTATGAAAATATGGTAACCAAATTTGCTCTTGATGGGTCCCTGGACCTCACCGACCGGAGCTTGCATGGCCGCTTTTTCCAGTTCGGGAGCGGAGGTGTTATGTTCGAGAAACCCGAGGTCACCGCTTTTATGGCGGGACCCGCAGGCACTGTATTTTTTTGCCATTTTGGCAAACACTTTGAACAGCATCTCGCGGTCCTTATACTCATCCTCTCTGAGGTGATCGAGAAGCACATTGGCAAGTTCTTCAGTGCTCAGAACAATGTGGCTGACTCGAATGGATCGTATTGACATATCAGCATCCCTTATGGACGTTGGTGAACAGGTCTGTTTATTGAACGCACATTATACCTCCTACCTGTAATGGGTACAACCACTAGAAGTCGGCGAGCCCCTTAGCAGGGGAGGCAGATAGCAAAGGCTTGCCAGGCCGAGAGTACTGTTGCTGGCAATAAAAAGCTATTGCCAGTCGGCCTCACGCCTAGCGCCCACTCCCGTGGGAGGGAACTGGGCAAGAGCTTTATTGAGCCGAGACACCTATTGCTTGCTAAAAAAGCGACGGCACACTGGCTCCACGCCTAGTGGTTTTCGATAGCATCCAGGAGGGACGATACGGTGTATTGGTCTGGCATGATATCTACATTCAAGCCGGCATCCTGGGCGGTTTTTGCAGTGATGGGACCGATGCAGGCGATTTTTGTTTTTTTGATTTCGGGGAGGAGTTTTTTTCCTGTTAAGGTCAAAAAGTTTGTGACGGTGGAGGAGGAGGTAAAGGTGATGACATCAATGCTCCCTTCTTTGAGTCTCTTTTCCAGGGCATCCACAGATGGGGAAGGCAGGATGGTCTGGTAAGCCGGGACGACATCGATGGTGGCTCCCATTTCCCGCAGTTGTTCGGGCAGGATTTCGCGGGCAACTTTAGCGCGGGGTAAAAGAAACCGTTGGCCTTTTATATTTTTGATGCTTTCGATCAGGGATTCGGCGACAAAATTTTCTGGTACTACGTCCACGCGAATCCCCAGGTCGCGAACCGCTTCGGCGGTTTTGGGTCCGATAGTGTAGACGCGAACCCCTTTCAACTCACGGATGTCCTGCTCGATAGCTTTGAGTCGTTCGGCAAAAAACCGCACGCCATTGACGCTGGTGAATATCAGTCCATCGTATTGAGAGAGGTTGTTCAGCGCATTGTCCAGGGGTGACCAGTCATCCGGGGCAACGGTCTCGATTACTGGAAAAAAGAAGGGCTCGGCCCCTAGCTCTCGCAGGCGGTCAATCATGGATTCGGCCTGATCGCCTTTTCGGGTGACGAGCACGGTTTTGCCGAACAGCGGCAGGTGCTCGTACCATTCGATGATGGGTTTCAGGCTTACCACTTCTCCGATGATGGTCAAAGCCGGAGGCGAAATTTTATCTTTTTCCGAAATTTCCACAATGGTGCCAAGGGTGCCGGTCCAGGTTTTCTGCCGGGCCGTTGTGCCCCATTGGACAACGGCGATGGGGGTGTCCGGACTTTTCCCGAATTTCATGAGTTTTTCAACAATTAAAGGAAGTTTGCGTGCGCCCATGAGAAAAACCAAAGTCCCGGACCGGGCGGCTATTTTTTCCCAATCGATATGAATATCGCCCTGATTTTTTTCGTTGCTCCCTGTAATGATAGAAAGGGTGGAAGAAAGATGGCGGTGCGTGAGTGGGATACCGGCATAGGCCGCAACGCCGGTTACCGAGGACACACCCGGAACAATGATGAAAGGGATTCCTGCCTTCTGCACGGCCTGAATTTCTTCTCCCCCGCGTCCAAACAGGAAAGGGTCGCCGCCTTTTAAGCGGATAACGATTTTTCCTTCACGGGCTTTGCTGATGAGCAGATGATTGATCTGCTCCTGTTCCATAGAGGCTACGCCTTCTTTTTTTCCCACATAGATCATCTCGGCTGATTTTTGGGTGAAGCGGACCATATCCGGATTGACCAGGTGATCGTATAAGATGACATCGGCTTTTTGCAACCACTGCTTGCCACTCAAAGTTAACAGGCCGACATCACCCGGCCCGGCACCGACTAGAACGACTTTCCCTTTATTTGAATCAACCATTTTGTGTGTGCAGATAGTTTGCGAGATTTGCGAATTCATCGAGCGAGAGGGTTTCTCCTCGCCGGCTCAGGTCAATATCGGCCAATCGAGCCTGACCATTATGCTCGGTAAACAGGTGCTGCCAGTCGTTTAAATTATTTTTCAGCATTTTCCTTTTATGCAAAAACGCTGAATTCACCATTTTAAAAAATAGTTTAGGGTCTTCCACCTGCACTCTCGGTTGGGGCAGGGGTGTCAGGCCGACGAGAGAAGAATCAATTTTTGGTTTCGGCGAAAACGCAGTGTTGGGAATTTCAAGCAACCGCTGAACTTCGCAATGATACTGCACATAGACGGAGAGCGAACCATATGCCCGCTGACCGGGTTCAGCGGTTAATCGGTCCACCACTTCTTTTTGCAACATCAATGTCATGGAGCGAATATGTTTGCGGTAATGAATCAGTTTTTTCATGATGTGGGTGGCAGCGTAATAAGGAAGGTTGGAAACAATATTAAGTCCTACTCCCAGGGAACTGTAGTCAAACTTTGCCGCATCACCTTCAACCAGTTTAAAAGACGGTGTGTCGCCAAAACGGTTTTGCAGATCCCTGGAAAGTTTGGGATCAATCTCAATGGCGGTTAGTGAGTCTGCCTGTTGGATCAGGAGTTGGGTGAGGACACCCTTTCCCGGTCCGATTTCCACCACAGGCTCTCCCGGCTGGACCTGAGCCAGTTGGATGATGTTCTGAGCGATGCCGGGGTCGATCAGGAAGTTTTGCCCGAGCGGCCTCTTCTTCATTTCATGGATAGGGTGGATTGAGACAGTCGTGCCGCTGTTCGCAAAGCCATTTTAAGATTTTCAGCGCAGGCTTTGCCGCGCCCGGCGATATCGAATGCGGTGCCATGATCTACGGAGGTTCTCAGTATGGGTAGCCCCAGAGTGATGTTTACCGCTTGTCCGGTGGAGTCCATTTTTACCGGGATCATTCCCTGGTCGTGATACATGCAGACCACGGCGTCATATTTCTGGGAATCCGGTCTGCCAAACAGGGCATCGGCGGAGAAAGGTCCGCTGGCCTGAATGCCTTCCTTTTGCACGATTTTCAGTGCAGGCAAAATGTGATCGGTTTCTTCTTGTCCAAAAATACCTCCATCGCCGCAATGCGGGTTGAGTCCGGTCACCGCAATACTGGGGACATCGGTCACATGCCGGGTCAGCCATTCGTGAGTCATACGAATGGTGTTGAGCACCCTTTCTTCGGTAATAAGAGGTTTGACTTGTTCCAAAGGGACGTGGGTGGTGGCAAGTACAACCCTCAGTGAGTTGCCTGCCATCATGAGCGCGGCCTGTTTGGAATTCGTGAGATGAGCCAGCAGTTCGGTATGTCCGGGAAAAGGATGGCCCGCAAGATGCAGACTTTTTTTATTAATGGGTGCAGTAGTGATGGCAGAGACTTCATCCTTGAGTGCCAGGTCCACGGCGGTTTTGATCGCTTCATAGCTGGCCTGACCGGCCTGAGAACTGGGTTTACCAATGGGAATATTTTCGGGAACGTTATTGAGGTCAATGACATCAATGGTACAGGTCTGGTACCAGCCCTGCTCAGGCCGGTTGACAGTGTGAACCAGAATCTCCGGGGCATACTTTTTCGCGGTTTCCTGGAGCAGGCGAGCATCGCCGACAACAACCGCCCGGGACTGAAGATGCAGGGTGTCATCCTGAAAAGCTTTGATGATGACCTCAGGCCCAATCCCTGCCGGGTCTCCCATGGTTAATGCAATAATAGGTGCTGAATCCACAGTTCTAACTCTAATTAAGGATTCATGGGCTTAAGGAAGGTTAATTTCTCAGCTCATGAATTTTTCCTTTGTCATTTTTTGCTAATCCGGAAGGATTCGGACTGGCATCCAGGATTTTTTTGTCTACGTTGTTTTCATACTCTTTGAAATTTTCTATGAACTGGGTTGCAAGTTCGCTGGCTTTCTCATCGTAAGCTTCTTTCTTGGCCCAGGTGTTTCGCGGTTGCAGGATAGCATCCGGAACTCCTTTGACCTTGAGCGGAACATGCAGGCCGAAAATTGGGTCCCTATAAGTTTCGACTTCGTCCAACTGACCCTCAAGAATGGCTTTGATCATAGTCCTGGTATATTTGATTTCTATCCGGTGCCCGACCCCATAGGGTCCTTCTGTCCACCCGGTATTCACCAGCCAGCAGGATACGTTATATTTGGCAATCTTCTCCCCAAGCATATCTGCATAAACGGATGGGTGCAGGGACATGAACGGGGCACCAAAACAGGTGCTGAAAATCGCTGTCGGTTCACGGCTCATGCCTTTTTCGGTTCCTGCTACTTTAGCGGTGTAGCCTGAGATGAAATGATACATGGCCTGTTCCGGTGTGAGCTTGGAAACCGGAGGCATGACTCCATACGCATCGCAGGTTAGCATGATCACATTATCCGGGTGACCTCCCATTCCATTGAGTACGGCATTTTTAATATGGGTGATGGGGTAACTGGCTCGTGTATTTTCCGTGAGGCTACCATCATCGAGGTTGAGGCGGCGTGTATCCGTATCCAAAACCACGTTTTCAAGCAGGGTACCAAACCGCCGGGTGCACTCATGGATTTCGGGCTCCGATTTCTTGGACAAGCGAATCACTTTGGCGTAACACCCGCCTTCAAAGTTAAAGACGCCCCGATCGCTCCATCCGTGTTCGTCATCCCCTATCAGCTTGCGTGCAGGGTCGGCGGACAAGGTGGTTTTCCCGGTTCCGGAAAGACCAAAAAATACTGCTGAGTCGCCTTTTTTTCCGATATTCGCGGAACAATGCATGGACAAAACAGATTGTTTTTGCGGAAGCAGATAATTCAAGATGGAGAAAACAGATTTTTTGATTTCCCCGGCATAACTCGTTCCACCGATCAAAACCAATTGTTTGCCGAAATCAACGATGACAAAAACTTCTGAATTGGTTCCATCAATGGCAGGCACAGCTTTAAAGCCGGGAACCTGAATGACGGTGAATGCGGGTTCATGCGTTTCGAGTTTGTCCATGTCCCTGATCTGGATAAACATATTTCTCGCGAACAGGCTGTGCCATGCTTGCTCGGTGATCACACGTATATGGGTCTGGTGCTTGGGATCGGAACCTGCGCAACAATCCTGTACATAAACTTCTTTGCCCTGTAGATAAGCCAGAACCCTGGAGTACAGAGCTTCAAATTGTTCTACGGTAAAAGCCCGATTGACTTTTCCCCACCAGATGTTTTCCTGGCTGGAAGGCTCCTGAACGATGAACTTGTCTTTGGGAGCCCGTCCGGTATGTTCCCCTGTAGTCACACACACAGGACCCAAATGGGAAATGTGTCCCTCGTCATTGTTGATGATATGTTCGTAGAGTTGTGGAGTGGATAAATTCCAGTGAATTTTTTCCAGATTTTTCAGGCCATGCGTTTCCAAACCAATTTTATGTTTTAAAACTTTTTGCGGCATGGACAATATTCCTTTATGATATAAGGTAATAGTGTAAACGGTTGAAAGGGAACGGTTTCTACGTTTGGCCCCTTCGGTGATTGAACCGTGTTTATAATGAAGTTTATCATATTTCAGGGAAATGAAAAACGCTTTTTGGTCGGTGATCCTCCTTCAAAGATAAATTTTTTAGGGTGTTAGAATGTTTCGATTGTTTGGCGAAAAAAAAGAGGAACCTCAGATCAAGGTTCTGGCCCGGGAAAAAACCAGATATAACGACATTTATGTCATCCAGAATGGGGCACACCGGGAACTTTGGTTCAAGGGTAATGGGGAGTATTACCTGCAAAGCCGGATGGACACTCAGGGGCAAAATCCTCTCGCCCTGGTATACTCACGAATGATCATGGCTTCTCTGCTGTTTTGCCCGGAACCCAGGAGAATGCTCATGGTGGGTTTAGGCGGAGCCGCTCTTAGCAATTGTCTTGGCGCATGGTTCCCGAATTTACAAATAGATATTGTGGAGGTGGATGGAAAGGTCATTGAGGTGTCCAAAAAATATTTTTCCCTTCGCGAGTCCAGACATTGCAAGGTGTTTGAAGAAGACGGGAGAGTATTTATCCAGAACCGCAAAGAACAGGAGCCCTATGATTGGGTCATTTTGGACGCATTTAAAAGCGGGTCCATTCCCTATCATCTGAAGACCGAGGAGTTTTATAAAGAAATTCGCGCGGTGCTTAGTCCCGGTGGCGTGGTGGGATCAAACCTTTATGGCAAAGGGAATACTTTGAAGCCCCGGGATACCAAAACTTTCCTCTCGGTGTTTCCTAATATTTATTGTTTTGAAGATGATGATCAGGTCGCAACAGTGCTCATCGCAACGGGCGGCGAATGCTGGAGCGAAGAAAAAATCCGCGAGAGGGCATTAACATGCCGAAAACTGCCGGAACCTTTTTCGATGGAAGAAATAGCAAAAACGTACCGACCGGGAAAATTTCGGGACGATTCACCGGCAATGTTTAGGGACCATCTCTCGGGCAACGGATTCCTGCACGATGTTGAGTTGGAAAACCGACAAAACTCCAAAGCCCGCCGCTACCCCATCACCAACGTCAGTTAAAATACTGGCAGACTCAGGTTTTTAAGAGGAGAGGTCAAAGATCTGCACTTTGCCGCCATCGAAATTGGCCACCGCTAACTGGTCATTGAAGATGGAAAGCCCGCCCACTTTTCCTAACTGCCCGGCTCTTCTACCTGGCTTGTGGTAAACGCTCTGGACTTCGAGCTGGTTGTTGAGGTGTACGATTTGGCTGTTCCAGAAATCGGAGCCGAAAATGCCGTGGCTGGGATGCCAGGCCAGGAAATAAAGTTCATCTACTCCCAAACCGGCTTTACCTGTTTCGCTGATCAGATTGTCTTGTGCGTCAAAATGTTTCAGCAAAGATTCTGACCGGTCGCCTACAAGATATTCCCCATTCGGCAGGCAATGGATACTGACAGGTTCCTTTAGGTTGGAGTTTTCACCCATTCTCAGGATTTTGCCCTGACCATCAAAAACCCTTATCCGGTTCTGTTCGGATTCCGCTACCCAGACATTATCCTGGGCATCGACAGAAAGGGAGAAAATGGAGCCGAAATCTCCCCGACCAAACTGGAGCAGGAAATTGCCGTGGTGGTCGAACTTTTTTATTTCCCGGTTTATTTCATCAATAACATAAATCGAATTTTCGCTATCGGTGGATAGATTGACGGGGTATTGCAGGCAGGTGGGTGCATTGCCCCATCCGCCAAAATGAAACTGGTAACTTCCTTGCTGGGAATAGCTGTAAACCCGGTGGTTTTCATAGTCGGCAACCAGCAGATCACCGTCCTTATTATAGTGGATGCCTTGAGGTGCCAGAGTTTGCCCGATTTCCGCGCCGGCTTTTTCAATAATCCGGGTTTCCCGAAAACCCGGGTTTTTCCCGGAAGCCGACAGGGGCCCCAGAAATTCGGCCAGCTTGCCCAGAACATTTTTTATTTTGGAGTTTCTTTGAAATTCAAACTCAAGTCGATCCAAATCAATTTTTACCCGCTCGATTTCGTCTTCAATTTTCATCGAATCTGAAATCTCCGAGATTTTATATTCAGATTCTCTTTCCTTGGCTTGGCTATAAAGGCTCGAGAGTTTGAAGGTATTTTCCTTGCGGGATTTTGAAATTTTTCGGACTTGCTGGTCCCGCTCTGAAAGGTAGTCGTTAAAAGCCTGGAAAAATTTCTGTGCTTCTGAACTTTCGTTATTTGCTAGAGACAAAAAAGCCCCTGCGAGAATAAGACGATGAAGGTTGAGGGATTGGTTGATGTCCAGACTCATGACCATTCTGCGAATCAGGTTGATTTGAAACTGCACAATGGCAATATTATCGTTGATCGTAATGGGAGAAACTTTATCCTCCACCTTTGCCTGTTTCAACTGGACATCCAAATCCCTGCGATTCTGCGCCAGTTCTTCTAATTGTAGAATGAGTTCCTGGGCTTTCTCCTGATAAGTGGCCTGGGTTTGCATCAACTTTAAAGCACACTGGGCAAGCTCCTCTTTGTGGTCCGAAAAACCGGGAAGCTGGAACTCGTCCTGTCCCCAAACCAGCCTGTCACCTTCCTTGTTTAAAGGCGAGGCTTCGGCTTTAAGGGCGTTGAGAATCCCCGCAAAATCCAGGTTCTCGGAGTCATAGGAAATGGGAGAAAAATCTGTGAGCGTGAGATCCTTTTTGTTGCCCGTTTTATTTGACGGAGAATTTGTTGATAGGGAATCCAGTGTGGTTAAGATTTTCTGTTCCAACTGAGGGTAGGCCAGCCAGTCTTCATGAAATCCGATCAGGATTTTCACGATGTCTTCAAACGCGGAAAGATCGCCAGCTGTTTTCCCGGCCAAACTTTCCAGGCTGACATCCGTTGAGGTATTTTGCGCCAGAATCCTCAGGTTGAACCAGTGAGATTGCTGTTCAAATTGCAGATGCTGTTGCAGATCCATGGTTCTGCAATTGGAGTAAAATTGGGTGAGAAAGGCGGATAGCTTGTCCTTTTCTCCCTGGGATTCCCCCAGTATCTGGACCATGGATTCCTCACTTTTCTCTTTCTGTCCGAAATATTCTTTCATCAGGCTCAGGGTTTCCCCCGTTTGTCTCAGCAGAACATCCTTCAGGGATTTCGACTGGGATTCGGCTGGCCTGCTTTCTATCAAGTTGCAGATAAACTGGGAAAATTGCTGAACCGTTTTCCGATAAGAATAGAATTCATTTTGGGTCAGGCGGTAGAATTTTTTGTCTTCCTGCTCGGCGACATGGAGATCGCGGTTGAAATCACGCACCCCATCCGGGTCTTGTATAATTTTTCTTTGTTCTTCATGCAAAAGTACGGTGAATTTCGCAACTTCTTCCTGCCAGGAGAGAAAACATTTCAAAGCATTATTCCTGGCTTCTTCTAATTGTTCTTCTGCCGCACGGCAAGCAAGACCAAGGGCACCATCGGTGACTGTTGTACCCTTGACCGACAGATGGCTGAGCTGAAGCGAGGCACTCATTTTCAGGCCGTTGTCAGGCGGCGTTTCCCCGGGTGTGTTTTCGTTTAAAAGGCTAAGGGTTTTTTCAACCGCCGTCAGAGCTTTTGGGTTGTCATTCTCCTGCTCCAGAGAAAGCGCCTGATAAAAAGTGTGAGCGGGGTTTGAAAGTAAACTTTCTGTCAGGGTCTTCTGGGAAACAAGCGGAATGAGGTATTTATGTATTCGAGTGTTGAAGGTGAAACCAATATGCAGGCAACCTTTCAAGTCTATCGCGGTCAAGCAGGGAGCTTCAAAAGCCTGCTCGGAATTTGCTCCGTCTATGGCGAATAAAAACTGACCAAAAGGAGAAAAAACCTGAACACGTTCATTATTCAGGTCGGCGACATAAAGCAGATCGTTGGGAGCTACGGTCACATATTGGGGATGCTGGAACTGCCCCTCTTCGGTTCCCATTTTCCCGAACGATAATATTTCCTGCCACTGGGGGTTGAATTTGCGTACCCGGTGGTTGCCGCTATCGGTGATGAAATAATTTCCCTGGCTGTCTTTAGCAATGGAAGTGGGGAATTCAAATAAAAGCGGAGCCAGCAGGTCGGCGGGGGTTCCCTGAAGTTCTGCCAACTGTTCTTCTACAACAGTTCCTCGATCTCCCACCCAGCCTAGTGAAACGCCCTGGGGATCGAAGAACTGGATACGGTGGTTGTAGCGTTCCACAACAACCAGGTTGCCCGAAGGCTCTACCAGAATGTCATAGGGCTCATTCAGTTCTCCTTTGGCATCGCCGCAAGCGCCGAAGGTGAGAAGAGGGTTTCCTTCTGCATCAAATTTCTGTACCCGGTGATTCCAGCAGTCGGCCACGTAGATATTCCCTTCAGGGTCTACCGCGATGCCTTTGGGATATTGAAATTGACCCGCATCTTTTCCCTTGCTCCCAAAGCTATGCAGAAGGTTGAATTGGGAGTCGTAGACCTGAATGCGGTGATTGAAATCATCGGCAAGCAGAAGGTGCCCTTCGTTTGTAAAGCACAAACCTGAAGGCGGTGACAATTCTTCCTCAGAAGAGTCCTCGGCTCGATAAGCACTTTCAAATTTTATGGGAAACAGCGTGGTTGTCATGAACGAGCGAACCTTTGGAGGTTTCGTGCGGGCAAACCGGCGAGCCACCGGTGGCAAGCCACTGGGGAATAAAACTCACTTAGGCGATTTAATCATAACTGCAATGATAAAACAAATCATATTGGAAGCGTGCTGGGCAGATGAAAAACCGTGTCTGGGGGTGTTATAGAGACGGGGTTGTGGCTTCCATTTTTGTGATGTTGGCGGGTTTAAAAAACTCAAGGAACTCCTGCTCTGGTTTTCGGTGGCGACCAGATGTTTCCGTGTCGATTGTGCATCGCATGAGCAGGGCAAGAAAGGCAAAAGCCAGGGCATGGTCATAACAAAATTGAACCGCTTTTTTCATGCGCTCCAGGGCTTCATCCTGACGGTTATTTTTCAGGCTCAATTCTCCCAGATGAAACCAGGCCTTGCCGACAAGTTCCGGGTTTCTGGAAACCCGGATGATCTTTTTATAGAGAGGTTCCGCTTCCTCAGTTTGATTTGCCAATTTGAACTGCCCGGCCTCGCGGTACCATTTCATGCAGTCTGCAGGTTTTTCATTTTGGAAAGAATCCTTGAACCTTTCCGGCTGGAGTACCCAGCAGTTCTGGCAGATTTCCGGCAGGTCTTCACGCACTGCAGAAAAGTGCAGGGAACGGAAATAGCGAAAGGGAAAAGAGTTCCAGTATTCCTCCGGGGTAAGTCCATTAATCTCCAGAGGCATATCCAGCGAGCCGCAACACAAGTCCGGTTTTTGCCGGTTCAAATTGAACATCAGGTGTTTGTCCACGAAGTAACAGGCTTCGGGCGAGTGGTCCACTTGTGCTTTTTCATAAAAGCGGACATGCATTCCCGCCCCGTTCCATTTGTCCATCACGGGGTTGAGCTTTTGTCTAAAATTTTTCAGGTCTGTGAATACGGATTTTTCGTAAAGGGTTTGATTATTGGGCACCATATAAATGAGGTCGACTGAAAGGATGCCGCGTGATTTGGCGGAATTTATGATTTCATCAAGCTGGTTAATATTTTCAGAATCGACCGCCACTGTCAGGTGAAGGATCGGGTGCGAAACATTCAGGGTCTGTTTGGTTTTCTGGATAAGTCCAACCTTTTCCCAGAATTTGTTGATATAGCTGTCCCGCCCTCCGCCGTGCCCGGCTGTGGTTTTCCCGTCAAATGACAGGTTCAGGTAATGCAGTTGGGCCTGAATCAGTTTTTCCATGATCTTTTTGTTCAGGGGCACCCCGCTTGTAGAAATAAAAGTGATCTTGTCTTTAAGTTTTTCCAGGAAATATTCAAGATGTGGAGAGTCCAGAGTTTCGCCCAAACCTACCAGAGCAACATGCGTGGCGTTCTCAATCCATGGCGACAGAGCTTCAAATTCCTCACGGGTCAGATGTTTATAGTCTTCGAACAGGGAGGTTTTATCCGCAAATCCGGCGTTGCACATTTCGCAACCGATACCGCAGGTGTAGGAAACCGATGTGGTGATGAATTTTGGGAGAGGCGAATTCCACCCCGCTAAAGGAGCGTGGTTTCGCGGTGTTTTATCGAGAAGGCTCGCCAGTTGCTCCAGCTGAGGAGATTGATCTATAATTTTGCTGGCTTGTTCCAGCTTGTCAGTGAGGATGCAACGGATGATCTCTTTTTTAAGTGGCTCCATACCTGGCTGAAGAAAAAAGGAATCGGATTAAAATCGTTTGCCGTTATAGACGTTGCACACCTCGCACCATCTATTGGGTTTGCCGTTGGTGAGTCCTTCCCGGAATTCAACAAACTTTTCGCTGTTCCAGATGCCTTCAAAATCCTGATCATTTAAATTTCCCACTGAATAACGCCGGGAAATCTGGCAACAGGGGTAGACATTTCCCTCAGGATCTACTTGGGACCATGAGTAGGGCATGTGGCATCCCTTTTTTTCTTCTACTTTGTTTTCCTCAAGGCATGGCTGCTTTACGGCGAGATACTCTTCAGGCGGTAAGTAGGGAATCTGGTATTCTTTGGATTTCCTGTCAATTTCCTTAAATACCCGTTCGATGTGTTCTCTATCGCAGGTATTCAAATGTTGGTCTTCAAAATATAACTTGTCACTAAGTTCTTCCCTTCTGTCCTTGTAAACATCCGAGGGGACAGCGTTGAGATGAACGAAGTAAACATAGTTGATGCCTAATTCATGGGCCAGATCCATAATGCCGGGCAGTTCGTCTATATTCTTTTTCAAACAAACGGCGTTAAAATACAAGACGGGATAAGGCGAGCCTATGGACTTCTTATAATCCGCCAAACGCTTGACATTTGTTTTCATCAAATCAAAGTCCGAACCGCGAATGTATTCATACAACTCTTTTGAAGAGGCTTCGATGGAAATCAGGACTTGTTGTAATAAATTTTCTTCAACGATGGCCTTACACCACTTTTCAGTTAGTAGAGATCCTGTAGTTACAATTTGAACTTGTTTAAAGCCCCGAGTCTTGACGTAACGCAGGATTTCCATCAAATCTGTTCTGATCAAGGGTTCTCCAAAGTCGCTTAGCAGTAAACATTCGAAGTTGTCAGGAGAAAATCGGGAGAGATATTTTTTAAAGTTTTCCAGCGAGATGTCTTTGCGCAGGTATTTGCTTTCTCTCGGGCAATGTTTGCAGAGTAAGTTGCAATTGTCGGTGATTGGGATTTGCAGGATACTCCAGTTTTTATCCCATGGTGTCTCACGGCCCAAGTCTATAGATGTGGATTCTGAGTCATACAAATGCTTCTTGATTCTTACTTGCAGGTGCAGATCATGGTCAAAAAGGCGTGGATCATTGGGGTCGTTGAAAACTTCCTGATCTTCCTGTTTTAAAACGACGACTTGGGTCATAGGAATCTATCCTTAAGGCTAAGTACAATTGTTATTATAGTCTTATCGGGGCAGGGGACAGCATACTTAAATAATTACATCCCGGAATTGTGCGGTCAGGGAGATGAAATTCTATTCAATCGGTGATTATATGTTCTTCGATTTCAGAATCGGGTATGGTCCGGGCTTGTTGAATCTGGAGTCGCCGGAATAACATCTGTGGAAGCATTTTCAAAGCATCCCATTTACTTTTCCAAAGGACCTGGCCTTGCCCGCGATAGGTAAAATATTTGATGTCTGTAAACTGGTGTTTCCAGATGGAATAAAGATATTTGAAGTACATGCTGAGAGAATAGTTTTTGATGAAAACCCAGATATCATTCCTCTTGCATAGGTAAACATATCGATCGCTGTACAAGCCTACGGTGGCAGTGCCGATATGAAAAACTTTGGCCTTGGGCAGGTAAACGGATTTGAGCCCCTGCAACTGGCCCCGCATATTGAGATCGACATCTTCCGCGAAGATAAAGAAATCTTCATCGAATAATCCCACCTGATTGAAGAATTCGCGCCGATAAATTCCGGCCCCGGCACAGGCTCCAAAAACATAGTCTTCTTTTTCGTATTGGCCTATGTCCTTCTCCCCCTGACCACGGCCACCGCCTGCGGACCAACTGTGAAACAAGTCACCGGTGTTGTAGAACACATCTCGCTGGTCGAGAAACATCATTTTGGTAGTACCCATGCCGCATTCGGGGTGGCGCTCCATGCCTTCATAAAGTTCTCTCAGCCAGTCGGGGGTTACCTCGATATCATTATTGAGTAATACGATATATTCTGCGTTGGATGCTTTGATCCCTTCATTGCAGGCAATGGCGAACCCCATATTGTCGGGCATCTTCAGCAGTCGCACTTCGGGGTATTGCTCCTCGATCATTTCGCGGGAACCATCGACAGAGCCGTTATCGACCACGATGACTTCGTAATCCTCGAAATCGAGTTTGGCAAGGGAGTCGAGGCACATTCCCACGAACCGCATTCCATTCCAATTGGGAACCACAACGCTGACTTTCAAAGGGGAACCTTCCTGATAATTTGGGTTTGTCTTCATCTTTTCGGTATTTTTTGCGGAATTCTGAACAGGGAGTTGCATAACTTCTGTTGTTTGAGGTTTTTTGTTCAACAAATCTTTGGCTCCTTGATGCAAGGGGTCTCGTTTAAGGCATTGTTGTAGAAGTTGATATTGCCTGTCTTGGGAAACCAACAAAGCCATCCTGAACCAGGCATTGGCCTGAATATGGGGATAATTCTTGCTGGAGGTGGCTAATTCTTCAAATAGTTCATAAGCCCCTGAGCGATCCCCGAATTTTTCCAAGGCAGAAGCGAATGCATAGCGCAGGATCCCATTTTCCGGGTTTTTTTGTAGATAGAGGTCCAAGGTTTCGTGATCTGGTCTTAGGCTGGAATCCATTTGGGCAATGTTTTTAATGATTAAAGTCTGTAACCATTCCCGGTCTTTTGTGTCATTCACATCCCAGGCTTCGGTGTGCAGGTTTTTAAGGCCATCTCGGTCCTTTAGGTTTTGCATGCATTCGATTGAAAATTGCCAGCAGTCATGGCGATCAGGTTCTTGCCGGCGGATTTTTTCAAAATCTATCAGGGCTTCTGCATAATTTTTATTGAGTTTTTGAAGCAACCCATGCAAAAAAGCAATTTTCAAGTCATAACCGAAGCGTTTTGTTTCCTCATTCAACAAGGTGAGAGCTTCATCAAGCTTGTTCAGTTCGATTTTTATATCACAGAGTTTTAACCGGGTATTGGGCCAGTCAGGAGCATATTTGAGGACATTTTCGAACGCTGTTTCGGCCTGCTCGGTGAGTCCCATGGAAGTATAAATTTCTCCCATATAATCATATCCTTCCACATCCAGTTTGTTCAGTTTGATGACTTTTCTGCATTCCTTAAGGGCGATTTCAGGTTTTCCTCTGTCTGCATCGGAGCGATCAAAACCCGGTGCGTGCCACACGCCCTGGGTGAGTGAATCCATGTGACGCATTTTTTCCTGCCAGGGCAGGGTCAGAGGGTTTTTCGCAACGGATTTAAAAGATTCCAAACGGTATACCGGGAACCGGGCCAGCACGACTTTCAGGAGTTTGTAGCGCAGGCCGGTGATTTCTTCCAGACGTTGGACATCCAGATCGGTGAAGCTCTTGATCAAGTACTTGGGTCTGTGGCGTAAAAGGCCGCCCACAAAACTGTCGTAAAAACCTTCCAGGTCCGGGGTGTCCCAGGGGCCGATCGTGTGATGCAGGAAGTTGTCGGAAGCGGGCGAATCGGTCAGATGATAAAGTTGTGAAAAAGTCCCCCAGACAAAAATCCGCTCACCGCTTTCACCGCGCATTTTCATCAGACGTTTGAGAATTTTCCCCAGCCGGGGCAGGTACAGGTATTGGTCAAATTTTTCGTAATGGGCCAAGGTTGCAGGTTCTGTCGGGCGAAGGTAATAAAAAGCCATGGCTTTTAAATTCCACGCCAGCAAAGCCGCGAAACTGGCAAGAATCATCGTTGCTTGCTCCAGAGCCAGCACGGCATCCATGCCCAAACCACAGCCCAGTGAAAGCAGGCCAAATAATGGCAGATAGTGATATCGGGAAAACGCTCGTTGGAAAATGATCATGCTAAACAGGGTCAGGGAAAAAGCAGATAACCAGATGCTTTGGTTCTGCACGCAATAGGTTCCAAGCGGAATGAGACCCAGCCAGACAGGCAGGGCCTGTTTGAACAGCTGACCGATTTCAAACAAAATGCTGAAGTGCATATTTTTGGTGCGGGTCAGTCTGAGGGTGGTGGCCATACGGGTTTTCATTTGTTTGCGCGATGGGGCATCCCAGAATCCCATCTTCCATTCCGTCAGGTTGGAAAGTGCCATCACTCCTGCTACAGTCAGAGCAAACTGGGCCGAGGCCACCCCGCCGAACTCAATCCAGACCAAGGGTGCTAAAATACAGGTGAAAAGAGCGGTGGTGTATTTGGGAAGGGTGGCGAGACCAAAACAGAGCCCTGCCAGGATCACCCACTCGGGCCCGGCTTGCAAAAAAGCCAGCCCGGAAAAGATAAAGGGAATATAAAATTGTTCGAAATTGAAAGAGCCCGCTGTCAGGTCAGGAGAGGTGCCATAAAAGGAATAAAGCAGGCCTCCGGTGAAACTGGCCCAGGGGTTATGGGTGAAATTCCACAAGGCTCCATAGATAGCCAGTGAACCCGCAAGATGGAAAGCGGTCTGTAGATGGCGGATACGCTGAACGCCGCCCTCTTTGGAGCCATAGAGCTTGTCCAGCAAGAGCATTTTCCACATCGGGATGCCGATGATTTGCAGATCCTTTTTCCACTGAAACCCTTGCGACGCAAAACGGGCCCGGTAAGTGTAGATGGCAAAATCATCATCCAGAGGAAAATCCTGAAAAGGCCTGCGGAACAGGATTGCGGCAAGGGAAATGATGACTAAAAATATCGGGGTCAGCGGGTCCATAGATCCATGGTAGTTTGGGTGCGGAGAGCCGGTACGGATGACCCTCTTATCCTCTATTAATCGGCTGATTTTCGAGGTTTCTTTAGCCTGTCGGCGAGTTGCCGGGGGCAGTAGCCGTGATATTATTTCTCCTCTAAGCCCTCTGAGTATAAAGAACGGGGTCTGGAGGAGCAACCTTTCAATTTCAGCTTGGAACGGCCCATCGGGCCGCTTGCTTTTCCCGGTGAGATTGAGGAAAATGACTGCAACATCAACGAATAAGGAGATTCAGATGCAAGATGATTCCGTCAAAGCTTTCAAGGATATTGAGAACAGGATTGGACTGCTCCGGAGGTTTCTTTGACGTTGATCAGAAGATAAAAGATATTGCGCCCCTGGATGCGGAAATGACTCAGTCCGGATTCTGGGACGATAATGAATCCGCGCAAAAAATTCTGCAAAAAAGGTCCGGCCTGCAACGTGCCATAGAGATCTGGAAAAACCTGGAAAAAGAAGGTGAAGACCTGGGTGCCCTGCTTGAGCTTTCTGCCGAGGAGGAGGACCCTTCCATGGATGAGGAGATCCAGTCCTCTTTAACCCAGTTGCAGGAACAGGTGGCTCAGGCAGAATTGAAAGCCATGTTGTCCGGAACAAATGATTTTAATAATGCTTTCGTGGCTATTAATTCCGGGGCAGGGGGCACGGAGTCTCAGGACTGGGCGGAAATGCTTTTGCGCATGTACCTGCGATGGGGAGACCGCAATGGTTATAAAACGGAAGTTCTGGATATGCAATACGGTGAGGAGGCGGGCATCAAAAGTGCCACGGTTCTGTTCACGGGAGACTACGCTTTTGGTTATTTGAAGGCGGAGATCGGAGTGCATCGTCTGGTGCGTATTTCCCCATACGATTCCAATAAAAGGCGCCATACCTCGTTTGCATCTGTTTTTGCCTACCCTGAAGTTGATGATCAGATTGATCTAGAAATCAAGGAAGAAGATCTGAAGACAGATGTCTATCGGGCTTCAGGGCCGGGAGGGCAGGGAGTGAACACCACCGATTCCGCCGTCCGGTTGACGCATGTCCCGACAGGAATTGTGGTCCAATGCCAAAATGAACGGTCACAACATAAAAACAAGAGTTCGGCCATGAAGGTTCTTAAATCCCGCCTGTATGAGTTGGAGCAGGAAAAGCAGGGTGAGGAAAAAAAAGAAATGGAAAAACAAAAAAGAAAAATCGAATGGGGCAGTCAAATCCGCTCCTACGTTTTGCATCCTTACCGTCTGATCAAAGACCTGAGGACAAATGTGGAGTCAGGTAATGTGGATGCGGTGCTCGATGGAGACCTGCAATCTTTTATCCAGGCGTTTTTGCGTTTCGATAAAACCGGCGCGGAGGTAGGAAAGCAATGAAAACGGGGATTCAGCCCGCTTTAATCAATGACCCGTTTGGAGATCCCGGTCTGCTGGTGCAGTTTCTTCTGGAAAAGCGGGTGCTGTTGTTTGATCTTGGTGATTTGTCCGCTGTATCGAACGGAACCCTTCTCAAAGTTTCCCATGTTTTTGTCAGCCACACCCATATTGACCACTTCATCGGTTTCGACCGGTTGTTGAGAACATTTTTTGGTCGGGAAACAACGCTGACAATTTTTGGACCGGAAAATATTATTCAAAATGTGGCAGGCAAGTTGGCCGGGTTCACCTGGAACCTGGTTGAACTGTATTCTGAATCGCTCACCATAGAAGTGGTTGAAGTGCGCCAAAGCGGTTTGCTCAAAGGCACCTTCCGCGCGATCGACAGGTTTAAGCTTTGTAACGAAAGACAAGAGCCTTTTGAGAACGATGGACTGATTGTGGACGATCCCACTTTTTCTGTTCGCACGGCGATACTGGAACATCGGGTGCCCTGCCTGGGGTTTGCGCTACAAGAAAAGCCTCATATCAATATTAACAAAGATAAACTGCAGTCCATGAAGGCCGAACCAGGGCCTTGGCTGAATGAGTTGAAGCAAAGTGTATTAAGAAGTGAAGCGGATTCCACACTCATAGCGGTACCGCTCAGAGGGTCTGAAAGCTCGCAAGATATTCCCTTGGGCCAGCTCAAGAGCGATTTGATCGAGGTCTTCGCGGGGCAAAAAATTGGCTATGTGGTGGATACAGTTTTTAATGATCGCAATAGAAAGAAGATTGTGAAACTGGTAGAATCGGCGGATGTCTTTTTCTGCGAATCACCTTTTCTGGCTGATGAAGAAGCGAGAGGTCAGGAAAGATGTCATTTGACTTCCCGTCAGGCGGGTACTCTGGCCAGAGAGGCGGGTGTTAAACAGTTGCAAGTCTTTCATTTTTCATCCCGACATAAAGATTGTCGGGAACAGTTCTATAATGAGGCCCTGGAGGCTTTTCAAGGACAGCCTGTCTCCATAGAGAAGTAAAATCTTTCCTTTGATTGATAACCATAAACTCCTGCACATTGTGGAGGCCCCCCTTGTTTTGGATTGATTTGGGATTATTGGGAATCACTGCTTACCGAATGGTGAGCGCGTTAAAAGCCGCCTTCACGTTGGCAGAAAAGCTGGCCCTGACATTTCTTTTTGCGTTGGGGTTGAAGAGCCTGATTCTGTTTTTCCTGATTCGGGTGGGAGTGCGTCCTTATGCGAGCATCCAGATCGGGGCTGTTCTACTGGTGCTTATCCTGACTCTACGGTTGAGGCGGTCAGAGTCCGCTTCGGGTGCGCCCTCAGCAGACGCAGAATGGCAAACGGTTCTGGCTTGTCTGCTGATTGGAACACTTTTTTTATTCAGTCTGATGAACGCCTGGTTTTTCCCCATTACAGAGTCAGACGCGGCCTGGTATCAGGTTAAAAGTTTGTCTTTCCTGCATGAGGTTCGGTTCGATTCAGAATGGGTCGTGCCCCAGCTCATGCAGTACCCGCCTTTTGTGCCACTGTTGTTTTCCTGGTTTATCGCTTTTGGCATTGAGCCTGTGCGAATGATTTTTCCGTTTTTTTATCTGGCGTTGAATATTATTTTTTATTGCCGGGTGTTGGAGTTTACCGGGAACTCTAAAATGGCCGCCATGTTGACACTTGTGCTGGGAACGACTCCGTATATCTGGTGGCATGGGGTCCTGCCGTTTCTGGATTTATGTACTGCCGTGTTTTATTCGGTAGGGGCTCTGTACTGGTTTTTCTGGATGGAAAGTGTGAGTCAGGAAAAGGCAAGGGGCCGGACACTGGCTTTTTTAAGCGGCCTTTTTTTTGGCCTGTCTGCCTGGGTCCGCCTGGAGTTTTTACTCTACTGCCTGATTCCCATTGCATTGACCCTTTGTGTCGAAAGCACAAAGGATGGGGACCGAAAAGCATTCCTGCTCTTTTTTCTACCGCTACTGATTTTCCCGACTATCTGGTTTTTGAATCTGGCCTCTTTCGATTTTTCTATCTCGGCAAACGTTAAGATGGTGGGGCTTGCCGGTGTGTTTGCATGGGTCGTTGTTCTAGCGTTCATGGTTGGAAGCTGGAAATTACAGGTTTCCACATTAATCAAGGCGGGAATTTTGGCAGGGATAATATTTATTATTTTCATTTCTATGGATAATTCAGGCCCGGTTCCAGGGTGGAAAAGGCTTGCCATCGCGTTTTACAGGTCCCTGACCGTACATGGTTTTTACCTGTTTACAGCGTTCCTCGCCGTTTTTATTTTTCTCGGCAGGCTAAAAAATTTACCCAGTCTGAATAAATTGTTTGGGTTGTTCATAGTGTTCTATCCGCTGGTTCACTTTGCCATCTTTTCCCATTCTTCACCGAAGTGGGGAACGCTCGGGGAATATGTCAGTGCCACGTTTATCCATCCTGGCAACCTGGTTAATCTTTCCGATACCCGTGGGGTGATGTCGATGTATCCCCTCCTTCTGTTTTTCATTGCCAGTATTCCTGCTGTTCGGCGAGGGTTTGACGATGCCTAAAAAAAAGTGGGTACAGAATGTGATCTGGGGAGTGATATTTCTTAATCTGGTTGTCATTGTCCGGGTTTTTATTATTCCCCGCACACATTTTATAACCAGCCATTTTCAGGAGCGCCGGGAAGCGTTGAGGGAATCCTCAGGGCCACTCGACATGCCTAACCAATACGCCCATACTTATCGCATGATGAAACAGGTGCGGGAGATGGCAAGTGAGGAGTCACTCCTTCTTCTTCCTCCGGATGATTGGGAGTTTGGTTCGCCCCGCTCGGCTGTGATTCAGACGCTATACCCGCGCAAGGTCTACTTTTCAGGCGATGAGGGATTCGACAAAAAACTTTCCCAGGCTTTCCACTTAAAGGAGGCCTATGTGATGTTTAATGATCGGTGGGGGAAAGGGTTATGCAAAAATCGGACGGTGAAGCATTTGGGAGAGCAGGGATTCGGGATTTGCCGAATCGATAAAAATTGAACAGAAAATAGGTCAGTGAGCCGCAGGGTGCCCTGTGCCTTTGCTGGTAAAAAGGTTGCGGAAACACAGGGAAATGATAATGGACCAGATTAAAACGAAACAACGATCAAGAAGAGTAGCCAGCATCCCGGTCTGAAAACCCAGCCCCATCCATTGAGAATACATTCCGATGATCAACTCGCGAGTTCCGATGTCGCTGTGAATAATGGGAATGGCGGAGACGAAGGGCACCAGAGTGACAAAGAGCAGGCAATACCCAAAGGGGATGTTGAGGGCCAGAACCTTGCAGATCAGAAAGAACCTCAGAGCACTCAAACCGATAAGGGCGGCATTGTGCGCGCAAAGAAGATAGAACAGTTTTTTGTTTTTCAATATTCGGTAGAGCGAGTTTGCGGCTCGGATCAGCGCGTTCAGAAATTTGTTGGAGCGGTGCTGGAAATCAAAGGTTTTGGAAATAATTAAAGTCAGTAATGTTGCTATTAAAAAGTAACACAGGGTCAAGGAAATAAAGGTTCCTTTCTGCGAGACCATGAGGGTGGCGGATATGAACAGGCCATACAAGGCGGTGATGAAAAAAAGAATCAAATGATCGGCGCCTTGGGAACCCGCAAAAGACATGAAGGGAAACTCATAGCGGCGTTTTAAATAATTCGAAGTGAAAAGAGAGCCTGCCTTGAAGAAAAAATTGTTGAGGGATGTGGTGATGGCGGAAAGACCAAGGGCTTCGCTGTTTTTAAGCCGGATATTGTACAGCCCGGTCAAAGCCTTCAATTTTGAGGCGTTGGCAATAATTGATGCGATAACGACTATGGCGATAAGGAAAAACTGCCCCACGGAAATTTCTTTCAGGGCAAGCAGAGCATTGTGGTGCTTGACGATCTGTGAGCCCAGCAGAAAAATCAGTATTCCTGTGACTGCTAATTTAAAAAGATTGTTCAGTCCTGACGGCATATTTGGTATTTAAGGTGATTTAAATTGATTCGGTTTTTTTTCAATGCATTGCTGGTAAATCTTTAGAAAGTTCCGGCCTGATTGTTCCCAGGAATAATCAGTGTGTACCAATTCCAGAGCATTTTTAATCAGTCGTTCTCTCAGGGGTTTGTCTTTAGCCAGCATTAGCACTTTGTCGGCGATAGCCTGGGGGTTTTTTTCGGGAACGAGCAGACCGCTAAACCCATCACGGACGGCATCTTTGATTCCGCCAACGTCAGATGCGATGACCGGTGTTCCGGAAGCCATGGCTTCCAGAAAGACGACTCCCTGCCCTTCGGTGTCTCCATCAGGGGTGATGATGGAAGGGCCGATAAAAATATCTGCTGTGGCGAACCAGTCCCGAAGTTCTTTTCCTTTTTTCCCTCCGGTTAAAAAAACAGAAGCTGTCAGGTTGAGTTCCCGAATACGTTTTTCCAGTTGGGCTTTCTGCGGACCAAAGCCAATAATAGCCAGCCTGGCTGAAGGTATTTCTTTGAGAATAAGAGGCATGGCCTCGATCAAATATTTGAACCCCTTTTTTTCGGCCAGCCGTCCAACCCCAAGTAGTAAGAGGTTTTCCTTTCCAGCCGAGTCTTTAATTTTCTCGCTATAGTTGTCAGGATGGAATTGTTCCAGGTCCACACCCATTGGGACAACCTCAACGGCGGCTTTCTTAAAAGACTTTAAAACCTGATCCCGGGTGGCCTGACTGTTTACGGTGCAAAGCGTTGAATGTTTCAGGGCAAACTTGATCAGGCCTGGGACCACAGGCAGGCCTTTGAAAGAATAGACATCCCCACCATGGGCGGTAAGGAGATAGGGGGTGCCCCGGAGGAGTTTTAGCAGGGCGCAGAAAAACCCCTGAGGAATCAACCAATGGCAATGGATGAGGTCGAACCGGGTTTCGCCAGTTATTTTAATCAGACGAAAAAACAGGAAGGTCAGAAAAAAAGGGAGTTGCAACCGGGCAAGCCAGCTTGATTTGAGTTTTGGAATAATTCCTCCGTCGTAGCAAAGATTTTGCAGGTGCCTGGGGTAGAAGTAGGGAAAGCGAATGACTTCCATTTTGCCCCAGGTTTCCCGTTCTTTGGCACCCGGAGCGTGCGGGGCGAGAACCTGGATGTCAACCTCATCGGAAAGATTTTGGCAAAGGTCATGGACAAAACGGGGTTCCTGATCATTTTCCCATTTTGGAAAAGTGGTGGCGATAACAAGAACTCGAAGTTTGCCGGAAGAATTATCTGTCATGAGGGTCTGTCAATTCACGGAAAGGGGGACAACGCGGTTTATTTATCCATCTCACCCTTTTTGATTCTTACCTGAATATCTTCCAGTAGTTGCCGGTTCACGGCGATGAGTTCAGCGGAAATCCCCATCATAATAATTTGAAATCCGACAATAAGTAGAATGGCGGATAAGATCAGCGACTGGATATGCCCTTCGGTCTGTCCCTGTAAAAAGAAAAAGAGGTACCTGCAACCAATGGCGAATCCCAATAGGAATGTGGTGCCCCCGGCAACGCTGAAAAGTTTCAGGGGGCGGTACATGGAATAAACTTTGAGCATGGTGACCAGGGAACGGCGCAGATAAATCTGGATGCTGGGAAATAACCTCGACTCGCGCAGTTTTTTGTTGGTTCGGACCGGGATATGTTCAATAGCCAGATTCTTTTTTCCTGCGCTGATGATGGTCTCAACGGTGTAGGTAAAGTCGGAGACGACATTCATTTGAAGGGCGGCCTCCCTGCTGTAGGCGCGAAACCCACTGGTTGCATCGGGGATGGTCGTTCCAGAAAGTTGGCCCACGATCCAACTGCCGAATTTTTGCAAAAATATTTTGATCGGTGAAAAGTGGCGAATGGTTTCGACTTGCCTATTGCCGATCACGATATCGGCCTTCTTATTCAGGATAGGCTGTATGAGTTTTGCTATATCCCCGCCAAAGTACTGGTTGTCGGCATCGGTGTTGACGATAATATCCGCCCCCAGTTTAAGGGCATGGTTCATGCCATACATGAATGCTTTTGCCAGACCTTTATTGTTGGTAAATTTTAAAATATGATTGACGTTGTGTTTTTGGGCGACCTCCACTGTTTTGTCAGTACTGCCATCATCAATCACAAGTGTTTCAATACTGTCAATGCCGTCAATTCTCTCGGGCAGATCCTTAAGTGTGATGGGGAGGGAAGCCTCTTCGTTCAGGCAGGGAATTTGGATGATGAGTTTCACGATGAATGATTAGCCCTGTTTTTCAGCAATCCGCCGGTAAACATGGACTCTTTCGGGTGAGGTGGGTGATCGAAACCGGTGTATTTGAATATCGTAAGAATTATTAATTCGTTTAACCGGAGCGTTTAGAATAATTTTCTCATAATTCGCGGCGGAAAAAATAACATCGAGCTTTTCCTTTAGCTTTAGAATAACTTTGTTGGGATGGGGATTTCTCTGGTTTCCCCTTAGAACAATCCAGTCAGGTCGACTTTGGAAATCCAGATCCTTGTCATGGATCATCTTCAGCTTTGTTAGCAAAGCCAAAGTTTCCGATTCGTTATCAATATAGCATGTTTCCCCTTTTTTCCCATGCGTTTCGAAAAATCGCACTAATTCATCCAGAGGCCCCTGGTAGCGATGGGCCAGTTCCTGAAAATATAGATAAAATACGGAATTCAGATTTGTTTCTCTCAGGAAAGTCTTTGTGGCGTCCTGACTGTAAGCAGTCGCCGCAAATTTATCGGGGTTATTTCTGACTAGTTGTTTTAAAGGAAGAAGGGGGCCCACGTGAATGAGATTGGTGAAAATCAGAACCATCAGGAGAGCGGATTGCCGGGCAACAGATTTCTCAAATAAATGAAACACCCCCATGGCTAGAAGAATAAATAATAGGGGAATGCAGGCGGCGATATATTGCATGAGCGGAATCGAGTGCAGACAAGCTGTGATGAGAACTGACATGGAGCAGAATAATAAGAGGGAAACCTGAAACCGCTGGTGCTTCAAGAACGAAATAAATAAAAAGGGTGCAAGAATAAAAGGAAAAATATAATTATTGATTTGGAATAAAAACGCGAAGAAATGTTTTGGGAAACGCCACCAGGATGTGTCAATCAATGGACTGGCGGAAGTATAAAATTCGGCCAGCTTGCTCATCAAAGCAGGAAGGGTTGCCAGCCATGGAAGGCAGAGCAGACCTGTAATAATTGCAGAACCTTTTACTTTGGCGAGATTACTGCCTGTGACACGGTTCCTGTAAACATACAGGTGGGCCAGCATTCCCATTATTACTCCGGCGAACTCAACATACATGGTGTGGAAATAAATGATCGATACCAATGTAAGGGGTACGGGATTCCATTTTGCTTTGTCAAAAATGGTGATATAGAATTTCAGTAAAAGTGGAGTCAGCAGTATGGGAATGGCAACATAGCGTGCAGTGCGAAAATAGAGCAGGGCGGGAACAGAAGTTGCGAGTAACAGGGATGCCATGAAGGCGATAGTTTTCCGGTTGGTTAGCCGTAAAGTGAAACTGTAAAGGCCCCAAATTGAAAAAACTCCCAGAACGGCAAAGGGAAGCCTGGCCGACAAGGTGTTCTGCCCAAATAGCTGGAGCGAAATGGATTGCAGGTAGTAAGGAATCCAGGTCCGATACAGAAAGACGCCGCCAAAAGCGTCTCCTTCGGGCATCGTGTAGTGGGTGCCATCTGAATGTTTTGGATAGCCATATTTAAGAATTGTGGTGGATATAAAGGTGTCAGCGCTTTCATCCACCTGCAACACAGTGTCGTCCAACCCTGTGAAAATCAGAAGAAATGAAAACGGAATAAGAAAAATTAAAGCAAGATGGGTTTTTAGGAAATTTTGGATTAGGGCCACTTTGGAAAACCGTTGAAGAAATCCGGTCAGGTCCGATCTATTATACTTGAGAGGGATGCGCCCCGGATATAAAAGTTTGGTTGCTGTGGATATTTGATCTTTCATGGTCGGAAGATAATGCGGTTAGCTCCGAGTAATCCCTATGGTATGATCTTTTTTGCCTACTAAGATTTATCGGCATTTGGAGATTTGATATTAGCCTTAATTGGGTTGTGAAATGGAGAGTCCTGACATTTCAGTGGTTGTATTAGCCTATCGAAGCGCCTCCACGATTGAAGGATTTGTGGCCTCTCTGGTCACCTCGCTGGACGAGGAGAAGATAGACTGGGAGATCATTCTTGTTGGTAATTATTTTGAGGGAACGGGTGATCAGACGGCGGAAGTGGTTCAGAGGATTTCAGACCGCAATCCGCGCATAAAACCGGTAGTTCATGTTAAAGAAGGCATGATGGGGTGGGATATGAAGTCCGGCCTTCGGGCTGCAACGGGAAAAAAAATGGCGGTTATCGATGGAGATGGGCAAATGCCATGCACGGATGTGATCCGTGTTTATAACCTCATGGTTGAGAAGGGGTACGATTTGGTCAAAACGGTTCGGATCAAAAGGAGCGATGGTTTGTATCGAATGTCCATATCTACTGTTTACAACCTGTTATTTAAAGTGATGTTTCCGGGAATCAATGCCTGGGATATAAACTCCAAACCTAAAATAATGACGCGGGAACTGTATCAGAAGATGAATCTGGAATCCAATGGTTGGTTTATTGATGCTGAAATCATGATAATAGCCCGGCGCCTGAAAATGGAGATTGGAGAAATAGAAACCACTTTTCACAGTATCGACTCTCGTCCTTCTTTTGTAAAACCTCTCGCCATTCTAGAATTTTTAGCAAACCTGATCTGGTACCGCATTAAAGAATTTGGGGCGAAATAATACCCTGTAAATAGAGATGAGATGCCTGAATGAAACTTTTGATCACAGGTGCATCGAGTGTTTTGGCCTCCAGACTGGTGGCCTTGTTACGCGAAAGAGGAAAATTTTCCTTTCGCCTTCTGGAGCATCGTTCGCCAGTCAGAATGGAATCGTGCGAGACTGTTTCCGGAAACATGACGGACCCGGAATCTTTGGGCCGTGCATGCCAGGGGGTGGATGAGGTCCTGCATTTGGCGGCACTGACGCATTCCTGCAACGATGCTGAATATTTTCGGGTGAACCGAGAGGGGACTCGAAACCTTATAAACGCCTGCAAGAAGAATGATGTCCGAAGACTTGTTTTTGTAAGTTCCGCCGCCGCTGTTGGAGATGGCGGGGCCTATGGGTTGAGCAAGTTGGAGTCAGAGAAGTTGGTTTGCGATTCGGGGCTTCAATGGGTAATTTTAAGACCCTCAGAAGTCTATGGACCTCAAATGAAAGAAGGAATTGGCAAACTGATTTCCTGGGTCAAAAATTTAAAATACATTCCTGTTATCGGAGATGGCTCTTACTGCTTGAGCCCGGTTTATATTGATGATGTGGTGGAGGCAATGGCGCAGGTAGTGGCGAATCCCGATTTGATAAGTCGGAAATTAAATTTATGCGGTCCGGAAATAATGCCATTTGTGGAAGTGATAGATCGATTGTCACGCTATTTGGAAGTTCGCAGGAATAAGATATTTATTCCCGTCTGGATTACCAGGTTGGCAGTATCGCTGGCTTCATTGGTGAAACTCGGTTCTTTTACACCGGATCAAATTCCCCGTTTATTATGCGGGAAGGATCAAGATATTAGTCAGGCCGCGACATCGATTTCTTATTCTCCCCGAAAGCTGGAAGAGGGCTTGAAAGAGTATTTGTAGGAAAAACTTCCGGCTATTCTATTTTTTCCCCAGTGATTACAAATTGACCGCCTAGCGGGAGCCAGCCCAAATAAGGGTCGAGAACATTTAAATATGCCAGGGCTTTTGGGAAAAAAGTGGTGTAGGTCACTTGGATATTTGAAAGCGGAACTTCCAGCATATTTTTTTTCATCCAACCTGGATGAATTAAAACTGCATCCCGATCAAAAACACAATCGTTGACTATTTTTTTTGTGAAAGGATTTATGGGGTTGTGTTCCCAGATTGCTATTTTCCCCATGGGTTTAAGAAGAGCGGAGAGGTCTTTTAAAATATTTTTATGCTCATCATGAGGAATATGATGAAAAACTCCAGCAGAGAAAATCAGGTCGTACTGTGCGAGTTTCCAGTTTTCAGAGTGGAGATTATGAAAGATTGAGCTTTCTGAGAAATGGGATCGGGCTTGGTTGATAGATTCCTCAGACTTATCAACACCTGTGTAGGATACGTGCGGGAAAAACTGTTTAACCGATTCATATAAATTCCCTATCCCGCATCCAAAGTCCAGCAGGTTAAAATGACGCTGGACTAAACCAGGGAAGAGTTCTTGAAGTTTTAACAGCTTTGCCTTTATCAGGGTATTTGCGTCATACCCCGTAATGCGAAGGACATCATTTACATGGTTATTATAATTTTTAGAATAGGGGTCGAACGCTTTGGACATGAAAAAATATCATAAGGAGTTATAAAGGCTGATATATTGGCTCATGATATTTCCCCAGTCAAATTTTTCCTTGATAAGGCTTTTAATTTGAACTCCCATTTGTTTTCTTAATTTGTCGTCCTGCAACAACTGAATGCGGTCGCTGATTGCCTCTGGGTTGGAAGGTGTCAAATAGCCTGTTTCCCCTTCAATAACGATATCCCGGGCCACCCCTACCGGAGTGGCAATAAGCGGCAGGCCGTGAGCCCCAGCTTCGATGAGTGGTTGCCCAAAATTTTCGAACTCTGAAGGGTATACGAACAGGTCCGCCATTTCGTAAAGCGTCTTTAATTCCTCCTGAGATTTCCTTCCCGTGAAAGTCACTTTGCTGTTTAAGTTGAGCTTTTCTGTGAGTTTCGTTAACTCTTTCATGTAGCCGGATCGTGTGACACTGCTGGTTTTCTCTTCCCCTCCGGCGATGGTTAAATGGAAAGGGATGGTTAACTTTTCAACTGCCTGCAATAACAGTTCGAGGCGTCTTACTCTTGCGATTCGACCGACAAACAGGAGTTGCAGGGTATCAGTGAGCGTTTTATCCTTGTCGAGATCGTTTACCTTGATGCCCATTGGAATGATGTGAATTTTATCTTTAGGAATTCCAAACTCCAAGGCATCTTCATATTCAAATTTTGAGGAAACGATGATGGCCTGGGCTCTTTTTGCTGAAGTTTTTAAGGTCATCCAATCGTAGGCATGATAAGGAATCCGCTGAAAAAAGGAAGGAAGATAGTTTTTGAATCCGAGAAGGGAGCCGTGGGTATTTAAGATGAAAGGTTTGTTCTTTAAGAGTGCAAAAAAAAACCGCTGTCGGTTTGAAAATTGCGGTAATTATGGCTGTGTAAGATATCAAAATCCTTGAAATAAGGAAGCATGCCCGCACTCACGCAGTAACGCATGATTTTAAGTTGGTGAGAAAACCTGAACACGTTTACCCGTTCATATTTTTCATGATGAGCAAGGCCGGGATCAACATCGGAGTAGGTGGTAAAAACCGGGGAGTGAATGCCTCTTTCTTCAAGACGGTTGGAGATTTGAAAAGCCTGATTAGTCGGGCCGCAAATATAGGGTAAAAAGGTTTCTATGGTGCGTAAGACTTTCAAATCTGCTCCAGACTGGAAGAGCCTGTTTGCCAGGGGGGTTGATGAATTTTCTTTTCCAGTGCTTTCTTTTCGTGATCCAAAATACCAACATGTTGCGTCAGGGTGCGCATTTGCTTGGTCAAGGCGGAAATGCGAATAGAAAAGTGCAGGCAAATGACCATGAGAAATAAGAGCCCGAAAAAGAATAACGTGGAGGTAAATAAAGTGGCTCCTACCAGCCCCGAAACCCACGTCAAAGCACCTTCTGAAACTGAAAGGATAAGCATTAAGGTTCCGGTGACCAGCCAGCCCATTGAGTATTCTTCGCTCAAGTGCTTTCTTCGAACCAGTTCAAAAACGTATGCGACCAGAAACACACATATCAAAATTGAGATTATTTGAATTCGGGGGGGCATGGGTTACCTCTTTGGGGATTTTCTTAAAAGGGTTACAAAAATGGAAAGAAACATTTTAAAAACATAGTAAATCGTTTTGTGCCCATGGTGCATGGATTCTTTATTTGGGCTGGCGTGCATGGTTACCGGGACCTCTTTTATTTTAAATCCACAGCGGTTCATCAAAATGATAAAGTCCGCATCTGGATAATCCGGGGGATAGTTGTCGCTTGCGATAAACTCAATGGCTCGTCTCTTCAACGCCTGAAATCCTGAAGTGGGGTCGGTTACCTTTTGTCCGCAAAAAAGAGAAGCGATGTTGCCAAATAACAACATTCCTGCATGGCGAGCCAGGGAAGTTTTATAGGAGGCCCTGTTCAGAAAACGGGAGCCGATTACCACATCGCGGTTTTCCTTTTGGACTTCTTCGAGCAGATCTTTAATATTTGCCGGATCATGCTGACCATCGGAATCCATTTGTACCACGATGGAAAAATTATTTTTTACGGCATATAAAAATCCCGTTTGCAGTGCGACCCCATAGCCTGAATTATAAGGCAGGGAAATGACTTCGGCGTTGTGTTCCAGAGCTACTTTTTCTGTGTTGTCTGAAGAACCATCATTGATCACCAATATGGGAATTCCTGGTGACTGTTTTTGGATGCCATTAAGAACCGCACCTATATTTTTTCCCTCATTGTAGGCCGGAATGATGATCAGGATTTTAGGTTGTTTGATCAAGGGCTCCTGGCACGAAAAGGTTTTCGCTGTATCATCCTCTTGAATAACTGCGGGCTCTCTTTGTGGTAGTGTCTGGGATTTGAAAGGACTAAGGGTTTTCATTCACTTGGGGGTCTTTCAAATAGACACGTGATGAAAAATCATCTCTGAGCCAGCCAGATACGTTCGGGATTCTTTGTAACCATTATACAAAATCAACTCACGAACCAGGGCCGAACCGTTTAATAAATGGGGTTCTCAACTAATAAAACGGTTTTTACGGAAACAAACTTGACCCATAATCCAAGTATATTTTATATGAAATATAACCCCTTGTAAACACATGGGTTGTGAGTTTAGGGTGATCTTGAGGTTGTTTGGAATATCAGGCAGAAGGGTTCTGTAGGTTTAACAGCTTGAAGGATTCGCGGATGCGTGTTGAAAGTACTCGTAAGAGGGGCATAAGGGCCTCGGGATTGGTTGTCTCCATGGAGTGAAAACATTCCTGGGTAATCAGGGATACTTTACTTTTTTCCAGGGCGATAACGGTTGCTGACCGGGGTTGGTTGTCAATAATCCCCATTTCTCCGAAAATATCTTTTTCCTTGAGAGTGCCTATGACCTGCTTTTTTCCATTGCAGAGTGTGGACACTTCAAACTGGCCTTCTTCAACGAGGTAAGCGCAATCACTTGAACTGCCTGCCTCGAATACCACTTCTCCAGACTCAAAGCATAGAGTTTCCATATTGCTATCCTCCTTTTATGTCGTAATAATCGGATACTGTGGTTTTAATTGCCAAGCCACCTTTCCTCGAAGGCTCAGCCTTGTTTAACCTGGCTATTGTGGCTCTCAGTCTTTCCGTTAGCGATTTAATCAGGCTGACCGTGAAATGCGGGTGGAATTTTGTCATGTAATCGAACCGGGACCTTTCGACGATCATACATCGAGTATTTTTCAGGGCGATAGCCGTTGCCGACCGGGGGGATTTATCGATCAGGCTCATTTCTCCAAACAGTTCCTTGTTGCCCAGTTCGCGGACAAGAAACCGGTTGCCCAGGGAGTCTTCCCTGTAGATCCCGACCTTGCCGGATTCAATGATATAGGCGCAGTCGCTGGATTGGCCTTCCAGAAAGATGATTTCATCTTTATTAAAAGTTATAAAGTGATTATCCATGATGACCTAACCTTTCCCCGAGGGCACTGCCAATGTGTTGCCATTCTGGGATTTCGGGTCTTTCAGTTTATCCTTTAATAATTTTGTGGTTTGACGCAATCGTTGCGACAAAACCCCCAGAAGCGGACTTAGTGTCAAAGGTTCGTTCTCAATTAAATAGTGAAGCGTCTTCGGGGCAATGACTGACAACTGGCAGTCTTCAAGAGCAAATGCCGTGGCGGTGCGAACTTCCTCATCAATCAAGGCCATTTCTCCGAAAATGGCATTCGTATCCAATATAGCCAGGACCTTGTGCTTTCCATGAATATTTTTCCCCGATATAATCGCGACCCTTCCCTTGTCAATCATGTAGGCACAGTCGCCCGGATTGCCTTCGGTGAAGATCAAATCATATTTTTTGTAATGAACCTTTTTCATGGAAACTCACCGTCCTCTTAGTTAAATAAAAAGTTTGTCCTCATTCAAAGCTGTCAAATGGTATGGCATCTGTTTTTGCTGAAAATTTGTACCCCAGCTTCAGATGCTTCATCGTTTCTCTTAACCTGCTGATCAGAATCTTCAAGATGGGTAGCAGGGCTTCCGGGTTTTCCTGGACCATGGTGTCAAAGGTTTGGGGGGTCAAGACGTAAACCACCGAGTCTTCCAAAGCCCGTGCCGTGGCTGAACGCGGCAAGCCATCAATCAGACCCATTTCCCCAAAAATTTCGTTCTCGCCTAGCACTCCCATTACTTTCTGTCCATTCTCCGTATTTTCAACGATCTCTATGGAGCCCAGGCCGACTATATAAGCATTACTACTTGGGTTGCCTTCGTGGAAAATGATTTCGCCTTTGCTCAAATTTTTTCTTAGACTCATCGCTCTCACCTGAACTTAACTAATTGTTGATCTGCACTTCTACAACTATAATAAGCAATATACGGGCCAAAAGTGGTTGATAAAAGGCTATTATTTCTAAGTGTGTGTAAACAAGGAGCTTGCGGTGCATTAAATTGTTGTAATATTTTATCTATCTAAAAAAATAGATGAAATATTACATATTACGCCTGGAAGTGTGTGATATTTTATAACTTTAGAGGGGCTAAGCTTGGTTGATGGCTTCAATCAATTGATTGAGCCTGCCAAATGAAGATTTGTCAAAGTGGAAGGACAGCCGGGGTAGTTCGGGATATTCATTATTCCGTAGTTCCTGCTTATGGGGTGGAGTGGACTGCAGAGAGCCTTTCACAATAATATCCTGAAATTCTGTGTTTAATCCTTTAACAAGATCAGGATGCAGGGGCTTGGTGAGCCTCAGCACGGTCAGGCCTCCGACATAGCGAAGGGAGTGGAAGACTTTATAATAGTTGAGAATCCGGTCTACAGCCTCCTGGGCCGAGCGGGCTCTGTACACAAGGCTCAAGTCATTTTTGCAGGCGTAGCCCTGTTCAACCATAACCGAACTTATAAAGTCCATGCAACGGTCCCAGTAGTTGTCATTCTCATGGTCCAGGAGGACAATAGGACGGGGCATGCACTTTCCGGTTTGAAACAGCGTGAGGTTCTCGAATCCCTCGTCCAGAGTTCCAAGTCCTCCTGGTAGCAGGACGGTAGCAGAAGATTCCTTGATGAACATAAGTTTGCGGGTAAAAAAATACTTAAATTCCATAAGGTGGGGGTCGTTATCAATATACGAATTGGCCGATTGCTCCGAAGGCAGTTTGATATTTAGCCCGAAGCTTTCCTTCCGTCCCGCGCCTCGGTTTGCCGCCTCCATAATTCCTCCTCCTGCCCCGGTTATGACCTGAAAACCCTGATGGACCAGCCCCTGTGCAAGTTCCATTGCCAGTTTATAATTGGGGTGGGAATCGCTAACTCTGCTGGAACCAAAAACCGCGACCTTGCGCTTGCCACGAAGTGGAAAAAACAGGGTTAGGGATTCACGCAATTCCTGTAGCGTCTTATGGATCAGCTTATGATCACCAAGATCCGGGTTTTCTCTTCCTATAAGCGCAAGGTCGGCAAACATTTCCTCAAACATTCCCGTTTTGGCACCAGAGCCCATCAGTTGTGAAAGTTCCCGGATCAAAGCCTCAACGCGAGGATGATTAAGTTTTTCGCTGTTACGACCCATATTTTTTTCCTTCCTCAAACAGAATGCACAGAGAGCCTCTGCTGGCAAACTGCAATGTCTTTATCCTTTGGTTCGGCGCAGGACTTCTTCAAGAATCTTTCGGAACAGAAGATAATCAGGTTTAATCCTTACAGCTTCTCGATAGTGAGTGATCGCTTCTTCCGTCTCTCCTGTTTGAAAAAGAACATTTCCGAGACTAAAATGCCCAAGGGCAAGATCAGGATTTATTTTAACTGCCTCTCTGAGGTGAACAATGGCTTCTTCCTTCTCTCCTATTTGAGATAGAATTGTTCCAAGGTTGGTACGGGCCTGATTCAGGTCAGGATTTATCCTGATGGCATCTCTTAAGTAAACAACGGCTTCTTCCTTTTCTCCTTTTTGAAGCAAAACTGTTCCAAGATTGCTGTAGGCATTGGCGTAGTCAGGGCTTATTCTAATTGATTCTTTGTAGTAACGGATGGCCTCGTCAAAATTTTTTGTGATCATTGAAATATTCCCGAGGTTGTTGTAGGGCTTGGAGAAATCAGGATTAACCTTTATTGCAGTTTTATATTGAGTGATGGCCTCAATAAGTCTCCCTTTTTTTTTCAGGGCAATTCCAAGGTTATTGTGTGCCCTGGCAAATTCTCGATATTTGTCGTGCGTTACGCTAATGGTATGTTGAAAGAGAGTAATACCGTTCTTCCAGTGATTCACTTGCATCCACGTAACAACCATGAGGGGAGCCAGAAGTCCTGCAAAAAGGACAGGAGTCTTTTCCCTTTGGTTCCACGTGGCGAGGAAATCGGGCAACCCCCACGCGGCGATAATGAATATTCCAATGAGAGGTACATAGGCATAGCGGTCTGCCATGGCCTGAGCCCCGACTTGTACAACACCAATTACAGGTATCAGAGTTCCCAAATACCAAAACCAGCCCACCGCGAGATAAGGCAATCTACGGGCCACTCGAATTACCCACGCAGTGAAAACCACAAGCAAAGCCGCAGACACAAGTCCTTTCCAGACCGGTAACGCATTTCCAGGGTGAGCGTAGAAAACCGATAGTCCGCTGGGCCATACCGTCTTTTGCAGGTATGAAAGATATGAAACAAAGGCGTTTATAACACGCTCTTGTAATGGGAATACATCTGCTGACTGTACCGCGCCGCCTGCTCTTTGAACTATAAATGTTGTAATGCTAGAGCCCACAGCTAGTGCTAACAGGGGAACTTTTTCCAAAATCAAGAATGATAAGGAAGTCTGGTTTTGTGATTGCCTGGGGGGGGAGGCTCCGACTTGGTCGTCAGCTTTCCACCGCTTCAACGGCCAATAGTCCAGCAAAAGAAGCACAAAAGGTAATGTGACCAGCATGGGTTTAGACATCAAGCCCAAGGCCAGGAACAGGGCTACCCAGCCATATTTTTTTACAGTTGGCTTTTCTGTATAGCGGATATAAGCCCATGTGGTTAGCAACCAAAACAAAGTGCTCAATACATTTTTGCGTTCCGCTGCCCATGCAACAGATTCTACATTGAAAGGATGAAGCGCAAATAGTGCCGCGACAAAACCGCTCTGCCATAATGCTCCCGTCATTCGAAGGAGAACCGTAAAAAGTAATAGGGCATTTGCTATGTGAATCAACAAATTAGTGAGTAAATGACCCTTGGGGTGTAATCCATAAAGTTGATAATCCAGTATGTGCGACAACCAGGTTACCGGATGCCAGTTGGCAGCATGTGATGTGGTAAATGCCCAGACAATACTTTCCCTGGTAAATCCAGTTTTCACATTCAAGTTATCCGTTACATATTGGTTGTCATCAAAATAAAGAAACTCATGGTCTTGAATTTGCCAATAAACAGCAAGCGTTGCTACCACCAGAAATATGCAAATAGCAATTTTCATGGCTTTGTCTGTTTCGTCAGTTAGGGGACGAACCGTTTTATTTTTTCGCAAGCGATTTTTCATTCAGAATCCCAGTTTTTTTCTTTGCTGGACAGTTGCAGAGCCCTGGATTAATTAGATTGAAGCAAGTTTTGAGGGCTTTTGTGAGAAGTCGGCCAGAGCCTGATATTTGTTCCAGAAATTATAGAGGAAAATAAAAATAGTGGAAGCAAATATTTTCATACCCTGAGCAGAATTGGTACAATCAGTCTGCGGCCAGCGTGACGACTAGTCCGCGTATTGCATAAAGGTTGTATCCCCAGCCTCTCTTTAAAAAAGAGAGGTCCATTGAAGCTCCCTCTTCTACAGAGGGGTAAACTGGGCAAAGGTTCGTTGAGCCGAGAACAACTCTCTGTTAGCCAGATAGAGTTTGCGCACATTGGCCCCACGCCGAGTGGAGGAATTTATTTTGAATGATAAAGTGCTTATTATTGCTATTTTCAGTCTGCTGGGGATAGGCATTCTCTCTGTGCTGTTTATCGCCGTGCCATGGTTGGTGAACTACGCTCTGCCAAACTGGGAGGAGTCGCTTCTGGATAGCGGGATTGCGATTATAGCTGTGGGTCTTTTTGTATATGGATTTTATATGAACGTCAAAATGCATTGAGTGAACGGATGTCCTGCCATGGACGAGAAAAAACTGATATTCATACTTGCAGGCATCTTGATAGTTGGCTTTCTCTCCCTGTTCATTATAATCGTTCCCTGGTCCAACTGGGGACGGCCTTCGGACTGGGGAGCGGTGGCTGTGGATAACCTCCTAATGGGTCTTATTGGTGCCGCGATTGCTTATGGAATTTATGTGGGATCGAAAACCATGTAAAAAAATATTAGTTATTCCGCCCGTGCCTCAAACCGTTTGACCCGGAAAAAGACCAAAGCAAAAATTCCCAGGCTGATCAGGGTTCCTAAACAACCCAATAGCATTTCCTCTATATAGAAAGTCACACCGAGATTAAAGATCAGCACCCCAAAGTACAATCCCGGACCCAGTAAAGCCGGTACCTGATATTGAGAGTTGAAGGGGATTATTGAATCCAGCCAACGATCCAGTACCGCAAAGCAGGACAGGGTCAATCCCGCCACAAAAATCCAACCCGCGAAATTAGTCAGCGGAATGTGGAAATATTCTCCCTCCTCCCTGTAAAAATATATTTTTCCAAGAAACCAGCGATCCCCCAAAAAGGCGGCGGGGTCAATAATAACATCCATCAGCATGCACAGGACGGAGGCCGAGGCAATGACCCGGACGGAATGTTTGAGGGGTTGGATGTCTCCCAGGCGGATATCCCATCCCTTTCTTATAAGAGGAGCCCAGAGCAAAAGGCTAACGGTGTAACTGACATAAATCAAAAAGGAAAACGACAGCGAATCCATGAACGGCACATTGCTGACCCACAATTCCTGGTCGCGGGTGGTTTCGATATAGCTGTAATGCCCAAACGGAAACCCGTTTCGTGTCGAAGAGTATTCGCAGAGAAAAGCCAGTACATAGGCCAGTACGGTAAATAAAAGAGATCGGACCACGCCCATATTGAGAATGGCAACCGTCAGGTAAAACGCGAGAAAAACGAATACATAGGGCCTGAGGATAACAGTGCCCCATAAAAGAGAAATAGTTTCCATTTGCTCAGCTTAAAATGGGATTTTCTTTAAACCAGCGTATTGCCTGCCCCAGAGCATTTTCGACCGGATTCTGTGGCAGACCCAGCTCACGGATTGCTTTTGAGGGGTCGAAATACATAAAATATTTTGCCATCTTCACTCCCGCAAGAGGAACCGAAGGAGGCTGATGGGTAATATTGTCCGATGCCCATTCGCACGCCAGTCCGGCGGTGTAAGCGACCCAGTAGGGCATTTTTATTCGCGGTGCCTTGAGTCCGGTTAAAGTTTCCAGGGCCAGAAGAATTTCTTTCAGGGACATATTTTTGTTGCCGAGAATATACCGTTCACCGAGCCGACCTTTTTCTTCCGCCAGGATGTGTCCACGGGCGCAATCGGTAACGTCAATCAGGTTGAGTCCCGTGTCAATGTATGCGGGCATCTTCCGGTTCAGAAAATCCAGAATTATTTTCCCTGTTGGGGTGGGTTTGATATCCCGGGGGCCAACCGGGGTGCTCGGGTTAACGATAACTATCGGAAGTCCTCGGCCAAACAACTCATGGGCCACCTGCTCCGCTTCATACTTTGACAGTTTATAGTCATTGCAAAGGGTCGCGGTGTTCATGGGTTGGTCTTCATTTGTGGGCGTGCCATCCTCTGAAAGACCGATGCACCCTACGGTGCTGGTGTAAACGACTTTCTCGATACCCATTTCCAATGCGGATTCAAGAATGTTCCGGGTTCCCTGGACATTGATGTCGTAGATCAGTTTTTTATCCCGGCTCCAAAGGCTGTAGTAGGCCGCAGTGTGATAGAGGGTTTTGCATCCGGTCAAGGCGGATTTTAAGGAATCCTTGTCTCGCAAATCCCCATGCGCTACCTCGCAATCGAGGTCATCAATATTGCGTGTGTCCGTGTTTTTACGCACGAGGAGTTTGAGGGGTCGACCGTCTTTCAGTAATTCCCGGGCAAGTGCGGAACCCAGAAACCCGGTGGCTCCTGTAACCAGAGTGGTCATGTTGTTTTATGGAAGGTTAAATGTAGTAAATCGCTCCAGCCGTCATGTTCGGCAGGGAATCTGATCGTCCCCCTGTTAAGGGGGGTTGAGGGGGTTGTCGTCAAATGAATACCTGTATGTTAGCTTTTTTCCCCAGACCTTCTACATATGCTTCGAAGAGGTCGCGGGTTTTCATTTTCAGCAGAAGGTTCATGATATCCGTTTTCGTTTCAGAAAACGGGATCAGCTGGCTGGGAATAATCTCGTCCAACTTGAGGATATGATACCCGAACTGGCTTTGGATAACGCCACTGGTTCCCTCCTCCTTAAGCTTGACCATTTCCTTGCCAATTTCAGGAATGGTGCTGTCCGCATGGAGATCGCCCAGTCGTCCACCCTCTTCTCTGGATGCTTCATCTTCTGAAAACCGCTTTGCCAATTGCGCGAAATCTTCGCCGGCTTCCACTTTCTTGAGAATGGAATTTATTTTTTCCTTTGCTTCCTCATCAATCATTTTGGTGAGACGCTCTGCTTTTTTCCGGCTGGCTTCATCTTCGGCATCTCCAGAAGCTTTGACGGTCGCTATATGGATATGGCTCACTCGATATAATACCGGCTTGGTGAAGCGGGCTTTGTTGTCATCGTAATATTTTTTGGTGTCTTCATCGCTGACATCGACCTTCGGGGCTATTTCCCGACGCATCAATTCGTCTTCGAGCAAGGTTCTGTGTATTTTTTCTTTTAAGGCCGCAATGCTCATATGCTGAAAGGCCAGGGCGGTTAGAAATCTCTTGTGATCGGGGAACTGGTCTTCAATATTTTCGAGTTGGCGGTTTATTTTTTCCTCATTGATGGCGATGCCAAGGGATTTGGCTTTTTGCACTACCAGCTCACGCCCTACTGCTACCTTGAGCAATTCGCGGGCGATGGTGATTTCGTCAGCGGGTTTTATTTCCCTTCCCATTTGTTTGGACTGAAAACGAAAGGCAAACAGATCCCGTTCCAGAATTTCGGAACCTAAAGGGACTCCATTCACTTCGGCCACCACATGGGGGACAGGTTTTCCGTTCAGGGTAAAAGGTTTTTCCTGGGCTGTCAGGCTGGCTGTCAGGAGGAGAGAATATAGCAGTAAGAAAAATATGAGAGATTTGCGGTTCATGAGATTTTATCCAGATTGTTTCAGTAACCTCAACCTAAGAAGAAGGCAGGATTCCATTATACCTGTGCCGCTGGCGTAAAGAGGAAGGTAAAAAAAAACCCCCGGCCCGAAGGCCGGGGGTTAGAGATAAGCAAACTTAGAACTTCACGTCAAACGAAACATATGCCCAATCAGCATCCTCTGTCGTTTGTCTCTGCAAGTTGAACAGCTGTTCTCCGTTAAATACAGAGTAGCCTGCAGAGATCACAGTGTTAGCATTGTACTTGTGAACGAGAGCGAGATCCAGTTCCGTACCCAGATCCTCGTCTACACCAGCTGCTATTTGAGGGCCACGGGCAGTAGCGTTGGAGTTGGGGTCAACTTCCGTCTCAAACCAATGGAAGGCGGCTTTAACCGTCCAACCTGCCATAGGCTGAATAGAACCCTTGATAGCCATGTCTACCAGACCAAGACCCTGGGTTCCGCCACCGCCACTGCCGCCATCAAGGAACAGATCCATATGACCGTAGAATTTGTGACCGGTATCAAACAGGGTGTTGAATCCACCCCACTCGTTGCCGTTAACGTCACTATCATCGGTACCGGAAAGCTGGTCATACCAGAAAGTCAGGCTCGGTTTCATCATGACGTTGTTGAACTTTTTGCCAATGCGCAGACCAAACATGTATGCGTCACGGTCAATAGACGCTTGAGTAGCAAGGGCAGTGTGGTTCAGGTTTGCAGCGTTTCGGGTTGCATCAGCTCTTGCATCACCCCATTGGTGGTAATACTCACCACGGTAGTCAATACCGAAGAGCTGACCAGCCTGGCGAAAACCAATGGTGTAAATGTCATTTGCCTGCAGACTACAGGTGGCAGTTGCAGTCACGCCACAACCATCCACTACGCCTGCAAAGGTAACGGAGAGTGTGCCGCCCAGAATACCCTGGAGGCTACCATATACCAAATGCACATCGGTATCGTTGAGGTCGCCAGGATCGTTGGTGCGGTCACCTTCATTACCGAGGACGTAAGCATAGACCAGAGCCATATTGTCATGCGCATGGGTCAAACGAATCGCATCATGAGTCTGCGCACCCGTTGTCCAACCGGTGTTCCCGAACAGTCTGTGACCGTCCAGAACAACTTCCTGCCGTCCCATCTGCAAATCTACTGGCAAGGTGGCAAAGTTCTTCAGGGTGAAATAAGCCTGATGCAGACCAACGCTTGCATCCGCGTCAGAAGGGCTGAAAGAACTGTTACCGGAACCCGCGTTGTTTGCCAAGGTACCAGCAGTTCCGTTATTGTTACCCCAAGTCCTGTTGCTTTGCATCTGGATGAATGCGCTGGTGCTGTCGTTGACATTGACGTTGGCGTTCAGGCGAACGCGAGTGGCGATGAAATCATCGTTGTCAGACGCATCGTTGAAAGCTCCCCCACCAGATTGTCCGTTTGACTCCCAGCGAGTCCTGACTTGACCGCTGAAGTTAACATCGGCGGCTTGCGCAATCGTGGTCGCAACGAAGAACGCGATGACCGTGATGGCGGCTGCAGTTAAAAAATTCTTTTTCATGCTTGTCTCCTCCAAGTTTTGTTGATGACTAACTACTTCGTAAACTATTTATATTTCCAGCAAACTGATTAATTGCGTGTAACCCAATTTTCACTAGAGCAAAAGCTCATAAAATCCTAAGAAAGATACCACCAAACGAAATAAAAATCAAAGGTTATTTGGCATTTTTGCCAAATTTCCCCACTTTTACTCAGCAGGCCATTCGTAGGTAGAAAGGGTGCTGGACACGCCTTTTGCCCAAACATCCTTATCTATCCGGAGCACATAAACACCGGCCCCGTTCTTGTGGGGAATCACCCGGTAAGTCCCCAGAAAACCCTTTTGTTTGCTGGACTCAAAGGCTTTCTCAAAGCCCTCTCCGGTCAGCCTCAGCAGGGCCAGACCCGAATTTTCCACAATCACCAGCCTGTCCAGATAGCCATCGCCAGCGTTGTGATTCAGGGGTAGCAAGAGGAAACGACTGCCGCCAACCTTGACAAATTGCAATCGCCCTTTGAAACGCACTGGGTCACCCTGACGGACTATTCCAGCGATTTCTTCCTTGACCCCGACCTCGATCAGGCGTGGGTCATGACCGTAGTAATCGCTTGATTTTACTACCAGTCGTCCATCGGGGGAATATACTCTTAAATGATAATTATTGTCAAGCACTATCGTTTCCGTTACCCCATTCCCATTCAAGTCCTGTTGGGTCAGACCATACAGAATGAAGTGCGTTCCATATACCTCCGGGGTGTTCAGTTTGGGACCCTGCCGGTAGATTCCATTTTTGAAGAACACCTTTTTTATCGGCCCCTGAAATGGGTTTTGGAACCCCGGACTTTGGGACATCAAAATGGGCCGCTTCCCCAGTGGTTGGATGATTCGGAAATAAAGATTGGCTTCTTTCCATATGTAGTGGAACCCTTTTTCCTTCGGCCGGGTTTCCAGGGCGAAGGATTGCAGTTTGTCACCAACCTGATTGGTGACGAAAATTTCATCCCGGCCATTGCCATTGATGTCTCCTACATCAACTGCGAGAAAATGATTGGCGATTTTGCTGGTCTTGACCATGCTGATTCTTTTCAAACGGCCTTTTTTGTTCTCAAAGATCATGACCCGATAGCGGTCGATGAGCACGAACTCGTTTTTACCGTCACCGTTTAAATCGCCGACATCAAAGTCGATTACCTCATAAGGGAATTCCTGCTTGCCGACAAATTTAAATAGATCCTTTTTTTGCTTAAAGCTGGTTTGCGTTCCGCTCTCCCGCTCCCTGGGGGCATCCGGGGCCGGCAGATCTTCTGACAGGATGTTGGCCTGTTTTTTCAGGGAACCGTCAATGGCTGATACCAGCTTGTAGTTCAGTGCCATTTTCCCCTTCACCGTACGGACGCTGGGAACCAGAATGAAGTCGGCCTGGACCTTGCGGAGTAGTTTCTTCAGGTTCTTCGACTGCAAGGTGGATTTAATATTGAGTTTCTCATCGACCATCCACAGTCCCAAATCGAACGCAGGGACTTCGAATCGCGGGTGCCGGTTTATGCGAGACTCCAGGTTGTACCGCAGGCGGTCAGTATTGATCTTCTTTTTAGATTTGACTTGAGGTGGTGCTACGAGAAACGAAAGTTTTTGAAATGCACTTCTTACCCCGTCACCTTCTTTGGGAAGCACCGTTGGGTTCAAAGCCCGGGCCAGCGAATAATCTTTTCTCACTTCCAGCACTTCCACCTCTCCCAGGTCGGTTTCTTTCTGACCGACCTTTTTCTTGGTCACGGGGTGGAACAGCTCCCGACCGTAGCGGATGAGTTTTAACCGGTCTCCTTTTTTAACTGCCATTCCCTGCCTGAGGTCAAGGGTCAGGCCAGAGCCTTCCACCGCGATGACATATCCTTCAAGAGGCGGGAACATCGACTCGATCTGGCTGACCAGCCGGTCCAGGGACGCGCTTGACTGAGCCAGCGCGTTGCCGGGCACCACCAGGAACAAGGCAATGAGAAAGATTTTGAAAAGAGGGTTGCGCAAAAATTTCATAAGTATCGAATTATTCCAGCAGTTGGACGGCCACTTCCTGTCCTTGTTTGATTTCATCGGCTTCCAGCGGAAAGATCAATAGGCTGTTGGCGTTGGCGGCAGATTTCAAAATACCGGAACCCTGTTCTCCTGCCGGGGTGACGGTATACTCGCCATCGGTCCAGGACACGATGGAACTGAGGAAATGAAGTCTGCCTGGTTTCTTATGGATAGTGCGTGTCAGTTTTGCCTGCACCGTCTTGTGGGACAGGTCGGAGCAGCCCAGCACTTTTCGCAAAGACGGGCGTACAAACTGTTCGAACGAAACAAATGAAGATACCGGGTTGCCCGGTAGCCCGAAAATGGGGATTTTACCGATGCGGCCGAATGCCAGGGGTTTTCCCGGTTTCATTGCCACTTTCCAGAACAGCATATCCTGCCCCATCTTTTGCAGGCTGGATTTGACCAGATCGTAGTCGCCTACCGACACACCGCCGGATGAGACCACGATATCGGCTTTAAGGGCCCATTCAAATTTTTCCATCAGGTCTTTTTCGGTATCCTTGGCAATGCCCAGGTATAAGGGAATGCCACCTGCGGACTTGATTTGTGCCGCCAGCATATGGCCGTTGCTATTGAAAATCTGCGGACCCTGGGGCGTTTCATCCAGTTCAAGAATCTCATCGCCGGTGGATAAAATCGAAACTGTGGGGCGCTGGCTGACTGCTATCTGTGATCGGCCCACTACTGCCATCATGCCGATATGAGCCGGGCTCAAGGTGGTTCCTTTTTTGAGGACCCCTTCACCGATCTTTACATCCTCTCCTGCTCTACGGATATTTTCTTCCACATCGGCTCTGTCCAGGCACAGGATGGAGTTGCCGTCTTTTTGGGTATCTTCCTGCATGAGTACGGCATCGGCACCGGGTGGGATGGGTGCACCTGTCATGATGCGCATGGTCTGGCCCGGTTTCAACGTGCCTTTGGCCGTGTACCCGGCGGCGATTTCCTCGACCACTTCCAGCTTGACCGGATTCTCCGGAGTCGCGGACTGAATGTCCTGGGCAATCAGGGCATAGCCATCCATCGCCGAGTTGTCCAGCGGCGGGTTGTTGACACGGGAGACGACATCTTCCGCCAGCACTCTGCCCAGGGCCTGGTCCAGCGGAATTTTTTCCACTCCCTTGAATTGAATTTGGCTAAGAATTTTATCCAGCGCTTCCTGGACTTGAATCATACTCATGATGGTTCCTTTTTTTGATACAGGATTATTCTTTTGTTCCTCTTCTCATAATCTTCTGTTGTGTTGATGTTCATAAACTTTGACCGGTCCGCTTCGTCGATCTTTAATTTTTTAAATGGGAGTGCCTCAATAATCCTGGACAAGGAAAGCTCTCGTCTTGACATGGCTTCAAAAAGAGGAACGATGAATTTTGGTTCGTAAATGGCGCACATTGGCTCATAACCGAAATTGCCTTTTTGAACATAGCAGGTACCATATCTTAATGGGTCTCGGTTTTGTAATATTGTCTCGAAATCATCTTCTTTTAAAAAGGGCATATCGCATGCGGTTATCATCCACGCCTTATCTGGGAATTGTCCCATCAAAGTCGCCAGTCCTCCTACAGGTCCCAGTTGGATGTGTTCGTCATTAATACGCTCGACATTATTGATTTTTTTCAAAGAACCCATATCTAGATCGGCCCGCGAGGAAAGAAATACTTTATTGCAAAATTTGCTCAACAGTTTGACCGCCTTCTCTGTTCCCGATATGCCATCATAGGTTAGCGAAAACTTTGGTTTTCCCATTCGCTTGCTTTC
>JABIAY010000012.1 GCA_018653085.1 Nitrospina sp.
CATGGTGGTGTTGAAAAGTCCGACCTTGAAAAACCAAATCCCGAGGCTGTGCAAAAGGGACTGCCCAACCTGGATCGGCACGTGGAAAATATCAAACAATTCTGCGAACCTCCTATTGTTTGCCTCAACCGCTTTGAGGGGGATCATCCTGAGGAAATTGCTGTTGTTCAAAGGCATTGTGAGAACAGGGTTCCTTTCGCGGTGAGCAACGTTTTTGCAGAAGGGGGGAAAGGCGGAATAGAACTGGCCGAGAAAGTTATCTTTCACGCAGAAAAAAAACTTCAGCCTTTCTGTCCGCTTTATGACTGGAATGAAGATGTAAAAACAAAAATCTGGAAAATTGCCAGCAAAATGTATGGGGCCGAAGAAATTAAATACACCCAAAAAGCCGAAAGGGATCTCCGGTCTATCGAAAAACTTGGCTACCAGAACCTTCCTGTATGCATTGCCAAAACCCCGGCCTCTTTGTCGGACAATCCGAAACTTCGAGGCAGGCCGGAACATTTCAGTGTTACGGTGCGGGAAATTTTAATTGCCGCCGGAGCCGGATTTCTCATCCCTCTAACGGGAGACATACTGAGAATGCCGGGACTGCCTAAAATCCCCCAGGCAGAATATATAGATTTGAAGGGAAACGATATTACCGGACTACGATGAAAGGCTCCTTATGAGTGATGGCATGGAAACGCTAAGACTGCTTTACATTGCTATGGGTCCGGGTGTTGCCATCGCCGTTTTTATCTACTATTCCGACAAGTGGGACCGGGAGCCCAGGAAGCTGGTGCTTAAAAGTTTTTTCCTTGGTGGTTTGGCGGTTTTGCCAACCTATTATTTTGAAGGCATTGCCGAGCAAGTTTTAGGCATACAGGCCTTGCAGGATGAACATTCCCCGCTCTTCTGGCCGAAGACTATCTTTTATGCGTTCTTCGGGGTGGCTCTTGCGGAGGAGTTGTGCAAATTTCTGTTTTTGAAGGCGTTTGTTTTTGATGAACGGGAGTTTAACGAACCCTTTGATGGAATTATCTATGGTGGGGTGATCGGTTGCGGATTCGCCACCGTGGAAAATATCATATATGTCCTGCAATATGGGCAAGCGGTGGGGATGTTTAGAATGGTCACGGCGGTGCCGGGGCATGCTTTCTTCGGCATCATCCTGGGCTATTTTATGGGCCGGGCGAAGTTCAGCACCAACCGCGTCAGGCACCTGATTCACGGCCTTGTGGTGGTGGTAACGCTACATGGCCTTTATGATACCGCCGCTTTTTCCAATACCATCTGGTCCATTTACCTGATTTTTGCGATCGTTTTTTTAGGCATTTATCTGGGATTGAAAGCCAAGAGGGAACTGGAAAAACTTTCGGCCGTTATTGAATTTTCTGCAAAACAATATTTCCCGCTTAAAGGCCGCCGAAAAAAGGTTCCTTTGCACCTGAGGGATATTCGCAGTTTGCTGTCGATGGGAAAGCTGGTTCCCGAAGACAATCTGGTCGATAAAAAAAGCGGAAAAATAAAATCGATCCGGGAAATATTTTCCTCAAAAATTATTTCCCAATACAAAAGACTGCCCAAAGTCCCGTTTTGCGGCATGCCAATAAAACTTTTTCTGATTTTTTATCAGGTAACTTTTGGGCTCTACTTGTATTTCTGGTTTCTGGGAAATTATCGGGACTTTGTCAGCTATAAAAAATTAAAACTCAACCCGGAACTGCTGGCGCTGGGGTTGTTCGTATTTACGATTCTGCCTTATTTTATTTACGGTGTTATCCAGAAAGCTTTGGACATGCACGGGCTCAACCTGGTGACCGATATTTCTTTCGATTTGGTTATTGCGGGAACAGAAGCGGCCTTTTTGTTTTTTCAATTTCAAATATTCTCGGGTTTTCTGAAAAAGAAACTGACAAAATCCTTTTCGGTTACGACCATTGTCCTGGGATTTTTCATTCTCAGTGGATTGAAAAAGGTTTTGCCGATGACAGTACCTTTTTATATTTTCTGGGAAATGGTCTTGATTCTTATTCAGGGAGGAATTTTAGCCATTGTTCAGAGAGATTTGAATCTTTACTGGAGGATTGAAAATGAACAGACCAACCGCATACACTGAGGCTCAACGGTTTTCATGACCCCAACAAAACTTGTTGCTCTTTTTGTGGCGGTAGCGGGCTCATTGCTTTACCTCAATAGCTATTTCAGCCAGCCGGAAACATGGGAAAGCCATAATAAAAAGGCTGTGTCCGCCTTTCGGGAATCCCGCTACGCTGAGGCGGAAAAGCATTTTGTGCGAGCCCTGGAACTGGCAGAAACCTCCCCTGACAATGACCATCGTCTTTCTTTCAGCCTCAATCAGTTGGCCGAAATTTATCAGGTCCAATCCAAATTTGTCGAGGCCGGGTGGGTGCTCAAGCGCAGTCTCGCGATGGATGAAAAAAGATTCGGGCCGAAGCACCTTAATGTAGCTTTGAGACTCAATAATCTGGCGGGCAACTACCGGATGCGCGGCGAATACGAAGAAGCCGAATCTTTATTAAAACAGGCTTTAAAGATTCTGGAAGAGTCTCTGGGTAAAGAGCACACGCTTGTCGCGAACATTCTTGAGCATTATGCCTATTTGCTTCAAAAAATGGGCAAACCTGTCGAGGCGCAGAGCCTGGAAAGACGTTACAAGGCGATTTATTCTGTGCAAGACAGCGAAAATCAGTAGATAGGGTATAGAAAATCCTGCCATTTGGACCCATTTTATATATGAGGAATATTTCACTTTGGGTGGTGTCTTATATATAGAGACTAATTGATACATTTAACTGAGCGAGGGCCAAATGTGGCGAATACGCATACATGGTCGCGGAGGGCAGGGGATAAAAACAGCCAGCCAGATTTTAGGCAGTGCTGGTTTTTATTCTGGGTTCCAGGCTCAGGATTTTCCACTTTACGGGGCAGAGCGAAGAGGTGCCCCGGTCATTGCTTTCACTCGCGTCTCTGAAGACCCTATTCTTGAACGCGGTCCGATTTCCTCTCCAGATATCATTCTGATTGGGGATGAAACTCTGCTGAACGACCCTCAGTCTGCCCCTCTTTGCGGGGCGGAGCCTTCCACGGTTGTTTTCGTCAACTCTGCCCAGGTACCGGAAGTGTTATCGCAGAAATTCTCGGTAACGACGACCAATCTGACCGATCTTTGTTTCCAGTATCTCAATCACAGGACGGTATACAGTTCCGCGCTTTCCGCAGTGGGGGCTCGCCTGCTGGGAAACATTGAATTGGAGTGTCTTCTTCGGGCTGTAGAGGATGAATTGATCCAGCAGGGAATCTCTTCCCAACTGCTACAAGGCAATCTCGATTTGGCCCGTGAAATTTTCGAAATGATCCAGCCCGTAGCTGTTTCACAAAGGGAAGAAAAAGGTTTAACCGCAAAACCGCTGGTTTTTCCTTCTCAGCTACCGGTTGTCGATGGGGCCCCCATTATTTTAGATCCGGGCAACATGGCATTGCGAAAAACCGGAAACTGGCGGGTGGAGAGACCCGAGATCGATTACGAAAAATGTAATAACTGCCTGATCTGCTATGCCCGGTGCCCGGATGGTGTTATTGGGGTAGCCCCGGACGGCAGGCCGGAGATAGATTATGACCATTGCAAGGGTTGCCTGATTTGCGCTCTGGAATGCCCGGGTCATTTTATTCACACGGTAAAAGAAACGGGGACGTTTCCATGAAAACGAAAATAATGTTGACGGGAAACAAAGCGGCGGCGTGGGGAGCCCGCATGGCAGGGGTGGAGTATGTTCCGGCGTTTCCCATTACCCCACAAACCGAAATTATTGAAACCCTGGCCAAATGGTTTGCCGATGGAACCCTGCAGGGGAAATTCACCAATATGGACTCGGAACATTCCATGTTCATGGCGGCGGGCTCTGCGGGAGCTACCGGGGTGCGGGTTTTTACGGCCTCTTCGAGCCAGGGTATTTTGCATGGAATGGAATCCCTTTACACCATTTCTGGTTGGAGGACGCCGATGGTTATCGTCAATGTGTCCCGGGCTCTGGCTACCCCGATCACCCTTGAGCCGGACCATAACGATGTCATGAGCACTCGAGACTGTGGCTTGATTCAACTGCATGCCGAAACCTGCCAGGAAGTGTTTGATTTTATCCTGATGGGCTACCGGATTGCCGAGGATCCGGAAGTTTGCCTGCCGGTTCTGGTCAACATGGATGGATTTTATCTGTCGTTCACCCGCGAACCGGTTTTGATTCCAGACGAAGAGGCGGTCCGCAACTTCCTACCCCTGTACACGGTCACGCAACCGGTGTTCCAGGCTTCGCGACCAATGGCCCGGGCGTCAGCGGTTTTTGGCGGGGCGACTTATACCAGCTTCAAGCTCCAACAGGAGTTGGCTTCTCGCAGCGCGGAAAAATGTTTCAATCAGACGGCCCAGGAGTTTGAAAAATATTTTGGACGGCTCTACGAGCCTGTCGAAGCGTTTCATCTTGATGATGCGGAGTATGTTTTTGTGATGAGTAATTCCTTCGCTACCAAAGGAAAATCAGCGGTGATGAAACTTCGCCGACAAGGGATTAAGGCTGGTTTACTTAAGCTGAGACTTTTCAGGCCCTTCCCGAGCGAGGCCATTGCCTCTGCCCTTGGAGGCCACGCCAAGGTTGCCGTGATCGATCAAAACCTGGCCCCGGGTATGGGAGGAATTACCTATCCGGAAATTGTCACGTCTCTTTACGATCGTGAAGACCGGCCCGAAAAAATCCTGTCGGTCATCGGTGGGCTCGGGGGCAAGGACATAGAGGATCAGGATTTCATGGCTATCATTGAGCATCTGGATAAACCGGATATGCAAACGCCGCTTTATTTGTATGACGAAGGGGATGCGAGCGGTTTCAGTCGGCTTCAGCAGATTGCGAAATTGAAAGAGGCGTTATCATGAAAGTTTTAACGAGAGCTCATAAAAAAATAAAAGACCTTCATCCTCATGAAGCCATTGCTCCGGGAACCGGACTTTGCGCAGGATGCGGAGGACTGGAAGGGCTGAGGCTGGGATTGAAGGAACTGGACGATGATTTCTTGATTTGCAATGCCGCAGGATGTTTCACTCTGCTTTCGGTCTATCCGTTCACGCCGTTGCAAGGTTCATGGCTCTACACCACCATGGGTGGGCCGGTGCCTGCGGCGCAAGGTGTCCGCGATGCTCTGGATATTCGTATGCGGTATCGGGGGCTGGAGGAAAAAGAAAACCTTCAGGTGATCGTGGTTGCCGGTGACGGTTCTTCCAACGATATCGGGTTCGGGGCCACCTCGGCGGCGATTCATCGGGGATTGGATTTCATCTATTTCTGCTACGACAACGAGGCTTATGGAAATACCGGGTTCCAGTTGTCGGCGGCGTCTCCCTATGGCGGCGCGACCCAGACGACACCCCGTACGGATGAACATGAAGCCGGAACGGAAGTAAATAAAAAAGATCTGTTTGAAATCTGGAAAGCACAGAAGCCGGTTTATCTGGCAACGGTATCTCCGCGCGAGCCCATTGATTTGTCGAACAAGTTTGCCCGGGCAAATGAATTGAAAGGACCTCGTATGTTCATCTGCATGTCGCCTTGCCCGACAGGCTGGGGTTTTGAACCGAAAGAAGCGCAACTGATCGCCAAACTGGCTGTCGATACGGGGATTTTCCCGATTAAGGAATATTTTGAGGGCGAGGTGGTTCATACCGTGCGTCCGCGAAAACGTTTGCCGGTAGAAAAATTTCTGGAGCGGCAAAAAAGGTTCCGTCATTTATTTGAACCGCACCGGCAGGAAGAGACCATCAGGCAGATTCAAAACAGGGTCGATGATTATTGGAGGCAGTATGAATGAGACCGCCACATTGAATGCGGAGCCAGTATCAAGCGCCCTTTTGCTTGAACCCTTCTTCGCGCCGAAAGGGGTGGCGGTGATTGGTGCATCGCCAAAACCGGGTAGTCTGGGCAAGCGAATTGTCGATGGCCTGATTGCTCAGGGATATGACGGGACGCTGATCGCAGTCCACCCCGATGGAGAGTCTCTCGGCTCATGCTCGTCCGTGAAATCTGTCCGGGAGCTTCCTGAGGATATTGACCTGGCAGTTTCTGCGGTTTCGGCAAACAGAGTCGAGGCATTGATCGAACCTCTGGCCGATTGCGGGATTCACAATCTTATCGTGGTCAGCGGTGGTTTTTCTGAGACCGGAACTGAAGGAGAACTTCTGCACAAGAGACTGAAAGATACGGCCAATAAATTTGGTGTGCGAATTATAGGGCCTAATTGCATGGGCACGTTCAGTCCATCCGATAAGTTCAGCAGTTTTTTTCTTTCACCTGATGAAGTCCGTTTGCCGAGGGCCGGTTCTATAGCCATTATTTCTCAAAGTGGAGCCTTTTTGTCAGCCGTTCTTGATCGACTGGCAAGTCGTGACATTGGTGTGCGTCGCGCTATCAACTTTGGCAACCGCATGGATATCGGGGAGTGTGAAGCTCTTGAGGCATTTGCCTGTGACCCTAGAGTCAGGGTCATCGGTATTTATCTGGAGGGTGTTCAAAACGGACCCCGGTTTTTCGAAACCGTCAGGCGAATAGCGGTTTTTAAACCCGTGGTGATTTACAAAGGCGGGAAAGGCGCGAAGGGAAGCCGGGTCACACAGGCTCACTCCGCTTCCCTGGCCGGAGAGTACCCTGTGTTTCAGGCGGTATGCCGGCAGACCGGAATGATTGAGGTCAAGGGATTGAGTGAGATGGTCAGTGCTTTGCAGGTCCTGCAAAGTGTACCCGCCTCTAAGGGAAACCGGGTTCTGATTGTTTCCAATGGCGGGGGAATGGGGGTTTTGCTTACGGACTTGTTGGAAGAGGGGGATTGCGATGTGGTTGAACCCCCCTTGCAGATTCAAGAGGAGTTGAAAAATATTCTGCCCGGATATTATTCATTCAGGAACCCTATCGACTTGACGGGTTCAGGAACTAACGAACAGTGTGTGTTGGCTATTGATAAAATTCTTAAAACCGGATTGTACGATTGCCTCCTGCTGGTTGTTCTTGCCGGAACGGAGGGAATCAATGCGGATATTGCAAAACGGTTGCGCGAAATTTTGCCCAGAGATCTTCCGGTTATTCTGGGTGCTTATGGGCACAAATTATTTTCGCCTCTTAGAGAAGCTTTTGTTCGGGAAGGGATTCCTGTTTTTTCAACAGGAGAAGAGGCGGCCTGGGTGGTCAACCTGCTCGCGCGGTTGGGAAAAAATAAGATTAAAGAAATTTCCGTAAGCGGGGTTTCCTCCCTGCTGCCAATGGGTGAGGGGCGGCTTTCTCCTCCGTTGGATGAAATGCGAATCAAGCGTTTCTTAAAGGAACGCAAAATTCAGGTGCCTGCAAGCTTTCTGGTGACCCGGCCCGAAGACATGGATCAGGCCATTGAGGAAACAGGTTTCCCATTGGTTCTTAAAGCGGTGGGGCCGGACCTGTTGCATAAAACGGAATTGCATGGAGTTGAACTCAATTTGAATGACAGGCAGGAACTTGAAAATAAATGGAAAACTATGAATCAAACCTGGCCGGGACAGGTTTGGGTGGAAGAGCAAATGCCGGCAGGCCTCGATTTGATGATTGGCATGTACCGGGATGCAACGTTTGGTCCCTTGCTCCTTTTTGGAACGGGAGGAAGTTATGTGGAAATTTATAAGGATATTGAACGCATCATGCTTCCGGCAACGGAGGAAGAAATTCGTGAAATTATTTTACGGACGCATGCGGGTCAAATCATTCAAGGGGTGAGAGGGCAGAACCCGCTGGCCCTTGAGAAGTTGATAGAGTTTCTAATATGGATGACGAAATGGGTTGAAGCGGAAACCAGATTGGTCGCTCTGGACTTCAATCCAGTCAGGTTATATGTGGATTCATTAGTTGTTCTGGATGCTAAAGCTGAATTTTTGCCATGAAAGGAAGGTGGAGATCATGAGCGCCCATTATATAGATAGTTTTGCCGATGATTTGGGGCCGGAAAAAATTGTACATATCTATGAACCTGAATCCGGGCTCAAGGCGATTGTTGTGATTGATAACCTTTCATTAGGTCCTGCTGTGGGAGGTTGTCGTATGGCATCGGATGTGAGTACCCGTGAGGTTTTCAGGCTGGCTCGAGCGATGACTTTAAAAAATGCCTTGAATGATCTTCCGCATGGGGGTGCCAAATCAGCCATTCTTGAAGACCCTGCTGTCTCCAACAAGGAGGCCTTGGTTCGAGAATTTGCCCGGGCCATCAAGAATCTTCCGGATTATATTCCGGGGCCGGACATGGGCACCGATGAAACCTGCATGGCTTATATCCATGATGAAATCGGTCGGGCTGTGGGCCTGCCCAAGGCGTTGGGAGGTTTGCCTCTGGATGAACTTGGCACGACAGGGTATGGCCTGGCGGTTGCGGCAGATGTTGCCAGCGAGGTTCTTGGTCTGCCGCTGAAAAATGCCCGGGTGATTATTCAGGGTTTTGGCAATGTCGGAAAAGCAGTCGCCCGATTTTTAACAGAACGGGGAGTTATTATCATAGCCACCTGCGACAAGGCCGGTGCTATCCATGATCCCAAAGGGATCAATATTCCGGCACTGATAGAATTTAAGAATTCCGGGCGCTGTGTGCAGGACTCCGGACTGGGTGAATCGTTGAGACACGAGGAAATGTTGCAGATGGAATCGGATATCTTCATTCCTTCTGCCCGTCCAGATGTTTTTTCAGTGGACAATCAGCATTGGTTGAAAACAAAACTGGTGCTGGAAGGGGCCAATATTCCCATCACCCATGATGCCGCTGAAATAATGGTGGATCGGGGAATCGTTATTGTTCCTGATGTCATTGCCAATGGCGGCGGGGTGATTTGCGCCGCGACTGAATATCAGGGGATGAACGAAAAACAGGCTTTTGAGAGAATCGAGTCTACGATCAGCCAGAACACGAGGGAAGTGCTTGAAAGAACCCTCAAGCAGGGGCACTACCCGCATTCTGCATCGATTATGATGGCGAAAGAGCGATTGAAAGAGGCTATGACTTTTCGCGCTCATATGTGAATATTAAAAGAGCCTTCAACCTTTTGCTCGAGGTGACTTATGTCAAACGTAATTCCTGAATCCATTGCGGAACAAATAATTGCTGAAAAAATTAAAGAGTGGAACGACAATCGTAAACATGTCAAACAGAGCCAAACCGAAGCCCACCACTTTGTCGCGATCACCAGGGATTTCGGTTGCCATGAGGAGGAAATCATTCCCAGGCTGGAAGGAGCACTTGGCTGGCGAGTTTACGGAAAGGACTTGCTCAACCATCTTGCCGAAAGGGAGGAACTGAGCAGAAACTTCCTGGAGACTCTGGATGAGAAAAAGCAGACCCAGGTGGATGATTGGGTCAACTACCTGATCCACTCCGGGGCGGTTTTGCAAAAAGATTATGTCTTGCGGATTACCCGGTTGATGGAAGCCATTGTGAGGAATGAAAACGCCATCCTGCTGGGGCGAGGAGCCAATTTTATATTAAAAGAAAGGAAAGAAGGGCTTAGAATAAAATTGACTGCCCCGTTTGACGACAGGGTAAAAAACATTATGGAAGTGCGGGACCTGTCTTTAAAAGAAGCCGAACAGCTTGTCAGGAAAAATGACAAGGAGAGAGAGGAATTCATCAGTGCTTATTTTAATGCGGACTCGCCCACTTTTTCAGAGTTTGATCTGGCGTTTAATACGTCTGTCATCAATACGGATCTGATTTGTGAGACGATTAAATTTGTTTTACAAAAAAAGGGGTTTACCACTGGTGGGGGTAGCTACTAATTTTATGAATAGCTTTGTTTGATCGGATGATAATTTAATGAGCGATCATAAACCAAGCCTGCTCATTTCTTTTGGCGGCAATGCTCTCAATGTTCCTGATCAGGCACACGCCCATCAGAACGAAGAGTTTGTCATTGCCAAAAAAAGTATGGAGCAGGTGGTGGAACTGCTGAAGGCGGGTTATCAGAAAATGGTGCTGACCCACGGCAACGGGCCGCAGGTAGGGCAAATTTTTCTTCAGCAGGAATTGACCAAAGACGAATTCCCCCGGCAGGTCACGCTGGATGTCTGCGTTGCCGACAGCCAGGGAAGAATCGGTTATATTTTGCAAAATGTATTCGATAATGCCTGCCAGGAACAGGGAATCAACAAGAAATCTTCCGCGATCATCACGCAGGTGTTGGTGGACCCTGCTGATCCTGCCTTTCAGCATCCTACAAAGCCGATCGGTGTTTTTTATTCCCCTCAGGACGCGGAAAAGCTTATCCGGGAGCGGGGTTGGCAAATGGGGGAAGATGCCGGACGGGGATTTCGCCGGCTGGTTGCCTCCCCAAAGCCCGTGGAAATTATCGAAAAAGCTCTTTTTTCAAAATTGCTGGAAAGTGGATTCATTGTCATCGGCGGCGGGGGTGGAGGTATCCCGGTGATCCGGAAACCCGGAGGGGAACTGGTCGGTGTTGAAGCTGTGATTGATAAAGACCATACCAGTGCTCTCCTGGCCAATAAACTGGGTGTGGATTGCCTGGTGATTCTCACCGAAGTAGAATATGTTTTTTTGAATTATAACTCTCCCACCCCGGAGCCCATCCATCAGGTGAGCGTGAAAGTCATGGAAAAATACCTTCAGGCAGGGGAGTTTGCAGAAGGAAGCATGAAGCCCAAGGTGGAAGCCGTGTTGAAGTTTTTAAAGTCCGGTGGAAAAAGAGCGATTATCGCGGGCTTATTCAATTTGGCCAGGGCAGTTGAGGGGCAGTCGGGAACCCATATTCTGGTGGATTAAATTTTCTCGTTGCGAAGGAACTATGGTCTTATACTGTGAAGGTGCGGCGATTACTTAAAACGGTTCCTTTACCATGAACAAACCCGGAGTCATCGACAGAGAAGGCCTGAACCGACTCATCCAAACCCTTATTGGCAGGGGCTATCAGGTTGTGGGTCCCACCGTCCGTGATGAGGCCATAGTTTATGACAATGTCTTCTCCATTGAGGATCTGCCTGCAGGCTGGACCGATGAGCAGGAAGGGGGCACCTATCGTCTGAAAAAAAGATCCGATGATGCCTTGTTTGGTTATACGCTCGGACCTCACTCCTGGAAACGATTCCTCCACCCGCCTGAAAGACGATTGTGGCAAGCCCAAAAGGATAGTTTGGATTTCGATATCGTTCCTGAACAACCTGATAATACAAAGTATGCTTTTCTGGGTATGCGTTCCTGTGAATTACACGCGATAGCGATTCAGGATAAAGTATTTATACAGAGTCCGCATACGGACCTGCACTATCAGTCCCTCAGGCAAAACGCCCTTTTTGTGGCGGTCAATTGTGGTCAGGCCGGGAATACCTGCTTCTGTGTTTCCATGCAAACCGGGCCGAAAGTGGAGGCAGGCTACGATCTGGTTCTCACGGAAATCCTGGATGATAGCCATCACAGCTTTCTGATTGAGGCGGGGAGCGAAGCGGGAAAAAATATTTTAGAGGAAGTAAAGGCGGGACCGGCAGGGGCAGGCGAAATAAAAAAGGCGGAAGAGATTGTTACCAATACGGCCAAGCAAATGGGTCGGGCGATGGAGACCGGAAATATCAAGGAATTGCTCTATGAAAATCTGGAGCACCCCGCCTGGGGCGAAATCGCGGAACGTTGCCTGTCTTGTGCCAACTGCACGATGGTGTGCCCGACCTGTTTTTGTTCCACAGTGGAAGATGTGACTGACGTTGCAGGAGACCATGCTGAACGCTGGCAGAAGTGGGACTCCTGTTTTACCATGGATTTTTCGAGCATTCATGGAGGGGCTGTTCGCAACTCGACCCAATCCCGTTATAGGCAATGGATGACTCATAAACTGGCAAGCTGGCAGGATCAGTTTGACACTTCCGGTTGTGTGGGGTGCGGGCGTTGCATCACATGGTGCCCGGTGGGTATTGACCTGACCCGGGAGGTAGCTGTGATTCGTGAGTCGACAACCTGCCAAGAAGAGAATTTTTCAGGAAGCGAGGCGCAAAATGAAAACTCTTGAATCTGTTCTTATCAAGCATCCATTTTTTGAAAACCTGGAAGATTCTTATCTGAATCTTATGACGGGTTGTGCAAAGAACATCAAGTTTGATGCGGGACAGTTTATCTACCGGCAGGATGAGGAAGCCAACCAGTTTTATATCATCCGGCAGGGGAAAGTGGCTTTGGAGATTTGTCCGCCGGGTAAAACGCCGGTGACGGTGCAAACGGTTAACGAAGGGGAGATTCTTGGCTGGGCATGGTTGGTGCCTCCTTACCGCTGGCGCTTTGACGCGCGGGCAACAGAGTTGACCCGTGCCATTGCTTTGGATGGGAAATGCCTCAGAAAAAAATGCGAGGAGGATAAGAATCTTGGTTATGAACTTTTAAAACGTTTGCTTCCGGTTATTGGAAGAACTATGGAGGCCACCCGCCTGCAATTGGTTGATGTCTACGGGAAGAGGGATTAGACGAAAGGTATGGAACCTTTAACCCAAAAGGACCCAATGGTTCCCCGGCCTTTCAAAGTGAAAGAAATAATCCGGGAATCTCATGACACGGTGACGCTGGATTTGCAACCGGAGAAACCTGAGAAAGAACCCGGCTTTGCTCCCGGACAGTTCAATATGTTGTACACGTTTGGGGTGGGGGAAGTGCCGATTTCGATCAGTGGATCATCGAGTGGAGCAGACAGTTATCTTCACACCATTCGTGATGTGGGCAAAGTGACCCACGCCCTTGCCAGCCTGAAACGGGGACAGAAAGTCGGTTTGCGTGGCCCGTTTGGCAATGCATGGCCCATAGAGCAGGCGAAGAGCAGGGACGTCGTCATCATGGCGGGTGGCATTGGTCTTGCCCCCTTGCGCCCGGCTCTTTACGCCTTGCTCTCCCAACGCGACCAATATGGAAATATTTCTCTCCTTTATGGATCTCGAACGAGAGAAGATTTACTATTCCACCATGAGTTTGAAACCTGGAAAGGAAAATACGGGGTTCAAGTCAAGGTGAGCGTAGATACTGCCGACCGAGATTGGAAGGGAAATGTGGGAGTGGTCACGACATTGATACACAGGGTTTCTTTTGATCCTTCCAATTGCATTGCCATGATTTGTGGTCCGGAAATCATGATGCGCTTTTCAGCTATGGAGTTGGTCCAGGCGGGGCTGGAGGAAGACAAAATTTATATGACGATGGAGCGTAACATGAAATGCGCCGTGGGTTTTTGCGGTCACTGCCAGTTTGGTCCTGCATTTATCTGCAAGGATGGCCCGGTGTTCAGCTACGACCGCATCAAACCATTTATTTCAACGCGGGAAATTTAAAGATGTCCGGTAAATCAAAACCTAAAGTTGCGGTGTGGAAATTTGCTTCCTGTGACGGGTGCCAGTTGAGTCTTTTGGATTGCGAGGACGAACTGCTTGCTCTCACCGAAGAAATTGAAATTGCCAATTTCCCGGAAGCGTCCCGTGCGGTGGTAAAAGGGCCCTATGACCTCTCTTTAGTTGAAGGGTCCATCACGACCCCCGATGATCTGTCACGGATACAAGAAATCCGCCGTCTTTCCAAAACTTTGGTTACCATTGGTGCCTGTGCTACGGCGGGAGGAATTCAGGCTCTGCGTAATTTCAAGGACATTCATGAATTTGTTTCCATAGTCTATGCCAGCCCCGAATTTATTTCAACGCTTGACCAGTCAACGCCTATTTCTTCCCATATAAAAGTCGATTTTGAGTTGCGTGGGTGCCCGGTGAGCAAGGCGCAGTTGGTCGAGGTTATCTCTGCTTACCTGAACCAACGTACCCCCAATACTCCGGCGCACAGCACATGTGTGGAATGCAAACGCAGGGGAACGGTTTGCGTGATGGTGGCGAAGGGGACTATGTGTCTGGGGCCTGTCACGCATGCAGGGTGTGACGCGCTTTGTCCCACATACAACAGAGGGTGTTATGGTTGTTTTGGTCCGCAGGAAAATCCCAATACCATTTCCCTCGGCGACCGGTTGCGAGAGCAGGGTGCGGACAGCGCGGAAGTGGTGAGAGCCTTCAGAAGTTTTAATGCAGGTGCAGAGGCCTTTCTCAAGGAAAGTGAGCGGCATGAAAAAGAAAACCAGAAACATTAAGGTCGATTACCTTGCCCGGGTGGAAGGAGAAGGAGCCCTTCATATAAAAATCGAGGACGACAAGGTCAGCGATGTGAAGTTGAAAATATTCGAGCCGCCTCGTTTCTTTGAGGCCTTTTTGAGGGATCGCGATTTCAGAGAGGCTCCCGATATCACGGCCAGAATATGTGGCATCTGCCCGGTGGCCTATCAAATGAGTGCGGTGCATGCGATGGAAAACGCGTTGGGAGTGAAGGTCGATGGCCCTTTGCGAGACCTGCGCCGGTTGATCTATTGCGGGGAATGGATAGAGAGCCATGCGCTCCATATTTATATGTTGCACGCTCCCGATTTTCTCGGATATGAAGATGCCATCCGAATGGCAAAAGATCATAAAGACATTGTTGAGCGTGGATTGAAACTGAAAAAAACGGGCAATGAAATTGTTGCTCTTTTGGGGGGACGGGAAATTCACCCGATCAATGTCCGGGTCGGTGGATTCTATAAAGTATTTTCAAAAAATGATTTAGAACCGCTCAAAGAAAATCTCAAGTGGGCGCGTGACGCGGCGTTGGAAACGGTGCGGTGGACGGCGAAATTTCCTTTCCAGGATTTTGAGCAGGACTATGAGTTTGTCGCATTGAATCATCCCACTGAATACCCTTTTAATGAGGGAAGGCTGGTGTCCAGCAAAGGCCTGGATATAGATGTTGCGGAATATGAAAATTATTTTGAAGAAGAGCATGTCGAGCATTCCAACGCGTTGCATTCGGTTTTGAAAGGGGGAGGTTCTTATTTTGTCGGGCCTATGGCCCGGTTCAACTTGAATTTTGACCGGCTCTCGCCCATGGCTCGCCAGGCGGCAGAAGAAGCCGGACTGAAAGGGGCATGTCGGAATCCTTTCCAGAGCATTATCGTTCGAAGCGTCGAGGTGCTTTATGCGTGTGACGAGGCTCTCAGAATTCTTGAATCTTATGAAAAGCCGGAGCGGCCTTATATAGAGGCCGAACCTAAGGAGGGGGTCGGGTTTTCCTGTACGGAGGCACCACGCGGGATTTTATACCACCGTTATAAAATCGATGGAGACGGTAAAATTCTTGAGGCGAAAATTGTCCCTCCGACATCGCAAAACCAGAAAACCATTGAAAACGATCTCTGGAATTTTGTCCCAAAATACATGGATCTACCTCAGGATAAATTAACCTGGCAATGCGAACAGGCCATCCGTAATTATGACCCTTGCATTTCCTGCGCAACACATTTTTTAAAACTGGACATTGAACGTACCTGATAATACATCTCTGGTTGTCGGAGTCGGTAACCTGTATCGCAGTGATGATGCGGTGGGCATTCTGGTTGCCCGGCATTTACAGGAACTGGCGGACCCTCGTCTGCACATACTTGAACACAGTGGGGAAGGGGTCTCGCTGATGGAGTCCTGGAAAGGCCGGGATCATGTGATTCTGGTGGACGCGGTATCCTCCGACGCGCCACCGGGAACCTTGCACTGCATCAATGCTGTAGAAGAGCCGGTTCCTGCAAAATTCCTGTCCTGTTCGAGCCATAATTTTGGTCTGGCGGAAGCCATAGAAATGTCCCGGGCCCTGGACCAGCTTCCGCGCCGGTTGCAGGTCTTTGGGATTGAGGGAGAAAATTTTCAACCGGGAGAGAGACTGTCTGCAAAAGTCGAAGCGATTTTAAAAAAAGTCATCGACAAAATACTTCAACAGGTTTCATAAAAGGATGGTTTTATGCACGAACAATCTTTGATGGCAGATTTGCTCAAAAAAATAATTTCCCTTTCAGAAGAAAATGCGTCAAAAAAAATTCAGAGTGTCAAGGTCAAGCTCGGGGCGTTGGCGCATATTTCCGCAAGCCATTTGAAAGAACATTTTGTTCAGGCGGCACAGGGAACCTGTGCGGAGGATGCCCGGCTGGAAGTGGAGGTGCTTCACGATTTGAATGACCCCCATGCCCAGGACATTTTACTAGAGAGCGTAGAAATTGAAGAGTGAAAGTGACAGGGGTATGGTGATGGAGCCCACTGAAGCAGGGAGGGTCCGCATTTTTCTTCGTGGCATGTTACAGGGAATGGGTTTTCGTCCCTTTATATATAACGTGGCCAAGAGCATGGGGCTGAAGGGTTGGGTTCGCAACTTGCCGCAAGGCGTTTTGGTGGAAGCGGAAGGGGAGTTTTCCTCGCTCCAGAATTTTATCCGGTGCATCGGACAAAAGGCTCCACCTCAGGCGCGTGTGCAGGAAATGGAATCCAGCTTTCTCGAACCACAGGGTTATGAAGCATTCACCATCCTACCCAGCGAAGGACAGGAAAGACCCTCCTCGTTCATCATGCCCGATCTCGCGACTTGCCGCGATTGTCTTGAAGAAATTTTTGATCCCAATAACCGTCGCTATTTTTATCCTTTCACTCACTGTGTCCGTTGCGGTCCCCGGTACAGCATTATCGAGTCGCTTCCCTATGACCGGGAGCGCACGAGTATGAAACATTTCGCGATGTGTGAACACTGTGAATGGGAATACCGGAACCCTGAAGACCGCCGTTTTCATGCGCAGTCCAACGCTTGCGCAGAATGTGGCCCGCAGTTGGAGTTGTGGGATGCGGCGGGGAAGGTTTTGTCCTCCAGGAATGATGCTTTGAAAGGAGCGGCCAAGGCCCTTCTTGACGGGTCAATCATTGCCATGAAAGGTTTGGGCGGACTTCACCTCATGGTAGACGCAAAAAACAAAGAGGCCGTGGCAAACTTGCGCTTGCGCAAAAACCGTGAAGAAAAACCTTTTGCCTTGATGTTTCCCTCCCTGGAGGAGGTCCGGGAGGTTTGTGATGTCTCGGTGATGGAAGCGGACTTGCTCTGCTCTTCGGAATCGCCCATAGTTTTGCTGAATAAAAGGAAGCGGGAAGAGAACCAGCCAGGGTGTGTTTTTAATCCTTTGCTCGGAGTGATGTTGCCTTACACTCCCCTGCATCATATTTTTATGAAGGAAGTCCGTGTCCCGGTTGTGGCAACGAGCGGGAACCTGGCGGACGAGACGCTTTGTACTGACGAGCGGCAAGCGTTGGTAAGGCTTAAAGGTGTTGCCGATTTTTTTCTGGTCCATAACCGTCCTATTGTTCGGCATGTGGACGATTCTATCGTCCGCACCCTGATGGAACGCGAGCAGGTTCTGCGTCGGGCAAGAGGCTATGCGCCAGTTACGTTCAAGGACTCTTTGCCTTCTTCTATCGCGGTTGGCGGTGACCTGAAAAATACCGTTGCCGTATCGGAGGGGAAGGAAGTTTTCATCAGTCCGCATATCGGAGATCTGCAAAATGCCCAAACCTATTCGGCGTTCGAGACGACATTGGCATCGTTGAGCGGTTCGCCTGACCGGAATCCGGATACCGTTTCCTGCGACTTTCACCCTGATTACCTGTCTACACGGTGGGCCGAGGAAAACACCGAGAACTGCGTTTATGTTCAGCATCATGTTGCGCATATTTTGTCGTGCATGGCGGAAAACCAGATTGAAGGACCGGTTCTGGGAGTAGCCTGGGACGGTTCCGGCTATGGGTTGGATGGCACGGTTTGGGGAGGAGAGTTTTTTCATATCACGGCGGAATCGTTTCACCGGATAGCTTGCTGGAGGCCTTTCCCGTTGCCGGGTGGAGAGAGAGCGGTTCGTGAGCCCAGGCGAAGTGCTCTGGGCCTGCTCTATGAAATGATGGGACCGGAAGTGTTTGGCAGGCCTGCGCTCACCGCCGCGTTTTCTCAGTCGGAACTTCATATGCTTCAATCCATGCTGGCTAATGGAACGAATTGTCCTCGCACGTCAAGTTGTGGAAGGCTCTTTGATGCGGTGGCAAGTATTATTGGAGTTCGCCAGGTTTGTAGCTATGAAGGCCAGTCTGCCATGGAACTGGAGTTCTCAGCCGAAGGAGGAAACGATCACTATCCATTTAATTTGCAAGTGTGTGATGGGTCTCAACGAGATTCAGACAGCACTTTTTTTGTGCCACCGTATTACGATTTGTCGTTACGTTATGTTCTCGACTGGGAGCCGCTGATCAATGCGTTGCTCCATGACCGCCTGGCTGGAGAAGTTTCGCCCAATGAGATGTCCATGAAGTTTCATAACAGTCTGGTGGAATCCATAATAGCGGTTGCGAAAAAAACGGGTGAGGAGCAGGTTGTTTTGTCGGGAGGCTGTTTCCAAAATAAATTGCTGACGGAAAAAGCTATTCAAAGAATCAAACAGGCAGGCTTGAAGCCCATCTGGCATCAACGAATTCCGACCAACGATGGGGGCCTGGCTTTGGGGCAGATCAAGGCCCTCCAATGGACTAAAGAAAGGGTGTCATGTGTTTAGCGGTTCCCGGTAAAATCATAAGCATTCACGATGATGGCTCTCTAATGAAGATGGGGCAGGTCCGTTTTGGTGGCATTGTCAAAGAGGTGAACCTGGCCTATGTTCCTTCAGTCCAAGTGGGGGAGTATGTCATCGTACATGTCGGATTTGCCATCAGTATTTTAAATGAAGAAGAGGCGCAAAAAGTTTTCAGCTATTTGCAGGAAATCGCGGATGAGGGCGGGCAATGAAATTTGTCGATGAATACCGGTCCGGAGAAAGCGTTGGGGAATATTGTCGGGCATTGGCGGAAATCACTACCCAGCCCTGGACGATTATGGAAATTTGCGGAGGCCAGACACATTCCATCGTCAAGCATGGCATTCAGGAAATGATTCCTCCCGAGCTCACCCTTCTGCATGGTCCCGGTTGCCCGGTGTGTGTGACTCCGATGGAACTGATCGACCACGCGGTTCATATCGCAAGTCTGTCGAACGTGATCTTTTGTTCCTTCGGCGATATGTTGCGGGTGCCCGGATCAGAAAAAGATTTGTTTTCGGTCAAGGCCAAGGGAGGGGATGTTCGTATCGTTTTATCCCCCATGGAGGCACTTGAAATTGCTAAAGAGTTTCCTGAAAAGGAAGTGGTGTTTTTTGCTATCGGATTTGAAACCACCGCTCCGGCCAATGCCATGGCGATTCATCAGGCGAGACAGGAAAATCTGAAAAATATTTCCTTTCTGGTTTCGCAGGTAATCGTTCCGCCGGCCATGCGGACTATTTTGGAATTTCCCGATAACAGGGTTCAGGGTTTCCTGGCCGCAGGCCATGTGTGCACCATCATGGGAACACAGGAATATGAGCCGCTGGCACGGGAGTTTCAGATTCCCATTGTGGTGACAGGGTTTGAGCCTTTGGACATTGTTCAGGGAATCTATATGTGTGTCCGGCAACTGGAGGCGGGTTGCGCCCAGGTGGAAAACCAGTACTCCCGTGCTGTTAAAAAGGAGGGCAACCTTGCCGCGCAGAAATTAATTGAGGAAGTTTTTCAAATCGTTCCCCAAAAATGGCGGGGAGTGGGAGAGATTGCCCAAAGTGGTCTCGGTTTGAAAAATTCCTATTCTGCATTTGATGCCAGCACACGTTTTCTCTTAGAGAGCAGGAGGTGTGAAATCGACTCGCCCTGCATCAGTGGGGAAGTACTGATGGGAATCAAAAAGCCGGATGAGTGCACGGCTTTTGGAACTTCCTGCACACCAGACTCACCATTTGGGGCTACCATGGTTTCTTCCGAGGGGGCATGTTCCGCTTATTTTCGTTACAAGCGGGTGGCACCATGACCGAAGAAAACGGGTTTTCCTGTCCGCTACCTTTTCACGAAAATGCTGTGGTGACTCTGGCGCATGGGGGTGGGGGGAGCCTGACACACCAGCTTATCGAAAAGATTTTTCGTCCGGCTTTCGACAATCCTGATCTGGAAACCGAACACGATAGTGCCATCATCGAAGTGGGGGCGGGCAAACTTGCTTTCACCACCGACTCTTACGTGGTTCAGCCCCTCATTTTCCCCGGTGGGGATATCGGTTCGCTGGCGGTCAATGGCACGGTCAATGACCTGGCCATGAGCGGAGCCCGGCCTTTATATTTGTCAGCGGGTTTTATTCTTGAAGAAGGGCTTGCAATGGAAACATTGTGGAGCGTTGTTCAGTCCATGAAACAATCTGCACTCTCAGCCGGAGTTAAAATCATTACCGGTGACACCAAAGTGGTGGATAAAGGAAAAGGGGATGGGATTTTTATCAACACGTCCGGCATCGGGGTGATTGAACAGGGAGTGGCGATTCACCCAAGCCAGATTCAATCCGGTGACGAGATTCTGCTCAGTGGAGATATTGCCCGGCATGGCATGGCGATTTTGTCTGCGCGAAAGGATTCGGGTTTTCAAAATCAAATTGAAAGTGACTGCGCCTCAGTCGCCGGAGAGGTGCTGAGCCTGCTGGATGCGGGGGTTCGTTGTCTGCGCGACCTGACCCGAGGGGGTCTGGCCACCGCTCTGATCGAAATTTCCGGGTCGGCAGGAGTTTCCATCGAAATCAACGAGTCGGAAATACCCGTTCAGGAAAATGTAAAAGGTGCCTGCGAAATTCTTGGGTTTGATCCACTCTATGTTGCCAATGAAGGCCGGTTTGTGGCATTTGTGAACCCGAAGGATACGGCCCAGGCGTTGAGTATCATGAAGAAAGCGTCTGCCGATGCCCGGAAGATAGGCCGGGTTACTGAACCTGCAGGGAAAAGAGTAACGCTTAAAACCCGGGCGGGTTCCAGCCGTATGCTGAATATGTTGAGCGGTGAACAACTGCCGCGAATTTGTTGAAAAAGCTGAAATCTCTCCTTATGTTCAGGGTGCTCAGGAACGTTTCAAAGTGTTTTTATCGATGTGATGAAACAGTTCGCTCTGGCCCTTGATCTGGAGTTGAGTATCTTCTTCGTAACTGAAACTGTTTGCATCGTGGACGGTGACTTTCAGTTCATAACGAACCGTTTTGAATTCCCGATCCAGGAACCGGTTGGAACAAATGCCGTAGGTTTCGGAGCCCACCTCCGCCGCCAAATGGAATTCTCGGGCTCCCGGTTCCACGGTACCCCCAGCGATCACCGTCACCCCACGGGGCACTATGAAACATCGCATCACCTGTTTCTCTGCCGGGTCCCAAAGCCAGTATCCCAGCTCTTCATGAAAGGGACTCTCCTCTTTTAACCGCCACGCTGTGGTCGAATATCTCAATCCGTATAGAGCCTGCGCGTGGTTATTCACTGGTCCAAAAGGATCCAGCACCAGCCGCTCGCGATATTTGTTGATCTCTGTTTTACTGGGGTCATCGTCGGGGGCCGTATCGTCGCCCTTGTCGCCTTCCCATGTTCCGGCTAACGGGGCCAGAGGCCCAAGGTTTTTTATCAGTTCTTCGCTCATGGTTTTGCCTCCCTGTACTATTGTTAGTTTTCAGTTATCCAAGTCTAATTTAAAATTCTATTTACTTGCTAGAAATACTTTCATGGGCTCGTTGAACCAGCGCGTCAACGATCCACTCATGATGTTTGAGGCAGGAGGCTTTGAGAAATTCTGTGTTGGGGTATTTCTCCTGCAACGTATCGGCGAGGGTGTGCACCCGTTTGACCCAGACTCCTGAGAACAAAAAAAACGGCAATAGAATGACGCGGTGAAATTCTTGTGGCATGAGTTTCTCCAGCGACTCTTCCAGAGAATCCTGAGAACTCCCGGCGAAGTGGATACCGGTTTTGCCGAAACCCAGTTTTTCACCTAGCAGATGAAAACTTTTTTCGACCTGAGAGTTGTAATCATGGCTTCCATGGGCAACGGTCATGAACAATGTCTTGGACCGGGCAATGGATTTTTGCGAGAAATTCTCGGCTTCCTCGATCCGTTCCCGGCAGACTGCCATAACCTGAGGTTGTGTTCCCAAAGGCTCGGCAAAGTGAGTATTGGGGTGATCGCCGACAGCATTCGGGATATCCCTTTGACTGTGTTCACCGGGCAATAAAATGCCGGGTAATATAATAAGGTACTTAATGCCATCAAGATGGCAGGCGGACAAAGCTTCGGTGACAGAGGGTTTGGCAAATTCCAAAAAACCGTATTCCGTGGTGCGGCAAATTTTTCTTTCGCGCAATTTTTTCCACAGGGTAAGGAATTCCTCAATGCCTTCTGGGTCCCGGCTTCCGTGACCGATGAGACAGATGGCGTATGAATGCCGATCATCTGTAAAACTGTTCATGCTGGGTTGTTTATTCTGTAGAATAATATTGTTATTAATAATAGCTGGTAAATGAATAAAAAGTGAGAGGAATGTTATGGCTTCATCCTGGCCTTTGCCTGAAAACGATCCATGGTCCACCCCTTTTGCACAACTGTTGATGCATCATCTGGAATTGCAACCGGGTGACACGGTGCTGGATATTGCCGCAGGGGGTGGTGTCCCCGCGTTTCATCTGGCGGAACAGGTTGGGCCCAACGGTAAGGTTCTGGCAGTTGACATCCATCAGGGTCAGGTGGTTCGCTCCCGATCAATTCAGGGCCAGCATATGCCCTGGTTGCAGTTTGAGGTGGGGGATATGCGCGTTTTGCCACCGACGCTTCCCCGTTTTAATCGAATTACCGGGAACCTGTCATTCATGTTTTTTCGCCCAAATCGTTTTGAGGCTCTTAAAAATCTGGTTCAGTTCTTAAAACCCGGCGGGCAAATTGTGCTGACCTTTCCTTCGTTGGGAACCTTTGACTCTTTATGGGTCCGGGTGGACGAGGAGATGAAACAGAGGAACTTGCTAAAAGAGCGAGGTGCATTGGTTGAATATCTGGAGGAGCGCCCCTCCGCCAACCAGGCAAAACAATGGCTGGAGGAGTTGGGTTTGGAGCGGGTCGAGGTGACCGAATGGCCGTTAGAAATTTTTACCGGACCGGGCCGGGAATTTCTGGAGCATCCGCTTTTGCGGGGAGGGTTTCTGGATGATATTTATGAATGTTTTGAAGATCAGAGTCTGGCCCATGAGTTTATGGAAGATCTGTCTCAGGATGTAGGCCGTTTCACGCCTCTTCTCGCACAGAGATGTGCCATGTCCGGGTTTCTTCCGGGCCAAAAATAACCCGATTTTCGCGCATTAATGGTAGGATCGCCTATGGATGCTGAAGCTCGAGCCGAACTAAAAAAGAAAATCGTGGCAGAGATCGAGGTGCAAAAGCACTTGATCGAAAGTTTCACTTTAACCTCCAAACCGGTTGCGCCGGACAACGCCATAGGCCGTCTTACCCGCATGGAGGCCATCAGCAGTCAGGGAATCAGCGAGGCTTCTCTAAATTCGTCCCAGGTCAAACTGGTCAAGCTTGAAAAAGCCCTGAGCAAAGTGGACTTGCCTGAATTTGGAATTTGTAAGCGCTGTTCAAATCCGATCCCAGAAGGTCGCATCATGCTCATGCCGGAAAATGTGCTGTGCGTTTCCTGCGCAGAAAAAAAATAAGAGGATTGCTGAAAATTATCTGCGGCCATGAGTGGCCCTTTGTTTTAACGGGCCGCGAATTGCCTGGCCATAAAGTGTCGAATTACCAGAGGCACCTTTAAAAACCCATCATTGCAGACAGGACACTCGTATTGACTGAACAGGTGCATGAAAATTTTCCGCAGGGGCAGGTGGATTTTCTGGTAGGCGGAGCGCGGGACCTGGTGAAAGATTTGTTTCGGCGGAACCCCCTTATTTACTGGGGGGATTTTTTATTCAGCACTCTTTTGGGGTGGGGTGCTTTTGTGCTGGCTCTAAAGGCTCCTGTTTTTTCTTCCCGGCAAATTCTTTTTGTGGGCATTTCCTGTCTGGCATTGTACCGGGCAGTTTTGTTCATCCATGAAATTGCCCATTTTAAAAAAGGGACCTTCAAGGTATTTCGTTGGGTTTGGAATATGCTTTGTGGTTTTCCTTTTATGATTCCTGTTTTTCTTTATCAGTCCGTTCATTTCGATCACCATAAACAGAATTTTTATGGAACCCAAAAAGATGGGGAATATTTCCCTTTTGCTTTGAAGGGAAGAAAATGGATTATCATTCATATTCTGTTTTCATTTCTGGTGCCCATTTTATTTTTGGCGCGTTTTGCGATTTTAGCACCGCTATCTTTGGCCGATAAGAGATTGAGAACATTCCTGATGGTCAGGATGTCGGCGTTGGTCATCGATTTGGATTACCGGCGACCGGAGTCTTCCTGGAAGAATCTGGAAGGCTGGAAAATTCAAGAGTTTCTGACATTTTTGATGGCCTGGGTTTTTATCGGGGCAGTCGTAGCAAAAATTATTCCAGCGATGACCCTGTACCTGTGGTACTGTGTTACTGCCTTGATTTTTATGGTTAACTCCATTAGAACCCTGGCGGCTCACCGCTACCAAAACCCCGAGGAAAATGTGATGAGCCACCCAAACCAGATGCTGGACTCGGTTAATATTCCCGGAATTGGGTGGGTGACTTCTTTATGGGCACCGGTGGGGCTTCGCTTTCATGCAACGCATCACTTGTTTCCTGACTTGCCTTATTACGTTTTAGAGGAGGCACACCGTCGGCTGATTCAGGATCAGGGAAAAAACTCCTTGTACGGTCAAACGGTTTGTTCGGGATTGTTTCCTGCGCTAAACCAGTTGTGGAAACATGCCGATAGGTAAATTTTAGATTTCATTACTTAAAATTTCTGGCGAGAAACTTATGACAAAACCTTTTACTCTGGGCAATGAGTTCGAAGATGAAGATCCTTCTCATTTGAAGAAGAGCAAAATCATTTCCTCGTTAAAAGAGAAGTTTGACTTTGAGAATTCCCACCTGCGTCCACCCAGCAGTAAGGAGAAAGGGATTCTGGCAAAATGCTTTGGCTATTTTGCTCCGGAGCAGGCCAAGGAACTGGGGATTTACCCGTATTTCAAGGAAGTCCAGGAGATTGATGGATGCCATGTTGTCATTGACGGGAAGAAAGCCATTTCTGTGGCCACCAATAATTATCTCGGGCTGGCGCAGGAACCGCGTGTGGTTGAGGCCGGTCGGGATGCGTTGGAAAAATTTGGCATTGGTTGCACTGGCAGTCGTTTTCTCAATGGCACCTTTAATCTGCATAAGACTCTGGAAAGGGAGCTATCTTCGTTCCTGAACCGGGAAGATGCCATTGTCATGTCTACGGGGTTCCAGGCAAACCAGGGAACCATTGCCTGCCTGCTGGGGAGGAGGGATGTAGCTTTTTCGGACCGGGAAAACCATGCCAGTATTTATGAAGGGTGTAGCGTGGCACCGGGAAAGACGGTTCGCTATTACCACAATGACATGGACCATCTGGAATACTACTTGAAAAAATATTCGGATGTTGAGGGTAAGATTATTATCACCGACAGTGTATTCAGTATGAGCGGTGATATTGCCAACCTTCCGGCCATTGTGAAACTGGCGAAAGACTATGGAGCCAGCGTCATGGTTGATGAAGCTCATGGTCTGGGTGTCCTGGGTGAAAATGGCAGGGGCATTGCCAGCTACTACAACGTGGAAGATGAAATAGATATTTATATGGGAACGTTCTCCAAAAGTCTGGGGTCTATCGGCGGATTTATTTCTGCAAAGTCCAAGATCATCGAGTTCATTCGCCATAAAGCCTCGGCGTTTATTTTTACTGCGGCCCTGCCGCCTGCATCGGTTGCCGGGGTTATTGCGGGCTTGGATATCATGATTAATGAGCCGGAACGCATCAGCCGCTTGCGGGAAAACACTGCTTATATCAAAAGGGGATTTTTTGATATGGGCTTTCAAGTAAATAACAACTCCATTCCTATTGTCCCCATAAAAATAGGAGAAGAAGCCCTGACGCTTTATATGAACAGGCTCCTGTTTGATGATGGGATTTTTGCGGGGGTTGCGGTGTCGCCGGTTGTGCCGCATCTCAATGCCATGATTCGGACCAGCTACACCTCTGTCCATGATCAGGAAGATCTTGATAAAGTTCTCGACTCATTCAGAAGACTGGGAACCAAGCTGGGCATTATTCCCAAGGAATAATGGGCCTCATCAAGGTTGAAACCCCTCGGGACCTGGAACGTTTCGTTCGCCTTCCCTGGAAAATTTATAAAGACCAGCCATGCTGGGTTCCCCCTCTTATCTGGGAACGTAAAAAGTTCCTGAATCCTGACAGCAATCCCTTTTTCGAGCATGCCGAAGTCGAGCTCTTTCTGGCGCTGGACGCAGGTCAGTCACCGGTAGGGCGGATCGCCCTGATTCATGACCGGAACTATCAGGAACTTCACCCGGAACCTGTCGGAATGTTCGGCATGTTTGAGTCGGTGGATGATCCGACGATCTCCCATCTTTTGTTAGACAAGGCTTATCAGTGGTGTCAGGAGAAAGGGTTTGCCCGCCTCATGGGACCGATGAACCTGTCGACCAATCACGAGTGCGGCTTGCTGATCGAGGGGTTTGATTCTCCGCCGATGTTTGGCATTCCCTACAACCCGGAATACTATCGAGAACATTTTGCGGCCTGGGGCCTTGAAAAAGCCCAGGACCTCGTGGCCATGCGGCTGGATTTCATCAAGGTTCCGGATTATCTGGAGCGGGCCGCAGTAAAACTGAAACAAAGAAATCACTTCACCATCAGATGTTTGGATCTCAGTCAGTTTGAAAAGGAACTTGCCGTTCTTTGGGATATCTATAACTCGGCATGGAGTTCGAACTGGGGATTCGTGCCGATGACACAAAAAGAATTTGAGTTTTCTGCGCGGGAAATGAAATCCTTTGTGCAACCCGAATTTTGTTTGATAGCCGAAGTCAAAGGCGAGCCAGCGGGGTTTTCCCTGGTCTTGCCAGATGTCAATCAGGTCCTGAAAGAATTGGATGGGAGGCTCTTTCCCTTTGGCTGGGCCCGGTTCTTATGGCAGAAAAATAAAATTGACGCTTACCGGGTGCCGATGCTCGGGGTGAAGAAAAAATTTCGCAGGTTGGGCATTGATGCCTGGTTTTATTATGAAATCTATAAGATGTTTCTGGAAAAAAAGATAGAATGGTGTGAGCTGTCCTGGTTGCTGGAGGACAATAAAAGCATTATTGATCCGATGCACCGGATAGGAGGAAAAATTTATAAAAGACACCGCATCTATGAACGGTCTATCGCATCTTAACGGTGCCACGGCGTTGGTTACCGGCGCCAATGGTTTCATCGGCAGTCACCTTGTCGACCAGCTTTTGGACTCCGGCTGTACGGTCCATGGGCTGGTGAGGCAGTCCTCCGACCTCAAGTGGCTGGATGCTTCCCGGGTTCATCTTCACAGGGTGGATCTGGCGCAAGCGGATTTCCAAATCCCTGCTTTGGAAGATATCGACTACATCTTTCATTGTGCTGGATTGACCAAGGCGAAATCTCGCTCGGGCTATTTCAAGGTCAACGCCACCGCCTGTTCGAACCTGTACGAGCAATGTCAGAAACGGGCAGGCCGGATCAAGGGTATTGTCCACCTGAGCAGTCTGGCGGCGACTGGACCGAGCCCTCAGGGCGGTCTGGTTGATGAAACTACTCCTTGCAGGCCGGTGACTTTTTATGGGCAGTCCAAACTTGCGGGAGAGGAAATTGCCCTGCGGTTTTCGGATTCGCTTCCTGTCACTGTTTTGCGTCCCCCTGTAGTGTATGGTCCCCGGGAAGAAAACTTTTTCACTTTTATTAAAGGGGTCCATAAAGGATGGGGACTGCAAATTGGCAAGGCGGGCAAAGAGCTTTCCCTGATTTATGTTGCGGACATGGTTCAAGCCATGCTCATGGCTTCGGCCCCTTCACAGCAGAGAGGTTGTAGCTATTTTGTTACCGATGGCCGGGTTCATGCATGGGAACAGGTTGCGAAGGAGTGCGCGCGCATTATGGATGTCCGGTTGAGAACCTTGAAAATTCCGGAAGGGTTGCTAACTCCTGTTGCCCTGCTCTTTGAGGCATGGGCCAGTTGCGGTTCCAGACCCGCGCTTTTTGACCGACAGAGGATGATAGATATCCGGCAAAGCTCGTGGTCGGCTTCGCCGGAAAAGTTTTTTACTGAGTTGGAGTTTGAGCCTCAATATGACCTGAGCCGCGGGCTGGCCGAGACGATCCACTGGTACCAACAACAAAAATGGTTTTAGCATATGGGTGATACATCGGGGCATGCACTCGAAGACATGATGGAGCCGGTCAATCGCTATATTCAGGATCCGATTGCGCAACGGATTGTAGGCTTCTTGAAAAACACAGCTGTTACTCCCAATCAGGTGACTTATTTTTCTGTCCTGACGGGTTTTGCCTCGGGTTACGCGTTCAGCTTTGCCAGCCCGGTATCCCTGATTTTGGGAGGGTTTCTGTTGGAAGCCACTCTGGTGCTGGATTGTGTGGACGGTCAACTGGCCCGGGCCAAGGGCATGACCAGCGAATGGGGGAGGCTGATCGATGGCATCGCCGGTTATTTTGCCTATCTTGCTGTGGTTTGGGGGCTCATTATAGGGTTTCCCGAACATGAACAGGTCCTGAAAACTATAATAGGACTGATCATCCTGAAGGCCATCTCTTATGATTATTGCAAGCAGAGTCTGGGCACCTTGATTTTGCAAGGCTATGATGGCATGGAACGAGAAGTTCAAGACACCTGCCAAAGGCTTGAGAAGCAGAAATCGTGGGTACTGGTGCTTTATTTTTATTATTTGCAGGTCCAACAATTGTTTTTTCGCGGTCAATGGAGTTTTCTGAACCAGATAAAAACGGGGGATCGAGACAATCAACTGGATTTGACCTTCGAACAACGGAAAGCCTGTCATGAAAAAATAAAAATCCTTCTGGCGTTGTGGCGCTGGAATGGGCTCGACCTGCCACTTTTCCTGCTGGCCCTGTTTGCCATTTTGGGTGTTCTTTCAGCCAGTCTGATCCCCTTCGCCGGTATTATGGCCGCCCAGTATATTGTGACTTTGCTGGCGCATCATTATTTTGTCCGAAGAATCTAAGATTTATATCCCATGGGAGATATTTTGAATTCGGATAAATCCTGTTTTGCGATTTCCCTGGGCAGGTTGTGTTTTGAGCAGAAACGCGGTATTTGCTGAAGCTCGCCCAGCTTGAGAAGGGAGTTTATCCTTGACCCAGACCGGATTTCAGTTAGTATATGACTGATTCTTAAAGGGAGGGGGGGCTGTGAGGCATCTGACTTGCGGTTTCGCTCTTCTCCGACAACCGGAAATGAATATCCCGCAGGTGTGAGAATGAAATTTTTTATCAAGCCTACTGATTCATCAATATCAAATTCTAATTCTAAAAGAAGCCGCCTCTCTTTCTGGTCATTGGGGATGGTAAGTTTGGCTCTTTTCTTTCTATATTCCTGCATCCAGAGTGTGCCGGGCGATGTTGCTCAATCCGAAAAAGCTCCTGCGATGTCGGAGATGAAGGACATGAAAGGTGAAGCCGCCGGTGAGAAATCCCCTGAAACCGCAGAAAAGCCTGGTGAAGGTGCGGATGAAAATAAAGGTACGGAAGAGGATCTCGATGTAGCCCTTCAGGCCGCCGCCGACCATGAGGCGTTATTTGCTGAAAGCCGGTACCCTTCTGCGGCGACCTGTGGCACCTGCCACCCTCAGGAGTATAAAGAATGGTCGGTTTCTCAACATTCCTATGCGCAGTTGAGCCCGGTTTACCTCTCTCTCAGTAGCGAGATCAATGAATTGTCCAGCGGGTCGAATGGTGACTTCTGCCTTAGGTGTCACAGTCCCATTGGCGCGAACCTGGGTGAGTCCCCGTTCATGTCCAATTTGGATAGGCACCCCACCTCACGGGAAGGCATTACCTGTGTGGTCTGCCACCGTATGAACAAAGACTACAATAAAAGAAGCGGACGCTTGGCCTTGGTGGAAGGAAGTCTGCTGGCCCCTGTTTACGGGCCACAGGGCAATGAAGAGATGGCCCGGGTTCTGAAAGATGAAGAGTTCAGGGTGGTGACGGAAGAGGGCAAGCCCGGCCGCAAAGTTCATACCGAGGTTAAAAAGTTTGCTTCAATATCTCAGCCGGTATTTTGTGGGACTTGTCACGATGTGACTTTGTTTAATGGTTTCCGGCTCGAGGAGGCGTTCAGCGAATACCGCACTTCTCCTGCCGCGGCGAAAGGAATCACCTGTCAGGACTGCCATATGGGCAAAGTGCAGGGAATTGCCGCTGGCTATAATGAAGGTCCTGGTGCCATCGTGGGAGGAAAGGCAACTAAAACTCGTAAGGTCACCAACCATTATTTTGCAGGACCCGACCACTCGGTGATTCATCCGGGTATTTTTCCGCATAATGCGGAAGCTCAGGAGATGGCCAGCATGAGGGAATGGCTAAAGTTTGATTATAAAGCTGGCTGGGGTACTGATGAGTTTGAAGATAGTCTTACGGAGGGAACGAAATTCCCCGCTCGCTGGGACTCTGTGGATGACCGTTACGATGCCCGGGAAATATTAAACGCTCAGCTTAAGCTTTTGAAATGGGCCGGAGAGCAACGGACAGAAGTCTTGAAGAATGGTTATTATCTGGATGATGTCGTTGTTCAACAGAGTGATGAGGATGGCATTCGTTTTAAGGTGAAGGTCACTAACCTCACAGATGGTCATAATGCCCCAACAGGTTTTACCGGTGAAAGGATGGTTTGGCTTAATATTGTCGTGACAGATAGTGACGGCAAGGTGGTTTTTGTTACCGGCGATCATGATCCGAACGGAGATCTGCGTGACCGGGAATCGTCTTATGTTCATGCCGGGAAACTTCCGCTTGATGAACAGCTTTTCGATTTGCGATCCCGGTTTGTGGTATCAAACCTGCGTGGCGGGGAGCGGGAGCAGATTATTCCCATTCCTTACCCGATAACCACGATTCCTTTTGTTCGCCCCTCAATTCAGTCGTTGATATTGACAGGGGAGCCAGCCACGGAGCGTGTCCACCGAAGAAGTATCGAGCCTTTGGGGCATCTCTGGGCGAAATACGAGATTGACGGTGACATGCTTACAGGCAAAGGACCTTACAAGGCCAAAATTGCATTAAAGGCTGGAATGGCCCCTGCGAATCTGGTTGGGGCTATTCAAGGCCGAGGGTTTGACTATGGCATGAGTGCCCAGGAGGTGGTGGCTGGGGTTGCCGCAGGTTATGAAGCCCTGTGGGAAAAAGAAGTTACGTTGGAGATGGGTAAATAATCAACCGGAATATGTTTTCTGGTTTTGAATAGGTGTTAAACATTGCTTCGGAGGAGAGCGATGCAAAAGGTGAGTTTTATTGAAAAAAAAATGGGTTCTGTCGGCAACGCGCTACGGTCTCTGCTGATCGGTGGTGTGTTTGTTTTATGTTCCGGCTTGTCGGCCCATGCGGACTGGTTTCCTCTGGGGCATACCGAGGAAGTTCCTGCCTTCTCTTCTGAGCATATCCAACTCCTTGCTCCGTCCGATACGGGTTCTCGCCCTGGCCTGATTTATGAGGGGGGAGATCTTTTTCTCGGCGTGGGAAATCTTTATGAAGGTTTTGAGACCCCCTGGGGAGCCGTCTGGCAACCACAGCTGTGGGTTTTTGGAACCATGCGGTCGTCTCTGCAAATGTTTGACAATGGGAGCGCGAACAGTACTGCCTCCGAATGGGCGAACCGTTTGGACCTTTACGCTAATGTGCAGTTGACGGGGACGGAAAAATTTATCATTGGTGTCCGACCACTGGACAAAAATGAACCCTCCAAATTTTCCCGGGTATCTTTTAACGATAATCGTGGTGACGGGCAGTCCGAATTTAATATGGATATTCGGACCATGTTCTTTGAGGGTGACTTGGGAAGTTTGTTCCCAACGCTGGATCCGGAAGGGGTAACCTGGCGGGATTTTGGGTTTTCTGTGGGGCGGCAGTTATTGCAGTTCCAGGAAGGCATCATGCTCAATGATGAGGTGGATGCCGTTGCGCTTGTCCGCAATAATATCCATCTTCCGGGTGTCCCGGGTTTAAGGTCTTCATTTGTGTGGGGCTGGAATGAGTTGGGGAGAGGCGATGCTGAACGGGACGATCGTGCAGATATGTTTGGCTTGTTTAACTCTATGGATACACAAAAGACCTACTGGAATATGGATTTTGTATATGTGAACGATGAGGAGACTGCTGGGGATAGTTATCATGTAGGGATTTCGGCTATTCAAAGAATCGGCTTGTGGAGTACGGCCTTCAGAGTTAACAGTTCCTTTGCCGAAGATAACAATAGTGCAGAGGCTGGTACGGGAACCTTGCTCTCTGCGGAGCTTTCTTTCACACCCTTCAAGTCTGATGATATCGTTTATATGAATCCATTTGTGGCGGCTGGAAATTTTACCCAGGTGGGTCGCGAACCGATTGTAGGTGGGCCGCTGGGTGCTTTAGGTATCTTGTTTGCCTCCCCGAGCATTGGTAATTTTGGTTCGGAATTGATCAGCTTTGCGAATGATGTGGCTGGTTTTGCCGCAGGGTATCAGGCATTTTGGAACGATCATCGAACAAGCCTTACGCTGGAAGTGGCCGGCAGAAAAGATATCAGTGGTGATAGATTTGATGACATAGCTTTTGGCTATGAGTTCCGCCAGAGACTGGCTCAAAGAATTCAGCTCCAGGTAGACAGCCATTACACCGTCCAGGAAAAACGCAGTGACGGTTATGGCTTGCGAACGGAAATTCTCTATCAATTTTAATTTTGGGATAGTCCAGGTTGTTCGTGCTCCTGAAACATTCGCGGGAGCGTGTTGCTATTCCCTTTAAAAAAGTGAGGGTGTTATGAAGCGTGATGGTATTTATTTCATATCTAGACCTTTTTTCCTGATGGCGTTGGTTTTGGTGAGCGGGTGGTTGATTTTCCCTTCCACGTCATCGGCCCAACCTTTTTTTAAGGGTGCCAAACTTTGTGAGGAATGTCATGAGGCAGAGAACAAAGTTTGGGAAAAAACCAAACACTTCACTTCTTTTCGTACAGTTCATCGGGAACCTAAAGATGACAGTAAACCGTCCCCAAAAAAAATTCTGGCGGCTGTAGGGGGGCAGAAGAGAATGAAACGCAATGAGACCTGTTACCTGTGCCATTACACGCTGGAGCAAAAAGATTCCGGTTCCAAGCCGGTCGCCAAGTCTGGGACATCCTGCGAAAGTTGCCACGGAGCTTCTTCCGACTGGCTGGCTATCCATGACAATTATGGTGGAAAAGAGATTAAACGGGATCAGGAAGCGGCGGACCATAAAGCAAAACGAGTTGCCGACTCCACTGCCGCAGGGTTGATCTGGCCTACGATGAAGTATGAGGTTGCCGAAAACTGCATGACCTGTCATGGCTTGGCGCACCCCGACTTGAAAGCTGATGACTTGGCTAAAATGCTGGGAGCCGGACACCCGATTAACCCCGATTTTGAACTGGTTAAATATTCCCAGGGTTCAGTGCGGCACCGGTATTATCCTCCGGATATCAAGACCAATGCTGAAATGACCCCCCAGGATCTGGCGCAAATATATGTGGTCGGGCAGGCGGCGGCGTTGGTTTCTGCCACCGAAGCTATGTCAAAGTCAGGTGAGGCTAAATACAAAGAAGCGCAGAACAAACGTGCTGAAAATGCCAAAGCTGTTCTGAAAAATATCCCGGAGGCGGCAGGTCTTCTGGCTTCTCCTTCGCGAGAGAACGCTTTAAAACTGTCCAAAGCCATTGCCGGGAAAGATTTGACAAGTGTTGTTGGAGGCAAGCTCCCGGCTACATCGGATTATAAATAAGGAAATGGTTACAACTCGGACTTGGGTTTCTCTGAATCGCTCCTGGCATCTTAAGAGTTGCTAATCCAGGATTAGATGACAAGTTCGCCCCTTTCAGTTGTGCTTTTTGGAGGTGGGTAGGTGACTGTAACGACTCAAGTGCGTCCGCAGAGATGGGACCAGCCGTTCGGTTTGTTTATGACCGATCAGGATGTGGAACGACTTCTAACTGTTCCAGAAATTTCTGCGATAGAAGAGAGTAAATTCCCCACTCATTGCCCTCTCAAAGGGATCCTTAAAAATGACGCGCGGATTGTAAAGTACTCGGCGGGAGACATTGTCATCCGCGAGGGAGACTATGGCAATTCTGCGTTTCTGGTTCTGGATGGTTCGCTGAAGGTCGTGCTGTTCCCCGGTCTTCCCGGTGAAATGCTCGGACGTCGGACCATTCGTAAAAAAAGCCTTTGGCAGGCCCTCAAACAACTTTGGAACCAGCGTAAAATTCCTGAAGTCCGTGATGTCAAGCGCTATGGTTTGCAAGCGCTGGTTCGGGAGACTAATGATCTGGGGGCCGCGCACGTTTTTCTCCAGGATGTTCCCGCTATTTTAGATAAGAATAAAACTGCCTCTTTGGGAAAAGGTGCGTTGTTCGGCGAACTTGCCGCGCTGGGGCGGACCCCCAGAACCGCTACCATTTTTGCCGAAACCGATGCAGAACTTCTGGAAATACGCTGGCAGGGACTGCGCGAGTTCAGAAAATATGATCAGGGGTGGCGCCGACTCATTGATAAGCGTTACCGTGCAAATGCCCTCAACGCCCATCTAAGGGCGACTTCCATCTTCTCCCACCTGAATGATGAAGATCTTCAGGAAGTGGCGGATGCCACTCTCTTTGAAACCTATGGCAAATTCGACTGGCACCTGACCTATAACAAGCTCCAGGCTCAGGATAAAACCCAGGGTGCGAAGGATGAACCCGTTATTGTTCATCAGGGAGCTTATGCGGATGGAATATTAATGGTTCGTGGTGGATTTGCCCGGGTGTCGATAGATCGGGGCAATGGTCAGCAGACCTTGACCTATCTGGGGGCTGGAGATTTTTATGGCGCGGACGAACTCTTTCGGGCCTGGCAGGGCGATACCAACGTTGGCATGAGAGTGACCCTTACTGCGCTGGGTTATGCGGAAATGCTTCGGGTGCCCAGTAAAATCGTTGAAAAGCATTTGTTCGCTCATTGGTCGTCCAAAAGGGATGGGGTTAGGGAGGTCGTGGCACAAACCTCCGCAGAGTCAAGGCGGTTGCAGGACTTTATTGATCGAACCCTGACCGATGGTGCTTTAATGGAGTGGGCGGTTGAAGATCGTTTTGTTAATGGAACTCAGGCGATGTTGATAAACCTGGACCGCTGTGTGCGTTGTGATGACTGCGTCCGGGCTTGTTCTGCGGCGCATGATGGCAACCCCAGATTCATCAGGCATGGCAAGACTTTTGAAAACTGGATGGTGGCCAATGCCTGCATGCATTGCGCGGACCCTGTTTGCATGATCGGTTGTCCCACAGGGGCTATTCACCGGTCTATGTCCGGAGGTATGGTCATTATCAATGATGATACTTGTATTGGTTGCGAAACCTGCGCCAATTCCTGTCCCTATTCCAATATTCGCATGGTTTCCATTCGCGATGAGGCGGGACAATTTATTACGGACCCTCAAAACCAGAAACCCATCCTGAAAGCGACGAAGTGTGACCTGTGCGCAGACCAGATCAGCGGACCTGCTTGTGTTTTTGCCTGTCCGCATGATGCTATGAGACGGGTGGATTTTAGAGAGACGGAGCTAGATGAAAATACATCAAGGTTTTAGTCCAGCACGGGTTTGGGGTTATCTGGGTTTTGCGGCCCTTTTCTTTCTGGTGACCTGGGCGTGGACCATTCAGATTGATCGCGCCCTCGGCATTCCAGCTTTTGCCAGTGGCTGTGTATTGTTTGGAATACTGGTTTTCATAGCACTTTTCAGCATGCGCAAGCGGTTATCCTTTTTGCCTCTGGCTCCCGCATCCCGGTGGTTTCTGCTTCACTCGGTTGGCGGATTTCTGGTCCTGTTCCTGTTTTGGCTTCATACTGATGGTGTGGGGCCGAAAGGCTTTTATGGCCAGCTGTTGACAGTTTTATTTTATATTACTTCCCTTTCAGGGATGGCAGGGCTCGTTATGGAAAAATTTTATCCCCGTCAGCTTACATGCAGTGGCGCGGAAGTCATTTATGAGCGCATTCCGGGAGAGCTTGCCGAAATAAGGGAGCAGGTGGAATCCCAAGTGTTGAATTGTACCGAAGAAACCGGAAGCAGTACTCTTGCCGAACATTACCTGGAAACTCTGAAGTGGTATTTTCAAAAGCCGCGTTTTTTCATGAGTAATATTTTTGGAAGTCACCTGAGCCAGCATTGGGTGCGCCAGCAGTGCATGATTTTGGAACGCTTCCTGGATGAAAAAGAACGAGCGTATTTGGACCGGGTCTATATATTGGCGGAAAAAAAAAGAAAGATAGATTTTCATTATGCGCTCCAAACATTGCTTAAAACCTGGCTTCTGGTTCATATTCCCCTGGCGGGTGCTGTGATGGCAATGGTGTTTTGGCATTTAATCCTTATTCTGGTGTTCTTCGTGTGATGGAAGAAAACAAGTTTGATCATGACCAGAGTCATTATGAAAGGCCCAGCCTGCCCTATCGTTGCGGCAGGGCTTCTTTGTGGCAAACCCCATGCAATCATGGTCCTGAGGCAGATGGGACCTGCGGGGGAGTCCGGGAATGTACCCCATTTCTAAATGGTGACCGGTGGGAATGCCGGAGGGACAAAAGATTCGGCGGTCCCTGCGAAGAGGGTCCCGGGCCGGGAGGAGAATGTTCTACCCAAAGACCTCCCTGCGCTCCTCGAAGTACATTGCGGGTCATCCGTGGCAGGCTGGTGGTGCTTGCAGTGGGTATTATCCTGGCCTTGATCGGTTCTTCGCTGGCACTGGACCCCAGCGTTGGAGGCATAATCAGCATTTCCAATGCCGGACCTTTGTCTAAATCTCATGCTAAGTTTACTGAAGAGGTGGGTTGCTCCGCCTGCCATGCGGCTCATGGCAAGGGACCTGTAGCCTGGATAAAAGCCGTGTTCAACAATTCGGATCTTTCAACTCAATGTGTGAATTGCCATAGTTTCGGAGGCCCCAGTTTCAGGGCTCACAATGCCAGCTTGTCTCCTGACAGGAAGGTTCTGGATACGCAATGTGTCATGTGCCATCGGGAACATAGCGGCCCAGCCATGAGCACGAGGTTTTTGACCCCGGAGCAATGTGGCTCTTGCCATAAAAGCAAGTTTGAGAGCTTGGAGCACGGACATCCTGAATTTTCTAAAAAATTTCCTTATTTTAGCCGGAACTCGGTTAAGTTTGACCACGGTTCGCATTTGAAAAAGCATTTTGATAATCCAAAATTTTCTGATAAAGCTCCCGGCTCCTGTTCAGGTTGTCACACGATAACGCTGTCGGGTCGGGAAATCCGACCACAAGGTTATGAAGTGGTTTGTGTTGCCTGCCATGATTCACAGATCAAGAAAAAAGAACTCATTCTTCTCAGGCTCCCGGAGTTGATGCAAGACCTGATTGACCGCAAGTCGTTGGTGGAGGCCTGCAGCTTTCCTCATACCCATTCCAAAAAGGAAGAGGAGTTTCTCAGTGTTTCCACGGAACAGCCGGCTTTAGTGAGTGCTTTTCTTTTGAATATTCCTGAGGACGATCCGGAAACCTATGACCAGCCTCTTCAGGATCTGATTTTTGCCATGGCGGAAGAAAGTAGCGCCCCCTTTGTAGAACTGATTGATGGACAAACTGAAACCCCCATGTCTGCGGACCTGTTGGCGGGTTTGAATCCGGAGGTGCTCAAGCGGGCGGCTTGCTCCTGGGGCCTGAATCAGGAGTATGAGCCTCCTGCAGAAGCGAGGTTTGGTGGCTGGTACGCTGATATGCTGGAAATCCGTTACAAGCCTTCGGGGCATGCGGACCCCGTAGCCAAAAGCTGGGTGGAGTTTGCCCTGGCTGTATCGACACAACAGGATGAGGAAGACAAGGCCTCAAGAGCCACTGCCATGCGCGAACAGATTCTTTCTACTAAAGATGGGGTGGGGGGGTGCATCAAATGCCATGCGGTAACAGAGGTCAAAAACTCAAAGGGTGTTTCCCGCCTGATCGTGGAATGGAATTATAAAAAGGGCTATGACCGCCCTTATGTGCGCTATAAACATGAGAATCATATAGAAATATTAGGGCCCAAGCGCTCATGCGCGAATTGCCATATTCTCAACAAGGAAGTGGACTATATGGCTTCCTTTAAGGAGTACGACCCTGCTAATTGGGTCAGTAACTTTGAGTTTATCAGGAAGAAGACCTGTATGCAGTGTCACTCAGAAGCGCAGATTAACCTTGAATGCCAGAGATGCCATACATATCACTTTAAACCGAGTTTTAAAAAAGATATGCTGACCGGGAAGGGCAAACCCCCTTCATCAACATGATAAAACATCAGGGCGGTAAGCTTCATCTTTAAGGAGGAATTTTGCTGAACATTATATTCAGTTTTGTCGCGTTGGTATTTTTATTGGGCCTGGTAGCCTATGTACTGGTGCTTATGGCTAACAACTCGCGGATTCTTGCCATCACTCAGGAAAAAGTCGATCTTGAATCGGAGTTGTTGAAGGTGAAGATCAAAAATATAATGGCCCGGCGCGAGGTCGAAGCCAAACAGGTGAAACTGGCCTGGAACGGTTTTCGAAAATTTAAGATTATCTCCAAAGTCAAGGAGACGGATGATATTACGTCCTTTTACCTCTCTCCGCACGATGGCAGGGAGTTGCCGGGGTTTTTGCCGGGCCAGTTTCTGACTTTCCAGATTCCCGTGCCGAACCAGGCCCAGCCGGTTATTCGCTGTTATTCCTTGTCGGACAGCCCCTTCCATTCAGACCGTTACCGAGTGTCGATCAAGCGGGTTCCGGCACCCAGAGATAATCCCTCTGCGCCTCCCGGGTTGATTTCTACCCATTTTCACGATGTCTTGAACGAAAATGATATCGTGGATGTTAAAGCCCCCAGCGGACATTTTTCCATGAGTATGACCAAAAGCTCCCCGGTGGTTCTTCTTGCAGGTGGAGTCGGGATCACTCCATTGCTCAGCATGCTCAATGCAATTACTGAAATGGCTTCCCAACGAGAAGTCTGGTTTTTCCTGGGGGTGAGAAATAAGAAAGAACATGTGATGAAGGAACATCTGGAAATGGTGGCACGAGAGAATGAAAATGTTCGCCTGAATGTTTTTTACAGTGCACCGGCGGAAACCGATGTGTTGAGTGAGGATTATCACGTCAAGGGCCGAGTCAACGTAGAGAATATAAAAGTCATTCTTCCTTCCAGTAATTTTGATTTTTATATCTGTGCTCCGCCTCCTATGGTCAAAGATTTGAGAAAAGATTTGGCCGATTGGGGAGTCCCCAAAAAGAATATTCATTTTGAGGCTTTTGGTCCGGCTACGGTCAAGGGGTGCAAAGCCGATACTGGTAAGGGAGACAGTGCCAAAATTGATATTCAGTTTGAGAAATCAGGAAAGACTTTGACGTGGGACTCAAAAGCCGCATCTCTGCTGGATTTCGCAGAGGCGAATGGAGTCCCTATTGATTCGGGTTGTCGTGCGGGTAACTGTGGAACCTGCCTCACTGCGATTAAGAGCGGTAAGGTGGAGTTGGTGGGAGAACCCGGTTCAAAACCTGAAGAAGGATCCTGTCTGGCTTGCATCAGCGTCCCCAAAGAAAACCTGACACTGGATGCCTGATGCTATCTGAGGAGAAGCAGGGTTTTAAATTTGTTGTATTGTTATTGACTGGCTTTTCTCCTGGGTGTTGCCATGAAAGAAATCTATGAGAAGGGCCTGGTGGAATATAAAAAAGCGGTGAAAAAAAATCCGCAGGATGCCAATGCCTACTTCAATATGAGCAAGGCTTTTGATGGTCTTAATGAGGGGCGAAAGGCGGTTCTGGCGGCTCGCAAAGCGCAACAGATTTGGGAACTGAAAAAGGATTCTGAAAATAGCGTCAAGGTTCGCAAACGTCTGCGCCAGCTCTATAAAAACTACGATTTAAATCCGCAGGAATTCGACCTCCCCCACCATCACTAGGCGTGGGGCCGGTGTGCCATCGCTTTGTCTGGCTGGTAAAGAGTTGTCTCGGCTTGAGGAGTGTTTTCAATCTGCCACCGGCGGCTCGCCGGTTAGCAACAGGCGCCATTGCCGTTTGTGTGAATGCCTTCCTGTGCCTGGGGAGTAGCACAGTCAAAAGGTCCGTAGTGGGTTGAGAAGTCTCCAAGGACGTTAAAATGTTCGCTGAACCGGGTTCCACTCAGCATCTTGCTGGTATTGCCACAAACCGGTACGGGAATCATGGTCTGAAAATAGTGATGGTCATCCAGAGTGAACCCATGTGGAAACTCAGGGATACTGCCTTTGTAATAGGCGACATGGCCGAAGTTTTCACAGATATCTTCGAAATCAACTTTGAAGCTACGCACAGTCATGGAATAAAAATCGATCATGCCGGCCTTGCGCTGGATATCCTCGTTGTTGAGAGTGAGCGGGTTTTTGGAAACAACCCGGTGGTCGAGACAACCGACTTTTCTTAGCATACGCTTAAAGTCTTCCAGGTACAGTGCACCGCCCAGGCATTCGCCAAGCAAAACAGGGTCGGTGGTCAGGGGTTCCGGTACTCGCCGTCCGGTAAAAACATCTGAAAGATACAGCTCCCCGCCGGGTTTAAGAACCCGGAAGATTTCACGGAATACACTTTCTTTGTCGGGAGACAGGTTGACCACGCAGTTGGAAATAATCACATCCACGGAATTATCTTCAAGGTTTGCCGAAGTGAGGTCTTCAATCCAGCCTTTACGAAAATCAACATTGGGTTTTTTCAGGTTAAATTTTTTCGTGTGGTAGTCAACATGTTTTCGGGCCACCGCCAGTTGTTCATCGGTCATATCGATACCAATGATCAGGCCGTTGGGGCCGACTACCTGCGCAAGTAAATAGCAGTCGCGTCCTGAACCACAACCGAGGTCCACCACGGTTTTCCCTTTGAGGCTTGCAGGAAAAGTGGAAGCGCAACCATAAAACCTGGACTGCACTTCGTCATGTATATTCTTCAAGTAGGGACGCAAGTACCCAGGCATGGTGTCCGCCGCGCAACAAGCACTGGTTTGAAGGTCATTTTTGGTTTTAAGAATTTTTCCGTAATAGTTCTGAACGTCTTGAAGAATTTTGGAACGGGTATTCACTATCGATCTCCTGAGAATTTCTGAGCGCAATCTTTGCCGGGATTTTGCAGGCCCTGCCATTTTGAACTGAACTTTAATAGATCATTCTATATAAAATCCTTTGTATATTGAAACTTTTGTCGATGTCCATTAAAAACCCTTACACAGGGCTTGGTTTTTTTTATGGGGGTGCTAGTATAACATGTTGATATAAAAGAATTTCCCTAGCAACCTACGCTTCGTGGTAGTTGGAACGGATTTTTAAATTGAGGGGTGATTTTACCGGTTTGACGGCGGTTTGGGTGGAGTTACTTTATTTCGCAGAACAATTAACAAAAGATAGCCGAAGTTAATATTTAGCGACAAGAAGGCATCAAAACTTTTGCAACAGTACCAACAGATGAAAGGTTTCGTCCTTGATTTTAAACGGGACGTGAAACTTGGGAATTCCATTGACGTCAATGCCTAGAGAATGGTCTTCCCCCATCCTGGATTCTGGAAGGCCCAGGTCCCAGGTCAGCTCAACCCCTTCCCCGGGTAAATCTTTTTCCGGGTGGACTAATTGTGCGATTTCTTTGGGGAATTCTGAGATTCTCGGTTTGACTATCCCGCCAATGATATTGGATAACTCCTGAACCACGCCACCGACCTGTTCGATATCGACTTCTCCAAATATTCCCTCGTAGATGCCACAGGCGGCCTTTTTGGGGAAATTGATAATCACAGTTATCTGGATGCGATTTTCAGAATTCAGAAGATCTACCCAGGCACTGAAATATCCCTTTAATTCAACAGGACCTTTTGAACTATCTGGAATAGCCTCAGCCATATATTGTTCCATGGCTTCAATCGTACTTTCAGTAAATGCATTAATAATTGATGGGGGAACTTCAACAGGGGACTCCTCCCATTGGCAGTCAGGAGTTGGGGCCGGTGCTGAAGATTCCTGGGTTGCAGGTTCGGTAGTATGGTTCAAAATATCGTGGATAGTTTTTTTGAACCGCTCCTGATTGAAAGGTTTCCTTAAGTAACCACTGGCCTGATGCTTATCCAGTATTTCCTGATAGGTTTCCTGCTCTTCAGAACTGATAATCAAAAAAGGGGTTTGCTTTTGATTGTCATTGCTTGTTTCACGGATTTCCTTGAGCAGGTCAATTCCAGTGGAGTCTTTTAGGTGTATTCCTGAAGTGACCAGATCAAAACTCTCCAGATCGAACATCATCATGCCCTGATTCTTGTCATGGGCAACAAAAACATTGCCCTTATCGAAACCAGTCTGGACCAGGAAATTTTTGACGATTTTGGTAATGATTGCCGAATTATCAATCACTAACGCCTTTTTGCTTTGGAGAGATGAGGTCATAGAGTAATTGTAGCCGAATATAAACGAAACGTCATGCATTATTCCTACTTTAACTGTTACAAATACGTTACGCTCTAAGCACGGTGGAGCGATAGCGATTAAGTAGTTGTTTTAAAATTGATTAGGTTTTTTTTGGTGGTGGGATAATGGTAAACGGAAAAAGAGGGTGGCTGAATTTTTTAACGGGGGCAGGTATCAGTTTTTACCCGTCCGTTTCTTGCTGTAACAGTGCATATAGGAGAATCTCCACTTCCAATTTTCCATTTTTTCTGGTTGTGGCGGACTGCCCAGACCTGGACTTCCCTTCCGGTAGATATGGTCGCCCGCATCGCGGCTCTCCGGTTTGTGTGGGGAAAAAACTGTGGAATCCCTCTCCAACCTATGACCAGGCTCTTTCCGTCTACCCGGTACCATTCTACTTCAGGAACCTTGTCCAGAAACTTTACCCCGTCAATCAGGGCACTTTCCATGGAATCCGCATGAGCCAAAACAGAAAAAGCCGAGAGAAGCGAGAAAATTAAACTTGCCAACAATGTGGATTTAAACATGGATTTCATGGGTTTGATTTACATAAAATGATTAACGGAAACTATAGTAGAAGTAAACGATTTGGCGTTGAGAGTCAAAGCCAAATGCCTCAATTCCCATAATAAAATTTTTACAAAGTGCGGGATTTATAGGTATGTGAATAAATTGTGGGGCAGGATTGTTTATTTAAAAATATCGAAAAATTATGTGCTTGTTTGGGGTTAGGCTTTAAATCCGACGGCACCTTTAAACTGGGTGTCCGTGGTTTCGGCAGAGTCCATATTGGCTCCTGTAAGGTCTGCACCTATAAACAGGCCCTCGCTCATTTTAGCTCCTGTAAAATTTGCTGAACTCAAGTTTGCTTTAGAAAAATCCGCGTGTTCCAAATCAGCTCTTCGCAAATCTACTTGTTTCAAATTTGCGTTCTTTAAACTGGCATGTCTCAGTTTTACGCCTGCCATGTCAGCGCCTTCCAAATTGACCCCTTGCAGGTCTGCTTTTTGAAGATTGGCTCCTATCAGGAAAGCGTTTTTCAAGTTGGCATCTGTCAAAATGGCTTCCGTCAGGTTTGCCCGGCTGAGATCAGCTCCTTCCAGAAGGGTCGCGTTTAATTCTGCTCCGGTCAGGTTGGCTCCGCTCAAATCTGCATGGGTCAAATCGACTTCGGCTAACTTGGCTTTGGTCATCCGTGCTCCGCTCAACTGCGCACCATTTAATTTGGCTTGGTTCAGTTTTATGCGGTCCAAATTTGCACCGGTTAGTTTCGTTCCAACCAGATTGGCACCGGTCAGGTCTGCGATATTTAAATCCGCTTCAGACAAATCGGAACCTTTAAGGTCCGTTCTTCTTAGTATTGCCCCATTCAGTTTGGATCGGCTCAAATCCGCGTTGTGAAATTTGGCATCGGTGAGGTCGGCTCCGGTGATGTCTGCACGTGAGAGACAGGCATCTGCAAAATTTCCTCCAGCGAGTTTCGCTCCCTTGATCAAGGCGCGGTTGAGGTTGGCGGATTTAAAGTTTGCTTCAAAAAAGACTCCCATGCTCAACCGGGAATCAGTGAGGTCGGTTCTTTCAAAATCAGCGTTATTGAACCGGGCTCGGCTCAGGTCGCCATCAGTGATTTTTGCGTCCTGTAGGTTTGCCCGTGAGAAATCGGAGTTGCTGAAATCGGTTTCATTGAGATTGCATCGGACCAGTTTGGTTTCCATGCACTTGGACTTCCTGAAATTAGCTCCTTCCAGGTTGGAGTCGCTAAAGTCGGTGCCTAAAAGCTTGGCATCTTGAAGGTTTGCGGATTCCATATTGGCATGGGTCATTATCCCTTCCAGGCAACTTATATTTTCAAGACTCGCATCACTGAGGTTGGCATGGTCCAGATTGGCCTGGTCCAGGCAAGATTCCGCGAGAGTGCAATTAGACAAATTGGTGTTTTTTAAATTTGTTTGTCTCAGGCTGATGCCATGAAAATTCAGCCCCGACAGGTCCAGCCCGGAAAGGTCTTTGTCTTCAAAAATATTTTCCAGGGTTTCTTCTTCCGGACTTTCCTCTTCGTCAGAAGTTTCTTCTTCCTGGTCTTTCTCTTCGTCAGAAGCTTCTTCTTCCGTGTTCTCTTCGCTGGGTTCGTCTACGAACTCGTCTTCATCTTCCCGGGCGGCAACCAGCTCTCGGTATTCTTCTAACTTCTCTTCAATTTCTTCCCGTGTAAAATCAGCCATTGAATCCTTCCTGAAAATATCAAAAATACTCTAAAGCGGGTCTCTATTATTCGACACTTTTTTACGGCAACCACTAGGCGTGGGGCCAATGAGCAATAGCTCGTGAAGCTAAGAGAATGTTTGTCCGCAAAATAAACAGATTACAATTTGCCCCTGGCGGCTCGCCAGTCTTTTTCATTCATGGGTAAAACAGAGAAACTAGCGTAGCTCAGCCCGGAACGCAAGCCTGAACCGCTATTTTTGAAAATTCTTTTTGAAAAATGAAGGGATGCTTCACTTATCTGGGCAAATGGGCCGTTTTTGTGACGAAAAAGGGCTCAGAAATAAAGGTTATAATAAAGCCACACGACCCTTCTCTAGGAAGTGTTTATGGGAAATATTTTTCAAAAAGATAAGAAACCGGTTTTTATCTATGATGGCGATTGCGGATTTTGCCGTTTATGGATAGCCCGCCTCAGCCCCCTTACGAAAGGGGAGGTGGTTTACCGTTCTTCTCAGGAGGTGGGCCAAAATTACCCACAAATTTCTCCTGAACATTTTGAACTCTCTGTCTATTTCGTTGACTCTGAGGGCAGTTTTTGTTCTGGAGCCCAGGCTGTTTTCAAGGCCCTGTCTTACGCCCCTAACTGGGAGTGGTTGCTCTGGGTTTATGAGAGGGTACCGGGATTTGCTCCCGTTACAGAATGGGGGTACAGACAGGTAGCAAAAAACCGAAAACTCTTCAGCATCCTGCTGGTGGCACGCCTGACAGGATTTTTGATATAATTCCCCGAACAAAAGGAGATTTTATGCCAGGGCCTTTGGAAGATGAATTGGGAGATGTGCTGGAAAAGTCCAGGGATGGCAAAGGTTGGACCCAGTCTGACTTGGCTCATGCCGCTGGTGTCAGTGCCAGTGATATTTCCCGGATGGAACGCTATGAGTATGTGCCTGATGAGAGCGTTTTAAAAAAGCTCGCCAAGGTTCTTGACCTGCATGCTCCGTCACTGATCGCGGTGGCGAAAGAGACTTGGTCCCCA